>NZ_JAUEQW010000006.1:0-345776 GCF_056498045.1 Trinickia sp. Z7
CCGGTTATTGCCGCGAGAATCGCTTTGGTTCCGCCTGCTTCCACGAGGCGCCGTTCAAACTCGAACAACCAAGATCTGTGGTCCGTACGCGTGGCCAGCATGAGACCGCGCAGTCGTGGAATGATGGAGACAAAGTGCTCGGCGGGAACGATCGCCAAAAGCGTAAGCAGCGCGTTCATCGCGGATCGTCGCACCTCGGGTACCCAATCGTTCACGCGCTTTGTGATCGAGTCTAAAGACGAACTGCCGCCCAGCTCGACCGCCCGCGCAATCGCCGCCTCCCTTACGTAGCCCGAATAGTGTGATATACATTGCGCGACGAATTCTTGATCGGTGCTGGAGGCAATGGTCTCAAGCGCAGTGCGAAGGGACATCGGTTCACTCGGCGATAAATAGACCGTCTGTGCCGGAACCGTCGAAGGTGAGCAAGCCCCGAAAATCCTCGAGATAAGATTCATTGTGCTTATTTAGCCCGACTGAGGTTGTGGACCGCGGCTTTTGCTGGTTCCAAAGCAACTGAATGATGCCCGATTTTGAAGGGCCGTTTCAGGGAAACCTGTACGTCCCCTTCGGGTCGTGCGTCGCCGATCGGTGACGCGGGCGATCAGTCAACCCGGTACCAGCGACCAGACTCCGAGCACACAGCAGCCGGTGCGCCGTTCAACAAGACCTGCTCTTCATCCCGTTGCAGCGAGGCCGAAGTGTCGATATCGAATGCCACCTCGAGCGCGCGCGCGACATGGACGTCTTCAATCGGAAGCTCCCACGTCAGGAATATCTGGATGCAATCCTGGTCTGGCCCGAAGTCGGCCATACTAAAACCGCTGCTGCGTCGTTGAATGACGCCATGAGGGTGGAACGCATTGCGCAGATCAACGCCGTCCACCGTGAGCCGGCGACGGTTTTCATTTTGACGCGCAATCGTATCCGCCCGAGAATCCCCGCTATTGAGCGAACGTCGCTGATCGCTGACGATTCTCCCATTGCGATGACGGGAGGATATTCATGCAGGAAACGCAGATGGTGTCTGGGGACGCGGCGGGTGTAGCGGCGCCGCCGGCGAGAAGTCAGGGTAAGCGTGGCACGCGGCCGTGGCGAGAGGTCATAGGCGAGTTTCGGGCAAGCGGATTGACGATCCAAGCCTATAGCGAGCGCAGCGGGATTTCCCGTTCCTCGATGACGAGGTACTTGACGCTTGCTAGCCATGCCGAGCGAAGTGGCGACGTGCAACAGAGCGCGGGGGCGACGGCTGCAGTTGCGCAGACTCTGGCGGGCTTTATGCGCGTTGGCATCGTCGATCGCGCAATGGGCGCCACTGGCAACGGCAATTCGTGCGATGTGCCGGAGTTGATCTTGGGCGACGGAGTTCGGCTGCGACTGCCTGCGTATGCGCTCGAGCCTTTGCTGCAGGCGATGATCGACCGTATCGGTGCGGGGCCGCGATGATGATGCTGTCGACGGCAGTGAAGGTGTATACCTCTCGGCGATCAGCTCAAACAGCACGCTGGTTTCGGCCTGGTCTTTCCTCACATACGAGAGATCATCGAGGATGATCAGGTCGAACCGGTCAAGCTTCGCGAGCGCCGAAGGCAGTTGCAGACTCTGACGTGCGACCTGGAGCTTCTGCACGATTTCGCCGGTGCGCGTGAACAATACGCGATAGCCGGCGTCGATCAGGGCGTGTCCGATGGCAGACCCGAGATGACTTTTGCCGCCTCCAGGCGGACCGAACAGGAGGATCGTGGCACCTTTCTCAAGCCACGAATCGCCGGTGGCCAGCGCCATCAAATGCGCCTTCGAGACCATGGGCGCGTGTGGTGCATAAGCAAGGCGATAGCCTCTTTGTCGTTGGTGATCCGGCGTGCGCTCCATACAAGAGTCGTAAGATATGCGTTTGCGAGGCTGCGAAGGCGTTTCAGAAAGGTCGATCACTACCTGTTCAAACTATGCTCCCGTAAATACGTACAAATTGGTACAGGCATTGCATTCTCGGCTGAGGTCGTCGGAACTTTCGGTGTCCGGGCTCACGGGCCAATTCTTAATGTTTTGTCGCTAATCTGGACGAGCATTGTGCCGGTCGCAATCATCTTCCACCTTGTCTATCAAGAAGAGAAGGTTAAGAATTTCTGCGACGATACCGCCGTGCGATTGCTAGCCACGGTCGCTGTGCTCCTCGCAACGTGGTATTCGCATGCGACGGCGGCATCGACTATCACAACACTGATGGGAGTCGACTCATCGCGATTCACCTCGGCGGTCACCGCGACTACGTTTTTCGGCGTGTTTGGGCTGGCAAGCTTTATGGTCGCGGGTGCATCCGTAGTTTTGCTGTTCATCGGGATGTTTACGACGATGTTTTTCCCGCCACCTAGTAAACGTAAAAGGCTAAACTCTCAAGCGAAACTTTGGGTGGCGTTGAAGGAAAATGGCCCAAGATTTTTGCCTATCAGCCTTTACATGATGATGTTTGTTGCAGTGGCACCGGAAGCCATCCTCGGTGGTTCGAACTTCACGGCTGCGCTGGCGGCCAGAATCGCATTCACTTACGACCTTGCCGACCCGGAAATGTGCGGGAGTACGAACTTGCACGAGCGCTTTCTTCCTTTACTCGACAACCCCCGTCGCGCGATTCGATATACGGCCGCCGATCTCCCGGAGATCCCAGTCACATTTCTAAATAAACTTCAACTTAAGACAATCATGCCGATCGAGCAGGAAGAGACTGACTGCAAGAGATCGCGACAGTAACCGCACGGATACGAATCGGCGAAGGCAACGACGCCGGTGCGGCTACCGGTGCAGTTGCCCTACGGCGTGACGCTGCCACTCGAATGCGCCGCGCACGATGACGCACCCGTGAAGTTCGACGACGTGATCAAGGCGGGGCGGCAAAAGGTTCCTTGAAGCCGCCGCTTGACCACTATACGAACGCGAACTCCTCCGGTCCCAACTGCGGTTCTCCATGATAGATGACCGTTCCGCGCGGCGACATAACCGCCAGCTCGATGCAGTCTCCCTGTGCGTACCGCAAGAAGTAGCGCTCCATTAACTGCGTGAACGTATGCAGCGCATGGCCAGTAAAGGCTGTTTCATCGATCGTCAAAGTGACCTGAATGCCAGGCACCAGAACGGGCATCGGAACGGCCGCGATGTTCATGACCCTCTTGATCGAACGAGCGTTGAGTTTAGTGATTCCGGTCACATATCTGCTCGCATCGGGCGGGGCCGTTTTTGCGAACTGGTACAGCAGTGCCTGTAGCGCGACAATGCCGCCAGGCGAAAGCGCCGCGTGGTTGGGCGATAGGGTTGACAGCAGCCGCCACAGCGCGCGGTCCTCGTTCGGCGGTTGACTGGTTGGGGAGGGCGGCACGAGCATTGTGATCGGGGTGCTGAGGTTCATCTCCTCACTGTGCAGGTCTCCGCCGGGAGCCCCGATATCGATCGCGCGCGGCGCCTGACCGTTCGTGCACATCAGCCCGATCGCGAGCTTGGATGCGTCGGGTGTCACCGGTTGATCGTCGACGTTGACGAGCCGAATTTCGGTGCCGTGTCCAATCTCCCAACTATTCTTTTCCTGTATCCAGAACACGCCAACAGGCGACCAATGCTGCAGCGACTTATACGGAGGGATTTCGGCGCCTGGCTTGCCTCCTTCCGGGCCGTGCATCATACGCACGGACTGAATCGAATGAATGACGGCTGCTGCGCCATCGCCGCTTGGCGGCACGACGGGATACGTTTGTGTCTCGGTCGTCACATCGACGGCCTTCGCATCCGCTGCGAACAGATTAACAACCGGCGTGCAATGGAGTCGAAGATGACGCGCGTTCAACAGACCGAAGCGTTGCATCGCCGACGCGTCTGCGGCTTTGGACGAGACCGGAAAATGCAACGCGAGTTTACTGCAAGGACCGGCTGTACGTAGCAGTACCGCGAAGTTGATATCGATGAATCGGAACTTGTGTGGGAATGCGGCATATTCGAGCAGTAGCCGTAGCGCGGGTTGCTTCTCATGTTTCGATTCGTCGATGATCGCTTCGTCATCGTCGAAGCCGACTGCGAAAGCTGGATTACTTTCGAGCGCATGCCAACGGCGGCTGCCGTCGGCTTCGACGAACGCCGTCTGCGGATGCAATAGCAGCGCGTCGATGAAGGCCGCCGCGAGAAACCGATCACCATGCAAATACACCCGTAGCGTCTGCGGCAGGAGTTCGCTTTCGGATGTCAGTGCATGTTCCGGTGATTCAAATTCGATGGAGATGATACCGGCCGTGTCGGTCGGCAACGCACCGGCGGCCAGAACGGGTGCGGCGGTCGGCGGTGAGAACTGGGCATGCGTGATACCGAGGGGCGAGAGTGTGACATCCCACGCTGTGTTGAACCGGCATAGCGACGGACGGTGCTCGAGCTCCGTGCCGCGGGGCATCGTGATCGTGCGCGTAAGCCCATCGAAGATGCCGGCGACATCGAATTGCGCGATTGAGCAGGAGGGAATGGGCCTCAAATAGGCGGGAAAGACCGTTTCAATCAGCGCGTCGGTGAATTCCGGGTAGTGATCGTCTATGCGTCTCGCTGCTTTGGCGTTGAGCCAGGCAGCGGACTGAAGCATGCGTTCGACATGGGGATCTTCCGTTTTCCCGCTGGACATCGAAAGACGAGCGGCTGCTTTGGGGTACGAGCGCTCGAACTGAAGCATGTCTTGGCGCAGTTGTGCGAGTTCGCGTTCGAAGTACGGAAGAAGTTTTTCGTAATCGTCCATGGAGGCGCCGTTCGTGGGGCGTTTTCTGGAGGGTGCGAGCACACACTCTACGCGTGCGAAGGAAATCAAGGCGGGGCTATCAGGGGGCATGTCCCCACGCCTTACCCGCCGATACGTCGATGCCAGAAGGCTGCCCGTCTGGTCGCAAAACAAAACGTCAACACAAGAACCGGGGTAAGCAAGGCGCCGATCGCTCCGAGTTCTTTCCATATATCGTGGCTCGATAACCATACGCCGAGCCATTCCATCTGGAGGATGCCGGTGTAGTACCGGATCAGGATGGCGAGGATAACGACGCACGTGAACAACCATCCGAAGAAGCCCCGCTTTGGTAAGGGGGCAGTGCGAGCGGGATCGACGAACGAAGACGGCGGTTCCCATTCGCTCGGTAGCGACTTGGGATCGAGCCAGCGAACGCGCCTGAACGCGCGATAGATTTGGAAGAACAGCGGCAATTGGATCGCCGAAAAAATGAAGGTGATCCAGGCAAACGGCTTGCCGAATGGCGAGGTGCCAGAATACATTTCAACGGCGTACACCAAGACGACGGGATACAGCGCTGTGAGGACGTAGGTCGACCACCGCAGCAGCTTGACTGCCCACAGCTTGCCTCGCCCAATGCCTACAATGAACGACAGCAGGATCGCACTGATGCCGACCCACATGCCCAAGAACCCCGGGCCTGCAAAGTTGAATTGCAGGAGATCCGACAAACACAGATAAACCTCGATAAGGATCATGGCCGCCACGAGGCAAAAGCCCGCACTCGCAAAAGCTGCTGACCACGGTGCTCTGGGAGGTCGGTTTTCCGGTTGCCCTGTTTGATGGAGCCGGCGCAGTTCGGGCCGGGCTACGGTGCGCTGGGACTTCCTCGGACTCACTGCGATGCTCCTGCATTTGGTCGGACACTGACCTGAAACTGCATGACGGGACGGATGTCTCCCGCTGCGTGCGGTGCTACTTGGCTCGGTACGAGAGCGTGGGCCGGGTGGTGTGGGTCCGGCGTCCCTGTCGCGTGTGTCCGCGCGTCGTGCCACGCCTGGCTGACCGATTGACGGGTTTGGCCGAAGTCCGGCGGATTGACGCCATACTCGCTCATGCCAAAAATGGTGCCACCGTAGGCGGGCAGCTCTAGCCACCGAAGCAAAGCGAGTTTCCCCTTCATTTTTTCCAGTTTGGTTCTGGCCCGGACCAGATCGCCATTGATGCGATTCGCTTTTGCGCGCATGCGTTGGGTCTTGGTCATGATGTTTGGTTGGTCGAGTTTATTGGCGTGCGCTTCCCGATATGTGTCGATGGCATCCCGTTGGCCGGCCAGTGCCTGTTCGGCTGCATCCACGCGGTTGCTCATTGCACGCACTTTCAGCGAGGTACGAGCCTGTTCTGCGAGCGCGCGCGGGCCACCAAGCAAGAGATCAGGAACGGCCATCCACGGACCGACTGCCTCGACCAACTGGTACGCCCAATAATTCTCGAGTTCCCGCTGGTGCACCTTGTCGCCGGTCAGTTCGAAATACGACATTGTGCCGTCGGCGACGACGAGCCCAAGAGCGCCTACGAGCGAGGCTATGGCAAATGCGGCGGGAATCAGCGCGGCCCCTTCGACGCCGATGGCGGCTACAGCGAGCACGCCAGTTACCACGCCCACGACATCAATGACCGTGTTGCCGGTATCGAATGCGGTTTTATGGCTTCCAATGAAAGACCCCAGTGCATGGCGCACATAGTTGGCGGCATCAAGAGCCTTGCCAGCATCCCGCGAAGCACTCTTCGCGAGTCCCTGGGAGAATTCCGCAAAAGACTGTGACCGCGCTGTGCCCCGAAGCGCAAACGGGTACAAAGGCGGACGCTGAATGGAGACGATCAGGTCGGTGGTGTCCCCGTCCCGGTCGGGCATGGCCGATTTAAGCCGTGTTGCCCCCGAGCCATCGAAGAAGATGACGCCGGCATCGTGACCGAGTACCTCACTGGCGAACTTTGATAGGTGAAACTCGGCATCGGGTCGATGACAGTATGGCTCCCAGCGGGACGGGGCGTTCGGCATGGCAGTGACGAATCAAGACGGAATTAAAGAGCCCAGCCAACTGCGAGCATTTAGCGGCTATGCAGGGCACAACAGGGACGACCGAAATATAAGGCAGAGCGACGCCCCGAGACAATCTTTTGAACCGAGGCAGAAATAGTTGCTTCCTTGTGCGGGTGATCAGGGAATTATTGCTGGAAAGCGAATTGAGATTGTTGCGGCCATTGGGAATGCAATGGTTTTCCGGTAGTATTGCGCGATTTTCGTGTTGTGACGCGTCGGGGCAGCCCATGCAAATGTCTGACCTCTTTGCTGAATTCCAAAATAGTCGCCTTTTCCGTCTGAAGGCTGTGCCGGAAGGGTTGTCGGAGCTCGTGCTCGTCGATTTCCAGGGCACGGAAGGGCTATCGCAACTGTTCGAGTTTCATCTGCGGCTCGCTTCGCAAGATCCGAATATCGAACTCAAGCAGATGATCGGGCAACCGGTAACGATTTCGCTTCAGTTGAACAGCGCGTTTGCGAGTTCGGAACAGCGATATTTTCACGGTTACGTCACACACTTCTCGCATCTGGATACAGATGGCGGCTTGGCAACATATAGCGCGACGGTCCGGCCGTGGGTATGGATGCTTTCTAGACGGCAAGACATTCGGATATTCCAAGAGCAGACCGCTCAGTCTATTATTTCAAATGTCTTTCAAGGCTACGGTTCGTTGGCCTCGTATGAGTTCCGGCTATCGAAGGCAACGCCGAACCGCAGCTACTGTACGCAGTATCGGGAAACCGACCTGAACTTCGTATTGCGCCTGATGCAGGAAGAGGGGTTGTTCTTTTACTTCGAGCATACGAAGGCGGGTCATAAGCTGATCGTGACCGACAGCTCGACGAGCGCAAAGCCGATCGATGGCAGTAGCCCGTCGATGCCTTATTCGCAGGGCGAGATGTTGGACGATGTGGATGTCGTCACCTCGTTGCAATCGAGGCGTGAACTCGTGCCGACTGACGTCGCGCTGAAAGGAGCCGACTACAAAGTCCCCAATGCGCGCCGGTATCAAACGAGCAAGGCCGAAATCGAACAGGGCGATGTTCCCTCGTACGAGATCTATGATTACATGGGCCCTCAATGCTTCCCGGACCGCGACCGTGGCCATGAGTTGGCCAGCTTTCGAGCAGAGGCGCTGGCCGCCCACAGCAAGGTGTTCTCGGGTACCAGCACGAGCCGGCGGTTGATGCCGTTGCGCTACTTCGAGATCGAGGATCACTACGACCACACTGGAAAACCGGAAGACCGGCAACTCGTGATTCTCACGGTCGCTCATTCAGGCCAGAACAACTATCAGGCAGGCAAAGGCGCGGCGTCCTATAGCTGTAGCTTCACGTGTATCCGCAAGAAGATTCCTTATCGCCCCTTGCTGACGATGCCCCGGCCGACGATTCCTGGGCCGCAGACGGCTGTCGTGGTGGGCCCGGCGGGCGAAGAGATCTATACGGACTCACTGGGCCGCGTAAAGGTGCAATTCCATTGGGACCGACTCGGAGAGAAAAACCAGTCGAGTTCTTGCTGGGTTCGTGTCGGGCAGCCGTGGGCGGGGAAAGGCTTCGGCATGATCCAGATTCCCCGGATCGGCGAAGAGGTAGTCGTGCTGTTTTTGGACGGCAACCCGGATCGTCCGCTGATCATTTCGAGGGTATACAACGCGCAGAACATGCCGCCGTGGGCCTTGCCGGCAAGCGCGACGCAAAGCGGCATTCTCACGCGTTCGAGCAAAGGAGCGACGTCCGCCAACGCGAATGCGATTCGCTTTGAAGACAAGAAAGGGCAAGAGGAGGTCTGGCTTCACGCGGAGAAGGACCAGCGCATCGAGGTGGAGAACAACGAGTCGCATACCGTCGGCAACGATCGTGCGAAGACGATCGACCATGACGAAACCGTGCAGGTCAAAAACGATCGCACGGAGACGGTCGGCAACAACGAGACGATCACGATCGGCGTGAATCGGACGGAACGCGTAGGCGGCAACGAGACGCTGAACGTTGGCGGCAATCGCAGCGAAACGATCGATGGTGCGCAGAATCTGGTAATCGCGCTCGCGTCTGCCGAGACCGTGGGCTTGGCGAAGGCGTTGACGATCGGCGGTGCTTATACGGTGACGGTTGCTGGCGCGATCAATACGGCAGCGGGGTTGGCCAGCGCGGAAGAGGTGGGGTTGTCGAAGACGACAATGGTCGGCAAGACCTACACCATCACGGCAGGCGGCAGGATCGAACTGAAGACAGGCAGCGCTTCGCTCATTCTCGAAAGCAACGGGCACATCACGCTGAGCGGCACGCAGGTGCTGATCGAAGGCTCCGGGCCAGTGCAGATCAATGGCAAGGACGTTGACATCAACTGAGTGCCCTGGCCATGGAATTCGTCAATCACACGCCGTTTCCCGCGCTGGCGTTTGAAGGCATCGATCAGCGAGGACAGGGCTTTCATACCGTTGTGTTGCGGCAGACCTTCACCTGGAACGATGCGGGTGAATTGGTCTTCGCAGACGATCAGCAGCCGCTATGTGAAGCGGACGCGTTCTTCGACGACAACCTGCAAGCAAGTGTGCGCCAGGAGTCCGACCTTTGCGCGTATAAGCCGCGTTGTGACGTGATCGTCAATGCAACGGCGTATCCGCCACAGCCGGCGGACGGTTCGGTGCCGGAGCGATTCGAAGTCCGTCTTTCGGTGATGCGACCCGGTACACCGGTCCCCATACCAGCACGCCCGCATGGCCTTAATCCGTTGATGCCGGCATCCGATGAGGCGATGCGCATTTGGCAGGCCGAGGTCGAACGAGTCAAGCATGCGGATGCTCAGGGCGAACGCCTGATCGACAAAGTGCTCGTTGTGACGGGTGAGCGCCGATTCGTAAAGCTGAAGGGTTGGACGCGCGCCGCTGCCGCGCTACTGAAAATCGGAACACTCGGTATTGTTCGCTTTCCGTACTGGCGAATGACCCAGCCGGAGCCGGCACAACCGGTGCCGATTCGCTTGGAGCGCGCGTTTGGTGGTGAATGCCGTATCGATGCCGATCACAGCGCGGCAGGCAAAGTCCCCCAAAAGTATCGCCTAACAGTGGAGCAAACCGACGCGCATCCTGACGTGGCCCGGCCCCCTGTCGCGCACGATGCGTATCCGTTCAATCCGGTCGGTCAAGGGTACACGCGCGATTGGTTTCTGGCCTCGGCCGATGTACGTAGTGTTGCGGCCCCACAGATCGAATATCCGTCCCGTCCAATTGGTCTCGACGATTTCAATCGCGCTTGCCGCGGCAAGCTCGACGGCGGTGAGTGGCTCGTTGCTGGATTGGGCGTGCGACCCAAAGGCCATCCCGAACGAGCCAAGCTAGTTGGAACAATCGATGAGGCATTCGTCGAAAGCAATGCCGCGTTGCCGGAGGATTTCGATTTTGCGGTATGGAACGCGGCTTGGCCTGATCAGCAGGTGGATGCGTTGCGCGGCGATGAGCTAATTCGACTTGTCAATCTCTGTGCACCGGACACGCCGGGAGTGACGCGAGATACGCAAGGCAACGCGGTCCTCACGCTCGCTCTACCGGGGCATTTGCCGTTCTTGTTGGTGCGCTTCGAAAACGGTGCGATCGGGGAACTCAGCGCTCGGCTGGACACGCTTTTGATCGATTTGCACAGGCGACAGGTTTCGTGCGTGTGGCGAGCAACGCTCAGTAAGCAGCCGCTGATCCGAGTGCTAGGGGCACGCATGCTTTCGGGTGACGACGCGCGAGCTGTGACGACGCGTATGCCGACAGAACAAGAAGAGGTTGCGCATGGCTAGCCAGCTCGGGGCGCGAAAAAATGCGAAGTTTAAGGCGGTATCGACCGCACCGTCGATCAACAAGACGCCTGTCGGCAGTAGCACGCCGCCGCTGCCTTATCCGGTGACCGAGGACTTGTCCAGCAGCGTCGGTATTGTGCCGAACGTGCGGTTCAATGGTGATCCCGCATACGTGCTAAGCCAAAGCACACAGCCTAGCTGCGTCGGCGACGCAGCAGGTTCCTGCAAGGGTGTAAAGAGCGGTACGGTGAGCGGCGAGGTGAAGCCGGTAAGGGGTTCCAGTACGGTGCGGATTTCCGGCAAGCCGGTCATCCGCGAGGGAGACCCTTGTACGCTTAATGGGGGGAATTGTCCCGGCATCTACGTGACGCAGCCGGCGCCTAGCGGCTCCATTGCCGGAGGGCAGCCCAGTGCGAGCACGAATCCGCCAGTCAAACCGGAGACGCCGAAAGAAGAGGGTTGGTGGGGAAAGGCGAGTCCGTGGGTGCATGGCGCGCTAGGTCTTGCGAGCTTCGTGCCGGGGCTGGGGATCGTGACTGGAGCTGCCGATGCGGGGATCTACGCGGCCGAAGGCGACATGGTGGACGCTGGACTGTCGGCTGCTAGCATGATCCCCGGTGGGAAGATCGTCACGACGGCAGGCAAGCTCGTGAAGGGCGCGGCGGGGCTCGCGCGAGAGGCACATGCTGCGGAAGAGGCCGCTAAATTGGCGAGAGAGGCCGAGGCTGCGGCGAGAGCTGAGAAAGAGGCTGCCGAAGCTGAGAAGCTTAGGAAAGCCGAAGAGGAAGCCACTCGAACGAAGAAGCCAACGACGGAAGGCGGCGAGGAAACAAAGCAGGGCGAGGATGGGTTTAAGGTCAAGCAGCGAGAGCACAAAGTGCCCTGCTTCCATCCCTTCGATAAGAAGAAGTTCATGCGGATGTCTGCTGAGGAGCAAAAAGCCTACCTCAAGGAGATGGCGCAGCAACTGGAGCGGCAGCAGGAGCAAATCAACAGCATGACCGCTGCGGAATACAAGGCAGCGCGAGATGCATTTGCACGCTCTGGGCGTAACCCGCTTGCTGATGGCGCGCAGGCCAGCTATCGGAAAGATTATGCAGCCAGTATTTCCCGCAGCATTAGAGACAGCCTTATGGAGAGTGGTATGGGCGCGGCACAAGCGAAAGCCGAAGCAGCAAGCCGTACTAGCGAAATCATGAGCAAGCTAGCTGCGCTACATGAGCCGGACATGGTAGCCGGGGGGTGGATGCAACCGGACCCGAAGGGCATGGGTAGGGCCGACGTCAACTCTTCCATTGGCAGCAGTTGGAATCAAGACGGACGCGTAGCGGGTATGGATGCTGCGGCCGAGGACGCTATCAAGAATGGCCGGGCTAATGAGACAATGAACGTTAAACTTGAGCCTTGTCGAGGAAAGGGGGTGCGATGAGGGACGAAGACTTTGGAGTATTCATCGATGAGTTTGGAGAAGCGACCACTCGAATAGATGCGCCCGAAGCGGCGATCGAGAAGTGGCGGGGGAAGCTGCCCGATCGCCTGCTGACGTATTGGGGACAAGAAGGCTGGTCTGGGTATGCCAACGGACTTGTCTGGCTGGTCAATCCAGAGGAGTACGAAGATTTGGTTGACGAGTGGTTAGACGGATCGCGGTTGGAAGAAGTCGATGCTTTCCACGCAATTGCGAGGACAGCATTTGGCAAGCTATACCTTTGCGGGGAGTCGACTGGTCAAAGTGTGACTGTTAACTGCGCGACTCACGCGATGTTTGCATTGGAGCGGGATCTTAAGAAGAAGGATCAACGGAAGTTAGATATTTCGGTTCGCGCGTTCTTCGGACTCTCTAAGGACGAGTGTGATCTCGACGATGAGTTTGGGAAGCCCTTGTTTGATCGGGCATTTAAAGCGCTCGGTAGCCTCGGGCCAGATGAAATGTACGGATTCGAGCCTGCCGTCGTCTTCGGTGGAAAGATGGTGTTGGAGCACCTCCACAAGGTGAAGCTCGATCAACATCTGACGATTTTGCGGCAACTGGCGCCCCCTTCAACGCCGTTCGCCAATGTCGATATAGACAAGCTAATTGAAAGAAAATAATGCTACCCGCGGTGACAATGGCTTCTATGCCACATCGTTACGCATAGGTGTCAACGCCGATTTAAATCTGACCCACTGGGGGTGCGGCTAAAATCTTGGACTGGTTTATGCCGCAATTCCGAGACTCTCGCGATATTCGAGCGGGCTGAGAGAGCCGAGGGAGACCTTGATCCGCTTGGCGTTATACCAGCGGATGTAGGAGTCGACGATGTCGATGAACTGGTCGACGGTCGTAGCCCGCCAGTCGCGAGAATAGAACAACTCCGTCTTCAAGCGCCCAAAGAAGCCTTCGCAGGCTGCATTATCGGGAGAGCATCCCTTGCGCGACATCGAGCGAACGAGGCCGGCATCGCGCATACGTGAGAGCCATCCGGGCCACCGGTAGTGTGCTCCGCGATCGGAGTGGACCACGGGCCGTTCATCGCTGTCGGCCACCGTCGCGATAGCCCCATCCAGCATGGTATTCACAAGTTCTGCATCCGGCCGCGTGCCGATTGACCAGCTCACAACGAGACCATCGAAGCAATCGATCAGTGGCGACAGATAGACTTTGCCGGCCGGAATCTGGAATTCCGTTATGTCGGTAAGCCATTTCCGGTTCGGAGCGGCTGCACTGAAGTTGCGATCAATGAGGTTCTCCGGCGCGGGGTCTATTTCACCGCGGTAGGAGCCATAGCGACGGCGCCGGGTCGTCGCCGCAGTCAGACCTTCCTGTCGCATCAAACGTCGCACCACCTTCTCCGAGATAAGGATCTGCTGCCTGCCCAGTGCTGCACGTATTCGACGGTATCCATAGCAGCGGTGATTGAGCTCAAAGATGTTCGCGATGACGCGACGCGTGCCGGCATACTTGTCAGCGACGAGCAGGCGAGCGCGGTGATAGAAGTAGGAGCTGCGAGCAAGTCCCAATACCTCCAACAGCTCCGGCAACGCGTAGGTTTGTTTCAGGGCATCAACCAGCATCGTCTTCTCCCGGTTGCTCAGGAGTTGCGGGTCGACGCCCATCCCTTTTTTTATCAGTTCATTCGCCTTCTTGAGGATGTCGTGTTCGAGCTGCAGTCGCCGGATGTCGCGTCGAAGCGATTCGACCTGCTCCTCCAGTTCCGCTCGCTCATGGTTCGATGCCGGTTTCTTTTTTTGCTTCATGGATGCTGGTGCCTCGCGACCGAGCAGCTGGTTCTTCCACATGTAAAGCGTCGGCCTGCTCACGCCTGTTTTCTGTGCAACCACGCGTGCGCTTTCCTCCCTTGCGCACAGTTCAATGACTGCCTCCCGCCTGACCTCATGGGATTTCGGAACGCCGCCAGTTACTGTGCCGATAACGCGCTTTTCGATGTCAGGGTGCAGCTCTTCAATCCAGGCTGCGAGGACCGCGCGGCTCGGATATCCGAGCGCCCTCATCGTTGCAGCAGCACATCGGTCATGACTCAGATAGTAATCAACGGCCGCCTTCTTCTGCTCGGCCGAATACCTCGGCCTCGAACGGACGTAGCCGGTCCGTAGATCATGACACCGTTCATATTCGCGGTGCCACGATAGAAGTGAATTCTTCGTCGGGTAGCCCAACTGCCGAATCGTCGCTCTGATGCGCTTACCCAACTTCAAATAAAGCCGAACCGCTCGAATGCGATCCTCGTACGAGTACATGAACTACCTCCAGGTAGTCCAAGTTTTCGTCCGCACCCCCTATTGACGTGAGCCCGACATATGGAGCAAAGAATCTGAAATTGGCACCCCAAGACGCAGAAGACTTGGCGAGTGCCGCTCGCAGAGATGTTGAAGCGATGTTGAAGCAGATCGACGAATACGATGCCGACGGGGGCTGCAAGAAAGCATACCAGAAGGCCGCCAAGCGTGTTTTACGTATGACTAATAGGGATTTTGATAAGGCTCTGCTAGAGATCCTGAAAAAGGTAAGGTGACAATGCAACCCGAATATTTCATGAACTCAATCGGCAAGCAGGCAGACTCGGATGTGGTCGTGGGACTCTTGCGCGCCTTGGGTATTGAGCGCCGGATAACCATAAGGCGTGACGACACGGACGTCTATATGAACAATGCAGACGCTGGAGTGTCGTTGCTATTCGAAAGCGAAAGCTACGTAAGCGCAAAGTATCACGTCAGCTTTCCCAGTGATGCGCCGGTGTTGACGGCAATCTTTCTCTACGGTCCGGGCGACGACGAGTTCTCAGTGTACAAAGGAGATCTTCCAGGGGGATTGCTGTTCTCGGATAGCAGGGAGAAGGCAATTTCGAAGCTCGGTGAGTCCGCAAAATTCAATCCAGACAGGAATTCTGAATTTTGGGAGTTACCCGGTAATACTCGGCTTTTTGTTAGGTACGCGGAGGGCAGAGGGTCGATTGAAAGAGTACAATTTGGGATTCTGTGGCGATGAACGCCGACGAAATTGTTCGGGAGTTCGGAAACCCTGCCGACGCTGAAGGCGTTGCTGAAATTTTCGACGGTCTGGGAACATATCAGCGTCCGGAATCCCCCGGAGATGGGCGATCTTTTCACGATTGGGTACTCATCCGTCGTAAAGGCATTGAGTTGGGTTTTGTCGACTCGGAATATCAGGCGGGGGCGGACCGGTACCGATGGGGGCATGGTGAGTTGTTGTTCTCGCAAGCCTATTTCTACGCTGGCTTCGACGACGTTCAGCCCTTCGTTGGAGAATTGCCTTTTGGATTGTGTTTCACTGATAGTCGCCATGCCGCTCGCTCAAAGGTCGCAGCCTATGAGGAGACACGTCACTCATATCGTAGCGACACCTGGGATGTCGATGGTTATCGCTTGACCGTATCTTACAACGGTGCCGGCACTTCGATTGATCGAATCGCTTGTCGTGTACTTGCTGCCCCGATCCAAACGCGGCGTGTACTGAGATGGCCGAATTTTGACGAATTGATTGAAGCCTTTGGCTTCGTGACGCGATCACCAGAGTTTATAACTCTATGGCGTGAGCCTTTGTCTGAGAGCGAGTATCGGGCTGCGCGCGACGACGGTGAAATCGATTTGACGGGGAGTTATGGCGCCACGCTGCACTTTATTGAAAGCAACTCGGGACCCGTATTCCGGGCGGTTACTCTTCATCGCAATCGCGACAGTGAGTCTGTCGGGTGGCTAGGTGCGTTGCCTCACGCGCTTGACTTTGAGGACAGCCCGGAGGCCTTATTCGGGAAGATCTCCTTA
This sequence comes from Trinickia sp. Z7, assembly GCF_056498045.1. Lineage (NCBI taxonomy): Bacteria > Pseudomonadati > Pseudomonadota > Betaproteobacteria > Burkholderiales > Burkholderiaceae > Trinickia > Trinickia sp. Z7. The sequence goes on from NZ_JAUEQW010000006.1 coordinate 15,895, forward strand.
CCCCCGGTTCAACACGCGGATTCTGCGGTGACGGGGCATGCCGTGTGGCATTTTGATGCTTATACGTTGCATGTACTGTACAGCAACGTCGACAATCGGCTGTTGCGAATCAAGCTGATCGCACCTGGCACATGGAAATGCATCGAAGAAATCGACTATGCATAAGTAAGATGAATGTAGGTGATTTTCAAAAGTTCTTTGGACTGCCCGCGACGAATCAGGAGTCTGCTGTATTCCTCTCGAGCCATGGTATCGATGAGCGGCCGGCTTTCGATTCCGAAACGGGAAACCCGGCCGAGTTGATCGAGTTGCCGTCTGGTGTCGCATTGGAGTTGCTTGCGGGTCACCTTCCTGCACCCTTTCCGCCAGGAATAAAAAAATCCCCATAAGCCTTAGGTTTACGGGGGTTTTTGTTTTTGGCCAGAACATCTGGCTAGCAAATGTTTGTGGCGCGGCTTGCAGCGCGGGCGGCATTTGTACACCGCGGTCGCGCATACCAAACCGACCATGAAGCGTCCGGGCTGACGTCTACCCTAGGATAGGGGGTTCGACCTGTCTTTTGCGCGCTTCTGATCCGGGTCGATACCGTGCTCGCGCATGTAGCGCGGGCGGCATCGAACCAACCGTTCGTAGCCGCGGGTAGCCGCGGCGACACTTACTCGAATCGTGCGCTTCGCGCACTAATGCCGTCATAAACCTCGTCGGCAAACCCATCGACGATCCGTGCCTCTTCGTCCGTCGTGGGATCGCCAAAACCGAGCGGATCGGCACAGTACTGCTTCAGGTTGTCGGCAGCCGCTCGTAGCAATCCGATCGGTTCGGTCAGATCGTGTCCCTTGGGACGCCCCGTCTGACCTAGCACGAGAGCCTGCGCTTGCTCGACTGCCGCCACCGCTGCCCGAATGCGCTCGTGCATCTGTTCGGTGTGATCGCGCGGATGTCCGACTTCAGTCAGATGCTCCTGCCACGCACCCGCCCGCAATATGATCCCCGCTCGCAGTTCGTCCATCCATACGCCGGCTTCTTCGAGTGCGCTTTGGACGTTCGCGGTCATCGTTTCGCGATCGAGGCTACTCATCGACGTCGCATCGAGGTGGCTCGATAGGTTATGCGCCTTCGTCAACAAACTGATGACGGTATGCTCTCGAGGGTTGGTGTCACCTATCACCTGAATGAGGCCGCGAATCCGATAGTTCAGTTCGGCGATTCGGCTAAGTTTGCCGCTATCGCCTTGACCATCCGTACGCGGTTGCCCTGCCATCACCTCGGCGGTGACCGACCCTCCTGCGTTCTGCAAGGGCGGTTTCCGATTCCGCGTCAGCGCGTCGGGCACCAGTTTGCGCAGCAGGCGTGCGCCGGTGGCACGCAATCCATCGGGGTTCCACTCGCCGAACGCATTCGGGTCGACATGCGCGCGAATCGTTCCGATCAGCGCCTGGCGCACGTTGAACGCATAGCGCCGCAATTCCTCTTGCACTTGCGTGGCGCGCAGAGGATCGCCGGGCCGCGCGGCCGCCGCGATGTCGGCCAGACGGTCGCGCATCGCGGCAAGCCTGCGTCGCTCGTCGGCAACATTGAGCGCGACCAGTCCTCCCGCCGGCGGCCGCTCCCCGCGCGCTTCGCGCTCGGATAGGAACTGTTCAGCCTGCTGGAGCATCGCATCGAGGTTGCGCAGTACGCCGTCGGCAAGCGTCAGGCGCTCCGCACGTCCATACGGCCCCCCACGAAGACGATCGAGCGTCGTCAGTGACAGCGCCCCGAGGTTGCCGAGCGCTCCGATCACCACCTCATAGGGCAATGCGGCATCGCCTTCCGACCACCTCGCAGGACGCACACCGAGCGGATCGCCCCCGACGCTACCGCTTGCCCGGAACGTATCGGCGATAGCGGCGCTTGCTTGCCTGATCGTCTGCAAGCCCTCGCCGAGAGCATCGATAAACGACGGCGAGCCATCCGTGATTGCGGCGATGACCTCGGCGCTCGTCGGCGGCTGCACGCTGTCGAACGCAGGGAATCGAACGCTCTTCTTATCGTGCTCCGGGGCTGCATCGGGTTGAATGCGCTGGATCAATTCGACGAGCGAGTCGCGATGACGCTTGATCAAATTGCGCAGTTCTCCTGTAGCGTGATCAAGCTCGGGAGATACCGCCGTAGGGCCGGAGGAGAGCTGGTCGGACGACACCTCCAATGACCACCGGGTACGATGAAGCAAGCCAAGCAATTCGCGGGCAACCGCGCGTTCCTCGCTCTGCAGTTGACGGGCCAGCGCCATTCCGCCTATTGCGGCTGCACCGCGTCCGGCAATCGGCTCTATCTCGCGCGGCGCCACGCGCCGGCGTTCCGATTCGGGGACGTGCGAGGCTCGCGGCCGTCGCTTGTCAACGATATACGGGACAGCCGGCGGCCGCGGCAACTGGACGAGTCGTTCGCTCAGTTCCTGCATGGCGTCCGTGGTCAGCGCGGCGCCATAGTAAATATCTGCGGTTGCGATTGCGTTCGCATCAGGGGCACCCTCGACTGCCTGCGGCGCGCGGCCCCCTGCGCGATCGGTTTGCTTCGCTTCGACAACGGGCGTCTGCCCAGCCGGTGTTCCGCGTAGATCGAGGCGAGACGCGCTGTTCGCAGGACGCGTGGCACGAGGCTCCGGCGAAGGGCGTGCAATGTCGCGGCCGGTTGCCGAAGGCGGGACGTCGCTCTCATCCGATGACGGCTTCGCCGCGGCTGCGCCCGAGCCCGGCCCGGACGTGTCGAGTGGCCCCGTCGATTCCGGCGAAACGCCGCCGGCGTCACCCCGATCGTCGGGATCGTCGGGTTCGTCGAGGGTTTCGCTATCGTCCACCATCTCGTTGACGACCGCAGCCACGGACGACCTGTCGATCAGCCGCTGCCAGCTCGCCTCGCGCGGGCTATTACGGCCAATGCGTTCGCCATCGGCCAGCTTCGCGTACTGCGCCTGGGCTGCTCTCACGCTGTCCCACTCGCGCGTCAGCTTCTCGAGGTTGCCGACGCTTTCGTCGAACGTCATCATCTTCCGGAACTCGGCGGGTACGCGCCCGCTCGCCAGGTGGTCGAGATACCGCGCATAGACCTGGAGCAGGTCTCGGTCGTGGTCGGCTGCGGGTGTACGTGCGATGAGCGCATGCGCCTGTGCGAGTGTCTCCCCAAGCCGTACGGCGCCATCGGCGTCCCGCACCAAGCCGTTCGCGATCGCTCGGTCAACGGTGCGATTCGCGGCCAGCGTCGCGCGCCAGCCGGGCCCCTTGACCGGTGTTCTGTCCATCGACGTTTCGCGGGTCGGCAAGGCGCGCAGCAGACGCTCGAGCACCTCCACATCGACATGTCCATCGTCGACGAGGCGTTGCCGTTTCTCCACGAATTCCTCTCGCCACGCCGGCGAACCGACGTTCTCGGTGAAGCCCGACTCGAGCATTGCCGATACTTCCGATGGCGACACGGCCTGGCGCGGAGCGCCGTCGCGTTCGGCCCACTCGGCAAGCAGTCCTTCGTGGCGCCGATACAGTTCGGCGTATGACGTCGAGCTGGCAGGTGCATCGGTTTGATCGACCATCGCGATCGATTCCACGAGTGCGCACAGCCCGGCCGCCTCCGCCGCGTCAATCTGCCCGCGGGCGCGGGCATTGGCAATCTCCTGGTCCCACTGAGCCGCGGCTTTCTCCGCAGGACTATGCGCAGTTCCCGCAATGACGATGCGTGCGATCAACGTTTGAAAATCGTCGAAGCCAAGTTCTGCGCTAATACCGTCGAAGTGTTCGTCGAGCGTCTCGTGCACACGGGGAGGCGTGCCGAACGTGCGCCCGGGATGGGCATCATGCGCAAGTCCCAGGCGGAAAAAGAAGTCCTCGTCGAGATCGGCGAGTCGCCCAGGCAGGCCGCCCGCCGCGCGCCCGATCCGCACGGCGTTGCGCGCGAAGCCTCGTGCAACGCCCGCTGAATGCGCCGGGCCGTGATAAGCCATCCCACCGGACGCTGCATCGGGAATACCGCGAGGCAATGGTGCATGCCACGCTTGCCAAACCGCCACGGTGACCGGCGCAATGCCGGCCGTCGGTAGCAGCGGCGGCTCGTTGGACGATACCGGTGAAAAGTAATGCACGGACGCACCCGAGAGCAAACGGTTGTCCGCGGGCGGGAGCGTGCTGCCGCCGGTCGAATGACGGCTGGCCACAACGTCGGAATCGCCCTCCGGGTCGGCTGAATGTACACTCGAGCGCTCAGGTGGATAGAGGTCGGACGCTGCGTCGTCACGCGCTGTTTCGTTCCGCTGCGCGCCAATCGCGTCTCGCTTGCGCGCGAGCGTTTCCAGTCGAGTTCGCATCTCGTCGAGCAGGCGCGATTCTTCCGCCGACGACGATTGCAACAGCGAATCCATACCTCCCGCATCGATGATGTCGTTGAGGCTTCCGGCAACGCGTTGCTGGATCCGACTTCGGAGGTCGCCGGCGATCAGGATGATCCGCTCCTCCGTTCTCGCGAGATCGTCGTCTTGCAAGGCTTGCGAAAGCTGTGCTCGCAGCTCGTGCATCGGCCCATCCGGCGGTGCATTCAACGCATCACGTAGGGCACGAACGTTTTCTTCTGCGCGCTCTCGCAGGAGGCCGTTCGAATATCTGAATGAACCGTAGTCTCTTATGAGTCGATCTAGTGTCACGCCCTCTGAAATGAGGCTGTAGCGGCTACCGGACGGTTTCGTCTGCGCACCGATGTCCGTAATGGGAATCAGCGTTCCCGATGCCCGCCGCTGCGCAAGATCCTCGACCACGCCGAGAAAAATCTCGCTCAACATTTGCACACCGCTCGGTCGATCGGCATCGCTTGCGTGCCTGTCGACGTAAGCTACCGGGCATCCCTGACCCGTGATGGGCACGCTATGTATCTGTGTTGCCGTTAGCTCATTGTTCTGATGTCGAATCAACGGTTTCAGATCGGGGTTGACGCGAGGCTTGCCGTCCGCCCAGACGACGATGTCTTTCAAGACCTGGTTTCTGCGCCGCGTGGGCGCAATTAGCCCGAATCCCATCCGGAGGGACAGTTCTTCCGGAATTTGGTGCTCGACGACCAGTCGCAGCGCTTGCGCCGCGTCGTCCGGCCCGCCATTCCTTATCGTCAGCGCATGTACCAGCGCATCCGCGATGGAGTCGATGCCATCCAGAAATATGGGAAGGGACGATTCGAGATCTGTCTTGCGGATGATGCTCGAGCGTTGACGGTCAACCTCGATGGTTTCGTCTTTTATCAGTGTCGTTGCAGCGTTTTTCAATATTGTTGCTGCCCGGATCACGTCCAGCGTGAATTCGTCTCCGTATTCTCCGACGGGAATGGCCTGAAGGCCGGTCGTGGCAATAGAATTGGAGCTTTCGGGCATCGGGAGATAGGCGGTGTCGACGACCTTCCTCGGTAGAATCGCGGCGGGACCTTCCGGCTCGCGCGACTCGAATTGAGTGCGAATCTCCTCGATATATCGCAACGCGTGCCTCAGATCGTCGCCGGTCACCGATTCGGGGATCACATCTAGAGGGGAACGACTTTCGTCCAGCAACCCTTCGCTGTATGAGAGTCTCAGCGCCTTTTTTAGATCGAACGGAGCGTACGGGTTCTCCTCGCTTGTTCGATTCGATCGAACCGCTTCCAGTTTCGCTGCAAACGAAACGCATAGGCGAGTGAATATGGCACCGAGTTGCCGCGATACGTCTTTGTTGCTCAGTAACGCCTCCCGATCGAACTGGCTCGCCGACGTGTCATTCTCAGATGGATCGATCGGTTCGCTGAACCATTGCCGGCTGATCCCGGGCGTGCGCGTCGGCGCGCTCGATTCTCGATTGTCCGCAATCGCTAGCCGTTGTTCGTGATCGTCGTCATGTTCGAGCGACTGAAGAATTTCACTTTCGCTCAAGCCGCGCTTCAGCCCGAGATGCATCTTCGATCTGATTCGGGCAATTCGCAGGGTGGTGCGCTCGTTGACGGAATAGTTGTCCACGTAATCCTGGCCATGCAGACGCGAGTGTCTGTCATGGAGTTGAGCATGCGCAATTTCGTGGATAGCTTCCGTCAGTCGTGCTTCTTCCGGGCCGTGCGCGTGCAAGGCCGCGCTGATGGCAATGATCCGACGGCCATCGGGAGTGACATAGAAGGTGCTGCGTCCCTCGATCACTCGAACTTCGTCGACAATGCTCGAAAGTTCGCTTACGTTGGACGCTGCCGCCGCTTCGGCAAACAGATCGCGCAGCGCGGCGCTACGTGCGTCTTCGTCGGCAATAGGCGAGACCTCGGAGGAACTCACGAATCGCACATCTCTCAGACAGGATCTCCGCTCGCGTGAGCGAGGGGCCCGCGGACTCCGCTGGGGTACCCGTGTGCCGCCATTTTGCGAAAGCAGCAGCAGGCTCTGCAGATCGCCGCCTAGCCCTTGGGATCGAGCGAGATCGGGACCTCGATGCGTGCCGGCGGGCGAACGTTTGGCGTCTTTGGGTGCGGGATCGGCGGCGCCGGCGATGTTGGCGGGAGGCTGAGTTCTACCTGGGAGGGATTTCATGTTGCTGTGATCTGGGCAGATGTGCGAAACGGCGACGGTGGACAGACCGGCGCCGATCCGGCGAGCGAGTCTTCGGTGGCACCGCGCGTTCGGCCCGTGGCCCCTGCATCGGAGATCGTACACAATGCAACTGCGGTCTAGTAGTCCGGAAAATCGTAGTCGAGCGCTTGAGCGGGACGGCGCGCTGCGCGAGGCGCGAGGCGGTTAGCGATGCCGCACGCGCCGGGCGGCATCCGGCGAGAGGCGGCAGCCGGCCGGCGTCGCTTTGGGAGCGAAACCCGGGCCCGGTGCGGGCACTTGCCAGATGTTTGGCCGAATCCTTGGATAACCCAATGCGCCGCTTGCAGACAGCGTGCGGCGAAGAGAGAGAGAACGAAATGCTTTTACATCTATCGACGTGGGCCGAAATCGAGCAATACCTGCAACGCAGCCGCTCGATCGTCGTGCCGATCGGCTCCAACGAACAGCATGGCCCGACCGGCTTGCTCGGCACCGATTGGCTCTGCCCGGAAATCATCGCGTGCGAGGCGCATCGAAGTGCGGACATTCTCGTCGCACCGACCTTCAACATCGGCATGGCGCAACACCATTTGGGTTTCGCGGGAACGATCTCGCTGCGCCCATCAACGTTCATTGCGGCGCTCGGCGATTGGGTGCGCTCGTTGGCGGTTCACGGCTTCGAGAAAATCTTGTTTTTGAACGGCCATGGCGGCAACATCGCCTCGATCGAAGCGGCGTTTTCCGAAATTTACGCCGAGGCGAGTTTCGCCCAGCGCCGCCTCGGGTTTGCATTGAAGCTGCGCAATTGGTGGGATCTCGAAGGCGTCGGCGAGCTCGCGCGCGAACAGTTTCCCGAGGGGCACGGCTCGCATGCAACGCCATCGGAGATCGCCATTACGCAGTGGGCGCTTCCCGAAACCATCAAGACGGCCAGCTATGCCCCGCGAATCGCACCGTCCGGGCCGGTTCGCGAAGCGCTCGACTTCCGCGCGCGCTTTCCCGATGGGCGGATGGGCTCCGATCCGGCGCTCGCATCGCGCGAAAAGGGCGGCGCGTTGGTGACGATGGCCGCGCAAAGCCTGATTCGCGAGTTGGATGCATTCAGCCGCGAAAAGGCCACGCAGTAAGGCGCCGATCGCACGGCCGCGATCAAAGGACGAATCCTTTCTCGAACGTTTCGCGCAGATAGGCAATCAACAGGGTAACGGCTCGCGAGACCTGCGGCGCGTAAGGACGAATCACGTAGAGCTGGTTTGCAAACGTGCCGACGGGTCGCCATTCGTCGAGCAAGACTTCGAGCCGTCCATCGCGCACGGCTTGCTGCGCCGTGAAATCGGGCAGAAGGGCGATACCGAGGTGGTCGATTGCAGCATCGCGCAATGCTTCGCTATTGTTGGCCGAGAGGCATCCGTCGACAGTGACGACGATAGGTGCTTCGGCCGTCTTGTGCGCGGTCTTGGGCTCGAACGTCCAAACGCCGCGGCCTGCCGCCCGCGGATAGAACAGGCAGTCATGCGCCTGCAGGTCGGACGGGTGGCGCGGCCGCCCCCGGCGCTCGAGATACGCGCGCGTGGCGACGATGACCGAATGCGTATCGCACAGCTTCCACGCAACGTGCGTCTCCGGCACATGTTCGCTATGCCGGATGGCGAGATCGTAGCCTTCGGTCGAGATCGACACCAGCCGGTCGGACATCTCGAGTTGCACCTTGATTTCGGGATTCGCGTGAAGAAACGCCGACATGTTCGGGATCAACTGCTGGCGCGCGAGCGACACCGGCGCCGTCACGCGGATCAGCCCCCGCGCCACGCCCGCCATCTCCCTGACCGTCGAAAACCCGGAGGCGATCTGATCGTACTGTGCGCGCGTGCTTTCCACGAGGCGTTGCCCAGCCTCGGTGAAGGCGATGCTGCGCGTGGTGCGCTTGACGAGCTGCACGCCCGCTGCGCGCTCCAGCTCGGAGATACGCTGACTCATCGCGGCCTTGCTGACGTTCAGACGGGCCGCCGCGGCCGTATACGACCCTTGCTCGGCCAGCACCGTCAGCCAGCGCAGATGGATCCAAAGGTTTTCGATATCGTGAGCGTCCATAAGCCTATTGTTCGGCAGGGGAAACAATCAGTTCAGCGGTGGCGTCTTTGCGCGGCGCCATTGGGTCCCTACACTGTAGGCACCGTCAAATCCAATCGAGGAGCAAGGATGCAACCCTATAACGATACCGCCGACGTCACGCACTATATCAACGGCGAGCGTGCGCGCGGGGAAGGCGAGCGCACGCAGCGCATCTTCAATCCCGCGACCGGCGATAGTCCTCGCCGGCTGTTGCTCGGCGAACGCGCCGACGTTGACACGGCGGTATCGAGCGCCAAGGCGGCATTCTCGAAGTGGAGCAATACGCCTCCCATCCGGCGTGCGCGCGTGATGCTCAAATTCCTCGAACTGATGAATCTGCATCGCGACGAGTTGGCGGCGATCATCACGGCGGAACACGGCAAGGTATTTTCCGATGCGCAGGGCGAAGTGTCGCGGGGCATCGACGTCATCGAGTTCGCATGCGGTGTTCCGCAACTGCTCAAGGGCGATTTTACGGACCAAGTGTCGACGGGAATGGATAACTGGACCATTCGTCAGCCGCTTGGCGTCGTCGCCGGCATCACGCCGTTCAACTTCCCTTGCATGGTGCCGTGCTGGATGTTCCCGGTGGCGTTGGCCACGGGCAATACGTTCGTCTTGAAGCCCAGCGAACGCGATCCGTCGGCATCGCTGTTCATGGCGCGGCTGCTCAAGGAAGCGGGCTTGCCCGACGGCGTGTTCAACGTGGTTCAAGGCGACAAGGTGGTGGTCGACGCGCTGCTCGAGCATCCGGACGTCAAGGCCATCAGCTTCGTCGGCTCCACACCCATCGCAAGCTATATCTACGAGACCGGGGCGCGCCTCGGCAAGCGAGTCCAAGCCTTGGGCGGCGCCAAGAATCATATGGTCGTGATGCCGGACGCAGATCTCGATCAAGCCGTCGATGGGCTGATCGGCGCGGGCTATGGCTCGGCCGGGGAACGCTGCATGGCGATCTCCGTGGCCGTGCTGGTGGGCGACGTGGCCGACAAGATCGTTCCGCGTTTGGCCGAGCGCGCGCGCAAACTCGTCGTCAAGGACGGCATGGAGCCCGATGCCGAAATGGGGCCGATCGTTACGCGGCAAGCGCTCGAGCGGATCGAGGGCTGCATTGCGGTAGGCATCGAGGAAGGCGCGAAGCTCGTGGTCGACGGACGCGGCTTGAAAGTGGCCGGAAGAGAGGGCGGCTTTTTCACGGGCGGCACGCTGTTCGACCACGTCACCCCCGACATGCGCATTTACAAAGAAGAAATCTTCGGGCCCGTGCTCGCGTGTGTGCGCGTCAAAGATTTCGCGGAAGCGGTCGACTTGATCAACCGGCACGAATTCGGCAATGGCGTCGCCTGCTACACGCGCGACGGCAGCATTGCGCGCGAATTCGGGCGGCGCATCGAAGTGGGCATGGTCGGCATCAACGTGCCCATCCCCGTGCCGATGGCATGGCACGGCTTCGGCGGCTGGAAGCGCAGCGCGTTCGGCGACATGCATGTCTATGGCGAAGAAGGCGTGCGGTTCTATACGAAGCAAAAGTCGATCATGCAGCGCTGGCCTGAAAGCATCGAAAAGGGTGCGGAGTTCGCAATGCCCACCGCCAAGTGACGATCGCAACCGCTTTCGGTTGAACGCGTTCGGTTGAACATATGTGGCGGCGCTGCCCTTCCGGCAGCGCCGCCATTTTCTATTCCGCGCTCTATTTCGCGCATGCGGCGAAAGGCACACCGGCGCACTAGGCGCTCGAGCTGGACAGCGCCTAGAATGTCCGTTGTCGCCGGCCTACCGGCGCGAAATCGGCCGCTCTCCTTTCCATTCACCGCTGCTGCCATGAATGCGCATCGCCCCCACTTTCTACGCTCGGCAGCGAGCGTGTTGTGCTTGGCTTCGCTGGCCGCGCTCTCGGCCTGCCGTGGAAGTGTATGCCTTGGGTCCGACGGTTGTTTCGACGACGGCGACCTGCAAACGATCTCGCTCTCGGGCACCGCGGCGACGGGCCGGGCGCTCGCGAGCGCGACGCTACACTTCGATTGCGCTGCGGGTGGGGCCGCTACCGTGTCGGACATCGGCGGCAATTACCGCATCATGCTCGATGCGGTTTTGCCGTGCGTGATCACGGCAACGGCGGGCGGCACGACGCTGCATTCGGTCGCGTTTGCGGGCGGCACGTTCAACGTCACGCCGGAAACCGACTTGATGCTGGACTACTTGGCAGCCCAACTGGGTACGGACACTGCCCATTTGGTCGCCGATTTGCCGAGCAATGGTCGCTTTCAACAAGCATTGGCAAGCGCGGCCGATGTGTTGGCCGCGCAAACGGCGGTCGTGTCCAATCTTCAGCAGCGCTACAACGTCACATTGGCCGCGCCGTCATTTCTCACGACACCGTTCACGGTGGGGCAAGCGGGCGTCGATAGCGATCTCGATGCATTGGCGAGAGCCGGGGCGATCGGCGCCGACGGCATGCCGGATCCGGCTGCCGTGTCGCTGCTGTCGCAGGCGGGCGCGGCCAATCGGCTCTGAGGGCATGCATTCGTAGCCGCGAGGCGCCGCGGCGCCTCGCGTGCGCAATTCAAAGCACGAGTCCCTGCACGTACCGGCGCGCGAACGGCGCATCGCTTATCCTCGACCCGTGAACTTGAACCGAATCCCGCCCATGCCCGCGCCGCCGATCTCCTTGACCGTGACGCTATTCGTGTAGCCGTCGGGGAACACCAGGGTCGGCGCCAGGGGCGAGAGGACACGTGCCTGGATGAAACGCAACGGAGAAATGAAAATGAATATGGTCGTCAACAGCGTGCTTTACCGCGCGGGCAAGCGCGTGCGCGAGATCGAGATCGACGCGATCGGCGAGTTCGTAGCCGAGCCCGATACGTTGATCTGGGTCGGCCTGCATCATCCGGACGAACCCTTGCTGCGGAAAATCCAGCACGAATTCCAACTGCATGACCTTGCGATCGAAGACGCCCTCAAGGCCCACCAACGCCCGAAGATCGAGACCTACGGTTCGTCCCTGTTCGTCGTCGTGAAGACGGCGCAGCTCATCGAGGGAGAAGTGCAGTATGGGGAAACGCACTTGTTCGTGGGACGCAATTTCCTCGTTACGGTGCGGCACGGGGCATCGTCGAGCTACACGCAGGTGCGCACGCGGGTCGAGCAAAATCCCCATCTGCTCGCGAAAGGCCCTGGCTTTGCGCTCTATTCGGTGCTCGATTTCGTGGTCGACAATTACCAGCCCATCATGAATAGCTACGACGCCCAATTCGATCGGATCGAGGCCAGCATGTTCAAGGCCGATTTCGATCTCGCCGTGATTCAGGAAAGCTACGAATTGCGCCGCAATCTGATCGAACTCAGAAACGCCGCGGTGCCGATGGACGAAATCTGCAATCAGCTCATCCGGTTTCACGAGGACATCATTCCGAAGGAGCTTCGCGCTTATTTGCGCGATATCCAAGACCACGCGCATCGCGTCATCGCGGCCACCGACGATTTGCGCGAAATGCTGACGAACGCGATGCACGTGAATTTGGCGCTCGTATCCGTGCGGCAAAACGACATCGTCAAGCAATTGGCTGGCTGGGGTGCGGTGTTGGCCGTGCCGACGATCGTGTTCAGCCTGTACGGCATGAACTTCCAAAACATGCCTGAACTGAAGCTCGCCTGGGGCTACCCTTTGACCCTTGGCCTAACCTTCGTCGGCTGTGCTTGGCTTTATCGCAAACTCAAGAAGTCGGGTTGGCTGTAGGCGGGTTGCGTAACGGCACACAGCGACCGGACGTCGATCGACGGCCGACATCGATGCGCGGAACCGGTAGACTGCGCCCTATCGTCGACGCAATTTATTGTGCTGTGCACAATGCGCGGCGGTAGACGAGTCATTCCCGTACCGCTTAAATATCGGTTTGACTGCCCGTCCGTTCGGACGAAGCCAGTTCCATCCGCGCCAATCGGAGCCTCATGAGTTCATCGCTGACTGTTCGCCGTATCGCTGCCGATCAGGGCGCCACCTTGCGCGAGTTGCGCGCCGCTGCCTTGCGCGACGCGCCGGATGCCTTCGACGAGACGCTCGAAGAAGCCCTATCCGAACAAGCAGAGACGTTCGACGCCGCCGCCGCGCGGCATGCCACCTCCGAGGTTTCCGCGTCATTCATTCTGTATACCGAAGGCCATCCCGCCGGGCTCGTCGGAGCCTATTTCGACGACACGCCCGAGCGCAAAGCATTCGTCTGCGCGCTTTGGGTGGCTCCGGCCGTGCGCCACTTGCGCGGCGGCGAACTGCTCGTGAATACGGCCGGCAACTGGCTTGCCGAGCGCGGCGCGCACGAAATCTACGCTTGGGTGGCCGACGCCAATCGCAACGCGATGCGCTTTTACGAAGCGCTGGGTTTCGGCCCGACCGGCGAGCACCAACCGATCGCACGCTCGCCGCAAGAGGGGCAGTCGCTGCTCGTGCGACACGTGAAGCACCCGTAACGTCACGCCTCGCATTCGATCCTGTCATGGCGCCGCGCTTGCGCCAGGCATCGCCGCGCCATAGCAAAAAATCTGGCCGGGGGCGCAGACCCCTGTAAAATACGCAAAATTTTTCGCCGCAAGCCCCATGTCGCTGAACAAAACGCCATTCTTCGAACTTCGCAGCGGCTCCGTCGACGCGCTTCAATTCGTCGTGAAAACCACGGACCTCGACGCGCTGAAGAGCGAGCTCGCGCGGCGCTTCGAGGCGACGCCCGAGTTTTTCTCGGGCGAGGTCGTGACGATCGACGTGCGCCGCCTGGGCGAGCACGAGCGCGCCCCCGTGGCCGAGATCGCGCGTTTGCTCGATGGCGTGCGCATGCGGCCGATCGGTGTCGTGGCGCTCGAGGCGCAGCGCGAGTGGGCCGGTAGCGCAGCGTTGCCGCTCGTCGAGGCGCGCGAGCGGCGCACCGCGGCGGGCAAAGGGGAGGCGCCGCAGGCGGCGCCCGAGCCCGCACCTGCGCCGGTCACGCCGGAGGCCGAACCGAGTGCGCGTGGAACGGCTTCGTCGCAAACGCTCATCATCGACAAGCCGTTGCGCTCGGGGCAGCAGATCTACGCGAAGGGCGACCTCGTCATACTCGGTCTCGTGAGCTACGGGGCCGAGGTGATCGCCGAGGGCAATATCCATATTTATGCGCCATTGCGCGGGCGGGCGCTCGCGGGCGTGCATGGCAATCACGACGCGCGCATCTTCTGCACGTGCCTCGAACCGGAACTGATTTCGATCGCCGGCATCTATCGGACGACGGAGAATCCGCTGCCGGCCGATGTGATCGGCAAGTCGGTGCAGATCCGGCTTGCGGACGAAAAACTCATGATCGAACCGCTGCGGCTCACATAGCAGGTAAGCCGCGCCGACGCGCCGCACTCAGTGCGCGTCGAACTCAACTGACGAAATTTGACGAACACAGGGTAAGGGGAAATGGCAAAAATCGTTGTGGTGACTTCGGGCAAGGGCGGTGTGGGCAAAACCACCACGAGCGCGAGCTTCGCGTCGGGCCTCGCGCTACGAGGCCACAAAACGGCCGTGATCGACTTCGACGTCGGCCTGCGCAATCTCGATCTGATCATGGGATGCGAGCGCCGCGTCGTCTACGATTTCATCAACGTGATCCAGGGCGAGGCCAATCTCAATCAGGCCCTCATCAAGGACAAGAAGTGCGAGAACCTGTTCGTCCTGCCGGCCTCGCAAACGCGCGATAAAGACGCGCTGACGCTGGAAGGCGTGGAGAAGGTCATCAACGATCTGACCGAGATGGGGTTCGACTACATCGTGTGCGATTCGCCGGCCGGCATCGAATCGGGTGCGCTGCTGGCGATGCATTTCGCCGACGAAGCCCTCGTCGTGACCAATCCGGAAGTCTCGTCGGTGCGCGATTCGGATCGCATCCTCGGCATTTTGTCGTCCAAGACCAAGCGCGCGATCGAAGGCAAGGATCCGATCAAGGAGCACCTGCTCATCACGCGTTACAACCCCAAGCGCGTGAGCGAAGGGGAGATGCTCTCGCTGTCGGACATCCAAGAGATTTTGCGCATCGATCTGATCGGCGTCGTGCCCGAATCGGAAGCCGTGCTGCATGCGTCGAACCAGGGTCTGCCCGCGGTCCACATGGACGGCACCGATGTGGCCGAAGCGTACAAGGACATCGTCTCGCGTTTCCTCGGCGAGGAAAAAGAGCTGCGTTTCACCGATTACCAGAAGCCGGGCCTGTTGCAGCGCCTCTTCGGCACCCGCTAAGGAGGGCGAACGATATGTCGATTTTGTCGTTCTTGCTCGGCGAAAAGAAGAAATCTGCGGCGGTCGCTAAGGAACGCTTGCAGCTCATCATCGCCCACGAGCGAGCCGGCGGTCATCCGCCGGCCGATTATTTGCCCGCGTTGCAGCGCGAGCTGGTCGCCGTCATTTCGAAGTACGTGAAGATTTCCGACGACGACATCCGCGTCAGCCTCGAGCGCCAAGACGATCTCGAGGTGCTCGAGGTCAAGATCGAAATTCCGCAGGCCTGAACCGGGGCGGCATCTCGCCTAGCCCCGGAACTCTCTTCTTCCTTCAATCTCCCTGTATTTCGAGCGTGGTCGCCGGTGGCGGCGCGCTCGAAAATATTCGGTTGCATTTTCGGCCCTGCGGTAATACGGTCGTTGTCGTCGCAATCGTCGCCTCGCGCATTATGGGAGTAACGTCGTCGCTGCGTACGGCGTCCCCCTATTCGCCATTCAGAGGCTTCTTATGAAAACGTCCACACGCGTTCTCGTTGCACAACTCGTCTTGGCCGCGGCCGGTACGTTCGCAATGGCGGCGTCGGCGCCGGCGTCGGCCGACGAAGTCGTCCTCGTCGCGCCCCATGCGCCGCCGCCCGTGCGCTACGAGGTCGTGCCCGCGCCGCGCGTAGGCTATGTGTGGGACCGCGGCCATTGGCGCTGGCAGCGCGGCGGCTACGTATGGGTGCCCGGCCACTGGCAGCGTGTGCGGATCGGCTATCACTGGGTACCTGGACATTGGGCGCGACGCGGCCCGAATTGGGCTTGGATTCCCGGCCACTGGGCACGCTGACGCCATCGGCCCGTACGGCGCCGAGCGGGGCGGCGCCGCATTTGCAACGTTATGCGCGGCCGTCGACGGCGTTGAGCCGCATCGAGGGCGGCGTGTTTATCCGCGTGGCGTGTCGGCCGGGGACTCGCTCTCGGGCTTGACGGCCGGCTCGTCTTCGAACAGCGGCTCCAACGTTTTCGTCGTTTCCGGCTCGGCCGGGGCCGCCTGCGCAGCTGGCGGCGTCATATAGCGAAGCGCCAGCGCTTCGTACAGCGGCGGCGCGAATAGGCGTGCAACGCGGCTGGCGATGAGCGCCGTCGCCATCAGCGAGATCACGAGCGCGTGCCCGTTGATCATCTCCATTACGATCACGAACGACGTAATCGGCGATTGCGTCACGGCGGCCAGATAGCCCACCATTGCCAGCGCGATGAGCATGGGCAACTGCATGCTGCTGAAGATGTGATGCAGCAAATTGCCGAAACCGGCGCCGATCGATAGCGAGGGCGCGAAGATGCCGCCGGGAATGCCCGGCAGGTACGAACCCACCATCGACGCCATCTTCAGGAATGGGTACAGCAGCGACAGTTGCTCGCGCCCGTCCAGCAGGCCGCGCGCCTCGGCATAGCCGCTGCCGAACGTCGTCCCGCCCGAAACCAAACCCACCACTGCGATCGCCAGTCCGCAAAGCGCGCCGAACATGACGGGACGCTCGCGATGCATCTGCACGAGCGGTGCCGGTAGCCAGCGCGACGTATGCAGCAGCAGCCAGCCGAAGATACCGCCCGCGACGCCGGTCACGATGGCCGTGAGGAGCACCGCCACGGCAAGCAGATCGGGAAAGTGCGAGCCGATCTCGATCGTGCCGAAGTAGGTGTAGTTGCCGTTGAGCCCGAGCGCGATCACACCGGCGACGATGATGGCCGTGATCAACACGCCGCTCGCGCGCGCTTCGAAGCTGCGCGTCAATTCTTCGATGGCGAATACGATACCCGCGAGCGGCGTATTGAAGGCGGCCGACAAACCGGCGGCAGCGCCCGCGAGCACGAGTTGCCGCTCGATCAGTGCGTTCGAGCGCGGATAGAAGCGGCGCAAGTTGTACATCATCGCGGCCCCGATCTGCACCGTGGGGCCTTCGCGGCCGATCGTGAAACCGCCGAGGATGGCCAGCAGCGACACGAGGATTTTGCCGGCCAGGAGCTTGAGCGTGAGCGTGCGCGGCCCCAGCGTGCTCGTGCCTTCATGCAGTGCGGCGATGACCTGGGGAATGCCGCTGCCTTCGGCGCCGCGGAAGAAGCGGCGCGTGAGCCAGACGCAAGTGGCGGCCAGCAGCGGCGTGGCCACGAGCGGCAGCCAGACATGGTGTTGCTGCACACCGCGGAATTGGCCGTAGCCCCAATCGATGAGCCGCGCGTAGAACACGGCCACGAGGCCGACGGCGATGGCGCCTAGCCAGAACACGCCATACCGGCGCCAGAGCTGCCGGGCGCGCCGGACGACGCCGGAGGAATGGAAAAGCGAGGTCCGGGCCATGATGGTCAGCAAATCAAAGCAAGGATTATACGTGCGCAATGCCTATGCCTCGATGGCCCGCCGGCGTGCGCCGCCGAAACGATCCACATCGCGGGGTGCTTTCGCCAAATTACGAGTTTGTTAAACGTGTCGCTGTCTATTGCCGGGCTATGGCCGGGCAACTCGCCCGGAGCCCGCGCCGCGCGGCGCACGCAACCGTTTGGGCCCGCCCGTGTAATAAGGGGGACGTTGTGCTTACAAATTGCAACGCTGCCCATGCCCGCCGTGCTGTTCAATCGCAATCGTTCGACATGCGGTCGAACGTAGCGACAGCGACATGAGGAAACGACAATGAAACGCACGACGGCACTATTGATGGCAGGCGCGCTGGTTGCGTTGCTGCTCGGAGGGTGCGTGATTGCGCCGGCGCCCGGTTACTACGGTTATTACGGCGGCTATCACCACCATCATGACTATTACTACGAGCGATAGGCGCGCGCGGCGAGGGCCGAGGACCCGGCCCTCGCCGAGTGCGAGGTCTTAGGCCAGCAGCGCTTCCACGGCCAGGACGGCGGCGAACGCCGCCGCGTTCGCCGCGACGGCTTCAACGAGGATGGCGAGCCAGGTCTTCGGGCGAAAGCGCATGGCAAGCAAGAGGGACCCTAGCAGGGCTAGGGCGAGGATGGCCACGATGTCGGCGTTGTGGATATGAATGTTCATCGTCGTCT
Source organism: Trinickia sp. Z7 (assembly GCF_056498045.1). Classification (NCBI taxonomy): domain Bacteria; kingdom Pseudomonadati; phylum Pseudomonadota; class Betaproteobacteria; order Burkholderiales; family Burkholderiaceae; genus Trinickia; species Trinickia sp. Z7. Next base: position 33,836 of record NZ_JAUEQW010000006.1, read on the forward strand.
CCCGGCGCCGATTGTGCAGAAAAGCGCCTTATTTGTGTGCGTTAAAAAGTATAGGCTGGCGCACTTTGCCGGCAAGCCGGGAAAACTCCGGATAGCTGAGCGGCCGGGATGACTGGCGCCGCGCGCGTCGCGGCGTTCGCCATGAAATGAAATGCCCGAATCCGGGGAATTTTTCTCGATCGACGTGACCCAAGCGGCGAGTGCCGATGCGTGGCGCAGTCGCGCCCGAGGGCCGGAGAAAAGGAGCGTTGTCGATGTCATCGTCCCCTGGACGCTCGATCGAAGTCGATTTGCTGCGCGGTATCGCGCTGATCGTCATCGCCATCGATCATATTTCGGTGAGCGTGCTGGCGCGCGCGATGCTGCACAACTATGCCTATTGCGATGCGGCAGAGGTGTTCGTTTTCCTCGGCGGCTACGCCTCGGCCGCGGGCTATACGAGCATCGCGGCGCGTCACGGCGAAGCGGCCGCGCGCCGGCGGTTTGCAAGGCGGGCGTGGGAAATCTATCGTGCCTATTTGCTCACCGCGGCATTGATGATCGCGTGCGGTGCGATCGTCGCCGCTTTGCCCATCGCTTCTCCGCTCGTCGGCGAGTCCGGTTGGCCCATGTTTGCGCATCGGCCCGCGCAAGCGCTGATCGACGTCGCGACGCTGCGGCAACAGCCGTTTTTGTCGGCCGTGTTGCCGATGTACCTGCTGTTTGCGTTGAGCATTTCGTTCGCGATTCCGCTTGCGCGGCGCATGCCCGTCGCTTCATTCGCGCTGAGTTTGACGATGTGGCTGGCGGCGCCGTGGCTCGCCGCCGGGTTGCCTGGTGTCGGCGAGTGGCCGTTCAATCCGTTTGCTTGGCAACTGCTGTTTATGCTGGGCCTGCTGTGTCGACTCTATCCGGTGCCGCTGCGCATGCAGACGTCGACGGCTGGTCAACTTTTGACGGGGGCGGCGGTGGCCATCGCGCTGGCGTTCGCCTTCGTCAAAGTATGCATCGACACGCATCCGTCGCCGGGCTTTATGAAGCAGAACCTTGCCAGCGTGCGGGTGGTCAGTTTCCTAGCGCTTGCTTGGCTGTGCGCGCAGGCGGCTCGCGCGGGTTGGCTGCGCACGGCGGCCGAACGGCTGCCTGCGGTCGTGGCGGTGGGGCGTCAGGGGCTCGTCTGTTTCGTCGGCGGCACGCTCGTTTCCATCGTGGCCGATACGCTCGTGCGGTTACTGCATGCCGAAGCGAACGGGTTGGCGCGGTTGACGAGCGATATCGCCGCCGTGGCGGCGCTGCTACTGCTCGCGCGCTTGGCGCAGGCGTATCGACGCGCCGGGGCCGCTGCGCCGCGCATGGCGCCGGCGGCGCGGCCGGTGCGCGTGACATCGAGTGTGCCGCCGCCCGCACGGCGCGAGCGGTGATGGCCGCGCACGAGCGAGCCGCCGCTCACGACAACCGAACGTCCTTCGTTTCACGCATGGCGAACACGGCCACTAGACTGACGGCCGCAGCGACCGAAACATAGCCGCCCACCCATCCCAGGCCGCCGCGCGTGGCCAGCATCTGCGCGATGTAGGGCGCAACCGATGCGCCCAGAATGCCGCCCAGGTTGTAGGCGACGCCGGCGCCCGTGTAGCGCACGGCGGTCGGAAACAGCTCGGGGAGCAATGCCCCCATTGGCGCGAAGGTGACGCCCATCAGAAAAAGCTCGAGCGTCAGAAACACCGTGACGAGCACGGGCGAGCCGCTGCCGACGAGGGGCGCCATGGTGAAGCCCGAGGCGATCGCGGCGGCGATGCCCGCCATCAGCACGGGCCGCCGGCCGAAGCGGTCGCTTGCCCAGGCCGCGAGCGGCGTGGCGAGCGCCATGAACAGCACGGCGAAGCACAGCATGCCAAGGAACGTTTGCCGGGGGATGTGCAGCGTCGACACGCCGTAAGAAAGCGTGAAGACGGTCGAGATGTAGAACAACGTATAGCAAACCACCATTGCAAACGCGCCCGCGAGCGTCGCGCGGCTATGGTGCGCGAACAGCGACACGAGCGGGACGCGCACGCGCTCGGCCCGCTCGATTGCGGCGCGAAAGGCAGGCGTTTCGGCGATCTTCAAGCGTACGTACAGGCCGAGCACGACCAGCACCGCGCTGGAAATGAACGGCACTCGCCAGCCCCAAGCGCGAAACTGTGCGTCCGAGAGCGTCAGCGCGAGCGTGAAGAATAGACCGTTCGATGCCAGGAAGCCGACCGACGGGCCGAGCTGGGGGAACATGCCGAACCATCCGCGCCGCCCTGCGGGCGCATTCTCCGTGGCCAGCAGGGCGGCGCCGCCCCATTCTCCGCCAAGCCCGATACCTTGGCCGAAACGCAGGATGCACAGCAGGATCGGCGCGAGCGAGCCGATTGCGTCGTAGCCGGGCAGGAAACCGATCAACGTCGTGGATAGCCCCATGACGAGCAGCGACGCGACGAGCGTCGATTTGCGGCCGATGCGATCGCCGAAGTGGCCGAACAGGAACGAGCCGATCGGACGCGCCACGAACGCTATGCCGAACGTGACGAAAGCCGAGAGCGCCTGCGCCATCGCCGACCCATGGGGAAAGAACACGGGGCCGATCACGAGCGCCGCGGCGGTGGCGTAGACATAGAAGTCGTAGAACTCGATCGCTGTGCCGATGAAGCTGGCGAAAACGATGCGTGATCGCCCTGGCGCGCTCGCCGCGCTCGGCGCGGTTGTCACGGAGGGCGAAGACGGCGAAACGGACATGAAAGGTCTCCTGGTGGCGTAAGGCGGCACCACGCGCGAGCGCGTCGGTGCAGCGAAATTCGGCGAAGATGTGCGAGCTGTGCGCCGAGGCGCGCCGGCGAGCAGGAAAGCACGCGGGCGTAAACGACGAGAAAAACGAGAAAACGAGCTAAACGTCAAATGCAATGGGACAGCTTGGCGCGTCCATGGGGGAACGGCAACGTCGGGCCGGCAGGCGCGCCGCCGGGTAGGCGGCACGCCGCGAGCATGGCCGGAGTTCCGGCAGCGCGGTGGGAAAAATTATAGCGAGGAGGCGCGGCGCGCGCCAACGCAAGCCTGAGCGCCGGGCGCCGTCAATCGAACGTCAGCGCTTGCGGCGGCGCGAGTTCGCGCAACTGGAATTTGCCGTCGTCGTTGAAGAGCCAGTCTTCCATGATTTCGAGCTGGCCGACCCGGTTCAGCAGCTTGGCCGGCGGCGCCGGCAAAGGCGAGGCCCGGCGCAACGCGGCCAGCGCCGTCGCTTCCGCTTCGTCATCGCCATTCGTTCGGTAGATGGACGAGCGCAAGACTTCGCCGTTGCGATTCACGGTGAAGGCGACGACGACGAGCGAGCGCAGCATCGCTTGCGGCGCGCGTCGCTCGAGATAGGACGGGTTGCGTTCGGCGATTCTGCGAGCGATTGCATCCCGATACTGATCGAGCGTCGCGCTATTGACCGCGGCGGGAGGGGGCAACGACGCTGCGGGAGGACGCGAGGGCGGAGTGATCGTGCAAGCCGCCGTGATCAGCATCGTGCCTAGCAGCACGAAGCGCGTAAGCCCGCAGGCGCACGATGCGGGACGGCGCACGAGATCGAGTTTCATGACGGTAATGGAGCGCTTGGCTCGCGCAAAAGCAATGTGCCTTAAGCGTAGTCAATGGCGTGCGCGTGCGCATCCGGATTTGCGCGGCCATCGTGCGTCGGCGCACGGCGCGGGCTTGTGGGGCGGGTGGCATGCCGGCCTATCTTCAACGGCTGCTGAAACGCGGGTGAGGGTTCGTCCGTCATCGTATCGATGCAATGGCGACGGGTCGCTTCGGTTCAATAGACGACGAGCGATTCGGCCCACCAGTGCGTACCCATGTTGCCGGAGCCGTAGCGCATCCACTCGTAATCGCCGTACCCGGGGCCTTCGCCGGGCCATGGGTTCATGAAATAGAGTGCGTGCTGCTCATCGTCGTAGCCGTCGATGACGACGAAGTGCCCTCCGCCTCCTGGCCAGGTCCATAAGATGACGACGGGATTGCCGCGGTCGATCGCGGCGCCGACTGCTTGGTAAGAAAGCGGCGCGCCGACATAGCGCGAGTCGCGGCGGCCCAGCGACCAAAGAATTCCGCTGATGCCCGTGGTACCCGCGATCGTATTGGGCGAGTTGGCGGGAGCATTCCAGTCGAACGGCGCACTTCGACACGCGTACCCGATCGAGTCGACCCAATTTTCGATCGCGCATTGGCGGCTCGGGACGCCGCGATAGGCGAGCACCGCTTTCGAATCGGCGGCCCAGCACCATTCGCTGTGTGCCTGGGTGATATGGGGAACGTCGAGTTGCCGCGCGCCCGCGAGGGCCGGTGAGCATGCCGCCGCGACGACGAGGCCGCACAGCAGCCGAGAGCCGAGTTCAGTGTCCACGGCGAACTCCTTCAATGCATGAATCTCGGATCGCGCAAGCCCCATTGCAAGCGGTGTCGAAGCGCGTCCCCCAGTTCCGCATCGGAAAGGGTAGGTAGGGAAGGGGTGGCCGCCGTTTCGGCCGAAGTTGTCGGCTTGGAGCGCGCGGCGGTAAGCAGCACATAGAACGAGTTGATGCTGGACGCGGATGGCGCGGCGCCTTGCGCCGAAACCTCGATGACGTCCGCTACGGCCGGCTGGCATCGAATGAATCGCAGCATAGGCCGCGGTGCTCGCGTGTCATAGCGTTGCGCGACGGCAACGAGTTCACGGGCCAATTCACTTGCCCCGGCCTGCACCATTTTCCATTGCCCGTTCATTTGGGCCACCGTGACGAGGCCGACGCCTTTGCCGCCGTGCATGACGATGAAGCGCCATTCGCCGCTGCCGTAAAGGCTCTGTTCGACGGACTGGCCCGCCATCAAAGCGCCGGCATCGACGAGGTACATCTCGAATCCATTGCCGACCGTCGCGTCACGTAATGCGCGATAGTCGTCGACATCGAAGATGCGATTCTCGCGAATTGGCTGCGTGGAAGTGGGCAAGCGCTCGGCAAGCGCGGCCAAACCGGCGATGGCTGCTTGCCGCTGAGGCGACCCGTCCATTTGCGCGAGGTAGCCCGGCACGGCGCTGGCGGCGGCCGCCGCGGTTGTCTGGGCGCAGGCAAGCGGAGAAAAAGCCATGCTCGCGAGCGAGTACAGCAGCATGGCCATCGATAGACGATTTCGCATAACGCCTCCGTGAAGCGATGCCTTATGCGACCTCTATGAGCAAATGTTCTGCCTAATGTCGGAATTCGATGCCCGCACCGCGTGGCGTCGCCCCGGTCATCGCAGGCCGACGCGGCGTGTCAAATGTTCACGAACGTCATGTCCATCGACCATTGCGTTTGGTTGCCGAGCGAATATTGGATGGACGGCGAGCGCAGCTTGTATTCGTCCGTCACGGCTAGCAGACCGGAGTCGGCATCGTGGCCGATCGTCGTTTGATATCCGCCGGCGTTGCCATAGGTAATGTCCTTGCCGTCGGAGAAAATCACGCCCATCAAATTCGGATCGGCTGACATATCGCTGTTCGCATCGATGCTGACGGTCGCGTCGACGCCGGGTGAGAGGCACAGCGTGCGATGCGTACGCGCGCCGTCGATCGTCAATATTTGATCGTCCCAATTGGGATCATGTTCGATGCATACCTCTTGGGTCGAAAGATTCGTGACGCGGACGATGGGATTCGTCATCTTGCTGCCCTCCAAGTGAATGACCGCCGCGCTTGCGACGCGCGGGTACCCGCTTGCGGTCGTTTCGGTCGAGAGAAAAGCGCGGACGACGATAGTCGCTCGTGTCCGGCCCGCGAGGGTGAGAAGCGGCGAAGATTCAGACGGCGTCGGTTCCAGATGCATGCGTCGCACGTGAGCCCGCCGCTTTCGGACTCGGAGCGTGCGCGAGCCGTTTTGCCTGTGCGAGCGTGCGCGCGATGTCGGCGTACGCGCGCTCGCGCGTTTCCGGGTCCGGAGCGCGCAGCGCATAGGACGGGTGCTACGTAGCGAGAATCGTTCGCCCATTGCGGTGCGTGACTTTGCCGAAGTGATCTTGAAGCCGCGCGCCGTAACAGGCGGATGTCCCGGGCACTTTGTATGCATCTCCGGGAGAAGCCGCCATCGGGCTGCGAAGACCATCGTGCGGCTCGCACGTGCCAATCAGGGGAGGAGGCCAACCGTGTTCACACCGACCATGCGTTTCGCAATCGTCGTAGCCTGCCTTGCCGCGTCGATCGCCACCGGTTGCTCGTTCCTGCAAGCGAGTGCCGAAGTGACGCCGGTCGATCAGCAATTCATGCTGACGGCCGCGAGCATGGGGACCGCACAGCTCGACATGGCGCAACTCGCCGAGCGTCAAGCGGGGGATCCGGCGGTCAAAGCGTATGGCCGTCGCCTCGCACAGCGGCATAGCCGGATCAATGAAGCCCTGAGTCGATTGGCGGACAGCAAGCACGTGAAGCTCATCAACGCGATGGAGCCCGCCGATCGAACGCTATACGAAGAGTTGACACACCTGAGCGGCGCCATGTTCGACCGCGAGTATCTGCTTGCGCAGATGAATATTCACCGCATGGGCAACGGCTTATACGAAAGTGAGGCGCAAGCAGGAGAGGACGCCGACGTGAAAGCCTTCGCGGCCAATAACGCACAGGCTGGCGCCGAGCAGTTGCAGCTTGCGCTGGCGTTGCTCGCGAAGGTGCAGCAGCGGCGGGGGCAGTGACCGCGAGCGTGCGTGGGGGCGGATTCGTTCAAAAAAGCTCGGGCGGTCTGCGATCGACCCATTCGCGCGGCATCGTTTCGGTCAGCGTTATCGCAGCGGCGTTCGGGTCGGTCGGCATGCTCGTTTATCCGAAGTCGGACCCTTTCGCGGGTTAGCGGCGAAGGGCTGAATGGACGGGTTTCGGAAGGAACGGCGCAACGAACGTACCGGGAAGCGCGGGCAAAGGCCAATGGGATATCGGGAATGGCGGAGGGCGTGGGATTCGAACCCACGAAGGCCGTGAAGCCTTGCCGGTTTTCAAGACCGGTGCATTCAACCGCTCTGCCAGCCCTCCGAGAGGCGCGATTGTAACCCGAAACGGCGCGGCGTCAGCGCCCCGGGCCGATCGTTGCGCTGCTCAGTCCTCTCTTTCGCTCAAGAAAAGCGCCTGCAAGTCGTTCAAGAAACGCTGCCCAAGCGGCGTCGGCGCGATCTTTTCGTAGGTGCGCTCGATCAATCCACGCCGCTCGGCTTCCTGCAGCGCGGGCTCGATCGAAGTCATAGGCATGCCCGTGCGCTCGACGAAGCGATGCACGGGAAAGCCCTCGACGAGCCGCAGCGCATTCAGCATGAATTCGAACGGCAGGTCGCGTGCGGACACTTCGTGCTCTTCTTGCACCGGGGCTCCCGCGCGCGCCTGCTCGATGAACGTGGCGGGGTGCTTATAGCGCGCCTGCCGCACGATACGGTGTGCGAACGAGAGCTTGGTATGCGCGCCGGCGCCGATGCCGAGGTAATCGCCGTAGCGCCAATAGTTCAGATTGTGCTTGCACTGATGATGCGGCTTCGCGTAGGCCGATACCTCGTAGCGTTCATAGCCGGCCGCGGCCGTACGCTCGTGAATCCACTCCTGCATATCGGCCGAAGCATCGTCGTCGGGCAACGCCGGCGGGAACTTCGCAAATAGCGTGTTGGGTTCGAGCGTCAAGTGGTAGAGCGACAGATGCGGCGGGGCGAACGAGAGCGCCGTCTCGATATCCGCGCGGCATTCGTCCAATGTTTGCCGCGGCAGCGCGAACATCAGATCGAGGTTGAAGTTATCGAAATGACGCGCCGCGATCTCGACGGCGCGACGCGCATCGCCACCGTTGTGAATCCGCCCCAGTGCGCTCAGATGCGCTTCGTTGAAGCTTTGAATTCCCACCGACAGCCGGTTCACGCCGCTCGCGCGAAACTGGGCGAACTTCTCGGCTTCGAAGGTGCCCGGGTTGGCCTCCATCGTGATTTCCGCGTCGGCGTCCAGCGGCAGCAGCGCACGCACGTCCGACAGCAAGCGGTCGAGCCCGCGCGCCGAGAGCAGGCTGGGCGTGCCGCCACCGATGAAGACGGTATGCACCTGCCGCCCCCAAACGAGCGGGAGCGCTTGCTCCAGGTCGGCGCGCAGTGCGTCGAGATAGTCGTCTTCGGGGAAGCGCTCGCCTTTCCATTCGTGCGAGTTGAAGTCGCAGTAAGGGCACTTGCGAACGCACCAAGGGAAGTGGACGTAGAGCGCAAGCGGCGGCAGCGATGTGAGCCGGATGGCGCCCGGCGCGGTGAACGCTTGGATCACGCCCGAACGGGTGCCGATCATCGCGCCTCCTTCAACAACGTGAGCAGCGCGCGCAGTGCGATGGCGCGGTGGCTGCGGGCATTCTTGAGCGACGGGTCGAGTTGCGCGGCCGTGGCTTTCAGCTCGGGCAGGTAGAAGTGCGGGTCGTACCCGAACCCATGTTCGCCGCGCGGCGCATCGATGAGCTCGCCGTGCCAGCGGCCTTCGGCGATGAGCGGCTCGGGGTCCTCGGCGTGCCGCACCAGCACGAGGACGCAGTAGTAATAGCCGCGCCGGTCGGCTACGCCTTGCAGGCGAGCGACGAGGTAGGCATTGTTGGCGGCATCGCTCTTTTCGCCGCCCGCGCGCTGTGCATAGCGGGCCGAATAGACGCCGGGCTCGCCGTTCAATGCCCGCATGCATAGCCCGGAATCGTCGGCCAGCGCCGGCAGCCCCGTCAAGCGCGCCGCGTGACGGGCTTTGGCCAAGGCATTCTCGACGAAGGTGGCGTGCGGTTCCTCGGCTTCGGGCACGCCTAGCTCGCCTTGCGCAACGAGCGCAATGCCTGCTGCGCCGAGCATGGCGGAAAATTCGCGCAGCTTGCCCGCGTTGTTCGAAGCGACGACGACGCGCGCAAGAGGCGCCGCGCTCGAAGCATGGTCGAGCTCGCTCGCGGCGCCGGCCGTGCCTCGTTGCGTGTCGCCCGGCTCACTCATCGTTCGTCTCCAGCGCCGCTTTTTGCATGCGCACGAGCGAGCTGATGCCTTGTTGCGCGAGATCGAGCAGCGCGTTCATTTCGTGGCGAGAGAACGGCGCGCCTTCGGCCGTGCCTTGCACTTCGACGAAGCCGCCTGCGCCCGTCATCACGACGTTCATGTCGGTATCGCAGCGCGAATCCTCGTCATAGTCGAGATCGAGCACGGGCACGCCTTCGTAGACGCCGACCGAGATGGCCGCCACGTAGTCGGTGATCGGCGACTTCGCGATGCGGCCGGCCGCGATCAGCTTCGAGACCGCATCGTGCGCCGCGACGAACGCGCCGGTGATGCTGGCCGTGCGCGTGCCGCCATCGGCTTGAATCACGTCGCAGTCGATGTGCAACGTGCGCGGCCCGAGCCGTTCCAGATCGAACACGGCGCGCAGCGCACGCCCGATGAGCCGCTGGATTTCCTGCGTGCGTCCCGTTTGTTTGCCGCGGGCCGCCTCGCGATCGCTGCGCGTGTGCGTGGCGCGCGGCAGCATGCCGTATTCGGCCGTGAGCCAGCCCTGATTGCGCTCGCGCAGAAATTCGGGGACGCGCTCGACGGTGCTCGCGGTGCAGATCACTTTCGTATCGCCAAACTCGACGAGCACCGAGCCTTCGGCATGCTTCGTGTAGTGGCGCGTGATGCGCACGTCGCGCAGTGCATCGGCGGCGCGGCCGCTCGGGCGTTGGGCGGTATCGGTCATGGTCGGGGTGGGAGGCGGCGCAGCCGCAAGCAAAGAGGAGAAACCGCAATTTTACCGCTCCGGACGCATTGCATGTCCCATGCCGCCCCGGCGCGCTCGTAGCGGGGGCATTCGGCAAAAATGGGATAATGCGCGTTCAACGCTTTCGCGCCGGGTCGACGCGCGAAGCGGCTCGAACAACCGGCCGGCGACGGCCCCCATCGCGAGACGGACGATGATTTACAGCATGACAGGCTACGCGAGCGCGACGCGCGAACTCGCGGCCGCTGGCGGCACCGGAGCCATGAGCGTATCGGTCGAACTGCGTACCGTGAATTCGCGTTTCTTGGACCTGAACTTTCGTATGCCGGAAGAAGCGCGCACGTGCGAGCCGACGCTGCGCGAAATGTTGATGACGAAGCTCTCGCGCGGCAAGGTCGACATTCGCGTGAACTTCCAGCGCAGCGAGCAGACGGCCTCGGTGGGCTCGCTCGACCGGAACGCGTTGGCGCAATTGGCCGCGCTCGAGCGCGCTGTGCTCGATGCGTTTCCCGACAGCGAACGCATGCGCACGGGGGAAATCCTGCGCTGGCCCGGCGTGCTCGCCGAAACGAGCGTCGCGCCCGAAACGCTGCGCGATGCCGTGCTCGCCTGCGGCAAGCAGGCGATCGCCGAGCTCGTGGAAGTGCGCGCGCGCGAGGGCGCGCAACTCGCAGCCATGCTGCTTGGCAACGTAACGGAGATGGAAGCGATCGTCTCGCGCATCACGCCCCTCGTGCCGGAGTTGATCGCCAAGCATCAGCAAAAAATCGTCGAGCGTTTGCAAGAAGCACTGGGTCTCGCAGCCCCCGACGCCGCGGCGACCATCGTTTCGCGCGAGGAGATCGCCGAACGCATTCGGCAAGAGGTGACGATGTACGGCATTCGCATCGACATCGCCGAAGAGCTGTCGCGTCTGTCCGCGCATCTGCACGAAACGCGGCACGTGATCGAAAAGGGCGGCAAGGTCGGCAAGCGCCTCGACTTCATGATGCAGGAACTCAATCGCGAAGCGAATACGCTGGGCTCGAAAGCGGCGGCCAAGGAACTGGCCGACGCATCGATGACGCTCAAGCTGCTCATCGAGCAAATGCGCGAGCAAGTGCAGAATCTGGAGTGAAAGCGATCATGACCGAGCTTACGCACGAATCGAACCCGGCGCGCCAAGCGCAGCGCAATCCGTACGCCGGCGCTTATCCCGGCAATCTGTTCATGGTGGTCGCGCCCTCGGGCGCCGGTAAATCGACGCTCGTGAATGCGCTGCTCGCGCGCGATCCGGCGATTCGCCTGTCGATTTCGTACACGACGCGCAAGCCGCGCCCGGGCGAGCAGGACGGGCAGCATTATCATTTCACGACGGTCGACGATTTCCTTGCGCGCCACGATCGTGGCGAATTTCTCGAAAGCGCGGAAGTGCACGGCAACTACTACGCCACCTCGCGTCTGTGGATCGAAGAGCAGATGAAGAACGGCCACGACGTGCTGCTCGAAATCGACTGGCAGGGCGCACAGCAGGTGAAGAAGCAATTCCGCAATGCGGTGGAGGTTTTCATTCTGCCGCCGTCGTTGTCGGCGCTCGAAGAGCGCCTGAAAAAGCGCGGCCAAGACGAGCCGAACGTCATCACGAGGCGGCTGCTCGCTGCCGGCAGCGAGATCTCGCACGCGCCGGAATCGGAGTACGTCATCATCAACGAGCACTTCGACCGCGCGCTGTCCGAACTGCAGTGCGTCGTCGACGCGACGCGTTTGCGCTTTGCTTCGCAATACGCGCGCCATACCGATCTTTTCGTCGAACTCGGCATTCACTTGCCGCACGCCGAGTGAAGGCGAGTGGTTGCGCACATAAGGTAGAATGAGCAACATATTGAGAAGGAATTTCGAAACATGGCCCGCATTACCGTCGAAGACTGCCTGAAGCAAATCCCGAATCGTTTCGACCTGGCGCTCGCCGCGACGTATCGTGCGCGACAACTCGCGCAAGGTCACACGCCGAAGATCGAGAGCCGCGACAAGCCTACCGTTGTAGCCCTGCGCGAAATCGCGGCCGGCATGATCGGTCTCGAGATGCTGAAGAAGGTCCCCGTCTAACACGTACGGCGCGCTAGGCGCATCATGCGCCTAGCGCTGTCGCTGCCATGCCAGTTCGCGCATAGCCCGCATAGCGATCCATACGGAGGCGAAAATGAGCGCTACCCCATCGTCCGCCTCCACCGCCACCGATGCCGTGCACCTCGAGCACGAGCAGGACGTCGAAGCGCCGGGTCCGGCGCGCAAGTACATCGACGCCGTTCTCGAACAGTCGTTTCGCCATCTATTCGGGCCGACCGCCACCCCGGAACAACCCCGTCGACACGACGTCGTTTCCATCGCGAAACTCACGTCGATGCTTGCCGGCTACCTGAGCCCCGAGGAAATCAAAGAGGTCAAGGCGGCGTTTCACTTCGGCGACGAAGCGCATCTGGGGCAGTATCGCCACAGTGGCGAGCCCTACATCACGCACCCGGTCGCCGTCGCCGAAACATGCGCGGGCTGGAAGCTCGACGCGCAGTCGATCATGGCCGCGCTCCTGCACGACGTCATGGAAGACCAGGGCGTCACCAAGACGGAGTTGGCCGAGCGGTTCGGTCCGAAAGTGGCCGAGTTGGTCGACGGCTTGTCGAAACTCGACAAGATGGAGTTTCGCAATCGCGAGGAAGCGCAGGCGGAGAATTTCCGCAAGATGCTGCTCGCCATGGCGCGCGACGTGCGCGTCATTCTCGTCAAGCTCGCCGACCGGTTGCACAACATGCGCACCCTCGGCGCCGTGCCGTCGGAAAAGCGCCGTCGCGTCGCGCGCGAGACGCTGGACATCTACGCGCCCATCGCGCACCGTCTGGGCCTGAACAACACGTACCGCGAGCTGCAGGACCTGAGCTTCGCGAACTTCAACCCCCACCGCTACGCGACGCTCGAAAAGGCGGTCAAGGCCGCGCGCGGCAATCGGCGGGAGGTGGTCGGCAAGATCCTCGAATCGGTGCAGCGCGCGATTGCCGACGCGCACATCGAGGCGGAGGTGACCGGCCGCGAGAAGACGATCTTCAGCATCTACAAGAAGATGCGGGACAAGCAGCTTTCGTTCTCGCAGGTGCTCGACGTGTACGGCTTTCGCGTGGTGGTCGGCAGCGCGCTGGAATGCTATACGTGTATCGGCGTGCTGCATGCGCTGTATAAGCCCGTGCCCGGCAAGTTCAAAGACTACATCGCGATCCCGAAGGTCAACGGCTACCAGTCGCTGCATACGACGCTCGTGGGGCCGTTCGGCGCGCCGATCGAGTTCCAGGTGCGCACGCGCAAGATGCACGAGATCGCCGAAGCCGGCGTGGCGGCTCATTGGCTCTACAAGAACGGCGGCGCCGACCTGAACGACGTGCAAAAGCGCGCGCACCAGTGGCTCAAGTCGTTGCTCGACATTCAGAGCGAGGCGGGTGATTCGAGCGAGTTCCTCGAGCACGTCAAGATCGACCTGTTCCCCGATGCCGTCTATGTTTTCACGCCGAAGTCCAAGATCATGGCGTTGCCGCGCGGCTCCACGGCGCTCGATTTCGCCTATTCGATCCATAGCGATCTCGGCAATCAATGTGTCGCCGTCAAGATCAACAATGAGCTGTTGCCGCTGCGCACCGAACTGAAGAGCGGCGACATCGTCGAGGTGATCACGGCGCCGTACTCGAAGCCGAACCCCGCGTGGCTCGGCTTCGTGCGCACCGGCAAAGCACGGTCGGCCATTCGTCACTATCTGAAGACGATGCGGCTGAACGAGTCGGTCCAACTGGGCGAGCGTCTCGTCGATCAGAGCCTGAAGGGCTATGGCTTGGCGCTGGCCGAGGTCGAGCCGGATGTCTGGGACAAGCTCGTGCAATGGACGGGCAATAAGAACCGCCAGGAGATTTTTGCCGATATCGGCCTCGGCCGGCGCGTCGCCGCCGTCATGGCCAAGCGTATCGAAGTGCTCATCAGCGGGCGCGATACCGACGACGAGCACGGACGGGCAGAGGGAAGTCACGCCGGTGCGGCGCCGCATGCGCCTCCCGTGGTCATCACGGGCACGGAGGGCATGTCGGTGCAGTTGTCGGCTTGCTGCCGGCCCATCCCCGGCGACGACATCATGGGCTATATCGGCATCGGGCTCGGTATGGCTATCCACACGACCGATTGCCGGGTTGCGCAGCGTATCCATCGCCGCGATCCTGGCCGCTGGATCGACGTGGCTTGGGCGCCGCAGCCTGGGCGCTTGTTCGACGTGGCTGTGAAGGTGCTCGTACGCAACGTCAAAGGCGTCTTTGCCCGTGTGGCGGCCGATATTACCTCGGCCGACGCGAACATCGTCCATATCGCCATGGACGAGGATTTGTCGCAGGAATCCACCGTGCTGCGCTTCGTGATCCAGGTCAGCGATCGCATTCACCTCGCCAACGTCATGCGCCGCGTCAGAACGAATCCCGACGTGATGCGCATCGTGCGCGAGCGGCCGAGCGAAGACGGTCATCATCGTCACGATGGCGGGATGCGAATCGAGCGTGAGCGGGGCGATTACTGACGGGCGTCACGTCACGGTCTCGCGGCGCGAGCTCGTTGCCTTGCGACGGTCTCGCGAATGCTTTTCCAGGGGATGCCGAAGTCGGGAAGGGCGAAGCGGGATGCAGAGCGCTGAAACCGCAGTGCACAAAGACAAAGGGCCTTCCAAGCGGAAGGCCCTTCATAGGTGGCGCGGCTGGCAGGATTCGAACCCACGACCCCTTGGTTCGTAGCCAAGTACTCTATCCAACTGAGCTACAGCCGCACGCGAAAACGCAGAATCGTACTTCGGTCAAACAAAAGAGCCTTCCGCGAAGAAGGCTTTCGAAAAAAGTGGCGCGGCTGGCAGGATTCGAACCCACGACCCCTTGGTTCGTAGCCAAGTACTCTATCCAACTGAGCTACAGCCGCACGCAGAAGCGGAATTATAGCAAAGTCCCGGGAAAATGGAAGACATTGGGGTAGGTTTCTTTAGGGTTTCTTCGGGCGAGCGCGATCGTGTACGCTTGAAGTCCATTGGACGTAGTGATTCGCACCATGAACAAGGCATTTGTCAAAGAGTCGAGCGACGGCGACGACGACGATCTCGACATCGGTCAACCCGAAATCCCGGCCGGCGCCAAGAACTACATCACGCCCTCGGGCCATAAGCGTCTGCGCGACGAGTTGCTTCACCTGATCGACGAAGAGCGGCCCGAAGTCGTCAAATTGGTGTCGTGGGCGGCGTCGAACGGCGATCGTTCGGAGAACGGCGATTACATTTACGGCAAGCGGCGTCTTCGCGAGATCGATCGGCGCATTCGCTTTCTGACCAAACGGCTCGACCTGGCCGAGGTGGTCGATGCCAGCAAGCAAGAGAACGTCGATCAGGTCTTCTTCGGCGCGACGATCGACTATGCGACCGCAGACGGCGAGACGCATACGGTCACGATCGTGGGCGTCGACGAGGTCGACTTGGATCGCGGTCACGTCAGCTGGATCTCCCCTATCGCGCGAGCGTTGCTCAAGTCCCGCATTGGCGATACGGTCACACTGCATACGCCTTCGGGGCCCGAGCAGATCGACGTGCTCGACGTGCGCTATCCCGCGGGCACCGGCGCTTAAGATCGCGCACGCGCGTCCCTCACGTTTCCAGCCGAGCGTCCAACCAAAAAAAAGCGCCGCGAAAGCGGCGCTTGAGCCCGTGACCGGGGATTTCGGCGACGGGATTGCCTCGACCGGAGACCCCGTCGCTGCGGTTGCTTAGAAGCGGTGGCGCAAGCCGGCGGTCACGGCGACTTGCTTGTCGGTCGACGACATGTTCAAGCCGTTGATGACGGCGCCGATGCCGGTGCCCTTGTTCACGACGTGCTGGAATTCGCCGCCCAGGTACACGTCGGTGCGCTTGGACAATGCGTAGTCGGCGAGCAGGTTGAACTGATTCCACTTCGGATGCACGCCGCCGATGGTGCTATCCGTGTAGGTATAAGCGCCTGCCAGGCTGATTGCCGGCGTGAGCGCGTAGCGCGCATTCAACTCGTAGTTGTTGAAGCGGACTCCGCCGCCGGGCAGCGCGAGCGTGCCGCTCGTGCCGGCATTGGCGGCGTTCACGCCCAGGGCGTTGTCCAGGCGCGTTTGCGTGAACACGAAGCCGGCCGTGGCGGGACCGAACGTATAGTTCAGGCCCGCGCCCCACGTGCGTTGACGACCCGCGACGAAGGTGGCGTCGCCGGTGACCGCGCCCGGCGAGGTGGCGGTTTGGGCCAAGGCGTTGGTGTTGTTGTTCAGTTGCATGTACGCCGCCGCGACGTTCAGGCCGCTCCAGGTGTACGACGCGCCGACGCTATAGGCGCGGTTGTTCGAGAACTGGCCGGCCGTGTTCGAGAAGCCGTACAACGCACCGAGCTTGAAGCCGCCGTAGTTGGCGCTTTGGAAGTGCACCGAGTTGTTGACGCGGAACGAGTTGTCGAGATTGTCGTTGTCGAACGGGTGCGCGAAGTACGTGCCGCCGTATTGGGTGCCCGTCAGCGCCAGCGGCCCGAGGTACTGGACGACGTCGTCATACTGACGGCCGAGCGTGACCGAGCCGAATTGCTCGCTCTTCAGGCCGACCCAGGCTTGACGACCGAATTCCCGGCCGCTTTGCTTGAGCGTGCCGTTGTTGATGCCGAAGCCGTTTTCCAACGTGAAGATGGCTTTGAGCCCGCCGCCGAGATCCTCGGACCCGCGCAGGCCCCACCGGCTACCGTTCACCGAACCCGTGGATTGCTGCCAATTGCTATGGCCGCCTTGGTTGTTCGTGTATGTGATGCCGGCGTCGATGAGACCGTAGAGCGTCACGCTGCTCTGGGCATGCGCCATCGTTGCGAACGCGCCGGTCAGGGCGCCGACTAGAAGCGTTTTCTTCATTGTTTCTCTCCAGAATCAGAACATTCTTGTGGCTGTCGCGAGAGGCGCCCACCGACGTGCATGGAATGCAGCGGTTGCACAGCGGCAGGCTGGTGCAGCAGGATTCACAGCAACAGGTCCGCGTTTCCGAACTGGCTTGAGTGTAAAGAGGGCTTCGTCGAGACGCGCGTTTCGAAATCGGAAATAAAGTATTGAGTAATTAGAAACGGCGTGATGTGGTGGTTAACTGGTTGATTTGTAACGAATTTTTAGAATAAAAAAGGGCTTGAGTCGATTTGCCATACCGATGGCGTTGTATTTGCGATACGCCCGTTTGGACGCGAAGGCGGTGAATTCGAGAGCCTCGATTCCGATTATTGTCTGTTTTGAAAAATTAGATTGCGTGTAGCGGCAATAATCTGAGGGGAACCGCTGGCTATACTGTGGGTTCCTGCTTTGCCCAAGCAGGCTTTTTCCTCAAGGAAAAGACGTCTCCAAACCTTTGTCAACGCGGCCAGCCAGCCGCGTTTTTTTATGCGCCGCTCGCGTCAGCGGCCCCGCCGCCGTACGCCGCTTTGTTTATCTTCCGTGCGGCCATAGCCCACTTCGTCGTCTTCGATCGGCAGCGCCCAATCTTCCATCACGTAGTGCCGCGCGTCCATCGGGCACGCCAAGAGGTTCTGCCAGTGGTCGCCGTGCCAGAGCGGATCGCATTCCAGAATCGTGGCGGCGCTTTTCGTCCTACTAATCGACGGCATCCCCAACTGGGGCGGACCGATGAGCCACGAGACGAAGCGCTTCAAGGGGTTGAGTCTCACGGTGGTCTCCCGGGTAAATCATCTACCCCATCTTCGGACCGCCCTGTCCAACAAACAACCCGGAAAAATACTGACGGTAGAAATGTTTTGTTGCAAATAGTGAATGTTTTTCCTGGTTTCGGGATTTTCTTTGTTCGATGCAGGTAATTATGACGTTCATGTCCCGATATTCTCGTGTCGCATGCATAGCGACTACGCGTTTACAGCATTCAATGAAAAATTTCTTGACGAGCGCTCGGCGGAACATTTATAAAAGCAGCGCCGGAATCACCCAGTGGACGGCGCCCCGGGCGGAGAGACCGAGGCGACGTTCTTCCGAGGCTGGGTTTCGGGCGGAGGGCGCTGCCCGTCTATTAAATTTCGAGGGAATTAGTACTATGGAAACTGGTGTCGTCAAATGGTTCAACGATGCTAAAGGCTTTGGCTTCATCACGACTGACCAGAGCAACGAGGACGTGTTTGCGCATTTCTCCGAGATTCAGGCCGAAGGCTTCAAGTCTCTAAAAGAAAATCAACGCGTTCAATTCGATGTGAAGACGGGCCCGAAGGGCAAGCAAGCGGCGAATATTCGTCCGCTGTAAAGCGTTCGGCACCGGCGTGCCGCTTACCGGCCAGCGCCATCGCGCGAACCGGTTGCCGCAGGCATCCTTTCAAGGGCGCTCGGGTGGTGCATACTTCGTCAATCGAAGCATCTACCTGAGCGCCCTTATTCATGTCAGATTTATCGCTGCCCACGCTCGCGATCGATACGCCGATCGCTTTTGTCGATCTGGAAACGACAGGCGGAGCGGTCGCTGAACACCGCATTACGGAAATCGGCGTCGTGCAAGTAGGGCCATCCGGCGTATCGCGCTGGAGCACGCTCGTCAACCCGCGCCAATCCATTCCTCCGTTCATTCAGTCGTTGACCGGCATCTCGGACGACATGGTGCGCGATGCGCCCGCGTTCGATTCGTTGGCGGCCGAATTACTCGCGCGACTCGACGGCAGTTTGTTCGTTGCGCATAACGCCAATTTCGACCGCGGCTTCTTGCGTGCCGAGTTTCAGCGCGCCGGATTCACGTTCAACCCCGACGTGCTGTGCACCGTCAAGCTCTCGCGCGCGCTGTGGCCGCACGAGAAGCGGCACGGGCTGGACGCGTTGATCGAACGCCACGCGCTCGCGCCGCTCGCGCGCCACCGCGCATTGGCCGACGCCGATCTGCTGTGGCAATTCTGGCAGCGCCTGCATGCGTTGTGGCCGGTCGCCACCCTGCGCGCGCAGGTCGAGCGCACCGTGCGGCGCTATCGCATTGCCGGCGACATCACCGAAGATACGATCGACGCGGCGCCGGTGGGGCACGGGGTCTATGCGTTTTTCGACGCGGCGGATGTTCCGCTCTACGTGGGGCGCAGCGTGCGGCTGCGCCAGCGGGTGCGCGCGCATTTGACCGGCGAGCGGCGATCGGCGCGCGAAACGCGAATCGCCGAGCAGGTCGCGCGGCTGCAGTGGCAGGCGACCGGCGGCGAAGTGGGGGCGTTGCTGATGGAGGCGAAGTGGCTCGGCGCGCTGCGCCCGGTTCACAATCGTCAACCCCGCATGGCGCGCACCGAGCAGCGCGACGCACCGTGGCCCTTCGAGTCGGCGGTGGCGTTCGAAGAACGGGGCGAGGCCGCAAGCGAGCGCGCGTTCCACGTCGTCGATCGCTGGTGCTATCTGGGCGCCGCCCCTTCGCTCGAAGCCGCGCGCGAACTGGCGGCTACGCATGACGAAGCCGTGTGCGAGCCGTCGACGCTGCGGATCATGCAAACGCATCTTGCGCGAGGGTTGCGGGTCACACCGCTGGCGGTTGCTTCGAGCGAGGGCGAGCCATCCGGTTTCGGGGCGGGCGCCGACCGCGCCGAGTCGGTGACGGGCTAGGTCGGTTAGCCGATATCCGATGCGCCGCCCGCCGTGCAGACATGGGCGAGGGCGGTATTGAGCGCTTCGGTGTCGATCGCGCCGTAGCGCGTCAGCAATTTCCAGTTCTTGACGGCGTGCGCGAGTCGAGCCGGGCAATCGGCGGTGTTGCGCCATGGCTCGACCCGGCCCAATGCCGGGATGAGCGCGCGGGTAAGGCGATCGAGTTGAGGGCGGGTATCGGCGGCCAAATCGGGCGCCGCGCCGGAAGGCGCCGCCGACTTGGTCCAGCGGCCGAACAGCGCCGTTTGGACTTGCTTGCTGGCCTCGATTTGATCGCGGAAGAAGATGCGGGCAAAGGCTGGGTCGACGTTGGCGGCCTGCGCTCGCTTTTCCACGTCGGCCAGCAACGCCGCTTCGCGCGGCGCGTCGGTAATCGGGCGATGATTGGCCCACTTCCATTGAGCCACAGGCACGGCCAGCGCCAAGCGCTGCGATACCAATGCGATCAGATTGGTCATGGCGGTTTCGTCGCCGTCGGCTCGAACCTGGGAAGGCACGAGCGCGAACGCGACGCACAGCGCCAGCATGAGCCGGCCCGCGACACGCAACGGCGCCGTCATTCGATGCGGACCTTGCCGCCCGCGACCGTCACTTCTACTTCTGTTCGCACAACTTACGTTGTTCGTCGAAGAAAGCGCGCACGTGCTCGGGCAATTCGGTGGCCAGAAATTCAACGCCCACCGGTTCCGGATCCGGGCTGGATACTTTGTCGGGGGGCGGAATGTGAGTGGGCTTGGCTTGCATGGCGTCTCTCCTGGCACGAATCGATTATCCGACGCGGCTTCCTCTGTTTGCCAGCGTCGAATTGATTTTTAACGCTTTGTTGCATTAACGGCACAGTCGGCGGCGCTTTTGAGTCAGGCAGAACGTTGATTGACGAAAATCAAAAATAATCTATGAGGCGCCGCTCGCTGGCATCTCACGCAAGCTTGTGGCGATTTTCTCCGACTGTCCGTATTCGGGCGTACGTGTCTCGTACGAATCTCTTGCACGCCACGCCGGTTAGCTGTCGTTGGGCAGCCAGCGTGTTGGAGCGTGCGGCGTCAGCCATGGGCGCGTGTGCCGCCGCAAGGGGTTTCACCTAGCCGCGCGACGGTTGCCGTGCGCGGGTGCGCTTCACTGCACGGAGGGCAGAAGCTCGATTCCCTCGAGTTGCGCCGCACAGCTATCGCGCACGATGGCGACGAAATCGTCGAAGTAGGGGCGCCCGGCGAAACCGGGGCTCGCGATGGCGTATAGCTCGCTCCAAAGCCCTTTGGGCTCCACGCGCTTGGCGAGGACGTAGTCGTGATCCACGTAGGTCTTGACGCCCCAGTTCGGCAGCGCTGCGATGCCCCGCCGGCTGGCCACCAGCTGCATGATGGCGATCGTCAATTCGGCCGTGCGGCGCTCGAGCTTGACGCCGGCCGGCTCCAACACCTCGCGGATCAGATCGATGCGCGATTCCGGCACCGGGTAGGTGATCAGCGTTTCGCCATCGAGGTCGCGCGCGCCCACACGCCGCTTGTTGCGCAGCCTGTGTTCATTGGCCATGACGACGAGAATCTCGAAGCGAAACAGCGGCGCGACATGCAGGCTCGGCTTGCCCGCGGGCTTGGAGCCGATCACGACATCGGCCTTGCCGTCGCCGAGCAGGCGCAGCGGATCTGCGTGAAACCCGGCCACCAAATCGACCTCCACCTCGGGCCAACGGCGGCGGAATTCGTCCATCACGGGCATGAGCCAGTCGAAGCAGGTGTGGCACTCGAGCACGATCCGCAGTTCGCCCGCCGTCTCGCCCTTTAGCCGCAACAAATCGCGCTCCGCGGCGGCGAGCGCCGCGGTCGTTTCGCGTGCGAGCGCGAGCAACCTTTCGCCGGCCGACGTGAAGCGCAACCCCTGTTTCGTGCGTTCGAACAGAGACACTTCATAGTGCGCTTCGATATCGCGAATCTGGTGCGATAGCGCCGACTGGCTCAAGTGAACGCGCTCGGCAGCCGCAACGAGCCTGCCCGACTCCGCGATCGCGATCAGTGAGCGAAGGTGTCGAATCTCAAGCATGCCTTCCCGCCGCCGGTGAGCTGTCGATCCAGATATGAATGGTATTCATACATTGATGAAAAGTTGTCGCTTGATGAATGATAGCGCGACTTGCAGACTGACGCCCATCCCAATCTTCGAGGTGGTCATGACCTGCACTCATATACTTGGCTTCCCGCGCATCGGCGCGCAGCGTGAACTGAAATTCGCTCAAGAAGCGTTTTGGCGCGGCGAAGCCGACGAGGCATACCTGCGCGAGGTGGCCGCTACGTTGCGTGCGCGCCATTGGCAATTGCAGTCCACGGCCGGACTCGACTTCGTCACGGTCGGCGATTTCGCTTACTACGATCAAATGCTCGGCACGAGCGCGCTGCTCGGTGCGTTGCCGCAGCGTTTCGGCTTCAACCCGGCCACGCTCACGCTCGCTCAATACTATGAACTCGCCCGCGGCAACGCGGCGCAGCCGGCCATGGAAATGACGAAGTGGTTCGATACGAACTACCACTATCTGGTGCCGGAACTTGCCGCCGATTCGACTTTCAATGGCGGCGTCGATTGGTTCTTCGACGAGGTGGACGAAGCGCTCGCGTTGGGGCTGCGGATCAAGCCGGTGTTGATCGGACCCATCACCTATCTGCGCTTGGCCAAGACCCATACGCCCGGCTTCGATCGCTTGGATCTGCTGCCCAAGCTCGTGAACCGGTACGTGCGCATTATCCAAGCGCTCGCGGCGCGCGGCGTCGAATGGGTGCAATTGGACGAACCGGCCCTGTGCCTCGACTTGGAGGACGAGTGGCTCGAGGCGCTGAGCGCCGCGTACGCGGCGCTTGGCGATTGCGGGGCCAAGGTCCTGCTTGCGACGTATTTCGAAACGACGGCGGCTCATGCCCCGCGTATCGCTAAGCTGCCCGTCCACGGCGTGCATCTGGATCTCGTCCGCGCGCCGGCGCAACTCGATGCGTGGCGCGCCGTGTTGCCGGCGCACATGGTGCTGTCCGCGGGCGTGATCGACGGTCGCAATATCTGGCGCACCGACCTTCGCGCCGTCGTCGAATCGTTGCTGCCGTTGCGCGCGGAACTGGGAGAGCGGCTCTGGGTGGCGCCGTCGTGCTCGCTGTTGCATGTTCCGGTGTCGCTCGAGAGCGAGCGCAAACTCGATGCCGAACTGAAGTCGTGGCTCGCTTTCGCCACGGAGAAGCTCGACGAGATTCGCGCGATCGGGCTTGCGCTCGAGAACGAACCGGCCGCGCAACCGGCGTTGGCGCAGGCCGACGCAGCGCTCGCATCGCGCCGCCGTTCAGGCGCCGTCGTCAATGCGCTCGTGCAAAAGCGCGTCGCCGCCGTCACCGAGGCAATGGCCAACCGCGGGCGTCCGTTCGCCGAGCGCAACCGGCTTCAGCGCGAGGCGCTGAACCTGCCGCCGCTGCCGACGACGACGATCGGCTCGTTCCCGCAAACGCCCGCCATCCGTCAAGCGCGGGCTGCGTACAAGCGCGGAGAGCTGAAGGCCCTCGATTATCTCGAGCGCATGCGTGCGGAGATCGAGCTGGCCATTCGCCGCCAAGAAGCGCTGGACATCGACGTGCTCGTTCATGGGGAAGCCGAGCGCAACGACATGGTCGAGTATTTCGGCGAGCAATTGTGGGGTTATGCCTTCACCGAAAACGGCTGGGTGCAAAGCTACGGTTCGCGTTGCGTGAAGCCGCCCATCATCTACGGCGATGTCTACCGGCCGGAGCCGATGACGGTCGAAACCGCAAAGTATGCGCAATCGCTGACCAGCCGCCCCGTGAAGGGCATGCTGACGGGGCCTGTGACGATGTTGCAGTGGTCCTTCGTGCGCGACGACCAGCCGCGCGCAACGACGGCGCTGCAATTGGCGCTCGCGGTGAGAGACGAAGTCGTCGATCTCGAGAAGGCCGGCATTCGCATCATTCAGATCGACGAGCCGGCATTTCGCGAGGGGCTGCCGCTGCGTCGCGCCGATTGGCCGGCCTATCTCGACTGGGCGTCGCGCGCATTTCGCATCTCGGCGGCCGGGGTGGCCGACGAGACGCAGATCCATACCCACATGTGCTACTCGGAGTTCAACGACATCCTGCCTGCGATCGCTGCGATGGACGCCGATGTGATCACGATCGAAACCTCGCGCTCGGCGATGGAATTGCTCGACGGTTTCGGCGCGTTCTCGTATCCGAACGAGATCGGGCCGGGCGTCTACGACATCCATTCGCCGCGCGTGCCCACCACCGACGCGATCGAGCGGCTGTTGCAGCGCGCCTGCGAAGTCATCCCCGCCGACCGCCTCTGGGTCAATCCGGACTGCGGCTTGAAGACGCGCGACTGGGCCGAAACCGAGGCCGCGCTCGCGAACATGGTTCGTGCGGCGAAGAGCTTGCGCGGGCGCCTGGTGCTGGCGGCTTAGCCCGGGCGTGGGCCGGGTCCCGGCTGCGGGTGGCGCTTGGCTGTATCAAGCGTTCGCCTGCGGCGCGGGGACATGCACGGGCCGATCGTAGGCGTCGGGCTGGTTGCGTACGTCGACGTGGCCGTGAATACGGGCCTGGTGACCGTCTTCGAACATGTGTAGTAGGGGAACGGGCGAGCCGGCTCGGACACGGCGTCCAGACGCGCGACCAGCGTCGGATCGAGCGTGAAATCGAGTGCCGCTAGCGAATCGCGCAGCTGCTCCGGTTTCGTCGCGCCGACGATGATGCTCGCCACGCCGCGCTTGTGATGAAGCCAATTCAACGCCACTTGCGCCATGGGCCGCCCCGCTTGCTGCGCCACGGCTTCGAGCTCGGCCGCGATGCGCAAGTTGCGCTCGGTGAGCTTGTCGAAGCCCGGCGGCGGCTTAGCACCGGGATTTTGCGCGCGCACGGTTTCGAGCCGGCCGCTTCCCGTGAAGTTGCCTTGCGAGGGCTTGTACTTACCCGAAAGCACCCCCATCGCGAGCGGGCTCCACGGCACGAGCCCCATTCCCAGTTCCGTAGCCAAGTCGGCAAATTCGAGTTCGGCGTTGCGCTCGATCATCGAGTACTCGAGCTGCATCGCGGCAACGGGCTCGAACCCGCGCCACTGGGCAAGCGTCTGGGCGCGCGCCGCGAACCAAGCCGGCGTATCCGACAGGCCTACGTAGCGAATTTTGCCGGCGCGCACTGCGTCGTCCATTGCGCGCATGACTTCGTCCACCGGCGTCATGCGGTCCCAGGTGTGCAGATAGTACAGATCGATGTAGTCGGTATCGAGCCGCTCGAGCGACCCTTCCAGAGCGCGCATGAGGTTCTTGCGGTGATTGCCGCCTGCGTTGGGATTGCCGGCCTGCGCGTTGTAGCTGTATTTCGTCGCGATCACCAGCCGGTCTCGCAGGCCGCGCGCCGCCATGAATTTACCGACGAAACGCTCGCTCGTGCCTTCGGTGTACAAATCGGCGGTGTCGATGAAGTTGCCGCCTTCATCCACGTAAAGATCGAACAGGCGCTGCGCCGTCGCTTCGTCGGCGCCCCAACCCCATTCGTCGCCGAACGTCATCGTGCCCAGCGAGATCGGCGAAACGCGCAGACCGGAGCGGCCCAGCAGGGTATAGCGGTTCATCGTCATGTCAGTGCTCCTTGCGTTGGAAGAACGTATCGATGGGTCGTATCGTGCGCGTTTTGATCTTGTGGAAAAATAGCGGTCGACTTCATTCATTGTGAAGCATTGCTTCATAAATCGACCGGAGGCCACTTCGATGGATCCTGCGCAATTGCCGGCGCTCGTCGCGTTTGCGAATGTCGCGCGACACGGAAGCTTCACGCGGGCCGCGGCCGAGAGCGGTGTATCGGCATCGGCGCTGTCGCAATCGATTCGCGCGTTGGAGGCGCAATTGAACGTGCGGCTCTTCAATCGCACGACGCGCCGCGTCGCATTGACCGAGGCGGGCGGCCAGTTTTTGGAGCACGTGCGGCCAGCGCTGTCGATGTTGGATGCGGCCTACGAAGCGCTCGACGAGGCGCGCGGAGAAGCGACCGGCACCCTGCGGATCAATTTGCCCCGCGTCGCCAGCGATTTGCTCGTGATGCCGCATTTGGCCGAATTCATGCAGCGTTATCCGCGTGTCGCCGTCGAGTTGACGCTGGACGAAGGGCTGAGCGATCTCGTCGCGGGCGGCTTCGATGCCGGTATTCGGCTGGGCGAGCGGCTTGCACGCGACATGGTGGCCGTGCCGGTGTCCGGGCCTTTACGCATCGTCGTGGCGGGCTCGCCCTCGTATTTCGCGCGCTATCCAAAGCCGGCGACGCCCGACGATTTGACGCGGCACGACTGTCTGCGCTACCGGTTCGCGTCGAGTCGCGGCATCTATCGATGGGAATTCGCCGAGCCGAGAACGTCGCGGCGTGTATTCGAAGTCGAAACGGGCGGATCGTTCGTCACGAACGATTTGCGAACGATGGTGGCAGCGGCGGAGCAGGGCGTCGGCCTATTGCATGTGATCGAGGACTATGTGCGGCTGCAGTTGGAGGAGGGTCGGCTCATACGTGTGCTCGACGATTGGGCGCTGACCTTCGATGGCTTCTCCCTCTATATGCCGAGCCGCGTGCAGATGCCGTCGAAGCTGCGCGTGTTCGTCGATTTTTTGCGCGAGAAGCGCGTGGCGGCGCTAGCGGCGGAAAAGGGGCGCCGCTGAAGCGGACAAGAACCCGCGCGCTCTCGCCCCAGACAGCTCGAATCCGCCGACAGCGGTATACGGACAGCAGAAAGCAAAAAGCCCAGTCACGAGGACTGGGCTTTTTGCTTGAATCTTGTGGTGCCGGAAAGAGGAATCGAACCCCCGACCTTCGCATTACGAATGCGCTGCTCTACCGTCTGAGCTATTCCGGCATCAACATCAGAGAAACGCGATTATAGAGACACTTTGCGCGGGTGCGCAAGCCCCCGGCGTTACTTTTTTTCCTCTTGGTGATAGCGCGTGACACGCTCGACTTCGTTCTTCGAACCGAGGAAGACCGCCACGCGCTCGTGCAGGCTTCTCGGCTGGATGTCCAAGATGCGCTCCACGCCGTTGGTGGCCGCGCCGCCCGCTTGCTCGACGATGAACGACATCGGATTCGCTTCGTACATGAGCCGCAGCTTGCCCGGCTTGTCGGGCGTGCGCTTATCGGCCGGGTACATGAAGATGCCGCCGCGATTCAAAATGCGGTGCACGTCGGCCACCATCGATGCAACCCAGCGCGTGTTGAAGTCGGTTTGGCGAGGCCCTGTCTTGCCGGCCAGCAGTTCGCCCACGTAGCGCTGCACGGGTTCGTACCAGTGCCGCTCGTTCGACCCGTTGATCGCGTATTCGCGCGTCTCCGCCGGGATCTGCAGGTTGTTGTGCGTGAGCACCCACGAGCCCAGTTCGCGATCGAGCGTGAAGCAGTTCACGCCGTTGCCGGTCGTCAGCACGAGTACGGTTTGCGGCCCATACACGGCATAGCCGGCCGCCACTTGCTGCCGGCCCGGTTGCAGGAACGACTCCTCCGTCGCCTCCTGGCCATCCGGGCAGCGCAGCACGGAGAAGATGGTGCCGATCGAGACGTTCACGTCGATGTTCGACGAACCGTCGAGCGGATCGAACACGAGCAGATACTCGCCGCGCGGGTAGTTCGACGGAATCGGGAACAGCGTTTCCATCTCCTCGGACGCCATGGCCGCGAGGTTGCCGCCCCATTCATTGGCGTCGAGCAAGATTTCGTTGGACAGGACGTCGAGTTTCTTCTGCACTTCGCCTTGCACGTTCTCGGTGCCGGCCGTGCCCAGCGCCTCGCCCAGTGCGCCTTTGCTCACGTGATAGCTGATGAGTTTGCAGGCACGCGCGACGACCTCGATCAGAAGACGCAAGTCGGCGGGCAGATTGTTCGTTTCTCGCTGCTGCTCGATCAGGAATTTAGTCAGGGTGGTGCGACGTTGCAAAGCCATTGCGGTGCTCCGAAAGCCATGGGAATGCGACGATTTTACCCGTGGGCCGCGCCGCGCCCCTGCGTTTTTGTAAGCATCCGTACGGCACGCACCGTTCGCGCGCTAGCGCGCGGCCTGCATGCGCGAAAAAAAACGGCGCCGCAGCGCCGTTCTGCCGGACGTCCCGGCGTTCCAGCGGGCGGCCTTCGCCCGCTGGAACGCGGCGCCGGATAGGCGCTCACGCGAGCGCTTTTTCGACGATCTCTTTGACGTCGCGAGACTTCACTTGCGTCGCGACTTGTTCCAGCGTCGCGCGCATCCGCTCGCGCAGTGCCGGCGTGTATCGGCGCCAGAGTTCGAGCGAGCGGGCAAGCCGCGCGGCCACTTGCGGATTGAGCGCATCGAGCGCGATCACTTGCTCTGCCCAGAACGCGTAGCCCGAACCGTCGGCGGCGTGGAACTGCGCCGGGTTTGCCGCGCAGAAGCTGAAAATCAGCGAGCGCGCCCGGTTGGGATTGCGCAGCGTGAACGCCGGATGAGCCATCAGTTTGCGCACGATGTCGATCACGCGGCGCTTGGCGCTGCCTCGCTGCGTGGCTTGCAGCGCAAACCACTTGTCGATGACGAGCGGCTCTTTTTCGAAGCGGCGATAAAAGTCGTCCAACGCCCGCTCGGCGGCGCCCTCGCCAACTTCCGCGGCCGACGCCGCGAGCAGGGCGGCCAGCGCCGCGGCGCGGTCCGTCATGTTGTCTGCGCTATCGTATTGCGCGCTGGCGTGCGCGATCGCATCGGCCGGATCGTCGAGTTCGGCAAGATACGCGAGTGCAAGATTCTTCAATGCGCGATGGCCGGCCGCTTGCGCGGTGGGTTCGTACGCGCCGGGCGTGCCATGCCGTTGGTAGATCGCGAGCCATTCGCTCTTGAGCGCCGTCGCCAGGCGCTTGCGCGCGAATTGGCGCGCCGCATGCACCGCCGCGGGATCGGCTTGCTCCATTTGCTCGGCGAGATAGGCCTCCGACGGCAGCATCATTGCCAGCTCGCGGAACGCGGGCGAGAGTGATTCGTCGCTCAACACGCGCGCGAACGCGGCGACCGTGGAATCGTCCAGCGCAAGCGGTTGGCCCGCCGCCGCGCGGCCGGCCAGCGCCAGCAATTCCCGCGTGGCGAGCCGCTGGCCCGCTTCCCAGCGGTTGAACGGATCGCTGTCGTGCGCAAGCAGGAAGGCGAGATCGTCGTTGGTGTACTCGTACTCGACGATGACCGGCGCGGAAAAATTGCGAGCGAGCGAGGGCAGCGGCGCTTCTTTCACATCGACGAAGGTGAACGTCTGTTCTTGTTCCGTCAGTTCAAGAATGCGCGTCGTGCCCGAGGCGGCGGCCTCGCCTTCCAGGCGCAGCGCCATGTCTTCGCCGTTGCGGCCGATGAGGCCGATGGCAAACGGTATCAACAGCGGCCCCGTTTGCGTTTCGCGCGCGGCCGGCGCGGCCTCGCCATAGCTTTGCGCGAGCGTGACGCTGTAGCGCTGAGCGGCGGCGTCGTAGTGGGCGCGCACGGACACGCGCGGCGTTCCCGCTTGGCTGTACCAGCGTTCGAATTGCGCGAGGTCCCGGCCGTTGGCATCGGCCATGGCGTGCCGGAAATCGTCGCAGGTCACCGCTTGGCCGTCGTGACGCTTGAAGTACAAATCCATGCCGCGCCGAAAGCCCTCGCGGCCGAACAGCGTTTGATACATCCGCACGACCTCCGCGCCTTTCTCGTAGACGGTCATCGTGTAGAAGTTGTTGATCTCGACGTAGCTTTCCGGGCGCACGGGGTGCGCCATGGGACCCGCATCTTCGGCGAACTGCATTTGGCGCAGCACGCGAACGTCCTCGATTCGCTTCACGGCGCGCGCCGTTTCGTCGGTCGCGCCGCCTTGCATGTCGGCCGAGAACTCTTGGTCGCGGAAGACGGTGAGCCCTTCCTTCAAGCTCAACTGGAACCAGTCGCGGCACGTGACGCGGTTGCCCGTCCAATTGTGGAAATACTCGTGCCCGACCACGGCCTCCACATTGGCGAAGTCCGTATCGGTGGCGGTTTCTTGATTCGCGAGCACGTACTTCGTATTGAAGATGTTGAGCCCTTTGTTCTCCATCGCGCCCATGTTGAAATCGCTGACGGCGACGATCATGAACCGGTCGAGATCGAGCTCGAGACCGAAGCGCTCCTCGTCCCAGCGAATCGAGTGAATCAGCGAATCCATCGCGTGCCGGGTCTTGTCGAGATCTTGCGGCTCCACCCAGACTTGCAGCAGCTTTTCCTTGCCCGAGCCGGTGCGGATGCGTTCCTCGAGCGCGACGAGCTTGCCCGCGACGAGCGCGAACAAATAGCTTGGCTTCTTGAACGGGTCTTCCCATTTGGCGAAGTGGCGTCCGTCGGCAAGCTCGCCTTCTTCCACGAGATTGCCGTTGGACAAAAGCACCGGATACGCCGCTTTATCGGCGCGCAGGGTAACCGTGTAGGTTGCCATGACGTCCGGGCGGTCGAGGAAGTAAGTAATGCGGCGAAAGCCCTCGGCTTCGCACTGCGTGAAGAAGTTGCCGCTCGATACGTAGAGCCCCGACAGCGTCGTGTTTTCGGCGGGGTTGCACGCGCTTTCGATCGTGAGTTCGAAGGCGTCGGGCGTGTTCTCGATCGTCAGGCCGTGCTCGTGCACGCGCACGGCGCCGCCGGGCAGCGCGGCGCCGTCGATCGCGGCGGCGATGAACTCGAGCGCCTCGCCCAGCAATTCCAGGGGCGCATCCGGTGCAGCTTCGGGGTTGCGCCGCACCCGCATCGTGTTCTTCACGAGCGTGCGTTCGGGCACGAGATCGAATTCGAGTGCGACGGAATCGACGAGAAAGGCGGGCGCTGCATAGTCGGCCCGGCGGATCACAGCGGGATTGGCGGTATCGGACATGGCGGATGGATGAGAGAAACCGGATTCGGCTCGCGTACCCTGGTAAGGGTGCCTCGCGCGAGGGTAGTCGTCCATTGTACAAAGGCGCGAGCGAATATGCCGAAACGAGCGGCGACTTTGGATGCGCGGCTCGGTCGGCGGTATCATCGTGGCCATTCGCGCGGCGCTTGCGCGAGTTGACGAGAAAGGCGAGGGCAACGAAATGAAGTGGGAACGATTATGGCGCGCCGTCGTGCCGGCGGTGGCGGCGACGATGGTGTTGCTATCGGGCTGCACGACCTATGTGTCGACGCAGGTGACGGCCTTCTCGAATTGGAGCGGCAGCGATGCGACGCGCACGTATGCATTCGCGCGCACGGGCGAGCAGCAAAACAGCATCGAGCAGGCTACTTACGAGCAACTCGTCGCGATCGAATTGGAGGCGAATGCGTTTCGGCAAACCGCCAGCGCGAATGCCCATTACTTGGTCGGGCTGACATATTCGACGCACGGCGATACCGTGACGATCACCCAGCCCGTGTTCTACGGCAGCCCCTGGCCCGGCCCCTACTGGCGGCCGTTGAATCCGTGGGGGCCGTTCGGTCCGTTTCCGCCCGATTACGTGACGCAAAGTTACCCCGTGTTCACGCATACGCTCGGTATCAGGATCAGCGAGCGCGGCTCCGGTAGGGAGGTTTACAACGTCACAGCACGCAACACGAGCGAAGATTCGTCGCTCGTGCACGCCATGCCGTATCTCGTGCGTAGCGCGCTGGCCGATTTCCCGCTCGCCAACGGCGCGGTGCGTACGGTGCGGATTCGCTACGACAAACATGGCGCCGTGCTGACGAACGAAGTGCCCGTTGCGCCGCAGCCGGCGAGCGCCTCGAGCGCCGCGCCCAAGTAGGCCGACCTAGGTCCATTTAGGTCCATTTAGGTCCATTTCGGCCCATTTTGACCCATGCGCAACCGCGCCCGGCCAGGTTGCGCTCGGGGCAAGCAGCGGGGGCAGGCGACGCGCGGGCGTATCAGGCGCTGCGCCGCCGGGTTCGTCGCCTCGGTTTCGGGTTCGCGCATGCGCCGCCCGCGGGGCCGCGAGCCGTGGCTACGGTCGGGGGGACCGGTTTAGCCGGCGTGGATGAACGCAAGCGCGCCGAGAACGACGAACAACACGGCGGCGACCGCATGGACCGCTTTCGTGGGCAACCGGTGAGCAAAGCGTTCGCCGAGCAGGATTGCCGGTACGTTGGCGAGCATCATGCCGAGCGTCGTCCCGGCCACGACCCCGAAGAAATCGTGGAAGCGGGCGGCGAGGGCCACGGTGGCGATTTGCGTCTTGTCGCCCATCTCCGCCAAGAAGAAGGTGGCGAGCGTCGTGCCGAACACGCCCAGGTGGCTGCGCCCGACATTCGCCTCGTTCGGGTCCAGCTTATCGGGAATCAGCACCCAGACCCCCATGACGACGAATGAAACACCCAACGCCCAACGCATGATCGAGGGCGTGAGCAGCGCGCCGAGCCAAGCGCCGAGCGCGCCCGCGCCGGCGTGATTGGCGAGGGTCGCGGCGAGCACGCCGAGCATGATGGGCACCGGCTTGCGATAGCGCGCGGCGAGCACGAGCGAGAGCAGTTGGGTCTTGTCGCCGATTTCGGCAAGCGCGACGGCTCCCGTCGAGATCAGAAAGGCTTGTTCCACGTGATGGTCTTCCTCGGGCCGAGATATGAGCGAGCGACGACCCACCGCGCAGCCGGGCCCTGAAAGCGGCATGCGCAGGGGTCATCGGTCTCGCCAGGCCAAAGGCTGCGTCCGCCATGGCTCGTATGAGCCAAGTGTGTTGACGTACGCCCCCGCGACGCGTGCGCGCTGCCGATCGGTCAAGCTCGATCGATTCGGGCGATCGCATTCGATCGCCTCGGCGTGCAGCGGACGTGGCGGGGCGGCTACTCCCCAATGAGCGGCGGATTCTAGCACATGATGAGGGTTTTGAATCGCGCGCTGCATGGCCGGAACTGCGCGGCGCTTCGAGAGCCGTGGCTGGCGTGCAATTGGGCAAACGGGACCTTCGCGCAGCGTCGCGCGAATGCTACGTCTAACGCTAATGCTGTTTTTGGGACCGAATTTTCAGTAATATTTCGCCCGGCGGATCCGGGACGCCTGAAATAGACTTGAAAAATAAATGAAAGCATTTGCCGCAGCTGAGCGGTAGGTAAATGCGATTGCGGTTATGCCCGGGTAATCCACGACACGAACAAAATCGACCAACTCGGGGTGTGGTACGCGGGGCGCTTTCGGGCTTTCGTCGTTCGCATCTTTACGCCGGGGAACCGGCGATCACGATTCGTAAGCGAACGAACGATATGCTCGACCTGCGCTGGACCATTCCAGTCGCCCGGTGGTCATCCTGGCCAGCCGGCGCGGCCGCGACGCCCGATATCGGCTTCATCGAGCCGCTCGTGCGCCGCCGGTTGAGCACGCTCACGAAAATGGCGTTGAAGGTCGCGCACGATTGCGCGGCCCATTGCGACGCCGTGCGCCTGGTGTTCGCTTCCCGTCATGGTGAATTGGGCCGCACCACGGGCATTCTCGACGACATCGTAGCGGGGCAGCCCGTCTCGCCCGCGGCTTTCAGCTTATCCGTCCTCAATGCGATGGCGGGCGTCTACAGCATCGCGCGTCGCGATCGCTCGCCCGCAACGGCCATCTCGGCCGGCGCGGAGACGCTCGGCTACGCATTGCTCGAAGCGCACGCGCAATACAGCGCGGATTCGGCTACACCGGTGCTCGTGGTGTACGCCGACGAACCTGCCGACGCACGCTACGGAAGCATCGCTCACGAAGCATCGGCGGGCGCGCTCGCCGTGCTGCTCGATCGTGACGCTCGCTGGCGGCTCGAGTGCGCGATGGGGCCGGCGCACGCAGGGCAGTGCGCTTCGGCGTTCGCCACGCAAAGCGACGCATTGAGGCATGGCCTCGCGGCCGGCGCGGCGGCGACATGGCAGGGCGTGGGCCGCAGTTGGGCGTGGGCGGTGCACGAGGGCGGCTCGATATGAACGCAAGCGTGATGGCGCGCATCGATCGCTCGTGGCGCCTGGTGGCTACGGGCGCCGCATTCACGGCCTTCGGCGCGTGCGGCGTGCTGTTCTCGGTCGTCGTCTTTCCGTTCGCCTGGCTATGGCCGCATCGCGCGTCGAGTCAACGCGTCGTGGCCGCGGTCATTCATTGGTTCTTTCGGGCACTCGTGGCATTGCTCGAGGCGCTCGGCGTCATGAAACTCGAGGTCAGCGGTGCCGAGGCGCTATCGGCGCGCGGCCCCGCCATCGTGGTCGCCAACCACCCCACGTATCTCGACGTGGTGCTCTTGCTCGCACTCACCCCGCGTGCCTGCTGCGTGGTGAAAAACGCCCATTGGGGCAATCCGTGCTTTTGGGGCATCGTGCGCGCCGCTCGATACGTCAGCAACGCCGATCCGTCCGAGCTGATCGAAGCGGGAGCGCGCCAATTGGCCGCCGGCTACACGATGATCGTCTTCCCCGAAGGCACGCGCAGCCCCGGCGGCGACCGGCTGCATCCGTTTTCGCGCGGGTTCGCGCATATGGCGTTGCGCGCAGGCGTTCCCGTGCGCCCCGTCTTGATCGATTGCGACCCGCCCGCCTTCACCAAACATATGCGCTGGTATCACGTGCCGAGAAGGCCGTTCCGCATGCGCGTCGCCGTGCTCGAGCCGCTTGCCCTCGAGCGTTTCACCGCCGTCGATACGCCGCCAGCCGCGGCTGCGCGTGTCCTCGCGCACGGGGTTCAAGCTCATATCACCGAGCATCTGTTCGCTTATGGATTCTTTAAAACTCGAAATTAAGCAGTTGTTGATCGAGGCGCTCGATCTCGAAGATTTGCGTCCCGACGACATCGATGACGACGCGCCGCTGTTCGACACCGATGGCGTAGGGCTCGATTCGATCGACGCGCTCGAGGTCGGGATCGTGCTGCGCAAGCGCTACGCGCTGACCATCGCCGCCAACGACGAGCGCACGCGCGAGCATTTTCGCTCGATCAACACGCTTGCCGCGTTCGTGCAAAGTCAGCGCGCGCTGGCTTTCACCCACGCCGACACCGCAACGAAAGGGGAGTGAACCGTGACCGATACCGAGATCCTCGAGCGCATCCGCGCCATCTTCAACGAAAACTTCGCGATCGAGCCGGAGCGCGTCACGCCCGAGGCGCATCTGTTCGACGACCTGGATCTCGATAGCATCGATGCCGTCGATTTGGCGATCAAGCTGCAGGAAATGACGGGGCGCCGCATCAAGCCCGAAGAGTTCAAATCCGTGCGCACGGTCGGCGACGTCATCGGCGCAGTCGAATCGCTGCTGGCGGCTTGAGCCGATGGGAGCGGCTTCGACCGGCGCGCGAGCGCCCGTGCGAGCGGCGCCGCTCACGCGCGTGCGCGCGATCGCCAACGTGGCGCTCAAGCTCGCCTACCCGCTCGTGATCCTTGCGTTCCTGCGGCTCGGTTCGCCGCGGTTCATCGGGCTCGCATTGCTCGCGTTGCTTTGGCTGCAGCGCTGGCTCGGGGCCGGCAGCGTCGCTGCGCTGCTCGCCGGGTTCACTCGGCTCGAATGGGCGCTGGCGCTCGTCATGAGCGGCTTGTCGGCGGCCATTGCCGCGACCGATAGCGAAACGTTGCTGCGCGTGTACCCCATCGTCGTGAACGCCGGCATGCTGATCGCCTTCGGCGCCTCGCTTTTTCACGGCGGCCCGTCGATGATCGAGAAATTTGCGCGCGTGCGGCGGCCCGAGCTCGACGCACGCGCCGTGCGCTACACGCGGCGTGTGACGCAGCTCTGGTGCGGGTTCTTCGTATGCAACGGCGCCATTTCCGCAGCTTGCGCACTGTGGGGCTCGCGTGTGCAGTGGGCGTTCTACAACGGCGTCGTCACCTATCTGTTGATCGGCGCGTTGATCGTGGCCGAGATCGCTTGGCGCCATACGGTCGTTTTGCGGAGGGCCGCGCGTTGAACGCCGCTTTCGCCGCTTTGCACGAGTTGCTTTGCGTGCCGCGAGAAGACACGACGCCGGTCTGCATCGACCAAGCGACGGTGCTCGATTTCCGCGCTTTCAAGGGGCGCGTCGACGCCTTCGCGCGCTGGCTCGAACCGTCGGCCGGGCAACGTGTCGCCGTGTGCCTGGACGATCCCTTCGATTTCGCCTGCGCGTTGTTCGCGGTGCTCGCGTGCGGGAAGGAACCGGTGATCCCCTCTACCGCGACCCCGGCGTATTTGGCGCTGCTCGGCGATTGCTACGACCTCCTGCTGACCGCCGCGCAGGTGTGCGAGGTCGATGCGTGCGCCGGCGCCGATGTGTGCGAGCGCCGTATCGCCGTCAATGCCCCGTTGACGCTTTATACGTCCGGCAGTAGCGGCTCGCCCAAGGCGGTGCGTAAGACGCTGGCGCAGTTCGACGCCGAAGTGCGCACGCTCGAGACGCAGTGGGGGCGCATCGTCGCGGACGCAACGATGCTCGCCAGCGTGCCGCATCGGCACATTTACGGGCTGCTGTTTCGCGTGTTTTGGCCTCTGGCGGCCGGGCGCTCGTTCGATCGGCACCATTGCGCCGAGCCGTTGCAACTCCAAGCGCGCCTGTCGCAGGTCGGCGTCGCGGCGGTAGTCTCCAGCCCCGCGCAGTTGGCGCGCTGGGTCGAATTGCCCGGCTTCGATGCCCTCGCCCCGCAGCCGTGTGCATTTTTCTCATCGGGCGGGCCGCTCGGCGAAGATACCGCGATCGCTTATGCGCAACGTTTCGGCAGCGCCCCCATCGAGATCTACGGCAGCACCGAAACGGGCGGCATCGCATGGCGCCGGCGCGATCGCTCGGACGCTTGGCAGCCGGTGGCCGGTGCGCAACTGCGATGCGACGCCGACGGCGCGTTGATGGTGCGTTCGCCGCATCTCGGGCACGATGGCTGGCATCGAACCGACGATGCGGTCACGTTCGACGAGGCGGGCCGCTTCAGGCTCGCCGGTCGGCTCGACCGCGTCGCGAAGCTGGACGGAAAACGCGTATCGCTGCCCGAGATCGAGCGCTATCTCGCGCGGCACCCGTACGTGACGCAGGCCGCGGCCGTCGTGCTGGCCGGCGCGGCGCGCGAACGGCTCGGCGTGCTGGTCGCGCTGAGCGGCGAAGGGTGCGCGGCATTGGCCGAACGCGGGCGCGTGGCGCTGGCCAAGTCGCTGCGCGCGCATTTGGGCGAGTTCGTCGATACCGTCGTGCTGCCGCGCCGCTGGCGCTTTTGTACCGCACTGCCGTTCGATGCACGCGGCAAGCTGCCGGCCGCGACCGTCGCCGCCGCGTTCCAAGCGCGCGAGCAGGGGATGGAAGTGCTCGCGCAGTTCGTGCATCGAGAGGTGCTGCACTACGAACTTCGCGTGCCGCCCACGCTCGTGCATTTCGCCGGGCACTTTCCCGGATTGCCGATCCTACCGGGCGTCGTGCAGATCGATTGGGCGATCGGCCTGGGCGCAGAGCATTGGCCGGAGGTGCGTTCGATCGCCGCGATCGAGCGGCTCAAGTTCATGGCCCCGGTGCCGCCGGGCGCGATCTTGCATCTGACGCTGTCGAACGACGCCGGGCGCGGCAGGATGCGCTTCGCGTTTCGCCTAGGCGCGCGCGATAGCGCATCGGGCATCGTCGCCTATCGGGGGGCGGCATGAGCGTGCATGCCGCCATCGTCATTCCGATCTACAACCACAAAGCGGAAATCGGCGCGACGCTCGCACGGCTGATGCCGTATGCATTGCCGATCATCGTCGTCGACGACGGCAGCGACGAGGCGACCCAAGCGGTGCTCGCCGAATTGGCCGAGCGCTGGTCGCCGCGCGTGTCCCTGTTGCGGCTGCCGCGCAACGGCGGCAAGGGGGCGGCCGTGATGGCGGGGTTGCGCGCCGCGCGCGCGGCGGGCTTCACCCATGCGCTGCAGATCGATGCGGATGGCCAGCACGATGCGGCAGACGTGCCGCGCTTTCTCGACGCTGCGCGGGCCGAGCCGCTCGCCGTCGTGCTCGGGCGGCCCGTCTACGACGCGACCGTGCCCAAGGCGCGGCTCTATGGCCGCTATCTGACGCACGTGTGGGTGTGGATCGAAACGCTGTCGTTCGCGATTCCGGATGCGATGTGCGGCTTTCGACTTTATCCGCTGGACGCGGCCTGTGCGCTCATCGATTCCGTGTCACTGCCCACGCGCATGGATTTCGATATCGAAATTCTCGTGCGCTTGTCGTGGCGATCGATTCGTTTCGTGACCCTCCCGACTCGCGTCACTTATGCGCCCGGTGGTTTGTCTCATTTCGACGTGGTGCGCGACAACGTGCGCATCAGCAAAAGCCATACGCGTCTCGTCGCGGGCATGCTCGTGCGCTTGCCGGCACTGCTCGCGCGAAAGGTGTTGCCGCGCGAGCGCCCGGTCGCGGCGGGCGGTGGCCACGCAGGGCGTTGGTGGCGCATCGCCGAGCGCGGCAGCCGCACCGGCATGCAGTTTCTCGCGCTGAGTTGCCGGCTGCTCGGCACGCGCGCCACGCGCCTTTGGCTGCATCCGATCGTCGCGTATTTCCTGCTGACGGGGCAGGGGGCGCGGCTCGAATCGCATCGCTACTTCGCGCGCTTGCGCGACGCCTCGCCGGTGGGGACGACGCCCGAACCCGGCTGGCGGTCGGCGTATCGGCACATGTTCGCCTTCGCCGAGGCAGGCCTGGACAAGCTAGCGGCCTGGACCGGGCGCGTCGCGCACGATGAGGTCGATTTCGACGATCCGTCCGCGTTCGACGCGCTGGTCGCGAGCGGTAAAGGCGCGCTCGTGATCGGCGCGCATTTGGGCAACCTCGAGATGTCGCGTGCGTTGGCGGTGCGGGGGATGCACGCCAAGGTGACGGCCGTCGTCTATACGGAGCATGCGCGGCGGTTCAACAGCGTGTTGGCGCGCGCGCATAACGAGTTCGCGAGCCGGATGGTGCAAGTGACGGACTTCGGTCCCGAGACGGCAATGCTGCTGCAGCAACGTATCGATGCGGGGGAATTGCTCGTCATCGTCGGCGATCGCGTGCCGGCGCACGAATCGGGTCGTGTCACGCAGGCGTCGTTCCTCGGCGCGGCGGCGCCCTTCGCGCAGGGCCCGTATGTCCTCGCGCATGCACTCGGCTGTCCCGTGTATTTGCTGTTTTGCTTGAAGGAGCGTGGTCGCTATCGGCTGTATTTCGAGCCGTTCGCCGAGCGCATTCGGTTGCCTCGCGCCGAGCGCGCCACGCATCTAGCCGAGCATGCGAGCCGCTTTGCGCAGCGGCTCGAATACTACTGCCGCAAGGCCCCCTTCCAATGGTTCAATTTTTTCGATTTCTGGGCGAGCCAGAGAGGAGCGGCCGATGGCCGAAGATGATTTGACCGCGCGTCGCACCGCGCCAGCGCCGGCCAAGGCGAGTGCGGCCGTCCGCATCGGCGGCCGCCGCCTGACGATCGAAGACGTCGCGGCGATCGCGTTCGGCCGCGCCGGCGTCGCCCTGAACGACGACGCGGGATGGCGCGCGCAGATCGAGCGCGGAGCGCAGTTCCTGCGTGCGCGCCTGGCGGCCGGCGCGACGGTGTACGGCGTCAATACCGGCTACGGCGACGCTTGCGTCGTCAACGTGCCACCGGAGTTGGTCGAGGCGTTGCCGCTGCAACTCACGCGCTACCACGGCTGTGGCATGGGGCGTTTGCTCGATCCGGCCGAAACGCGCGCCGTCATTGCCGCGCGGCTCAATTCGCTCGCCTACGGTTATTCGGGCGTGCGCGTGGTGCTGCTCGAACGGCTGGCCGATCTGATCAACTTCGATATCCTGCCGCGCATTCCCGCCGAGGGTTCGGTCGGCGCGAGCGGCGATTTGACGCCGCTCTCGTACGTCGCGGCGGCGCTCGTCGGGGAGCGCGACGTCGAATTCGGCAAGCGCGTGCGTCCGGCCGCCGATGTATGGGCCGAACTCGCGCGCGTCCCGCTCCAACTGGCGCCCAAGGAAGGCCTGGCGTTGATGAA
Organism: Trinickia sp. Z7; assembly: GCF_056498045.1. Taxonomy (NCBI): domain Bacteria; kingdom Pseudomonadati; phylum Pseudomonadota; class Betaproteobacteria; order Burkholderiales; family Burkholderiaceae; genus Trinickia; species Trinickia sp. Z7. Next base: position 73,139 of record NZ_JAUEQW010000006.1, read on the forward strand.
CGGCACGGCGGTCATGACGGGCCTCGCTTGCCTCGCCTTCATGCGGGCCGCGCAATTGACCCGATTGGCCGCGCGCTTGACGGCGTTGTGCACGGTTGCGCTCGACGGCCGCGCGGCGCATTTCGACGCGATGATCTTCGAAGTGAAGCCCCATGCCGGGCAGGCGCAAGCCGCGGCGTGGATTCGCGAGGATCTCGCCGGCCGTGAAGATGCGAGCGGGCAGCGATTGCAGGATCGCTACTCGATCCGCTGCGCGCCGCATGTCATCGGCGTGGCGCAAGACGCGCTTTCCTGGGTCCGGCGCGACGTCGAAAACGAGCTCAACAGCGCGAACGATAACCCGCTGATCGACGTGGACGGCGAGCGCGTCCTGCACGGCGGCAATTTCTACGGCGGCCACATCGCCTTTGCGATGGATGCGTTGAAGACGGCCGTGGCCAATTTGGCCGACTTGATGGACCGGCAATTCGCGCTGATCGTCGACGACAAATTCAACAACGGTCTGCCGCGCAACCTGTCCGGTGCGAGCGCGGCGCGCTTGCCGATCAGCCACGGTTTCAAGGCGGTGCAAATCTCGTCGTCGGCGTGGACGGCGGAAGCGCTGAAGCTCACGATGCCGGCCAGCGTGTTTTCACGGTCGACGGAGGCGCACAACCAAGACAAAGTGAGCATGGGCACGATCGCGGCTCGCGACTGCCTGCGCGTGCTCGAGCTGACCGAGCAGGTCGCTGCCGCCCATACGCTCGCGGCGGTCCAGGCGGCGCGGCTGCGAATGTCGGTCACGCCCGGCGCATCGCTCACCGCGCCGCTCGAGCAATTCGTCGAGCGAGTCGCGGCGCTCTCTGCCTTCGTCGGCGACGACCGTCCGCTCGAGCACGATCTGCGTTTGCTGACGCGGCATATCGCCGACGGGGCGCTCGTGGGCGCTGAGGCGGTGCAATAGATGGATCGGGCTCGCTTACCGCTCATGGCCGCCGCGCGCGTGGAAGTGCCGTTTCACGACGTCGATGCGATGAACGTCTGCTGGCACGGCCACTATCTGAAGTACTTCGAGATCGGCCGCGCGGCATTGCTGCGCACGTTCGATTACGACTATCCGGCGATGCAGGCCTCCGGCTATCTTTGGCCGATCGTCGAGGCGCATCTGAAATACGTGCGGCCCGCGGCCTATGGGCAAGCGCTGGAGGTGCGCACCGAACTGCTCGAATTCGAGAATCGTCTCAAGATCGGTTATGAAATCGTCGATGTCGCCTCGGGCGAACGACTGACGAAGGGATACACGATTCAGGTCGCCGTCTGCGCCGCGACGCGGGAGCTCCAATTCGTTTCCCCTGCAATCGTGTTCGAAAAGTTGGGGCAACGATGAACGCGCTCAGGCAATCGGTGGCGTCGCGCGACGTTTTCCATCCGATGCGCGTGACGCGCGCAATGTTCGTCATAGGCGTCATGTGGGCGATCTCGGCCGTAGGCGCGCTCGGGTCCACGAGCGCCGCGGCCGCCGCCGCGAGCGCGGCCTTGCCTTCCGCGGCGGCTGCCTCATCGGCCGGCGTCGCGGCGAACGATGCCGCGCTCGTCGCTCGCATCGCGGGGCAACTCGCTCAGAAGGGCGGCGTGCGCACGCACTTTCGGCAGACACGGACACTCGCCGCACTGTCGAGCCCGCTCGTCAGTACCGGCGCGCTGGTGTTCGAACGCGATCGCGGGGTGATTTGGCGTATGGACACGCCGTATCGCGTGACCTATGTCATCGGCGATACGAGCGTCAAGAAAATCGATGCCGGCGGCCATTCATCGACGAGCGCGCTCGCGCGCGGCTCGATGGGACAAGTCTCGCGCATGATGCGCGCATTGGTCGGCGGCGACTTGTCGGCCCTTTATTCGCAATTCGACGTCGCCGCGAGCGGTACGCCCGCACGATGGCGCTTGCAACTCACGCCGAATCAGCCGCAGCTCGCACAGTTCGTCAAGGCGTTGCGCATGGAAGGGGACGCCTATCTGCAAATGTTGGAAGTCACCGGCGCCAATGGCGATACCACGCGCATCGAGTTTTCGGGCAGCGAGCCGGTCGACGCCCTGTCGCCGGCCGAACTCGCCCTGTTCGGGGCGCGCTGATGGAAGCGGTCCAGACGTTCGACGCTACACGAAGACGCCACGTGCTGTTTGCTTGGGCGCTGCTGATGTGCGTGGCGCTAGGCTACTGCGGATGGCGTTTTCTCGAGCCGGGGTGGGGCGCGCGTGCGTCGGCGCCGCCGTTGCAAACGGACCTGCTCGCGCTGCTGCCGAAAACCGAGGCCGATCCGGCCGCGGAGCAAGCGCTCGATGCGTTGGCGAAATCGATGGGAGAGCGCGCGGTCTACGTCGTGACGAGCCATGATGCCGAGCGCGCGAAAGGCGCGGCTCGACGGCTGGCGCAGTCACTCTCCGCGAGTGGCGCCTTTGGCAGCGTCCTTGCCCAAGTGCCGCCGTTCGATGCGACGCAGGTTACCCGCTTTTATTTGCCGTATCGGTTCGGATTGCTCACCCCGGGGGATCGCGCAGCACTGACCGACGGCGCGGCAAGGTTGCCCGAACTCGTCGCGCAACGTCTTTTCGACCCATTGCTGGCCGGGCTCTCGGCGCCGCTCGTGGACGATCCGTTCGGCTGGTTGAGCCGTTGGCTCGGCGCGCTGCCGCTGGCGGCGTCGAATCTGAGCCTCGAAGATGGCATGCTCGTCGCGCACCGCGGCGCGGCGGCGAGCGTGCTGGTTGCCGCGACGCTGCCCGGTTCGGCCTACGAGACGTCGGTCCAAGCCGCGGTTCGCCACGCGACGGCGAGCGCGGAAGGTCTCGTGCTGCGCGATTACCCCGACGCGCAAATCGTGCGCACCGGCGCCGTGTTTTACGCCGATGCGGCCCGTCGTGCATCGGAGCGCGACGTGCATCGCATCGGCTTGTGGTCCGCGGGCGGCATCGCTCTGTTGATGCTTTGGGTGTTTCGTTCCCCCCGGCTGATCGTGCTCGGCTTTCTTTCCACGGCGATCGGCATCGGTTGCGCGCTGGCGGTGACGCTGGCCGTGTTCGGGCAACTGCATTTGCTCACGCTCGTATTCGGGGCGAGCTTGATTGGCGAGGCGGTCGATTATTCCATTCAATACTTCGTGCTTTATCTGAGCGCGGGGCAGCGCTGGGATGCCGGGCGCGGGGTGCGCGAAGTGCGCCCTGCGTTGCTCGTCGCGCTCGCGACGAGCCTGCTCGGCTACGCGATTCTGGCCTGGGCGCCGTTTCCGGCGCTCAAGCAAATTGCCTGCTTCGCGATGGTCGGCATTGCAATGGCGTTCGCCTCCGTGGCCTCGCTTCTGCCTGCGATGCTGAAGCGGGGGCCATCGCATACGCCGGCCTACCTGTTCGACGGCGCGGCGAAGCTGCTGTCACGTTGGCAAGCGTTGTTTGCCGGCCGCCGGGCTTGGTTTGCTGCCGGACTCGCGCTCGTCTTGGCGCTCCCGGGATGGCTGCGCTTGCAGAGCGACGACGACATCCACCTGCTGGTTCAGCGCGATGCTTCGCTCGTTGCGCAGGAACGGGAGGTGCGCGAAATCATCGGCATCGACGCGGGCGCCCAGTTCTTCGTGGTCAAGGGCCCGACGCCGGAGGCCGTGCTCGAGCGCAGCGAAGCGCTTGGCGAACGGCTCGATCTGCCCCTGGCTGGAACCCGGCTTGCCGGTTGGCAGTCGGTCTCTCAATTCGTGCCGTCGGCGCGGCAGCAGGGGGCCAACCGTGCGCTACTCGCATCGACGGTGCTGCGCGTTCCCGACACGCTGCGCAACACATTGGTCGGCGCGGGGTTTCGCGATGAAGCGGCGCGTCGGTACGTCGATGCGTGGACGCAACCGACTAGCAAGCCGCTGACGCTCGACGCATGGCTCGCCACACCGTGGTCGCGGCCGTTTCGCCATTTGTGGATCGGGGCCGTCAAGCGAGCGGGCGCGCAGCCCGAGTACGCGGCCATCGTCATGCCCATCGGCGCTACCGCCGCGCAATTGCCCGCGCTGGCGAGCCTCGCGCGCAGCGAGCCCGGCGTCGCGTTCGTGGACAAGGCCGCGAGCGTATCGCGGCTATTCGGCGCATATCGTGTCGATAGCGCCGTGTGGCTCGCGGCTGCGACGGCACTCGTGCTCGTCTTGCTGGCCGTGCGCTATGGGGTGCGTGCCGGAGCGCGGGTCCTGCTGCCGGTCGGAGTGGCGATCGCCTTGGCGTTGGCTGCCTTCGGCTATGCCGGTGTCTCGCTGACGCTGTTCAATTGGCTCGCTTTGATGCTGGTGCTTGGCGTCGGCGTCAACTACGCCGTGTTTTTGCGCGAAGGGTGCGTGCGTCGTAACGCCGATCTGGGCGCGGTTTGGACGGGCGTCGCGCTATCGGCCGCGACGACGCTGCTTTCGTTCGGATTGCTGGCAATGAGCACGATGCCGGTATTGAAGACATTCGGCGCCACGCTCGCGCTTGGCATCGCCGTTTCGGTGCTGCTCGCGCCGATCGGGATGCCCGCTTACAAGAAGGATCGCCCGTGACCCGCGCACACGTCTATCTGCATGCCCTGGGTATGGTCAACGCTCTAGGGGCGGACACCGATGCGGTTGCCGCCGCGCTGGCGACAGGCGTCGCTCCCGGGATCGGACGGGTGACATTCGGCGGCGATGAGGGAGCTTACGTCGGCCGTGCGCAAGGCGCCCTCGAGCTTGCTCCGCCGCCGCATCTGGCCAATTACGATTGCCGCAACAACCGCCTTCTGCTGATGGCGTTGGCGCAGATCGAGCCGGTCGTGCAAGCGGCTTGCGCGCGATACGGCGCGGCGCGCGTCGGCGTGGTGCTGGGCACGAGCACCTCGGGCATCGGCGCAGGCGAAGCGGCGTTGGGGGTGGCGAACGCGCTCGCCGGCGGGCAAGCGCCTTTCGACTACGCGCAAATGGAAATCGGCTCGGGCGCGCCGTTCGCAGCCGCCTATCTGGGAGTGCAGGGGCCTGCGTTCACGATTTCGACGGCATGCACGTCGAGCGCGAAAGCCTTCGCCGCCGCGCGCCGCTTGCTGCAACTGAACCTGTGCGACGCACTGGTCGTGGGCGGCGTCGATTCGCTGTGCGAGTTGACCTTGCGCGGCTTCGCCGCCCTCGAATCGACGAGCCACGAGCGCACGAACCCGATGAGTTCGAATCGCGCCGGCATCAATATCGGCGAGGGGGCGGCCGTATTCCTCATGAGCCGCGAGGAGGGGCCGGCGGTCTTGGCCGGCGTCGGCGAATCGAGCGACGCCCATCACATTTCAGCACCGGACCCGTCCGGCCTCGGTGGAGAGCAAGCGCTGCGCGCCGCTTTGGCGGATGCGGGCATGCCGGCGTGCGCAATCGGCTATGTGAATTTGCATGCAACGGCCACGCGCAAGAACGACGAGATGGAAGCGCGCTTGATGGCTCGCGTGTTCCCCCAGGGGGTGGCGGCAAGCGGCACGAAGCCGCTGACGGGCCATACGCTGGGCGCGGCGGGGGCGACCGAACTCGGGTTCGCGTGGCTCTCGCTCGTGCGCGAGGGGACCATGCTGCCGCGTCATCTGTGGGACGGCGTGGCCGACCCCGCACTGCCGCCGCTCGATCTCGTCGAGCACGAGCGGCGGCTGGCGCGAGGCCTGGGTGTCATGAGCAACTCGTTCGCGTTTGGCGGAAGCAACGTGAGCCTCGTGCTCGCCCATTGAAGGAACGACGACATGCAGACGATGACCGAGTCGCCCCTTTTCGACGACGCAGCTTCGGCGCAAGCCGCCGAGGTCGTGCTTGCTTTCCCCGCCATAGAGGAGGTGCTGCCGCATCGCGGCACGATGCGCCTCGTCGACGAAATCGCCGCATGCAGCGACGATACGGTGACCGTGCTGGCCCGCGTCGACGCGCAAGCCTGGTACGCCGATGCGGACGGCGCGATGCCCTCATGGCTCGGCATCGAGCTCATGGCGCAGGCGATCGCGACGCACGTCGGCCTGCTCGCGCTGCGCGCCGGTGGACGGGCGCGGCCCGGGGTTTTGCTCGGGGCGAGCCGCTACGAGGTGCAAGCGCCGTCCTTCGCGCGCGGCGCACGCCTGCGCGTGCACGCGACGGAGCTGCTCAAAAGCGAAGCGGGCCATGGCGCTTACGAATGCACGATCGCGGCCGACGATCGCTGTGTCGCGCAAGCCGTGATCAAAGTGTTTCAACCGAACGATTTCGAAGCGTTTATCGAAGGGAGCTTCACCTCATGAGTAGCCGGCGCGTTCTCGTTACCGGCGCAAGCCGCGGCATCGGCCGCGCGATTGCGTATCGTTTGGCCGCGGACGGTTTCGCCGTTACCGTGCATTGCCGCAGCGGCCTGGATGAAGCGCAGGCCGTCGTCGATGCGATCGTAGCCGCGGGAGGCCGAGCGGCGCTGCTGCCGTTCGATGTGCGCGATCGCGCGGCCTGCCGGGCGGCGCTCGATGCCGACGTCGCAAGCGGTGGCGCTTACTACGGCATCGTGTTGTGCGCGGGGTTGTCGCGCGATGCGGCATTCCCGGCGCTCACCGACGAAGATTGGGACGCGGTGATCGAAACGAGCTTGGACGGCTTCTACAACGTCGTTCAGCCGTTGACGATGCCGATGGTGCGCGCCAAGCAAGGCGGGCGCATCGTGACGATCGCCTCGGTGTCGGGCGTGATGGGCAACCGCGGGCAGGTCAACTATAGCGCCGCCAAGGCCGGGCTCATCGGCGCGACCAAAGCGCTCGCCGTCGAGCTGGCTTCACGCCGCATCACGGTGAACTGCGTCGCGCCCGGGCTCGTCGACACCGAGATGATCGCGGGCCTCGAACACCTCGACGAGGCGCTGCGAGCCGTCCCGATGGGGCGCGTGGGCCGTCCCGACGAGGTGGCGGCGGCGGTCGGCTTTTTGATGTCCGATGCGGCGTCCTATATCACGCGCCAAGTCATCGGCGTCAACGGCGGGATGATCTGATGAAGCGCGTGGTCGTAACCGGAATGGGCGGCGTGACGCCTTTCGGCTCGGATTGGAGCGAGATCGAGGCGGCGCTGCGCAGCAGGCGCAACGCCGTGCGGGTGATGCCCGAGTGGGATTACTTTTCATCGCTGCATACACGGCTCGCATGCCCGTTGCCGAGCACCTTCACGGCGCCGGCCGGATATCCGCGCAAGAAGACGCGGTCGATGGGGCCGGTCTCGATGTACGCGGTGCGGGCGAGCGAGCTCGCGCTGCTCGATGCCGGCCTCGCGGGCGACGCGTCGATCGCCGACGGCCGCATGGGCGTGGCCTACGGATCCTCGTCGGGGTCCGTGCAGCCTATCCGTGCGTTCGGCACGATGCTCGACAGCGGATCGATGCGGGACGTGACATCGAACAGCTACGTGCAGATGATGCCGCACACGACGGCGGTCAACGTCAGCCTGTTTTGGGATTTGAAAGGGCGCATCATCCCGACCTCCTGCGCTTGCGCCTCGGGCAGCCAAGCCATCGGCTACGCCTATGAAGCGATCGCGACGGGCAAGCAATCGCTGATGCTCGCCGGCGGGGCCGAAGAATTGTCGGGGCCGGCCGTGGCGGTGTTCGATACGCTGTATGCGACCAGTACGCGCAACGACGCGCCGCAGTCGACGCCGCGTCCGTTCGATGCCGCGCGCGACGGGCTCGTAGTGGGCGAAGGCGCGGCTACGCTGGTGCTCGAGGAGTACGAGCATGCGTGTGCGCGCGGTGCGGCGATTCACGCCGAGGTAGTTGGCTTCGGATGCAACTCCGACGGCGCGCACATGACCCAGCCGACGGCCGCGACGATGGCGCAAGCCATGCGCTTGGCGCTGGCCGACGCGCAACTGCGGCCCGAAGCGATCGGCTACGTCAATGCGCACGGCACGGCGACCGACCGTGGCGATGTAGCCGAGTGCGCGGCGACGGCCGAAGTGTTCGGCGGCGCGATGCCGATCAGTTCGCTCAAGAGCTACATCGGGCATACGCTCGGTGCATGCGGCGCGATCGAGGCGTGGTGGACGATCGAGATGATGAAGCGCAATTGGTTCGCGCCCACCTTGAACTTGACGACGATCGACCCTGCGTGCGCGCCGCTCGATCACATCATGGGCGAAGCGCGCACGATCGATGCGCAGTGGGCGATGAGCAACAACTTCGCATTCGGCGGCATCAATACCTCGTTGATCTTCGAACGCTGGCGATGAGCGCGGCGATGCGGCCTGACGCGCAGCGCGTCGTCGTGACGGGAATGGGCATCGTTTCATGCCTGGGCAACACGCTCGATGGCGTGGCCGACGCGTTGCGCGCGGGCCGCTGCGGCATCACGCGAATCCCGGCGTGGGCCGAGCGCGGGTTGCGCAGCCATGTCGCCGGCATGGCGTCGCTCGATGGGCAAAGCGCGTTCGGGCGCAAATTCGAGCGCTTCATGGGCGAGACGGCGCGCTTCGCTTGCCATGCAGCGCGCATGGCGATCGACGATGCGGGCTTGGCGCCCGATGCATTGCGCTCGCCGCACGTGGGCGCGGTGATCGGCTCAGGAACGGGCGCGTTATCGGCCTACGATGCGGCGCTCGCGGTGGCGGCTGGCCGTGGCGTCGAGCGAACGCCGCCGTTCGTCGTGCCGCAAGCCATGAGCAGCACGGTCTCGGCCAATGTCGCACACGTCTTCGGCTTGGAGGGCGTCTGCTATTCCCCGTCGTCGGCCTGCACCACATCGGCGCTGGCGATCGGCCAGGCGATGCAACTGATACAAAGCGGGCGGCAGCGCATCGTCTTGGCCGGCGGCAGCGAGGAAGTCCATACGAACACCGCGCTGATGTTCGACGCGATGGGCGCGCTTTCGCACGGCTTCAACGATAGGCCCGAGTGCGCATCGCGGCCTTACGATCTTGCACGCGACGGCTTCGTGCTGGGCTCCGGCGCGGGTGTGCTCGTGCTCGAATCGCTCGAGCATGCGCGCGCGCGCGGTGCATCGATCCATGCGGAACTGACCGGCTTCGGCCAGAGCACCGATGCGCAGACGATGGTTGCGCCGGGTGCGGCCGGCATTGCGCGCGCGATTCGGGCCGCGATCGATGAAGCGCAATGCCGGCCCGACTACATCAACACGCATGCGCCGTCGACGCCGCTTGGCGATGCGCACGAGCTCGAAGCCCTCGCAACCGTGTTCGGCGCGGGCATGCCGGCGTTCTCGTCGACCAAGGCGCTGACGGGTCATCCGCTGGCGGCCGCGGGGGTGCACGAGGCGATCTATACGCTGTTGATGATGCGCGACGGTTTCGTCGCGGGTTGCACGGGTATCGAATCGCCCGATCCCTGCGTGCAGGGCAAACCGATCGTGCGCACGACGTGTGCGGCATCGCTGGCGACAGCCATGTCGATATCGTTCGGCTTCGGCGGCAGTTGCGCGAGCGTGATGTTCGGCGCTTGCGATAGCGCGTGAAGCGTGCGTGCAGCGCTGCTTTTTTCAAAGCAACAACAACGGGGGAATTCAAATGAAAGCGAAGCACCTGATTGTCTTATCCGCCTTCACCGCGATCTCGCATGCGGCGCTTGCCCATACGAACACCACGACCTATCCGCTGAAACCGGTGCTCGATGCCCAGCCCGCGGACAACCAAGTCTCGTTTTACTTCGGCGATGCGGCGCATCCGGACGTCGCAGCCGCGCACGGCGAAGCCAGCGCATCGATCCGCGTCGCGCGCAAGGTCGAGGACGAAACGACCGCATGCAACGAGGCGCTGAGACAAGCGCTGGCGTCGTTGAGAGCCGATGCGGTCAATCACGGCGCGAACGCCGTGGTCGACATCGAAACGAGCTTTCATGGCACGCACAGCGTGTCGTCGAAAGAGTTCGTTTGCGCGACGAGCTTCAGCGCCGCGGCGATCAAAGTTCGCGGCAAGCTCGCGTCGCTCACGGCCAAATGAACCCGGCCGCGCCCTCGGCGCCGCGCACGAGCGCGACGGCGTTACGTCGGAGAAGCAACCGGCTTGCGCGCGGCGACGTTGACGAGCGTTTCGCGCCGTTTACCCGGCTTTGGCCGATGCAGGCCGAGGCGCTCGAGCAGGCCGAAATCTTTCGCGCGGCTCCACCAGAGGTACGGTAGCGAAACGTTGCGGGGGGCGAACTCGAACCCGCCGGCGCGCAGCATGTCGAGGTAGCCGTCCGCGCTTTTCTGGACGTGCATCGGATGGCGGAACAATAGGCGGATGACCCACGACTTGATGTAGGCGTCGGTCGATTCGGCGAACAAGAGCACACCGCCCGGTTTCAGGACGCGATGGAACGCCTCGAGCGCGCGCTCTTGTTCGACCAGATGATGGAAGGTTTGATGGCAAAAGACGATGTCCGCGCAGGCATCGGGAAGCGGTAGCGCGGCGCAGTCGCCGCGCGTCACTTCCACCGGTACGGGCACGTGCCGCGCGGCTTGCTCCGCAAGCGCCAGCGAAGGCTCATGGCAGTCGATGCCGACGATCCGGCTCGGCGCAAAAGCCCGGGCTAACAGCTTGAAGGAGATGCCCTGGCCGCAGCCGGCATCGACGATGACGGGAGCGTGGGAGATGGGGGGATCGATGAGCCGTTTCAGGTCGTCGATGGCAACGCGCAACACGTGGTGTTCCCACGTATGCGTGCGCAAGAACCAAACGCCGAACGCCGTTTCGGGCACGAACGTCGGAATGGCGCGCACGGTAGGCAACGAATTGGATGGCACGTCGGCTTTCCCCGCAACTGGTTGTGTCGTTGTGATGCCGCGGATTGTAATGGCAACCGGCGAAGGTGTGCGCGAAAGCAACCGTATGGCCCGCTTCGCATTTGCAGTAATGACGTAGTCGATAAACAAGGATCGCACAATGAGCAAGGAATTCGGGGAAGTAGAGCAGACGGACGTCGCGATCATCGGGGCGGGACCGGCCGGTGCAGTCGCCGCGGCGCTCTTGGCGCGCGCGGGCAGGTCGGTGCTCGTGCTCGAGCGTCAACACTTCCCGCGCTTTTCGATCGGCGAAAGCCTGCTGCCGCAAAGCATGGCCTACCTCGAAGAGGCCGGGATGCTCCAAGCGGTGGTCGAGGCCGGGTTTCAATACAAGAACGGCGCATCGTTCGTCCATGGCGAGAAGACGTCCTCGTACGACTTCCGAGACAAGCATGCCGCTGGATGGGGCACGACGTATCAAGTCGAGCGCGCGGTATTCGACCAACTGCTGATCGGCCGCGCTGCCGATCAAGGCGTGCAAGTCCGGTTCGGCCATAGCGTGTGCGCGATGCAACCGGGCGCTGCGCCGACGCTCGAGGTTGCCGACGAATCGGGCGTGACCTATCGGGTGGCCGCGCGCTTCGTGCTCGATGCCAGCGGCTTCGGCCGCGTATTACCTCGCCTGCTCGGGCTCGAGACGCCCTCGCGCATGCCGGCGCGCGCGGCGCTCTTCTCTCACGTGCGCGATGCATTGCCGGCAGGCAGCACGGATCGCGACAAGATTTGCGTCGCCGTGCATCCCGAGCGGCGCGACGTCTGGTACTGGATGATTCCGCTCGCTTCGGGGCGGACCTCGATCGGCTGCGTGGCCGATGCCGCGTTTCTCGACGTGCCCGAGGCGCAGCGCGAGGCGAAATTGCGCGAGTTGATGCGCGCGGAGCCGACGATCGGGCGCTTGCTGGGCGATGCGCCGTTCCTGATGCCCGTCAACCGGATCGGCGGCTACTCGGCCAACGTCGAGCGTCTGCATGGCCCCGGCTTCGCCCTGCTCGGCAATGCGGGCGAGTTCCTCGATCCCGTGTTTTCGTCGGGCGTGACGATCGCGCTACGCTCGGCGCATCTAGCCGCGCACACGCTGCTGCGCCAGCTCGACGGCGAGCAGGTCGATTGGGCGGCCAGCTACGACGCGCCGTTGCGCAAGGGCATCGATACGTTCCGCGCCTTTGTCGAGCGTTGGTACACGGGCGAATTGCAGGACATCATCTTCCACGCGAATCAAACCCCGAAGATTCGCCGGATGATCAGCTCGATTTTGGCGGGCTACGCGTGGGACGAAACCAATCCCTACGCGGCCGAGCCCGTGCGGCGGCTTACGGCGTTGCACGAGGCCTGCATGCCCGCGTAGGCCGGCGACCGGCTGCGCGCATCGCCAAGTCGGGCAGGGGACGCCGCGCGATAGGCGGGCGCGGCGCACGTGGCGAACGCCGCGGGCGCGCACTCTCTCATGCGCGGCGATGCGCCTGCTTGCCCGCCGCATAAGTGGCGAGCACGGCGCGATCGTCGCCCAGCATGGCGAAGGCGAAGAGCCACTCCTCGGGCGATTGCGCCAGCGCGGTGCGGCGGGCCAGCAGCGGAGTGGCCTCGGGATCGAGCACGATGAAATCGGCTTCGGCGCCTGGGCGCAGCGTGCCGATCGTATCGTCGAGACCGAGCGCTCGAGCGGCGCCCGCCGTCGCCAGCCAAAACATGCGCGAGGCGGTGAGGTGATGCCCTGTCATGCGGGCCACCTTGTGCGCCTCGTTCATCGTCTGCAGCATCGAGAAGGAGGTGCCGCCGCCCACGTCCGTGCCTAGCGCAACGGGCATTCCCGCTTGCTTCGCTTTCTCGAAATCGAATAAGCCGCTGCCCAGGAACAGATTGGACGTGGGGCAGTGCGAAGCGACCGCGCCGGTTTCGGCCATGCGTGCGCGGTCGTCATCGTCGAGATGGATGCAATGGCCATAGACCGCGCGCCGGCGCAGCAAGCCGTAATGTTCGTAGACCCCCAAATAGCTGCGGTGCCCGGGGAACAGATCGGCGACCCACTTCACTTCATCGGTGTTCTCGGATACATGGCTTTGAATGAAGACGTCGGGATGCAAGCGGGCGAGCGCGCCGCATGCTTCGAGCTGCGCCGGCGTCGAGGTGGGAGCGAAGCGCGGCGTGAGCGCATAGAGTTGACGCCCGCGCTTGTGCCAACGCGCGATCAGCGCGGCGCTGTCGTCGTAGCCCGATTGCGCGGTATCGCGCAAAAACTCCGGGCAGTTGCGATCCATCAATACTTTGCCCGCCACCATGCGCAGATTGCGCGCCTCGCTTGCCTCGAACAGCGCATCGGCCGAACCTGGATGAACCGTGCAGTATGTGAGCGCCGTCGTGGTCCCGCATGCGAGCAACTGATCGAGAAAGAACTCGGCCACGTTCGCGGCATGCTCGGGATCCTCGAAGCTGCGCTCGGTCGGAAACGTATAGGTGTCGAGCCAAGGCAGCAGGCCGGCGGCAGGCGAAGCAATCATTTCCGTTTGCGGATAATGCACGTGCGTATCGATGAAGCCCGGTGCGATCAACTTGCCGGGCCATTGAACGAGCGTGGTTTCCTGGGTGATCCGAGCGCGCAACGCGCTGTATGCGCCCGCCGCGGCGACGCGGCCGTCTTCGACGATGAGCAGGCCGTCTTCCTCGAAGCATGCGCCGCCCGCGGTGGTGGCGGGGTCGCCGACGAAGGTCAGTAATTTGGCGCGAAAGGCGATGCGCTTATCCTGTTGACTCATGATGAAACGTCTCTCGGTGCGATGAAAATGGGCGGGCGGTGCGAGGCCAGGGCGAGCGCCGCCTTCGTTGCGCGCGCAACGAAGGCAAGGCGCAGCGAAGCGGCGGAGCGCGGGCGCGAGGGGCGTCGCGCGGGATATCAGTGCGGCGCCGTGGTCGGTTGTCCCCAGTAGGCGTCGAGCTTCTCGATGAGCGCTTGGCGCTCCTGCGGCGTCACGAACGATGCTTCGAAGCCGTTGCGGATGATCGTGTAGACCTCTTGGTCGGTCAACTCGAGTGCGTCGACCGTGGCGAAGTAATTGGCGTTGACGTAGCCGCCGAAATAAGCCGGATCGTCGGAATTCACCGTCACTGCGACGCCTTGCCCGAGCAGTTGCTTGAGCGTGTGCTGCTTCATGTCGTCGAACACGCGCAGCTTGATGTTCGAGAGCGGGCACACGGTCAGCGCGACGCGCGAATCGGCAAGGCGCGCGACGAGCGCCGCATCCTCGATGCTGCGCACGCCGTGATCGACGCGATCGACTTTGAGCAGATCGAGCGCTTCGTGGATATAAGAAGGCGGCCCTTCCTCGCCCGCGTGAGCGACGAGCTTCAAACCGCGCGCGCGGGCCAGCGCGAAGACACGCTCGAACTTCGAGGGCGGATGCCCGCGTTCGGAGGAATCGAGGCCCACGCCGATGAGCCGGTGCGCGTAGGTGTCGAAAAGCGGCAACGCCGCCTCGTAGGTGGCGAGCGCATCGGACTCGGACAAGTGCCGCAAGAAGCAGAGAATGAGCTTGCTCGTGAGCCCGCGTTGCTCAGCCTCGGCCAGCGCTCGCTCGATGCCGGCGACGGCCGTGCTGATGGCGACGCCGCGCTCCATATGTGTCTGCGGGTCGAAGAAAATCTCCGCGTGGACGACGTTGTCGGCGAGCGCGCGTTCCACATAAGCGGCCGTCATGGTGTAGAAATCGTCCTCCGTCAACAGCACGCTGGCGCCGGCGTAGTAGATGTCGAGAAACGATTGCAAATCGGTGAACTCGTACGCTTTCTTCAATGCCTCGATCGATTCGTAGGTGAGCTTCACGCCGTTGCGTTTGGCGAGCGCGAAGATCACCTCGGGTTCGAGCGAGCCCTCGATGTGAATATGGAGTTCGGCTTTAGGCGCGCCGGCTATCTTCTCAGCGAGTGTTGGTGTCATGATCGTTCAGCGGTTGCGGCGTAAAAAACGGTGGCTCTCGATGGAATGAAACCGCAGACGTGGCGCGGGCCGCCTCGACGGCCTGCAGCAACTGCGCCGCGGCGGAGATTGCAATGACCTCGGGCGCTTTATCGGCGATGCCCTCGACGCCGATCGGGCAGACCATGCGCGCAATTTGCACGGGGTCGATGCCGCTCGCGGCGAGGCGCTGGTCGAGCTGCGTGCGCTTCGTGCGCGAGCCGAGCATGCCGAAGAAAACGAAATCGTCGCGCCGCAAGATGCGCTCGGCGAGCGCCAGATCACGCGCGTGGTCATGCGTCATGACGACGAACGCGGTGCCCGGCGCCGCCTCGTCGACGGCTTGTCCCGGGGGCTCGCTCGCATCCGGCGTCCCCTCGGCGTGCTGCGTGCGCGCCAACGACGGTGGGAGTTGCGCATCGCGCTCGCCCACCCAGCGCACACGGCACGGCAGCGTGGATAGCACTTGGGCGAACGACGCGGCGACATGGCCCGAGCCGAACAGAACGACGGGGAACTCCCTGGAGGCGATCGTTTCCGTGAGCAGGCTGGCGCCAGCGTCGAAGCCGTCGGCATCGGAGAGTAGGCAAGCGGGCAGTCGGGTGGCGGCGTCGGCGTCGACTTCGGTCAGGCGCACGGTGCCTCCCGCGGGGTCGAACGATACGCGGCGCTGCGTGACGAGCCCTGCCTGCATGCGTTTGGCGAGCGAGGCGACCCAATCGAGATCGCGCACGTCGAGCCGCTCGAAGGCGAGCACGACCGCGCCGCCGCAACATTGCCCGAGGCTCGGCCCGAGCGAGAGCCGCTCGAGCCGGCGCAGATGCGGCACGCGCATACCGTCGCGCAGCACTTCGCGGGCGATTTCGATCGCGCGCCATTCGAGATGGCCGCCGCCGATCGTGTGCCGCGCGCTCTCGCGCGTGACGATCATCTTCGCACCTGCCTCGCGCGGCGTGGAGCCCTCGACGTGCGCGACCGTCACGAGCACGACGGCGTCGCCGTGCACGAGCAGTTGCTGCAATTCGGTCAGCCAGGATTGCATAAGGTCCTCGCGCTCCGTTCAAGCCGGGCTGGAGCGCAAGCGTGCCGGGGAGGGCGCGCAGGCGGCGGCAGGCGGTATGTCGGTGGGTGCTGCATGGTCCGTGCCATCCGCGGCGGATGGCGACGGGGTGGCGCAGGCGCGGCGAAGCCGCGGCGATCGAGAGCGGATGGGATGCGTCGTCATAGCCGAATCCTGAAGGGGGGGATCAGGCGCGCGTTACGCAATGGCCGGCCGTTGGCCTCGCGCACGTGGATCGCCATCCATGCTCGAAGATAGCACCGAGACGGCGCAAAGACATCGTTTCCCGCTGATGGGCGCTATCAGGCCGCCGCCATGACGGCGATACGCGTCGCTCGGTGAATGGCTCTGCCGGCGCCTTCCAGGGGCGCACCCGCGCATCGATGTGCATCGGCGCACATCAGATGGAATAAGGACGCCCCGTGCCGCGCCGGCGCCACACGCTCACGACGACGGCGACGAACGTGAGGCCGAACGCGATCAGCGCCCAGCCGGGCAGCAAGATGCCAAGAATCGGCGGGTAGACGGTTTCGCAAAGGCCGGCGACCTTGAACACGCTCGGCAGCCAGTGCGCGGGCGGCAGGCTGTCCACCACCGGCTGCAGTGCGTCGAAGCCGCAACTGAAACCCGGGTTCAGTTGAATGTACAAATGGCGCGCGGCTCCCGCGATGCCGGTGGCGGAGGTGATGGCGATGAGCGTCTCGAACAGCGCGATGCCGCGCCATCCCTTGCGTGCGGCGCCGACGAACGCGAACAGCGCGATGAGCAAGAACAGGTAGCGCTGGATGATGCACAGCGGGCACGGATCTTCGTGCTTGGCGTACTGCAAATAGAGCGCGCCGCCGACGAGGGCGAGGCAAACGAACCCGAGCAGCGCGAGGAGCCTGCGTTCGCGGCGCAGTAGTGACGTGGCGTTCATAAGAGGAAATCGTTCCTTATCTTCATATCGATAAACCGCGCAATTTTAGTGCGCTTTCGCAAAACCGACTGCGTGCCGGGTCCGGCGCGTGCTGCATTGGGCCAGCGGCCGGTATGCGGCAACGCCGCTTCACCGAATCGATTCGAGCACCCGTTCGACGGCGCGCGCGGTGGCGAGCAGCGCATCGTCGGCATGAGGCGCGGCGGCCAGCATCAACCCGACCGGCGCTTGGCCCCGAGGATGGCAGGGCAGCGAGACGGCGCAGGCGTCGAGCAGATTGAATACGCTCGGGTTGCGCAGCACGAGCCCGTTGATGCGGGCGTAGGCAGCGTCGTCGGCATCGCAGTCGGATACGCGCGGCGGCGTGATCGGCACCGTGGGCGCAACGATTGCGTCGAAGCGCCGCCAGAGCGTGTCCTGCGCCGTTTCGAGCAGCGCGGCGCGCTGCGCAAGCAAGTCGAGGTAGTCGGCGGCGGTGGCCCCCGCTCCCTTCTTGATGCGCACGAGCACCCTCGGGTCGTAGCGATCGGCATGCTGCTCGATCAACGGACGATGCCAGGCATACGCCTCCATGCCCGAAAATCCGAAACGGTTGAGCGACACGAGTTGCTCGAGCGGCGCGAAATGGACGTCGGCGAGAATGGCGCCGGCCGCCTCCAGATGTTTCGTCGCGGTTTCGACGGCGAGCGCGACGGCAGGCTCCATGTCGTCGGTGACGTAATGCGTGAGGATGCCCAAGCGCAAGCCCTCGAGCGGGCGCGCGGCGGGCACGTGCGGCTCGAGGCCCGCCAGGATGCGATCGACGAGCACGCAGCACGAGACCGAGACGCCGATCGGCCCGAACGAGTCGAGCGTCGTGGAAAGCGGCACGGCGCCTTGCCGCGGCACTCGGCTCGCGGTCGGCTTGAAGCCCGTGAGACCGCATAGCGCGGCCGGGATGCGAATCGAGCCGCCGGTATCGCTGCCGAGCGCCACGGCCGCCATGCCGTCCGCAACCGAAGCCGCCGCGCCCGAGGACGAGCCGCCGGCAATGCGTGCTTCGCCTGCTTCATTGCGCCGATAAGGCGAGAGCGGGGTGCCGTAGTGCGGATTGAGTCCGAGGCCCGAGTAGGCGAACTCGGTCATGTTGGTCCGCCCGACGATGACGGCGCCGGCGCGCCGCAGACGCGCGACGGCCGGCGCATCGGCGCCCGCGGGCGGGGCGCCGGCCAACACGCGCGAACCGGCGCGCGTGACTTGGCCGGCGACGTCGAACAAGTCCTTCACCGAAACGGGGATGCCGGCGAGCGGCGAGAGCACCGTGCCGGCGGCGCGCAGCCGATCGAGCGCATCGGCGCTTGCGCGGGCGCGCTCGGCGTCGACTTCGAGAAAGACGGTCGAGCCTTGCCCGTTCGGATCGGCGATGCGCTCGAGCGCGGCTTGAACGAGCGCGCGGCTCGTCGTGCGGCCGGTCGCCAGCGCGGCGGCAAGTTCCGCAAGCGGCGGAAACGGAGCGAAATCGGTGGCCATGGCGTGTCCAGATGAAGCGATTGAACTGCACGAAGGGAAAGCAGATGCGCTCGCGGGCCGCAGCGGCATGCGCATTGCGGGGGTACGAGCATCTGTCGGCGCATTGTAGCCGCTGCCCCGGTTTCCCGGACGGCGGCTGCGGGCCCGCCCTCCAGGGGGACAGGCGGCCGGCAAGCGGCGCCGCGTACCGATTACAGGACTGTAATTTGCGACTGATCGATGCGCTGGCGGATAATGAATCATCTTCATCGTTTGCGTGCGAGACGCGCTTGCCCCCTTCATGAGCGAAAACACGCCGCCGAGCGCCGGTCGCCCCGGCCCAGATTCTTCGTCATCGTCCGCTTCCGTTTCCGTTTCGACGGACTCCCCCGGCGCACCTGCCGCGATACCGGCCGCACCCGCGACGCCACCGAGCGAGGCGCCGCCGCAGCCTGCCGCGGGCGCCATCGACGAAACGCCCGCGCTCGCCGCCTCGCGGGCGGCGAGCGACGCATTGGAATCGGCCACGGCCGTCGAACCGGTGCAGGCGAGCGCGCCAACGGCACGCGAAGCACAAGCGGCTCGAGCGCGGGATTCGGCGGCGAAAGACACAACCGCTCAAGAGCAGGCGGCGCAGGCGGCCTATGCTTCGAAGGGCGCGGCTGGCGCCGCGGGCGCGCCGCCCCCCGGCTTCGGGGCGCCTCCCGATTTCGACACGCCGCGTCCGCCGCCCGCCAGCGCCGTGGCGCAAACGCAGCCGGCGTACCTGCGGCAAAACGATTCGGCCTGGAGCGTGCTGGGCCGCACGATCGCGGCTCGCGCACGCCAGCTCTTCGACCGGGCGGGGCAGCGCATCACGCAGCGAACCTTGCGCATCGGCGTATCGGCGCGAATCTTTCATCCCGAGCCAGGCGCACGCGGCTTGCGCGGCAAGACGCTGCAGTACCTCGAGGAATCGGTCGCGCATTGGGTCATGTCGCGCGATGTGATGGTGTTCATGATTCCCACGGTCGGGCATCAAGGGATGCTGCATCCGAGCAACATCCGGCTGCGCGATTACGCGAAGCATCTGGACGGCCTATTACTGCAAGGCGGCGCCGACGTTTCGCCGCAAACGTACGCCGCGAGCGACATGCGGGCCGAATGGCCGGGCGATCGCGTGCGCGACATGTACGAGCTCGAGTTGCTGTACGAATTCGTCGAATCGGGCAAGCCTGTCCTCGGTATTTGCCGCGGATGTCAATTGATCAACGTGGCGTTCGGCGGCACGCTCTATCAGGACATCGCGACCGAGGTGCCGACCGCGGGCATTCACGTCAGCGAGTTTTACGATCAGCATCGTCACTCGGTTCGTTTTCCCGACGGTTCGACGCTCGCAAGCATGTTCCCGGGGCGGCGCGAGGCCGTGGTCAACTCGATCCATCATCAGGCGGTGAAGACACTCGGGCGCGACTTGAACGTCGAGGCCGTGTCCGCGGGCGATGGTCTCATCGAGGCGGTGCGCTACCGGCGCGCACCGTTCGTCGTGGGCGTGCAGTGGCACCCGGAATTTCACCGCGCGGGCGGGGCCGAACTGCTCGATTGCACACCGCTGCTCGATACCTTCTTGAGGGCGGCGCGCGAGACGCGCTTCTGACGTTCCGTTCGTTGCGACGGCTGCCGCAACGAACACGTCGCGATGGGCGCAAAAAGTGTTGACACGATTCAGCGGTTTATACATAATCTCGCTTCTCCGGCGAACACGGGTTAGCGTGTGAGTCAGGGAAGCAAACTGCGGGAGTAGCTCAGTTGGTAGAGCGCAACCTTGCCAAGGTTGAGGTCGCGAGTTCGAGACTCGTCTCCCGCTCCAGTTTCGATCAGGCGCGTCGTGCGGAGCAATCTGCCGAGGCGCTGCGCAGTTGGTGGGAATACGCGGGAGTAGCTCAGTTGGTAGAGCGCAACCTTGCCAAGGTTGAGGTCGCGAGTTCGAGACTCGTCTCCCGCTCCAGGTATAGGGGAAGCTAGGCTTCCCTTTTTGTTTAGCGGCCCCTGCTGGTTCGCTGAACCGATAAGCCGGGACGTTCGCAGCCGTGCGGCGTCGACGCTCCGGCAAATCCGCTTTTGGCGCGATAGCAAAGCGGTTATGCAGCGGCCTGCAAAGCCGTGTAGGCCGGTTCGACTCCGGCTCGCGCCTCCAAGTCCCAAACCCTGACCAGTCTCGGCTCGTCAGGGTTTTTCTTTTGCGACGTCCGAAAGCCACACGGCCTGCGGTTTCCTCCCGTGGATGCTATCCCTACGGTTCCTATTGTGTGGCCGCGGGTTGCGGTTGGCCAGTGCGGCGCTCGAACGGGGAACCGCCCTTGCTTGCGGGCTTGGTTCGCCTTTCGGTTCGCGCGGTTTGGACTTCGTTTCGGCAATGTCGGGCTATTCTCGCCAATCGCCAATCGCCAATCGCCAATCGCCAATCGCCAATCGCCAATCGCCAATCGCCAATCGCCAATCGGTTCCCCGGCCTATTTGGAAGACCAGGCCAGGAGCCGGATGCCGGCTAGCCCGAAGACTACGGCGAGGCATCCGTCCAATGCGCGGCGGGTTCGGGTATAGAGCCGACGGGCTGCGTCCATGGAAAACACGACCGCGTAGCTGCAGAAGACAACGGCCCCGATCGCGGCGCAGCCCGCAATCACGGCGCCGTGCGAAGCGCGTCCATGATCGGACGAGAGCGCCACGATCGACGCCCACACCAAGACGGCCTTGGGGTTGGTCAAATGCAGCAATGCGCCTCGGACGTACAGCGCGCGAAGTGCTTGTGGCCGACCCGCCATCGATGAAGGCGCGATGGCCGAGGCGAGCGCCGTGCGCCTAAACGCCGTGCGCCCTGATTTGAACGCCAGCCACAGCAAATACAGGCCGCCAAAAATCTTGATCGCGAACAGAAATTGCGAATACGCGAGCAGGGCCGCGGCGATGCCCACCGTCGCCACCGTTGCCCAGAACATCGAACCGGAAATGACGCCGAACGCGAAGGCGAGCGCGGCATGGCGCCCTTGCGTGGCCGCGATCGACATGATCGCAAGGTTGCTCGGGCCGGGACTCGCCGTGCCGACGAAATAGGCCGCGTAGGCAAGCAGCAAGTTTGCCGAGAAAAAAGCGTGCGTCGACATAACGAACCTAGGGAATGTGTGGTCGCATCATTGTTGCCCGTTGCGCGCCGACCGCCATGGCCAATTTCCCGGCATTTCGCCGAGCCAGTCGCGTGACGAACGCCTCGCCCAACCGCGGCACTCGATGCGCGCTGCAGCGCCGGGCAGTATGTCCGGCCAACCATCGGCGTCTGGACAGTCGCGCAAATTCGAAGCGCCCTGCAACTCGGTCGACACGAGCGAGCTGCATGGCGTCACGTTCGCTTGCGAGCCGCCTCGGCTAGCATGGCGTCGCCGATCTCGAGTTGTCCTCGCGCTCTGAGCGCTTCACCCGCGCCTTGGATATCGCGCGTTTCTCGGTTCTGCCCCACTTTGCTTTTTCCGATGAGCCGCGTGATGTCCACTTGCAGGCCGACGATCGACTTGAGCAGCGTGTCGACGAAGTCGCTTGGCGCGTCGCTCATTTTCCAGGGCCGCGCCTGCGATGCCTCATGCGTGCGTGTCAATCGAGCGACCACGCCGCGCACGTACTTCTCGTCGTCATGGACGCTGATACGGCCGTAGGCGTGGACTGCAATGTAATTCCAAGTCGGCACGTGTCGATGTGTTTCCTGTTTGCTCGGATACCAATTCGGCGAGATATAGGCGTCGCCCGCCGTGAAGACCACGAGCACCTCGTCTCCGTCCGCCACCTGTTGCCATACCGGATTTGCGCGGGCCACGTGCGCGTGCAACACGCCCAGTTCACTCTCGGCCGAGGCGAGCTCGAACGGCAAGTGGTTGGCGTTCAGCCCGCCCGCGCCGTGGGTGACCAACGTACCGAACGGATGCCGCGCGATATGCGCGTGCAGGATGTCGGTGCGGGGTTCGTTGAATTGGTCGGGTACGTACATGGCGGTTCCACTCGCGGGTAAGGTGCTACTTCCACTGAGACGTCTAAATGAAATGCCGATAGGCTTGGAATCCATTGTGGTGCCGAACTGGTTTATTCTACAGATCCAATTTGGAGCATTTTTAGAAGGCCAGAATTATGGCGAGGACGGCCCGCATTGCCGACATTGCGTCGATCGGCACATTGGACCGCAAGGGCGGCAACCTCAGTCGCCAAGTGGCGCAGGGGCTGCGGGAAGCCGTGCGAAAAGGCGACATCGGGCCCGGCGATGGGTTGCCGTCGACGCGTCTGTTGGCGGCGTCGTTGCGTGTTTCGCGCGGAACGGTGCTGGAAGCCTACGAGCAATTGATCGCCGAGGGTTTTCTGGAAGCGAAGCGGGGCGTGGGTACTCGCGTCGCGCAAGCGTTGGCCGCGGAGCGCGCGCCGCGCGAGGCGCGCTCCAGGCGCTGCCACCCGGCGCCTGCCGATTTGCCGGAAAATGCGACGGCTTTCGCGGCACTCGCGCGGGAATTCACGCCGCTTGCCCAGGTGCCATTTGCGATTTCAGTCCCAGTCGGATTGACTGCCCCCGCGGACGTTTGGCGCCGGCTCGGCAACCGGTTGCGCGCGAAAGGCCCCGGCGCGCCGGCCGGTTATGCCGACCCGCTAGGCGCAAGGTCGTTGCGCGAATCGATCGCCGGCTACGTGCGTAAATCGCGCTCGGTGCGTTGCGAACCGGAGCAGGTGGTCGTGACGAGCGGGACGCAGCAGGGGCTGTTTCTGGCGGCTCAAGTATTGCTTGGCGCGCGCGATCAAGCTTGGGTGGAGAACCCGGCTTATCGCGGCGTCACGGCTGTCCTCGAGCACACGGGCCATCGCGATGCGATGGTTCGGGTGCCGGTAGATGAGGAAGGCATCGACGTGGAAGCGGGAATCCGCCTGGCGCCGCATGCCCGCGCCGCGTTCGTCACTCCTTCGCACCAATACCCCTTGGGCGTGCCGATGAGCATGGCACGCCGTAGCGCGTTGCTGACGTGGGCTCGCGCGCAGCGCGCATGGGTGGTGGAAGACGATTACGACAGCGAGTTGCGCTACGAAGGCTATCCGTTTCCGTCGCTTCAGGGGTTGGATCCCGAGCGCGTGATTTATCTCGGCACGTTCAGCAAGATCCTGTTTCCTTCGTTGCGATTGGGTTATCTGATCGCGCCGGACGATTTGGTCGATGCGTTTTGCGGTGCGCGCGTGCTGATGGATCGTCACCCGCCGAACGCCGATCAACATGTCCTCGCTGCTTTCATGGCCGAGGGGCACCTGGAGCGGCACATTCGAAAGGTGCGCAATGTCTACGCGCAGCAGCGCGCGCAACTGATCGAGACGCTCGGCGCGCTGCTGCCGGACGACTTGGCTTGGGTCGAGCCCGGCGACCAAGGCATGCACCTCGTACTCTGGCTCGCGCCGGGCATCGACGATCGCGCGATCGTGGAAAGGGCCGCGAAGGCGGGCGTTTCGGTGCGTGCGGTCTCGCCCATGTATTCCCCCGGCAGTGAGCGGCCCGGTTTGGTGCTGGGGTTCGGGGGCTTCGACAGCGCGCAAATGTTGGCCGCCGCGCAACGTCTCGCCAGCGTCGTCTGCGACGAGCGAAAGGCTCGACGTAAGCGGCGCACCCCGAGCCGAAAACCGCACGGCTGAGCGCATCGTCGCATTAGGGCGCGCGCGCGCACCAGAAATTGGCGTGAATATGCCTAGGCCAGCAGTGCCGACAAGCGCGCAAACCCCTGCCGATACGTGTGCAC
Source organism: Trinickia sp. Z7 (assembly GCF_056498045.1). NCBI lineage: Bacteria > Pseudomonadati > Pseudomonadota > Betaproteobacteria > Burkholderiales > Burkholderiaceae > Trinickia > Trinickia sp. Z7. The sequence continues at coordinate 97,097 of NZ_JAUEQW010000006.1, forward strand.
GAGGTTGTTGGCAATGTGCTCGAGCCGAACGGGCTCTATCGCAAGGGCGGCGCCCAGCGCTTGCGCCGTTTCGGTGATGTCTACCGCACCGGGCATGTCGGTATCTTCCCAAGTGGCGGCGAACGCCGCTTGTTTGCTTTGCGCGGCAGTCAGGACGGGGTGCAGGAGATTGACGCGCGCAAGGGCGAACGCCGCCGCGACGATTCTGCCGTGCAGACTGCTGCCGCAAAATACGCGGCTGCCTGCGATGAGTGCGCATATGTCCCATAGATTCGGCGAACTCAAGATATGCACCGACGCCGCGCGCATGCGTTGCCGGGTTCGTTCGAACACCGCTAGATCGTCGTGCCAAGGGGCGATGCCGGCGCGGAAGAAGGCGATGCCGAGGCCATTCGCTTGGGCCGCCATGTCCAGTTGCGAGGCGATTTCGTCGAGGGTGCGGTCGTCGCCGAAATCGGCGCTGAACTGCACCGCGATATAGCCGTTGGGACAGGCGTGCCTGATCGAGGCGACCGGTTCCGAAGCGATACGGGCGCGAATCACATCGCCGAAGAGGGCCTCGACCATCACTGCCGGATCGGGCAGAAGCGGTGCGGCGATGCCGCTTGCGGCGAGCGCTTGCTGCGTGACGACGTCTCGCACGGTGACATCCGAGGCGCTTGCCAGCGTTTCGATGACTTGCATACGCATGCCGGCCTCGCAATCGTTCAAATCGACCCCGCCCACTGCGTTGAAGGCCAGTACGCGCGTGTGCGCGAAACGCTCGCGGGGCACGACGTAAGGCGCCCACGCGCGTATGCCGAAATGATGGTCGGCCCATTCGAGCGGCGCCGCTCGCCACGCGGCGCGTTGATCGATGACTGCTTTGGCATGGTCCGCCGACGCCAGCATGACGGCGGCTTCCCATGCATTGCACGTGAGCAGTTCGCCGCCGGCGTGAACGATGTCGACCGGGCGATCGGACCGGGAACCGGCCAATGTCGACACCGCTTCCACCTTGTGACCGCCATAGCGGCTCAGATCGACCTGAGCCAAGCCGGCGATGCGCAAACGCCGCTCTGGCAGCATCTTGGCGGCAATGTGCGCGAACAGCAGATCGCCGAAATTGTGGCGATCGAACGCGCCGAAGATGACCGTTTCAGCGGTGTGTATTGGCTCGGACATGGGTGCGTGGCTCCGTGGCGGCATGCGCGGAAACGAGATGCGATGCATGAATGACAGCCATGCTACGCGCTCGGGCAACGCGGGGCGATTCGGCCGAACGGCATAGTGTTGCGCCAATCGACCCTGCGTGATTTTGCAGCGTGCCATTTACGCGCCGAACGCCTACCTGTGTGTTCGCGCGGGGCATTTCTTTCTCTTCGTCTGAAAATTCTCGCGTATCGCTCAAAGTCTTCCTCCCTTGTTCTACCGTTGCTTTCTCGCGCCGTGGGGTCGAGACATGAGGGAGCGAATATGACTCAATCGACAATGGGCGAAGATCGTATGGGGGTCCTGCGGCGAACCGCTGATCGATCCTCTGCCGGACCAAGTCTCCCATCGCATCGGAGCCTTTCTCGACGCGGAAGTCATCGCCGCGATTCCCGCTTGCCCGGGCCGTCTCGCGGCGGGAAGCCGCATTCACTTCTTGCGCTTGGACCCGATGCGGCAACCCGCCGTGCCTAACTGCGCACTTGCGGAGCCGATTCCAATCGTCGTCGGCGCCAATCAATCAATCGAATCTTCAAGGGAGTCCGCATCGATGGAACAACCTCAGTTGGACATCACCCAATCGTGGGCGCGTCTCGAAGCGTGGTTGCAGGCTCAGCCGCGCGCGATCCCCGGCGGGGTCAACGCCGGCGCGAGCGACGACGACATTCAGGTCCTCGAGGGCGCGCTGGGCGCGAAGCTGCCGGATGACTTCGTCGAAAGCCTGAAGCGGCACAATGGGCAAGCCGATCAGGACGGCGTGTGTTTCGACGGAGAGAGCCTGCTCGACATCCAAGGCATTCTCTCCGAATGGACCACGTGGCGCGACCTTGTGGTGGAAGGAGCATTCGAGGGCATGACGTCCGACCCCGATGCCGGCGTGAAGGACGACTGGTACAACCTCAAATGGATTCCCTTGACTCGAAACGGCATGGGCGACGGCCTATGCATCGACCTCGATCCAGCCCCGGGCGGCACGGTGGGCCAAGTGATCCGCATGCTGCATGACGACGATCGGCGCGAGCGCGTGGCGGCCAGCTTCGCGCAATGGCTTTCCGGGCAGGTCGTCGCGACGATAGCGCTGGAAGATCGGGAAGAATAGGGGAGCGGCGGCCACCATTGGACGGCACGGCTCGACGCAATTGCCCATCGTTCGGCGCTGGCGTTTGCGTCGACCACGCGGGATAATCGCCGGTCATCGAATTCCAGGATTCGCCATGACCGCTCCCATTTCAGACCCGCATCCGTCACTCGAGTGGCGCTGGAAACCGTTCTCGGGACTCACGGCGACCGAGGTGTACGACATGCTCGCGGCGCGCAATGCCGTATTCATCGTCGAACAGCAATGCGTCTATCACGACATCGATGGGCTCGACAAAGATGCATGGCACTTGCTGGCCTATGCACCGGCAGGCCAGGCACGCCCCGATGGAGACCGTGCCGCCGGTCCGAGCCTCGCCGGTTATCTCCGCGTGTTGCTGCCCGATGCGTCCGATGCCGATGTTCGCATTGGCCGGGTGATGACAACGTCTGATTTCCGCCGTATCGGGTTGGGCAGCGCGATGCTGGAGCAGGCGCTCAAGCATATCGTGGCGCAGTGGCCCGAGGCCGCCATCAAGTTGCACGCGCAGGCCCATCTGCAAATGTTCTATGGCGCGTTCGGCTTCGAGCCGATATCGGAGGTCCACGACGACGACGGGATCCCGCACATTTGGATGCGCTCGACCTGATCGGCCGAAGCGTAGGGCGGCCCGTGTCACGGCCACCTGCCGCTGCGTCTTTCAGTGAGCATGCGCCGGCGCGGAAGGCTCCGCGCGGCGCGGCGTCTCCCGCCGTTCTTCGAGCATCCGTTCGCGTGCCGAGAGCCGCATCCAATGCCGCAGTGCGATCAACGCGCCGAACACGCTCATCATCGATCCGGGAATCCACAGCAGCAGCCCGCCGATCTGTTGATCGCGGATCGGGCTGAGCCAAGTGAACGCACGGCCGCAGATCGAATAGATCGGATAGAGCTCATGCGGCGTGAAGAAGATCAGCGCCCCCAGCACGATTTGCGGCGGTATCGCGGCGATCACCATCATGATGCGTCGTCCAGGCGACAATCGCGCGGGCGGCGCGGGACGCGGATCGAGCACGAGCCACCAGAACAACAAGCCGTCTACGACCATGCTCCAGTTCATGATGCGATAGAGCCGCCAGTCGAGCATGGCCTTGAAATGAATCGGCGAAAGCAGCCAGAAGTAGATCAATCCGACGAACAGCAAAACCGCGACCACCGGGTTGAACACGACGTCGAGCGTCAGGCGCACGGCCTTCGTTTTCATCGCCGGCGCGACGAAGCGCCGGCGCCAGCGAAAGGGAATGCCGGCGCGTAGCGCAGCGCCGGGATACGCCCACGCGATGAAAAACGGCCCGAGATGATGCAGCACGAGGTGTTGCAATCGGTGCATGAAGAATTCGTGCTCGAAGAAGTAGTCGAGGCGCGTATGCAGCGCGACATAAAGCGCAACCAGCCCGAACCAGAACGACGCCTGCCGTAGCGGCGACACGCGCGCATGCCGCGCACCGCGCGCGAACAGAATCGCGGCGGCGAGCACGGCAACGACGACCGTCGGCGACGGTTCCCAGGGATCGAGCCAGTAAAGCAGGTTCATCGCGGCGGCCGGTTCACTTCGCCGTGGCGGGCGATTTCACCGCGAAGGGCGTGTCGAGCGTTTCGCCGTCGGAGAACTGCAGCTTCAGATGCACGGTATCCCCGGGCGCGATCTTGCGGGTCGGCTCTTCCAGCATGATGTGATAACCGACCGGCGCGATGGTCAGGCTCCCGTGTGCCGGCACCGTGGCCTTCTCGACCATCACCATGTTCGTGGTCGAGCCGTTCGACACCGTTTGGTGCAGCATGGCGCTGCCGTAGTCGGGGCTCGTCACGTCCGTGAGATCGATGTTCTTCTCGCTCGCATTGGTGAGCGTCACATAGCCGGCTGCCGGGAGATTGTTCGGTAGCCAGCGCACCCACGCGTGCGATGCGGTGATCGCCTGTGTGCCTGCCGCATGGGCAGGGGCGCTCGCTACGGCGCACGCGCTCAGAAGCGCGGCGACGAGCGCCGCGGGACGGTGGTGAGTGGGGCGAGATGTCGTCTGCATGATTCGTTGGAGAATGAAAGGTTCACGTTGTCGATGGTTTGCGTCGTGCCGATCCACCGAAGGCCGATCGATGAACGACGGGCCGGCGGCAAGCGAGCGCCGCGCCGCTTCATGGTGCGCGATCGCCGTCAAGTACCGTCCTCGATCACGCGACGCAAATCGTGCGCGATGGCGTCAGGCGAATCGCCGCTCGTAGCCAGTAGTCGCGCGTGCCCCGCGCGGTCGAAGACGTATACGGCCGAGCTGTGCGTGACCTCGTAGCTGCCCTTCGGATCGCGCTTTTCCATCTGATACGCGATGCGGTAGCGTTTGGCGAGCGATTCGACCTGGGCGTTCGTGCCCGTCAGCCCCCGGATGTGCTCGGCGTCGAACGCGCCGACGTAGGCGTGCAGCGCTTGCGGCGTGTCGCGCGCAGGGTCGACGGAAATGAACAGGATACGCACTTGCTTGGCGTCCGCCGCCGGCAATTTCTCCAGCACTTGCATCAAGCGCGCCATCGTTTCGGGGCATACGTCGGGACAATGGGTGTAGCCGAAATAGACGAGCGTCGTTCGACCTTCGAACGCCGCCGCGTTCACGGTTCGCCCCGTGTCCTCGGTCAACTGGAACGCGAGATCGGGCAGGTGGCCGCTCACGTCGGTCAACTGCCACGGACCGTGACCGTCGTCGTGGGAACAACCGGCAATGAGCGCAGCGCAGGCGAGTATCATCATCGTCCAGCAGGCGCGCGCGCGTCGGCTCGCGGCTTGCGCTGCACGAGGATGGCGAGCGAAGGCGGACGAGGCGAAGGCGGGCGAGGCCGGTTCGCCGCACGGCGAGCCGACGCCGGGAACATATGGCGGCATCTGTGACTCTGTGAGAGTGCGCCAGCATTTTCGCGCCGCCCTTCGCGGGCAGCGCCCAGCAGGCGGCTGCGAGGCTGCGACTATAGCGCAATTGCCCGACCGTTGCCTTTCGCCGGGCGCGTCTGATTGGCGCCGAGGCAATATGTCGCGGGAGAGGGCAAGATACGGGGCGCATGGACCCGCGTTGGCACCCCGCCGGGCTTGGGCCGGCGGCTTCGAGGCATTTCGGGGCATTGTTACTCGAAAAGCCGCTGCGGGCGCGGTAATATGCGCAAACTTTTCCGGTTTCGATCGGCTGTAAGGCCGGTCGCGACTGTTACGCGAATCAGCTGATGCAACCCTTACCGGCTTTTTTACCTCCTAGCGAGACAGCGTTCTTCTTCGACTTCGACGGCACGCTCGTCGAACTCGCGCCCACGCCCGACGGCATCATCGTGCCGCCGGCCGTGGTCGATGCGCTCACACGATTGCGGCGCTTGACGCACGGCGCCGTCGCCGTCGTTTCGGGGCGCGGCATCGATAGCATCGACGGCTTTCTCGGCCTTCCCGATCTGCCCATTGCCGGCTTGCACGGCGCCGAGCGCCGCGATGCGAGCGGCGATACGGTGCGTCTGGGTTTCAACGACGAACGCTTGCTGCGCATGGAGCGGGTGCTGGCCGATCTCGTCAACGCTCATCCCGGCACGCTGCTCGAGATCAAGGGCGCGGCGCTCGCGTTGCACTATCGCAATGCGCCGTTGGCCGAAACCGTCGCGCGCGAAGCGACGGAGCGCCTCGTCGCGCAACATGCCGATGCGTACGTGTTGCAGCCGGGCAAGATGGTGTACGAAATCAAGCCGAAGAACGTCGACAAAGGCCGTGCGCTCGCCGCCTTCCTCGATGAGCCCCCGTTCGCGGGACGCACGCCGGTGTTCGCCGGGGACGACTTGACCGATGAAAAGGCGTTCGCCGTCGTCAATGAGCGCGGCGGGCTTTCTATCAAGGTCGGCGCGGGCGAGACGTCCGCGCGCGCGCGCATCGATTCGGTCGGCGCGTTCGTCGGCTGGCTCGGGGACATCATCGCCGCCGCGCAACGCACCTCATGAGCCGTCTGATCATCGTTTCGAACCGGGTCGCGCCGATCTCGGAAGGCGGCCCGGCGGCCGGCGGCTTGGCAGTCGGCGTGTACGACGCGCTCAAGGAAACCGGCGGCATGTGGTTCGGCTGGAGCGGCGAGGTCGTCTCGTCGGGCCAGCCGCAGTTGCAGCTCGTCGAACAAGGCCCAGTGACTTTCGCGACGATCGGGCTCGCGCGGCGCGATTACGACCAGTACTACCGCGGTTTCTCGAACGCGACGTTATGGCCGGCGTTCCACTACCGTGCCGATCTGATCCAGTACGACCGTCACGATTTCGAAGGTTATTGGCGTGTCAATACGTGGCTTGCGCAGCAGCTCGTGCCGCTTCTGCGTCCCGACGACGTGATCTGGGTCCACGATTACCATCTGATTCCTTTCGCGCAAGCGTTGCGAGCGGCGGGCGTGCGCAACCGCGTCGGATTCTTCCTGCATATCCCGTTTCCGGCCGCACAGGTGTTGTTGGCCGTGCCGCCGCACCGCGCGTTGGTCGAGGCGCTGTGCTCGTTCGATCTACTCGGCTTTCAGACCCAAGCGGACGTGCGCGCATTTTGCGACTACGTGAGTCACGAGGGCGCCGGCGACATCGACGGCGGCGAGCGAGGCGCGCCATTCGTCGCCGGTGCGCCGGCGCACGTGCACGCGTTCGGACGCTCGCTGCGCGCGGCGGCTTATCCGATCGGCGTCTATCCCGACGAAATCGCGCAACTGGCCAAAGCGGGCGCGCGCGGCAAATCGGTTCGCACCATGCGGCAGACGCTGCACGAGCGCAAACTCATCATGAGCGTCGACCGGCTGGACTATTCGAAGGGGCTGGTGGAGCGTTTCCGCGCTTTCGAGCGGCTGCTCGATCAGGCGCCGGCTTGCCGCAACAACGTCTCGTTCGTGCAGATCGCGCCGCCCACGCGTGCCGACATGCATGCCTATCAGGACATCCGCTTGCGGCTCGAAACGGAGCTCGGGCGCATCAACGGGCGCTTCGCCGAACTCGACTGGACGCCGATTCGCTACATTCACCGGCAATACGAGCGCTCGGTCCTGGCCGCGCTGTTCCGGGAATCGCACGTGGGCTATGTCACGCCGCTGCGCGACGGCATGAACCTCGTTGCCAAGGAGTATGTGGCGGCGCAGGACCCCGACGATCCCGGCGTGCTCGTGCTGTCGCGCTTCGCGGGCGCAGCCGACGAATTGACCGGGGCGCTCATCGTCAATCCGGTCGATATCGACGGCATGGCGCAGGCGCTTGCTCACGCGCTTTCGATGCCGCTTGCCGAACGCCGCTCGCGCTATCGCGACATGATGGCGCAACTGCGCGGCAACAATGTCTCGGTGTGGCGCGATACGTTTTTGCGCGACCTTGCGCAGGCGGGCGAGCCGCAGCTCGTGGAAAAGCCGGCGCGCGCGAAACGCACCGCGCCGCGCGGTAAGGCAGTGCGCAAGGGCGTTGCGGCTTGACCGTCGTTACGCCACGTGCTCGTCGATCTTGCGGCCGCCCGTATGCAGTTGCATGGCCTTGCCGTGTTGCTTGTTGAGCAGATCGCGATAGACGCCCGGCCGGTTGCGCAATGCCTCCGGATGGCCGTCGTCGATGACTTTGCCCGCGCTCATGACGATGATCCGGTCGAAGTTCTGTAATGTCGACAAGCGGTGCGCGATGGCGATCACGGTACGTCCCACCATGAGCCGGTCGAGCGCGTGCTGGATCGCTTCCTCCGATGCGCTGTCGAGCGCCGACGTCGCTTCGTCGAGCAACAGGATCGGCGCATTCTTCAGGATCGCGCGTGCGATGGCGATCCGCTGCCGCTGGCCGCCCGAGAGCTTGATGCCGCGATCGCCGACGATCGTGTCGAAGCCGTCGGGCATCGCTTCGATGAAATCGGTGCAACGCGCTTCGCGCGCGGCGGCATAGACTTCCTCGCGGCTCGCTTCGGGCCGGCCGTAGGCGATGTTTTCGTAGACCGTTCGATGAAACAGCGCGATGTCCTGCGGCACCAGCGCGATCGCGTGGCGCAGGCTGTCTTGCGTGATGGTGCCGATGTCTTGGCCGTCGATTTTGATCGAGCCGCCTTGCGTTTCGTAAAAGCGCTGCAACAGCGCGAGCACCGTCGATTTACCGGCGCCCGACTTGCCGACGAGGCCCACCCGCTGCCCGGCTTCGATATGCAGATCGAAATGATCCAAGATCGCGCGCCGGCGCGGGTAGGCGAACGTGACGTTCTCGAAGTCGACTCGCCCGCCGCGCGTCGTCAGCTCGACGGCGCCTTCGCGATCGGGCATGCCGTGCGGCTCCAGCAGCGTCTTGACGGCCTCGGCGAGCCGCGCCACGTGCTGCGTGACGTCCACCAAGGCCACGGCGAGATCGCGCGTGCCGTGCAGGATCGTGAAGCCGAGCGAACTGACGAGGACGATATCACCCGACGTCGCCCGTCCCTGATTCCAAAGCCACAGCGCCCAGCCGAGCAAGCCGGCCGACAGCAGGGCGGTGATGACGGCGTGCAGGAGCCGCAGCCGCTCGAGGTACAACAAGCTTTGCTGGCGCGCTTCCATTTCGGCTTTGACGGTATCGCCGAAGCGGCGTTGTTCGCGCAGCGTCATGCCGAAGGCGCGCACGAGCCCCATGTTGCCGATCACGTCGACGAGTTCCCCGTCGACGGCCGCCGCCTTGGTCGCGAATTTATGGTGCCGCGACGAGCCGCGCCCCGCGAGCTTGAACAGCACGATGGCCAGAACGGCCGAGCAGAGCATGAGACATAGCGCCATCACGGGGTTGACGGCCACGATCATCACAATGGCGCCCAACACAGCGATGCAAGGCGGCAGGACGTTCCACGCCATCGTGTTCTCGGAGGTGTAGACGGCGTTCGACGTCGCGGTGATGCGGCTCGCGAGCATGCCCGGTTGGCGCTCTGCGAAGTACGTGGGCGCATGGCCCGTCAAATACTGGAACAAGTCGCGCCGCAGATCGCCCGTGACGGCGACGAACGCGTGGGCCGCGACCCAGCCGCCGATGCGCCAAAGCAAGTTGTCGGCGGCGATCAGTCCCACGAGGATTGCGAAAGCTGCCCACAGCGGCCCCGGATGATGGCGGCCCATGCCGAGCACATCGATCAGATGTTTGATGGCGTACTGCGAGGCAAGGGCGCACATGACGGCCGCGAACACGCTAGCCAACACGATCGCGTGGGAAAGGGGATGGCGCCGGATGTAGCTGAGCAAGAACGCGAGAGGCCGCTCGGCGTAGCCGGAGAGCCTGGCGTTGCGAGCGTTACGCTCGGCGACGGTCAAATGTTCCAATTGTGGTTCGTGCGAGGCACGCGAAGCGAGTGTCATGGAAAGCATAGTCTGCGTGTGGCGGACCGGAAGCCAAACTCGGCGAATATCGAGATGACGCGGTCCGCCGCCATTGTAAACATCCGCGGAAATTCCCCGGGGCTTCGCGACGAGCGTTGGTTAAGAGCAACGCCGCTTGCGGCGGTGCATCGTCGAGCCTGCTGCTAGCAAGTTCGATGCGCGTTCCGATCGAAAGGTCGGTCGAAGGAAACCGTAATTTTGAGATACAATCGCCGGTTAACGTTCGAATGCTCCGGGGACAAGAGCATTCGGGGTCGGATCAACCGTTGCATTGACGCGCCCGCGTGACCCTTCACCCGGTCCATTCACGCGGCGCTTCGGGCTACTGTAGGCGCGCGCGGCGGCGCCGTGGCAAGCGAAATGTTTCCGGCTTGTAACAACGTAAAGAGTTTGAAATGTCCCGCGGTGCAGCATGAAACCGGTCGGATAATCGATTCGGGTTTGCCCTAGGAAAATTGATCGTCGGCGTCAACGGTTGGCGCGATTGCGCGTTTAACGACATGTGACGTGTCGCTCCACGCCTGTTCGAACGGCATCGTCGACGACCAGAAGGGCGAATCACCCGTTCGAGGATCGGCCGGGCGTGCTGATGCCTAGCGCCGGAACGGGCGATTCGCTTCCAGACCGACAGTCAACATTTTTGCCTGAATTTTTATTAGGAGTTCATCACTATGCGGATCGCTCAAATCGCGCCTTTGCATGAAGCGGTTCCTCCGAAGCTCTACGGTGGGACGGAGCGCGTGGTGTCGTACTTGACCGAAGCGCTCGTCGACCTCGGCCATGACGTGACACTGTTCGCGAGCGGCGATTCGCAGACCTCGGCCAAGCTCGAAGCGTTCTGGCCCCAGGCGTTGCGTCTCGACCCGTCGATCCGCGACACGATGGCTCCGCACATGTTGCTGCTCGAGGAAGTGCGCCGCCGCGCCGATGAGTTCGACGTGCTGCATTTCCACATCGATTACTACCCGTTCTCGTTGTTCTCGCGCCAGCCGGTTCCGCATCTGACGACGCTGCACGGCCGTCTCGACCTGCCCGAGCTGCAGCCCATTTTCAACACGTTCAACGAAGTGCCCGTCGTTTCGATCTCGGACAACCAGCGCATGCCGCTGCCGCAGGCGAACTGGCTGTCCACGGTCTACCACGGCCTGCCCGAGAACCTGCTCACGCCGCGCAAGGACGTCGAGCCGAGCTATCTCGCGTTCCTCGGCCGCATTTCGCCGGAAAAACGCGTCGACACGGCAATTCGCATTGCCGAAAAAGCGGGCATGAAGATCAAGATCGCCGCGAAGCTCGACAAGGCCGATCGCACTTATTACGAAGAGCAGATCAAGCCGCTGTTCGCGTTGCCGCACGTCGAGTACATCGGCGAGATCGGCGAAGCCGAAAAAGCCGAATTCCTCGGCGGCGCGCATGCCTTGCTGTTCCCGATCGATTGGCCGGAGCCGTTCGGTCTCGTGATGATCGAGGCGATGGCTTGCGGTACGCCGGTGATCGCGTTCAAGCGCGGCTCGGTGCCTGAAGTCATCGAGAACGGGGTGTCCGGCTTCGTCGTCGAAGACGAACTGTCGGCCGTCGCGGCGCTCAAGCGCTTGCCGTCGCTGCCGCGCGAAACGGTGCGCAAAGCATTCGAAGCGCGCTTCACTTCGAAAGTGATGGCGCAGAACTATCTCGCATCGTACGAGAACCTGCTGCGTCAAAAGCGCCGCACGGTGCTGCGCGAAGTCGCAGCCGGCTAACGCTCCAACGGCTCGAACGCGCGTAGCCGTCTCGGTCTCGCGCGCGAAACCCGATCTCGCGCCCCGCCTGCCTTCCGGCACGCGGGGCGCGTCGTTTTCGGCGTGACGAAAGGTGCGCCGCGCCACGGGTTTCGGGTAGGACGCCACGTATTCGGCCACGCGACTCGAGCGGCCGCAAAGGCAACCGCCGAATCCCTATAATGCTGCTGCCGCACATCGGCGGCGAAAACGACTGACTTCAGGAGAGCGACTTGGCCAGAGCGAACCGAACCCGAGCGGATCAGGGGGGCGGCCATCGGGCGGCCGGCGATCCCGCGCCCGGCGCCGGTACGATGTTCACCCTGCGCGCCATCGGCCTCGTCTTGTTGTCGCGCTGGCTCTACTCGATGGCGCAAATGGGCTACGGCGAGGCGCTGTCGGCGATGGCCTCGTCGCCCTGGGCTTCGATCAACGGTGTCTTTCTGTTCTTGCTGATCGTGCTGCCTGGCGCGCATGCGCGCGCCGAGCGGCCGTTTCACCCGTTGCCGCAATGGTTGCGGCAAGCCTTGCGCTTGTTCGCTTTCCTGTGCCTGTTGTTCGCCGTTTGGTTGATCGGGGCATATGTTTGGACCGATGGGGTGCGGCCAACCGTCGCGGCCATCGCCCGCACGAACGGGTGGTTCGTGGCCGCGCCGGCGCTTTACGGGGCGGTTCTTTGGATTTGCCGCCCGCGTGCGCTCTGGCGCACCAATGTCGCTGCACGGCGCTTTGCCATCGGCCGATATGCGATTTCGGTGGATGTCCCGACGCGCACTGTGGTCGTTTGGGTGGAAAGCCGCAAAGTGGGTCAATATGACGCCCGCGAGCTCTCGATCAAATGGCCGGCCGCCGAGGCGATCGAGCGCGAGCGGCCGTCGGCGCATGTGCCGGTGCCGGCGCCGGCCGCCGGCGCGACGCCCGCAGCCGGGCAGAGCGCCGCGCGTGCGCTCCGCGCGCATGGTTGGGCACGACGCTCGCACGTGGAATTGCGGTGGGACTCGCCGGCGGCCGTCGGCCATAACGGGCAGACGGTGTTTCGGGCGACGCTCGCGACAGACGGCGACCGCATGGCTGCCCACGCGCTCGAAGCGTCGCTGCGGCAAGCATGAGTGCATCGCGCCGCAGCGACTGCGTTGCGCTGGCGCGGGCGATAGGCTGTGTCGCTGCGCCGCGCGTGACGGCGCGCGGCGCAGCGCTCGCCGAAAGGAGGCAACGGTCATGAAGCAGGCTCGTATCGAGATCGCCAGGGCGTACGACGCGCTCGGCCAAAACGGGCGCGCCCGTTTTCTAGTCGACCGCATGTGGCCGCGCGGCGTCACGAAGGACACGCTGCGCCTCGAGGCCTGGGTGCGCGACGTTGCGCCGAGCACCGAGCTGCGCAGATGGTTCGGCCACGACCCGGAGCGCTGGGAGGAATTTCGGCGGCGCTATCGCGCCGAACTCGATGCGAACCCTCAGGCTTGGCAGCCATTGCTCGATGCAGCCAAGCGAGGTCCCGTGACGCTGCTGTTCGGCGCCCGCGACCGCGAGCACAACCAAGCCGTGGTATTGCGCGAGTACCTCCAGGATCGGCTCGGGCATCACTGAAACGCGGCTTGCCATTCACCTCATCAGCCTCGTCGATGTCTTCCTCGTCACCTCACGCTCCCGCTCGTTTGCAGTCGCTGCTCGCGCAGATCCGCGCGTGCCGCGCCTGCGAGGCGCATTTACCGCACGGGCCGAGGCCGGTGCTGCAGGTTGGGCGCTCGGCCCGCATCCTCGTGGTCGGACAAGCGCCGGGGGCGCGTGTGCACGCGTCGGGGGTGCCCTGGGACGACAAGAGCGGAGAGCGGTTGCGCGATTGGATGGGGGTCGATCGCGACGCGTTCTACGATCCCAATCGCGTGGCGCTGGTGCCGATGGGCTATTGCTATCCCGGGCGCGGCGCGTCGGGCGATTTGCCGCCGCGGCCCGAGTGCGCCGCGCTCTGGCTCGAACGCGTGCTGGCCGAGATGCCGCACATCCGGTTGACGCTGCTCGTGGGCGCCTACGCACAGCGGCGGTTCTTGCCCGACGCGCGGCGGGCCAGCTTGACCGACACCGTCGCCGCCTGGCGCGACTTCGGTCCCTCGCGCCTGCCGTTGCCTCATCCGTCGCCGCGCAACCAAGGCTGGTTCAAACACCATCCTTGGCTCGAGCGCGAGCTGCTGCCGGTGCTCAGGACGCGCGTAGCCGCCGCGTTGGCGGACGAGCCGATCTAGGCGATCGCTTGACGCAACGCTGTCGCTTCCCGATACAAGCGGAAGATCCGATCGCCGCTTCCGTCAGTGGTTGTCATCAAGTTGCATGCGCCGCGACCGCCAATCGCGGCGAATTTCGACCGTACGGGCGCGCCGGCCCAACAAAGCGCCATGCCTCGAACGCGGGCGCGGCTAACTGTGCAAAGCCGGACTATCATTGCACCCCTGGCGCGCCTTCTTATCTCGAAATGAGGGCGCGTATCGTTCGATAAAGCGCGTAAAAGGGACACGTCTCATGACTTCCGGCGTCATCCGCATTCGCGGGGCTCGTCAACACAATCTCAAAAACATCGATCTCGATTTGCGCACCGGGGAAATGACGGTCGTCACGGGACCCTCGGGCTCGGGCAAGTCGAGCCTCGTATTCGACACGCTCTATGCCGAGGGGCAGCGCCGCTACGTCGAAACGTTCAGCGCCTACGCGCGGCAATTCCTCGATCGAATGGACCGTCCGCAAGTCGATCGCGTCGACGGCGTTCCGCCGGCGATCGCGATCGATCAGACCAACCCCGTGCGCAGTTCGCGCTCGACGGTCGGCACGATGACCGAGCTCAACGATCATCTGAAGCTGCTCTTCGCGCGCGCCGCGCAATTGTTCGATAAGGCGAGCGCGGAGCCGGTGCGCCACGACACGCCCGAAACGATCTACGCTGCGCTTCTCGAGCGCGCCGCGCAGCGCGACGAACGCCTGGTGGTGACGTTCCCGGTCGAGCTGCCCGAGCAGACGAGCGCTGATGAAGTCGGGCAATGGCTCTCGGCGAGCGGTTACACGCGCGTGCAGGCCGAACGTGAAGTGACCACGCCGGCCGGCCCGCGCAAGGTGCTCGATGTCGTAGCCGATCGGTTTCGCTTGAGCAAAGTCGAGAAGGCGCGCGTGGTCGAAGCGATCGAAGCGTCGCTGAAACGGGGCGCGGGCCGGGTCCATATCTACGTGTTGCCGGACGGCGATGGCGAGGGCGAAGCCGACGGACAGGCCGCATCGGAGCCGCGCATCTGGCGCTTCTCGACGGGGCTGCATTGCCCGGAAAGCGACCTTCGCTATGCCGATCCGCAGCCGGGGCTCTTCTCGTTCAATTCGGCTTATGGCGCCTGCGAGGCTTGCCGCGGTTTCGGCCGCGTGATCGGTGTCGATCTCGGCCTCGTGATTCCCGATGTGCGCAAAACGCTCGCGGGCGGGGCGATCAAGCCCATGCAAACGCCGGCGTGGAAGGAATGCCAAGACGACCTGATGCGCTACGCGGCGCGCGCGCGGATTCGCACGACGACGCCATGGGCCGAACTGACCGATGCCGAGCGCGATTGGGTGATCGACGGCTCGCCCGACTGGAACGGCCAATGGCAGCGCGAATGGTACGGCGTGCGGCGCTTCTTCGACTACCTCGAATCGAAAGCGTACAAGATGCACATTCGCGTGCTTTTGTCGAAATACCGTAGCTACACGCCGTGCGAGACGTGCGGCGGCGCGCGGCTCAAAACCGAATCGCTGTTATGGCGTCTCGGCACGAAGGAGAATGCAGACGCCGTGCTCGCCGCCGACGCGCGTTTCATGCCGCGCGGCGCGAACTGGACGCGCGCTCAGCTCGAAGCACTGCCGGGGCTCACCGTGCATGACTTGATGCTGTTGCCGATCGCACGGATTCGCCGTTTCTTCGATGAGATGACGCTGCCGAGCGCGCTGCTCGACGACGCGTTGAAGCTGCTAGTGGCCGAAGTGCGCACGCGGCTGCGCTACCTGTGCGATGTCGGGCTCGGTTATCTGACACTGGATCGGCAAAGCCGCACGCTATCGGGCGGCGAGGTGCAGCGGATCAACTTGACGACCGCGCTCGGCACCTCGCTCACGAAGACGCTGTTCGTGCTCGACGAGCCCAGCATCGGACTGCATCCGCGCGATTTGGATCGCATCGTCGAAGCGATGCGGCGTTTGCGCGACGCGGGCAATACGCTCGTCGTCGTCGAGCACGATCCGTCGGTGATGCTTGCTGCCGACCGGCTCATCGATATGGGGCCGGGGCCGGGCGAGCGGGGCGGCGCCATCGTCTACGACGGCACGCCGTCGGACATTCGTTCGGCGCAGACGCTCACGGGCCAATATCTCGGCGGGCGGCTGCGCGTCGCCGACGCCACGCATTGGGCGCGGCGGCCCGTCGATCCACAGACGCCGCGGCTCGTGCTCGAAGGCGCGAGCGAACACAACTTGCGCGACGTGACGGTGTCGATTCCGTTGACGCGGCTCGTCTGCGTGACGGGCGTCTCAGGCTCGGGTAAGTCGACGTTGATTCAGGATGTCCTTCACCCCGCGCTCGCACGCTACCTCGGACGTCCGACCGAAACGCCGGGAGCACATCGAGGCTTGATCGGTGCGGAAGGAGTCGCCGACGTCGTGTTCGTCGACCAATCGCCCATCGGCAAGACGGCACGTTCGAATCCGGCGAGCTATGTCGGCGCCTTCGACGAGATCCGCAAGCTGTTCGCGAAAGCGCCGCTCGCCTTGCAACGCGGCTACACGGCGGGCACCTTCAGCTTCAACTCGGGCGACGGACGCTGCCCGACGTGCGGCGGCTCGGGCTTCGAGCACGTCGAGATGCAGTTTCTGTCCGACGTCTACCTGCGCTGCCCCGATTGCGACGGCCGCCGCTATCGAGCCGAAGTGCTCGACGTGACCATCGAACGAGGCGCGCCGGCGAGGGCGTTGTCCATTGCCGATGTGCTCGAGCTGACCGTGAGCGAAGCGGTGAGCTTGTTCGCCGAAGACGCCGACGTTCTGCGCGTGCTGCAGCCGATCGTCGATGTCGGTCTCGAATACGTGAAGCTTGGCCAGCCGGTGCCCACGCTCTCGGGCGGCGAAGCGCAACGTTTGAAGCTCGCGGGTTTTCTTGCGGAGACGAGCGGCAAGGCCGGTGCGCAAGCGACGCCGGGTGGGCGGCTCTTCATGTTCGACGAACCGACGACGGGCCTGCATTTCGACGACATCGCCAAGCTCATGCGAGCGTTCGGCAAGCTGCTGGCGCGCGGTCATTCGCTGATCGTGATCGAGCACAATCTCGACGTCATTCGTGCGGCCGATTGGATCGTCGATCTGGGCCCCGAGGGCGGCGACGAAGGCGGTCTGGTCCTCGCGGCCGGCACGCCCGATGACATCAAGGCCTGCGCCGCCTCGCATACGGGGCGCGCATTGAAGCAGTACGACGACGCGCTCGGCGCGAGCGGGCCGGATGCCGCCGCTGCCGGCATGCCGCTGCAATCGGCGCTGGCGGCGGCGCGCTCGCGTCGCGCGGTGGAGGGCGACGACGTCGTGCGCATCGTCAACGCGCGCGAGCATAACCTCAAGAGCCTGAACGTCGATATTCCTCACGGCAAATTCAACGTCGTCACGGGCGTGTCGGGCTCGGGCAAGTCGACGCTCGCTTTCGACATCCTGTTTCATGAAGGGCAGCGCCGCTACCTGGAATCGCTCAATGCCTACGCGCGCTCGATCGTGCAGCCCGCGGGGCGGCCCGAAGTGGACGCCGTGTACGGCATTCCCCCCACCGTCGCGATCGAGCAGCGTCTTTCGCGCGGGGGGCGCAAGAGCACAGTCGCCACCACTTCCGAAGTCTGGCATTTCCTGCGGCTGCTGTACGTCAAGCTCGGCATCCAGCACTGCATTCACGACGGCACGCCCGTGATGCCGCAGAGCGCCGAATCGATCGCGGCGCACTTGCTGCGCAACTACGCGGGCGAGCACGTGGGCTTTTTCGCGCCGCTCGTCGTCAACCGCAAGGGCGTCTATACCGATTTGGCCAAATGGGCGAAGGCGCGCGGACATACGCACCTGCGCGTGGACGGCGAGTTCCTCAGTGTCGATCCATGGCCGAAGCTCGAACGCTTTCGTGAACACACGATCGAGCTGCCGGTCGCCGATCTCGTCGTTTCCGCTGATAACGAAGGCGAACTGCGGCGCGCGCTCGATGCGGCGCTCGAACTCGGCAAAGGCGTGGTGCATTTGCTCGCGCCGCTCGATGGACTGGCCGATGCGCTGGCCGCCAAGCGCTCGGCGGCGGGCATCGGCGAGATCGAGGTGCTGTCGGTCAAGCGGGCCTGCCCGGTCTGCGCGACGAGCTACCCCGAGCTTGACCCGCGCATGTTCTCGTACAACAGCAAGCACGGCTGGTGTCCGAGTTGCGTCGGCACGGGGCTCGCCTTGACGCGCGAGCAGCGCGCCGCTTACGACGACACCGTATTGGGCGCCGACGACGGCCGCGGTCGCGAGCAGACATTGCCTTCGGAGGAGCAGGAGATCGAAGGCGTCGATGACACTCCGTGCCCCGATTGCGGCGGCACGCGCTTGAACGAAACGGCGCGTGCGGTGCAGTTCGACGGCCGCGCTATCGTCGACATTGGACGCTGGACCGTGGCGGATACGCGCCGATGGATCGAGACGATCGAGCTAGGCGGCCGCGATGCGCAGATCGCGCGCGACGTCGTGAGCGAAATCGCGAGCCGCTTGCGGTTCCTCGAAGAAGTGGGGCTCGGCTACTTGAGTCTGGACCGCGCAGCGCCCAGCTTATCGGGCGGCGAGGCGCAGCGCATCCGGCTCGCTGCGCAGCTAGGCAGCAACCTGCAGGGCGTGTGCTACGTGCTCGATGAACCGACGATCGGCCTGCACCCGCGAGACAACCGGATCTTGCTCGACGCACTGCATCAGCTCGGCGAAAAAGGCAACACGCTCGTCGTCGTCGAGCACGACGAAGATACGATCCGGCGGGCCGATCACATCATCGACATCGGGCCAGGGGCGGGCAAGCGTGGCGGCCGGCTCGTCGCCGAGGGCGGCGTAAAGGATCTCGCGGCGCATGCCGATTCGCTGACGGGGCAGTTCCTCGCGCGCCCGATCGTTCACCCGCTGCAGCCGCGCAGAGCCGTGCGGGCCGACGCCAAGGCTGCGGTGCCCGAGCGATGGTTGACGGTGCATGGCGCTTCGCTGCACAACTTGCGCAACGTCACCGCGCGCATTCCGCTCGCGCGCCTCGTCGCGGTGACGGGCGTGTCGGGATCGGGCAAATCCACGCTCGCCCGCGACGTGCTGATGACGAACCTGCTCGATGCGGTGGGTCGTTCGGTATTGTCGTCGCCGGCGACTCGGCGCGCGCGGCGCGCCTCGCAGGACAGTCAGGGCTCGCCGCGCGCCCAGCCCAGCCGCCGCACGACGGGCAGCGCGAGCACGACTCGTGCGCCGCTGCAGGTCACGCATCGGTGGCAAGGCTGCACGTCGGTGACGGGTTTCGAGGCGATCGACCGCGTGCTGGAAGTCGACCAGACGCCGATCGGCAAGACGCCGCGCTCGTGCCCTGCCACCTATATCGGCGTGTGGGACACGATCCGCAAGCTGTTCGCCGAAACGCTCGAAGCACGGGCGCGCGGCTATGCCGCGTCGCGCTTTTCGTTCAACACGGGCGACGGCCGCTGCCCGGCGTGCGAAGGGCAGGGCGTGCGCACGATCGGGATGAGCTTCTTGCCCGACGTGAAAGTGCCATGCGATGTCTGCCATGGGCAGCGCTTCAACTCGGAGACGCTCGCAGTGACTTGGCGCGGCAAGAACATCGGCGACGTGCTGACGATGGAGATCGACGAGGCCGTGGACTTCTTCTCGCCACTACCGAACATCGCGCATCCGCTGCAGTTGATGAAGGACGTTGGCCTGGGCTACCTGACGCTGGGTCAGCCTTCGCCTACGCTCTCGGGCGGCGAGGCGCAGCGGATCAAGCTCGTGACGGAATTGGCGAAGGTTCGCGATGACGTGACCCGGCGCGGGCAAAAAGCGCCGCATACGCTGTATGTGCTCGACGAACCGACGGTCGGCTTGCACATGGCCGACGTCGCGCGGCTGATTCGCGTGCTGCACCGGCTCGTGGATGCGGAGCACAGCGTGATCGTCATCGAGCACGATCTCGATGTGATTGCCGAAGCCGATTGGATCATCGATCTCGGCCCCGAAGGCGGGGCGGGCGGCGGCGCGATCGTCGCGGCGGCCGATCCCGAGACGCTTGCGCGCGTACCGGAAAGCCACACGGGGCAAGCGCTGATTCCGGTGCTCGCCCGCGGTGCGCAAGCGCCGAACGAGGTGCAGGCCGAAGGCGGCCGGCGTCGCGCGTAAGCGCGGCGGCGTATTCGTACGCTGAGGCGACACAAGCGATGATCGGGTGCAAGCCGACGCCTCCTGAAAAGGCGTCGGCTCGCGCGCTGGGTCGTTACGCTTCGCCCGCCAGTTCGGGCGCGGCGCCTTGCGATGCCGACGCTTCCGTTTTCGTGTCCTGCGCGCCGGCGCTGCGAACGCTGCCCACCCAGACCAAGGCAAGCGACGCCAGCGCGACCGATACCCATCCGTTCAAGCCGTAGCCCACGATATGCCCGGCCGTGTCGGTCGACAGCATCAGCCCGCCCAGCCACGCCCCGCAGCCCGTGCCTAGCGACTGCACCGCGCCGTTGGCGCTGAGGAACGCGCCGCGGTGCGGTGCGTCGGGCACGGTGGAGAGGATCGCTTGCATGGGCACGATGCGTCCGGACGAAATGATCATGAAGAGCGCGAAGCCCGGGATCATGATCCAGAACGGTACATTGGGCAGGTGCGTGACGACGAGCACCGGCCCTAGCGCGAGCACCCCGAACAGGCGAAACACCAGACGGTGCCCGATGCGGTCGGCCAGTCTGCCGATCGCACGCGACGTGAACAACGTCGCCGCCCCGCCCGCCATATAGAGCCATGAAATTTGATCGGGCCGGACGCTGTGATTGGCCACGAGCATCGGCGAGATGAACGGGATCACGAGCATATGCGCGAGCATGATCGAAAACGTCAGCGCGAAGGCTCGGAGGTGGCGCAGGGAGGTCAATAGATCGACGAGCGCGGGCAGCGTTTGCGCGAGCGACGGAGCGCGCGCGGCCCGGTGTTCGGCGAGTGCGGGCACGATGCGCGAAGTGGCGAGCGCAATCATGGCCGTGAGCGCCGCAAGCAGCCAAAACGGTGCGGACCAATGGAAATACGCGCCGAGCAGCACGCCGGCCGGCACGCCGGCGATGGCCGCCATCGAGAAGCCGGTCATGATGATGCCGGTGGCGGTGCCGCGTCGCGCGACGGGCACGACATCCGCGACGATCGCCATGACGCTCGCGCCGAGCACGCCGCCCGTGATGCCAGCGAACGCGCGGCTTGCGAGCAACAGCGGATAGCTCGTGGCGCAGGCGCACAGGACGTTGGACAGGGCGAACGACAGATACGCCGCGAGCAGCAGCTTGCGCCGATCGAACCGATCGATGTAGGTGGCCGCGAGCAGCGCCGACAGCCCCGAACACCACGAATAGGCCGAGACCGCTGCCGCGAACTTCGACGGCGAGATCTGAAACGCGCCCATGATCTGCGGGCCGAGCGGCATCATCACCATGAAATCCATGATGAGCGTGAACTGCACTAGCGCGAGCAGCCAGATCAGCCGCCGCTCGCGCGCTAGGGTCATTGCATACATAGTTATTCGAATCCTTATTGCAGCAGTAGACGTACCCGTGTGAGTAGCGCAAGCATGGCAAGGAAGCGGCAACCGATGCAGACGCCGCCCGCTTGCAACATGCGCGTGGCGGCGCGTGCGAGCCGCAACCGCTTACACGGTCTCGCTTTGCGGCGCGGGGCCCGCGGTCGGCTTGCTTTCGATCTCGGCGGCGGCGCGCAACAAAATTTCGGCGATGCGCTGCTGTTCCGTCTCGTCCGCATCGATGCGCCGCAACAGCGCGAGCTTGAGCGCATAGCGCGCTCGATGCAGCTTGGGATGCCAGCCGCGTGCATCTTGGCCCAATGCGCCGCCCTCGTCGTCGTCTTGCGCCGCATAGGCTCGCCGCATCGATTCCATCCTATGGGCAACGTAGCTGAGCTTGGCGAGCATCATGTCGACCTGGTCCCGATTGGCGGCAAGATGGGCCCGGCCTGCTTCCGCAATCTCGTAGCGTTTGCGATTGCCTTCTTGCTGCACCGTGACGAAGCCGAGTTCTTCGAGGTAAGTCAGCGCAGGATAGACCATCCCGGGGCTAGGCGCATAAAAGCCGTTGGATCGCGTTTCGAGCGCTTTGATGAGCTCATAACCATGACGCGGCGCTTCTTCGATCAGCGCGAGCAACATCAATTGCAAGTCTTCGCCGCTGAATTTCCGTCCCCGCGTGAAGTTGTCGTCGTCGCCGAAGCCGCGGTCGCCACGGCCGCCCCAAAGCGGCGCGCCGCCGCCGTGCCGGTGCCGGTGACGTCCGATCGCATGCCAAAGCTCGTGCAGGAACGACCCTTCGCCGTGGCGCCCGCGCCGGTGGCGCTCATGACGGTGAACGAAGTCATGGTGATTGGCGTCGTGGCCGTGATGGCCGTACCAATGGCCATAGTCTGGACCCGCCTCGCGGGAGTACGAATGCGAATGCGCGTGAGGATGACCCTGGCCATGATCGTGGTCCCGGCCGAGCGCGGAGAAATCGTGATCGCGATGGAATTCATGAAAACGGTGACGCATGACTGCCTCCTCGATGGGAGTGAACGTGTATCTTAAGATATATATCGAAAGATACAATGTCAAGCATTGCGACGCTCCTGTTTCGGGACCGGAGAGGGAGAGCGGGAATGGCCGTTGCGAGCGTAGGCGGACGGCATGACGTTCATCACCATCAACGAGGGGGTCTCATGTTTGTGCACAACAAGCGGTTGCAATACACGGTTCGCGTCGGCAGCACCGATCCGGGCTTGGCGAACCTGCTGCTCGAGCAATTCGGCGGGCCGCAAGGCGAGTTGGCTGCGGCGATGCGCTATTTCACGCAGGCGATTACCGAAGAGGACCCGGGCCGCAAGGACATGCTGTTCGACATCGCCACCGAGGAACTCAGTCATTTGGAGATCATCGGGTCGATCGTGGCGATGCTGAACCGGGGTGCGAAGGGTGAATTGGCGGAGGCTGTGGACGCCCAGGCCGAGCTTTACCGGAAGCTGAACGGCGCGGGCAACGATAGCCACGTGACGCAGGTGCTCTATGGCGCGGGCGCGCCGCTGACGAACTCGGCGGGCGTGCCGTGGAGCGCCGCTTACATCGATACGATCGGCGAACCGACGGCCGACTTGCGTTCGAACATTGCTGCGGAGGCGCGCGCGAAGATCATTTACGAGCGGCTCATCAACGTATCGGACGACCCTGGCGTGCGGGAGGCATTGGGCTTTTTGATGACGCGCGAGGTGTCGCACCAAAAGTCGTTCGAGAAGGCGCTATACGCGATCACGGCGAACTTCCCGCCGGGCAAGCTCGCCCCGACGCCCGAATACGCGGATGCCTATTTCAAGATGTCTCACGGTGCGCCGCCGGAGCGGGGACCCTGGAACGAAGGGCGCGGTTTGAAGCTCGTGGAGGACCCGCCGATTCCGGTCGACGGCGGCGACGGATCGGCCACGGTGCAGCTGACTGAGAAAGAGCGGGCCACGTTGGACGAGATGAAGCGGCGCTTCAAATCGGAGCGCATGCACGACCCAGAGACGGGGGCCGAGCTCGGGCAAACGCAACCCGGGGCGGATGGGCTGGTGGAGTAAATCGCGCTAGCGCCGGCGGCAGCCGCGAATGCAGCGGGTTGCTCTGTGGGCCTGTGCCTTTAGACCCGCACCGACCGCGCCGCGAGACCTGTTGGAACGGCAAATGAAAAAGGCCCTCGGCTAACGCCAGAGGGCCTTTGTTCTTCGGGTTCTACGTACCCATGAATCTGGTGGGTAGTACTGGGATCGAACCAGTGACCCCTGCCGTGTGAAGGCAGTGCTCTACCGCTGAGCTAACCACCCGAAGAGCCTCGAATTATGTCAGACGCCCGGCGGTTCGTAAAGCAATTTTTATGCAGCTTGCGCGGTCGAGGCGTCCGCCGCCGTTTCCGACGTGGGCTCGCGTCGCCACACGCTCGTGCCTTTAATGGCTTTGTCCAGATCGTTCAGCACCGCTTCATGCGCCTGAAGCTCGCTTGCGTCGGCAGCGAGCACGGGCAGCGCGAGCCCTTCGAGCGATACCGCCTTGCGTGCCGATGCCTGCGTGCTTTGCGCCTGTGCCTCTCCAAGCATGTCGATGACGAGGCTTTCCTGCCCGCGGGTCATCGCCAGATACACCTCGGCGAGCAATTCGGAGTCGAGCAGCGCGCCATGCAGCGTTCGATGCGCGTTGCTGATGCCGAAGCGGTCGCACAATGCGTCGAGCGAATTGCGCTTGCCGGGGAACATGGCCTTCGCCTGCACCAGCGTGTCGATCACGCTCGCATAGTGTTCGCTGAACGGGGGCAGACGCAGCTGCGCGAATTCGGCTTCTAAGAAACCCAGATCGAACGGCGCGTTGTGAATGATCAACTCGGCGCCGCGCATGAAGTCGCGCAGTTCATCGACGATTTCGGCGAACTTGGGCTTGTCGCTCAAGAATTCCGTCGTCAGTCCGTGTACGGCCAGCGCGCCGGGATCGCTATCGCGTTCGGGGTTGATGTAAAAGTGCAGGTTGTTGCCCGTGAGCCGTCGGTTCACGAGCTCGACGCCGCCGATTTCGATGATGCGGTCGCCGGTTCGTGCGTTAAGACCTGTGGTTTCGGTATCGAGAACGATTTGACGCATGGAGTTCTGTCTCGTGTATGAGCGATGCAAACGGTACGGCTAGCGTTCGCCATCGGGCCGCGCCGAAGGCGAACGCCGCAATTCGTCTTTCAGCTTTCGGCCAGCGCGCTGACGCCGCGGTTCGCGAGCGCGTCGGCGCGCTCGTTTTCGGGGTGGCCCGCATGACCCTTCACCCAGCGCCATTCGATCTGATGCAGGGCCGCGAGTTCGTCCAAGCGCCGCCATAAATCGGCGTTTTTGACGGGCGTCTTTGCGGCCGTCATCCAATTCTTTTTCTTCCAGCCGTGGATCCACTCGCTGATGCCTTTTTGCACGTACTGCGAGTCCGTGTGAACGATCGCGGTGCAAGGGCGCTTGAGCGCCTCGAGCGCGGCGATGACCGCCATGAGTTCCATGCGGTTGTTGGTCGTATTCGCCTCGCCGCCGAACAGCTCTTTTTCCTGGGCGCCGTAGCGAAGCAGCGCGCCCCATCCGCCGGGGCCTGGATTGCCCTTGCAGGCGCCGTCGGTAAAGATTTCGATGAACTCGGGCGTCACGTCATAGTCTCGGGTTAGGGGTTTGGTGCGTCGCGGCCGGCGCAAGACCCGGTGCGAGCACCGGCTTTTTCGCCTTGATCTGGCCAACGAGCCGCATGCCGCGCACGCGCTTGACCGCCGTCACCATGTAAGCCGCGCCGAAGATCGGCCACCAGCGATCGCCGGCCGCTTCCATGAAAGCGAAGCGCTCGAGCCAGTTTTCGCGGGCGAGGGGCGGACGATAGCAGCCGAAGCGCCCGCGTTCAAGCTCGAAGCCGAGCAACTTGATCCAGTCCTTGATTCGCGTGAAGGCGATGAGGTCATGCGCCGCGGGCACGAACGGACGCCCCGTCATCTTGCCGAAGGCCTGACGAGCGCCCCACAAACTCAGCGAATTGAAGCCGAGGATCACGAGTTGCCCTTCGGGCACCAGCACGCGCTCGGCCTCGCGCAACAGACGATGAGGGTCGCGCGTGAACTCGAGCGTGTGCGGCATCACGAGCAGATCGACGCTCTGGGCTTCGAACGGCAGGTCGAGCAAGTCGCACCAAAGCGTGGAGCGGCCTGCCGGCGTGTGCCGCGGTGCGAGCCCGGCCGGAGCCGGGGGCAGGGGCGAAGCCGGCTGCCGCGAGGATGGCGGGTAGGTATACGGCGCGCTCGCGCCGCTGGCGGCGTCGAGCACCAGCGCGCGGCAAGGCATGCGGTTCTCGCGCAGCGCATCGAGCTGCGGCAGCCCCAATTGCAAGGCGTGGTAGCCGAATACGTCGGACACGACGCCGTCGAGCTGGGCCTGTTCCCAATCCAGCACGTAGCGGCCGGCCGGCGATTCGGTCCAAGTGGGCCAGTCTATAATCGTTCGATCAGACATCGTGATGAGTGCGTCGCCTATGAATACGCTCGAATACGTGCCGGTGCCGGCGTTTGCGGACAACTACATCTGGCTCGTATCGGACGGGCGCGATGCGGTCGCCGTCGACCCGGGTGAAGCGGCCCCCGTCAGGGCGCAACTCGCCGAGCGGGGCTGGCGGCTGAGCGCTATTTTACTCACGCACCACCATGCCGACCACGTCGGCGGGGTGGCCGACCTCATAGGCGATACCCCTATACCCGTCTACGGCCCCGCCGCCGAAGGGATTGCCGTCGTGACCCACCCTTTAGCCGGCGGCGACCGCGTCGTTCTGTCCTCGCCGCATCTCGAGTTGGAGGTGATCGAGGTGCCGGGTCATACGCGCGGCCACATCGCTTATTTCCAGGCGGGGCAGGGGCAGCCCGGCGCAACGCCGCACGTGTTCTGCGGCGACACCTTGTTCGCGTGCGGCTGCGGGCGCTTGTTCGAAGGCACGCCCGCGCAGATGCTCGCCTCGCTCGATGCGCTGGCGGCCCTCCCGGGCGAGACGCAGGTGCACTGCGCCCACGAATATACGCTGTCCAATATCCGTTTCGCGCTCGCCTGCGATCCCGGCAACGAACGGTTGCGGGCGTGGAGCGATCGAGCTCAGGCGCTGCGCGCGCGCAGCGTCCCCACGCTGCCCACGACGATCGCACACGAACGCGCGGTCAATCCGTTCCTGCGCACGGACGATCCTGCAGTGCAACGGGCGCTGGCCGAGCAGTTGCATGAACCGGCGGCCGATCGCTTGACCGCCTTCGCATTGATGCGCGAATGGAAAAACCGCTTTCGTTAGACGGCACGAGGCGCGGCATCGGGTCATTTATTTTGTCCGAAGTGTTTTTTATTTAGATGGGAGACTCATGCTGGTTCGTCGCTGAGGCGATCTCGCTCGGGAACAGGCCAAACGACGTCCTTTCGAGCGAAAAAACGCGGCCAGCCGGTGTTTTCGTGAGGCTATGCGGGCTAGAACGGGGCTTTGCCCTGCGTTGCAGGCGGCGCAATTTTCGCCTGAAAGATGGAGAAAACGCGGCAAGTCTTGGATTTGACAGGTTTTTTCCCCCTTATTCCAGTTGACGCGGGCCGTTCGCTTTCGTACTATCGCCTGCAATTTCCAGCTTTGGAAGCAGAGACGTTCATGCGATTCATCTTCAGCGCGCTACTGGTTCTCATGCTTGCCGCATGTGCAAGTCAGGGACCGATGGCCCCCACTTCCGACGCTTCCAAGCCGAACGCCGTCAACGATACCGTCCGCATCACCGCCGCCAAGCAGACCATCGACGTCGACAAAAGCTCGGTCGACCAACTCACCAGCGCCGACACCGATCTTTGGGCGCGTATCCGCCGCGGTTTCCAAATTCCCGATCTGAACAACGATCTCGTCGGCATGCAGGCCAATTGGTATGCGCAGCGGCCCGATTACGTTCAGCGCATGACCGAGCGCTCGGAAAAGTACCTGTATTACATCGTCGAAGAACTCGAAGCGCGGCACATGCCGACCGAGCTCGCACTGCTGCCTTTCATCGAGTCGGCCTACAATCCGCAGGCGCTTTCCGTCGCGAAAGCCGCGGGCATGTGGCAATTCGTTCCCGGCACCGGGCGCACGTACAACCTCAAGCAGAACATGTGGCAGGACGAGCGCCGCGACGTGCTCGCTTCGACGGGCGCCGCACTCGACTACCTATCGCGCTTGCACGATATGTTCGGCGATTGGTATCTCGCGCTCGCCGCCTACAACTGGGGCGAGGGCAACGTGCAGCGCGCTATCGCGCGCAATCAGGCGGCGGGCTTGCCGACCGATTACGAGAGCCTGCGCATGCCGAACGAGACGCGCAATTACGTGCCGAAGCTGCAGGCCGTCAAGAACATCGTCGCGAACCCGCAAACGTTCGGGTTGACGCTGCCGTCGATCCCCAATCACCCGTACTTCGTGACGGTCACGACTTCGCACGATATCGACGTCGACGTCGCCGCGAAGCTCGCGAACATGACGACGGACGAATTCCGCGCGCTCAACCCATCGTTCAAGAAACCGGTGATTCTCGGCGCCACGCAACCGCAGATCCTGCTGCCCTTCGATAACGCGAGTGCGTTCGAGCGCAGCTTGAAAGGCTACGACGGTCAATTGTCGTCATGGACCACCTATACGGTGACCGAACGCACGCGGCCGCAGGCGCTCGCCGAGAAAATCGGCGTGGATGCGCAAACGCTGATGGCGGTCAACAAGATTCCCGCGGGCATGCGTCTGAAGCCCGGTTCGACACTGGTCGTCCCGCGCGGCGACGATGACGACGAGGACATCAGCGCCGACGTGGCCGAAAGCGCCGTATTGGCGATGGAACCCGATGTGCCCGACACGCGCAAGATGTTGATCCGCGTGCGCCGCAAGCAGACCATGGCGGCGCTCGCCGGGCGCTACGGCGTTTCGATCGGGCAACTGAATGCATGGAACAAGACGCACCGTACCGTTGCGATGCCGGGGCAGGTGATCGTCCTGCACGTTCCGGTCGGTCGGGCCGTCCCAGCCGAGCCCGGTCCGCAACGAATCGCAACGACGATTCCCGAAGGCGCCCGCGCACAAAAGATCGACGCGAGCTCGACCGACGTAGCGCCGAAGTCGCGCGCCGATAAGCGCGGCAAACGCCATGGCCGTACGGCCGTGGTCAAGGCTGCCGCTACCGCCCACGAAGGGAAGCCGGCCAAGGCAACCGCCGGATCGTCGAAGCCGGCCGTCAAGACGGCCAAGGTCGCGGCTAGCCGCGAAAAGCTCGCGGCCGGGACGCGCAGCACCAAGCAGAACTAAGCGGCTTGTCGCGAGGTGAGCTGTGCGCTGCGGGGGCAGCGCGCGGTTGACGCTCCGATTCACCTCTCGTCGTTCCGAACGCCGTCACCGAGTGACGGCGTTTTTGTTCGCGCGCACGATGCAACGCGGCTCGCTGCTCGATCGCGGGTGAGGCGTGGTGCGCCATAGGGGTTGCCGGGCGGGGGTGCCGCCGCGCCGGCCCGCGCTCGGGCCCGCACCCGGATTTGCGGCATTGACCGGTGGGTGTAGCATCGTAGCCGTCGGCTTGGCGTGCCGGCCCGCGGATGCACGGCGCGGGGCGGAATCACTTCGGATTGAAGGGAAGGGTCATTTCAAGCTATAATTTGAAAGTTTGCACTATCCAACCCGCACCCTAGCGCCTACCTCACTCATCCCGTTCATCCGCCGCGCGCAGTCGTTGCGAGCCGTGCCGCCGAGTCTTCTTTCCGTTTGCGGAATTGGCCTCGAGCACCGACCGTCCTACGCTGCCGCCGCGAGCTTGCGCCGCGCCGCCGCCAATCGCTCGTCGATTGCGTGTGCGAGGAACGCCGCGACAGTTCGCATGGCCGGATAAACAGGTCGGCGCGCGGTGTTCCTGAAGGAGCTTCCCGTGTTGCCGTCTTTCCCTCCCGCTCTGCTCGCACTCGCCGACGGCACGATCTTTCGCGGCTATGCCATCGGCGCGGCCGGGCATACCATCGGCGAAGTCGTGTTCAATACCGCGATCACCGGTTACCAAGAGATCCTGACCGATCCGAGCTACGCCCGCCAGATCGTCACGCTGACTTACCCGCACATCGGCAACGTCGGCGTGAATGCCGAAGACGTCGAATCGACGAAGGTCCATGCCGCCGGCTTGATCGTGCGCGACTTGCCCGCGCGCGCTTCGAACTTCCGCATGGAGC
This sequence comes from Trinickia sp. Z7, assembly GCF_056498045.1. Taxonomy (NCBI): domain Bacteria; kingdom Pseudomonadati; phylum Pseudomonadota; class Betaproteobacteria; order Burkholderiales; family Burkholderiaceae; genus Trinickia; species Trinickia sp. Z7. The sequence continues at coordinate 126,511 of NZ_JAUEQW010000006.1, forward strand.
GCACGCTGGGGCAATATCTCCAGGCAGAGGGCATCGTTGCGATCGCCGGTATCGATACGCGCCGCTTGACGTGCATCTTGCGCGATAAGGGCGCGCAAAACGGCTGCATTCTCGCGGGGAGCACGGACGAGGCGAAGGCCGTCGAGCTCGCGCGCTCGTTCCCCGGCTTGGCCGGTATGGACTTGGCGAAAGTCGTCAGCACCGCCAAGCCTTACGAGTGGACGCAAACGGAGTGGCGCCTGGGTTCGGGCTTCGGTTCGCAGCGCGCGCCCAAGTATCGCGTCGTCGCTTTCGATTACGGCGTGAAATACAACATTCTGCGCATGCTGGCCGAACGCGGCTGCCACGTCATGGTGCTGCCCGCGCAAGCGAGCGCGGCCGACGCGCTGGCGCTCAATCCCGATGGCGTGTTCCTCTCGAACGGTCCGGGCGACCCCGAACCGTGCGATTACGCGATCGCGGCCACCAAGGAATTCATCGAGCGCGGCGTTCCGACCTTCGGCATCTGTCTCGGCCAGCAAATCATGGGGCTTGCCGTCGGCGGCAAGACGGTCAAGATGAAGACGGGCCACCATGGCGCGAACCATCCGGTCAAGGATCTGGCCGACGGTCGCGTCGTGATCACGTCGCAGAACCACGGCTTCGCGGTCGATGCGGCCACGTTGCCCGCGAATGCGCGCGTCACGCACATCTCGCTGTTCGACGGCACGTTGCAAGGCTTCGAGTTGACCGACAAGCCGGCCTTCTGCTTCCAGGGCCATCCCGAAGCGTCGCCGGGGCCGCACGACATCGGTTACCTGTTCGACCGCTTCACGGCGTTGATGGACGCCAAGCGCGGCAGCGCCGCCGCTTGAATCCGCGTCGCGGCGCGCACGGTCGCGCCGCCGCCCATCGAATACATCGGAAAGACGAAAAGACATTAGCGAGAGCGTTATGCCCAAGCGGACAGACATCAAGAGCATTCTCATCATCGGCGCGGGGCCGATCATCATCGGCCAGGCGTGCGAGTTCGACTACTCGGGCGCGCAGGCTTGCAAGGCGCTGCGCGAAGAGGGCTACAAGGTCATCCTCGTGAACAGCAATCCGGCGACGATCATGACGGACCCGAACACGGCCGACGTCACCTACATCGAGCCGATCACGTGGGAAGTCGTGGAGCGCATCATCGAGAAGGAGCGCCCCGACGCCATCTTACCGACCATGGGTGGGCAAACGGCGCTGAACTGCGCGCTCGATCTGCATCATCACGGGGTGCTGGCCAAGTACGGCGTCGAGCTGATCGGCGCCTCGCCCGAGGCGATCGACAAGGCCGAGGATCGCCAAAAGTTCAAAGACGCGATGACCAAGATCGGGCTCGGCTCGGCAAAATCCGGCACCGCGCATTCGATGGAAGAGGCGCTCAAGGTTCATGCGGAGATCACGGCGCTCACGGGCGGCCCGGGCTATCCCGTCGTGATCCGTCCGTCGTTCACGCTCGGCGGCTCGGGCGGCGGCATCGCGTACAACCGTCAGGAATTCGAGGAAATCTGCCGCCGCGGGCTCGATCTGTCGCCCACGCGCGAGTTGCTCATCGAAGAGTCGCTGCTCGGCTGGAAGGAATACGAGATGGAAGTCGTGCGCGATCGCGCCGACAACTGCATCATCGTTTGCTCGATCGAAAACTTGGACCCGATGGGCATCCATACGGGCGATTCGATCACGGTCGCTCCGGCGCAAACGCTGACCGACAAAGAATACCAACTGCTGCGTAACGCCTCGCTCGCCGTATTGCGCGAGATCGGCGTCGATACGGGCGGCTCGAACGTGCAGTTCGCGATCAATCCGAAGGACGGCCGCGTCATCGTCATCGAGATGAATCCGCGCGTCTCGCGTTCGTCGGCGCTGGCGTCCAAGGCGACGGGCTTCCCGATCGCGAAGGTGGCGGCCAAGCTCGCCGTCGGCTATACGCTCGACGAACTCAAGAACGAGATCACGGGCGGCCAGACGCCGGCGTCGTTCGAGCCGACGATCGACTACGTCGTGACGAAAATCCCGCGCTTCGCATTCGAGAAGTTCCGCGAAGCCGATTCGCGCCTGACGACGCAGATGAAGTCGGTAGGCGAAGTGATGGCCATCGGCCGCACGTTTCAGGAGTCGTTCCAAAAGGCGCTGCGCGGCCTCGAAGTGGGCGTGGATGGCCTCGACGAAAAGACGACCGATCGCGACGAAGTCGTGCGCGAGATCGGCGATCCCGGCCCCGAGCGCATCTGGTACGTCGGCGATGCGTTCCGTCTTGGCATGACGCTTCAGGAAGTGTTCGAGGAAACGGCGATCGATCCGTGGTTCCTCGCGCAAATCGAAGAGATCGTGAACAACGAGAAGGCGCTGGCGGGACGCTCGCTCGAGAGCCTGTCGAAGGACGAATTGCTGTATCTGAAGCGCAGCGGTTTTTCCGATCGGCGCTTGGCCAAGCTGCTGAAGGCGAATGCCGCCGACGTGCGCCGCCGCCGTATCGAACTGAACGTGCGCCCGGTCTATAAGCGCGTCGATACCTGCGCTGCCGAATTCGCCACGAAGACGGCGTACATGTATTCGACCTACGAGGAAGAATGCGAGGCGCAGCCTACGTCGAACAAGAAGATCATGGTGCTCGGCGGCGGTCCGAACCGGATCGGGCAGGGCATCGAGTTCGACTATTGCTGTGTGCATGCGGCGCTCGCCATGCGCGAAGACGGCTATGAGACGATCATGGTCAACTGCAACCCCGAAACGGTGTCGACCGACTACGACACTTCCGATCGGCTCTACTTCGAGCCGCTGACGCTCGAAGACGTGCTCGAAATCGTCGACAAGGAAAAACCGCTCGGCGTGATCGTGCAGTACGGCGGGCAGACGCCTTTGAAGCTTGCGCTCGATCTAGAGGCGAACGGTGTGCCGATCATCGGTACGTCGCCCGACATGATCGACGCAGCCGAGGACCGCGAGCGCTTCCAGAAGCTCTTGCAAGAACTCGGCTTGCGTCAGCCGCCGAATCGCACGGCGCGCGCCGAGGGCGAAGCGCTCGCGCTGGCCGACGAAATCGGCTACCCGCTCGTCGTGCGCCCCTCGTACGTTCTGGGCGGCCGCGCAATGGAAATCGTGCACGAGCCGCGCGATCTCGAGCGTTATATGCGCGAGGCCGTGAAGGTGTCGAACGATTCGCCGGTGTTGCTCGATCGCTTCCTGAACGATGCGATCGAGTGCGATGTCGATTGCATCTCCGACGGCTCCGCGGTGTTCATCGGCGGGGTGATGGAGCACATCGAGCAAGCGGGCGTCCATTCGGGCGATTCCGCCTGTTCGTTGCCGCCGTATTCCCTGTCGAAGGCGACGGTGGCCGAGCTCAAGCGCCAGACCGCGGCCATGGCCAAGGCGCTCAATGTCGTCGGCCTCATGAACGTGCAATTTGCCATTCAGCAGGTGCGCGACGCGAGCGGCAAGGTGGACGACATCATCTACGTGCTCGAAGTGAACCCGCGCGCATCGCGCACGGTTCCCTATGTATCGAAGGCGACCGGCTTGCCGCTCGCCAAGATCGCCGCACGCGCGATGGTGGGGCAGACGCTCGCGCATCAAAAGGTGACCAAGGAAGTCGAGCCGCCGTACTTCAGCGTCAAGGAAGCCGTGTTCCCGTTCGTCAAGTTTCCGGCCGTCGATCCGGTGCTCGGGCCCGAGATGCGCTCGACGGGCGAGGTGATGGGCGTCGGTCAGACTTTCGGCGAAGCGCTGTTCAAATCTCAGCTCGCAGCGGGCTCGCGTCTGCCCGAATCGGGCACGGTGCTGCTGACGGTGATGGACGCCGACAAGCAAAAGGCTGTGGAAGTGGCGGCGATGTTGCACGAGCTCGGCTATCCGCTCGTCGCGACGAAGGGCACGGCGGCTGCGATCGCGGCCGCCGGCGTGCCGGTCAAGGTCGTCAATAAAGTGAAGGACGGCCGCCCGCACATCGTCGACATGATCAAGAACGGCGAGATCGCGCTCGTGTTCACGACCGTGGACGAAACGCGCGCCGCGATCGCCGATTCGCGCTCGATTCGCATGAGCGCGCAGGCGAACAAAGTCACCTACTACACGACGATGTCGGGCGCGCGCGCCGCCGTCGAAGGGCTGCGTTACCTGAAGAACTTGGAAGTCTATGATTTACAAGGACTACACGCTCGCCTAAACTAACCCTTCGATTGTTCGATTCCTCTATCGAAGCTGGGGTCGCATCACACCCCACATGCCGCGGTTAAGCGGCGTCCCGCCGAGGTTGTCCTATCCGGTGGGATGCACTTAACCGCGGTGCTTTTTTGAATGCCGTATTTTTGTTTACTGATCTGTCTATGAGCACGATTCCCTTGACGAGGCGGGGCGCCGATCAACTTCGAGACGAGCTGCAGCGTTTGAAATCGATCGAGCGGCCATCCGTCATCAATTCGATTGCAGAAGCGCGCGCGCAGGGCGATTTGTCCGAAAACGCCGAATATGACGCCGCGAAGGAAAAGCAAGGCTTCATCGAAGGACGCATCGCCGAAATCGAATCGAAACTCGCCGCTGCGCAAGTGATCGATCCCGCCGCGCTCGATGCCGAAGGCCGCGTCGTGTTTGCCGCGACGGTGGATCTCGAAGATCTCGATTCGGGCGATAAGGTCACCTATCAAATCGTCGGCGACGACGAAGCCGATATCGATCACGGTCTCATCTCGGTGAGCTCGCCGATCGCACGCGCCCTCATCGGCAAATTCGAAGGCGACGTGGCTGCCGTGCAAGCTCCGAGCGGCGTGCGCGAATACGAAATCATCTCCGTTCGTTACGTCTGAACGCAGGCGCTCGTCTCTCGTGTCCTCCGCTCCCCATCGCGTGTTTCGGCTGCTGGTCCTTATTTGGGTTGGCAGCGCGTTGACGATCGGCTACGTCGTCGCGCCTACGCTCTTTGTAATGCTCGGGCGTGCGACGGCAGGCGACGTCGCCGCGCGGCTCTTTCGGATCGAAGCGTTCGTGGGCGTCACGTGCGGCGTATTGTCGCTGGCGCTCGGCAACGTCCTGGTGCGTCGCGGCGCGCTCGGCTATCGCCGCGTGCGCTGGCTCGTGGCCGGTATGCTGTTGTGCGTGTTGATCGGGTATTTCGGCCTGCAGCCGTTCATGGACGCGCTGCGCACCGCCGCGCGCGAAACGGGCTTCGATATCGAGCACTCACGTTACGCGGCGCGGTTCGGCCTGCTGCATGGCATTGCGAGCGTGTTTTATCTGATCGAAACCTTGCTCGGCGTGGCATTGGTGTGGATGTTGCCGGCGGGGCTGCCCGAAGGCGAGGTGCAGCCCGGTAGGCTCACGGCTCATTCGGGATGAACCGTCGGCGCCGCCAGCGGCCTGCGCCGCGGTGTGCGACACTCGTTACGCTCACTTCACGCTCTGATGCTGGCGCTTCGCGCTCGTTTGGCGCTTTTTCGCGCGCTTGACGGTTCCGCCGGCCGTGACGCGCTCGTTGCCGCGCACGAGCACCTTCTCAGGCTTGGGTTTGCGCACGGTGTTCGATTGCGACACTTTCACCACTTTGACGATGCGCGGCGCGGCGCCTCGTTTGCGCGTGTCGTCCGCTGCTTCGCGCGCGGTAGGCAGGGCGGTGGTTTTGGCTCGGCCCCTGCCCGCGCCCGTGACTCTGGCGCGGCCCTCGGGCGTGGCGTTGGCGCGGCCCGCGACGGCGTCCTTCGTGCGGTTTGCCGCGCGTGGCGCCGTTTTGGCCGCCGGCGCGCGCTGCGGCTTCCAAACGACGAGCAGCTTGCCGATATGCTGGATGGGCGCAGCGCTCAACGTATCGCAAATTTGATCGTAGATTGCGACGCGCGCGTCCCGTTCGTCGCCGAACACCCGGATCTTGATGAGCTCGTGCGCGTCGAGGTGAACTTTGATTTCGTCGAGCACGGCGGGGGTCAGCCCTTCGGCTCCGATCAGCACGACCGGTTTCAGCGCATGGGCTTGGGAGCGCAAATCGGCGCGTTGGGCGGGAGAGACTTTGAGGGCAGGCATAGGGCGATGAACGACTCGACTAAAATAGGGACGGCCGCGCATAGGATGCGTGGACGATCCGGCTGGCCGAACCGAGGGCTGGCGGGACCGGACGGCGCGCCGGCAAAACGCGTATTATCCGCTAAAAGAGCGGTTTGACGCAGTAATAGATCACCTTTCGATGGCAAAAAACCGCTTCAATCAATCGTGGCTGCACGATCACATCAATGACCCTTACGTAAAGCTCGCCCAGCGCGAAGGGTATCGCGCGCGGGCCGCGTACAAGCTCAAGGAAATCGACGAACAGGACAAGCTCATCCGTCCGGGGCACGTCATCGTCGATCTCGGCTCGGCGCCCGGCAGTTGGAGCCAGTACGCGCGCAACAAGCTCGCGCAAGGCGCGCGCACCGGCGGCGGCATCGACGGCACGATCATCGCGCTCGACATTCTTCCGATGGAACCCATCGCCGACGTGCAATTCATCCAGGGCGACTTCCGGGAAGAGAGTGTGCTCGCCCAGTTGGAAGAAGTCGTGGGCGAGCGCCGGGTGGACCTTGTAATTTCGGATATGGCGCCCAATCTGTCTGGCGTGGCCGTCGCCGACGCTGCGCGGATCGAACATATTTGCGATCTCGCACTCGAATTTTCGCAGGCGCATTTGAAGCCGGAGGGCGCGTTGCTGGTGAAATGCTTTCACGGCAGCGGCTACAGCCAGATCGTGGAGAAGTTCAAGCGCCAGTTCAAAACGGTCGCCGCGCGCAAGCCCAAAGCGTCGCGCGATAAATCGGCTGAAACGTTCATTTTGGGCAAGATGCTCAAGCGACCCGGGTAATCGCTCCGGGAACGCGGCGCAAATCCCTCGCCGCGGGTGGCGAAAGCCCCGTCGGCATGCCGAAAAACGCTATTTTCGCGGTAGCGAAACGTTATGGCAGGGGCTAGCCGACTGGATTAGAATGCTTTGGTGGCGCCGCAAGGTAAATGTAGGCGCCCGTCTATGAGGAAGGAGTGGGCTTTGAACAACAATATGTTTTCGAAGGCAGCAGTGTGGCTGGTCATCGCACTGGTGCTGTTTACGGTGTTCAAGCAGTTCGACAAGCCCCGCGTCCAGGAAGGCGTCTCGTACTCACAGTTCATGGACGACGCCAAGGCCGGCAAGGTCAAGAGCGTCATCGTCCAGGGACGTAATCTGACGGTCACTCCCGCAGACGGTCAAAAGTATCAGATCGTGTCGCCGGGCGACATTTGGATGGTCGGCGATCTGATGAAGTACGGCGTTCAAGTGAGCGGCAAGGCTGACGAGGAACCCAATGCGCTCGTCTCCGCGCTCTACTATCTGGGGCCGACGATCCTGATCATCGGGTTCTGGTTCTACATGATGAGGCAGATGCAGGGAGGCGGCAAAGGCGGCGCCTTCTCGTTCGGCAAATCGCGCGCGCGGCTCATCGACGAGAACAACAACGCGATCAATTTCACCGATGTCGCCGGCTGCGACGAAGCGAAGGAGGAAGTCTCCGAACTCGTCGATTTCCTGCGCGATCCGCAAAAGTTTCAAAAGCTCGGCGGCCGCATTCCACGCGGGGTGTTGCTCGTCGGGCCGCCCGGCACCGGTAAGACGCTGCTCGCGCGCGCCATCGCCGGCGAGGCGAAAGTCCCGTTCTTCAGCATTTCGGGTTCCGATTTCGTGGAAATGTTCGTCGGCGTGGGCGCGGCGCGGGTGCGCGACATGTTCGAGCAGGCGAAGAAGCACGCGCCTTGCATCGTGTTCATCGACGAAATCGATGCGGTCGGTCGCCATCGCGGCGCCGGCATGGGCGGCGGCAACGACGAGCGCGAGCAAACGCTCAACCAGATGCTCGTCGAGATGGACGGGTTCGAGGCCAATTCCGGCGTCATCGTGATCGCGGCGACGAACCGCTCCGACGTGCTCGACAAAGCGTTGCTGCGTCCCGGCCGCTTCGACCGCCAAGTCTACGTGGGGCTGCCCGACATTCGCGGCCGCGAGCAAATCCTCAAGGTGCATCTGCGCAAGGTGCCGATTTCCAACGACGTCGATGCATCGGTTATCGCGCGCGGCACGCCGGGCTTTTCCGGTGCGGATCTGGCCAACCTCGTCAACGAAGCGGCGCTGTTTGCCGCGCGGCGCGGCAAACGTATCGTCGAAATGCAGGATTTCGAAGATGCGAAGGACAAGATTTTCATGGGGCCGGAGCGCAAGTCGGCCGTGATCCGCGAAGACGCAAAACGCGCCACGGCCTATCACGAGGCCGGTCACGCGGTAGTGGCCAAACTGTTGCCGAAGGCCGATCCGGTCCACAAGGTCACGATCATTCCGCGCGGTCGCGCCCTCGGTGTGACTTGGCAGTTGCCCGAACACGATAACGAGACGTATTCGAAGGAGTATCTGCTCGATCGGCTCGCCATTTTGTTCGGCGGTCGTGTGGCTGAGGAGTTGTTCTTGAGCCTCGTCAGCACCGGCGCCTCGGACGATTTCAACAAGGCAACGCAGACGGCGCGCGCAATGGTCGCTCGTTTCGGCATGACCGATGCGCTCGGCCCGATGGTGTATGTCGACGACGAGAACGATGCGTCGCCGTTCGGACGCGGCTTCACTCGCACGATTTCGGAAGCGACGCAGCAGAAGGTAGACGCTGAAATCCGCCGCTTGCTCGACGAGCAATACAACCTCGCGCGGCGCTTGCTCGACGAGAACCGCGACAAGGTCGAGGCCATGACGGCGGCGCTGATGGAGTGGGAGACGATCGACGCCGATCAAATCAACGACATCATGGCCGGCCGCCCCCCGCGCTCGCCCAAGAACGCGCCGTCGACCGATGCTTCGTCGGGCGGCGGGACGCCGCCGGGCGCCGAAGTGCGGCCGGGCAGCGCGACCGCGCCGGCGTGACGCTAGGCGGCTAGAGACAACGGGTCGGTGCCGGACAGCACCGGCCCGTTTTTTAATGCCAAGATGTTTGCCGCACAGGTGCAGTCGTTTCGTCGCAGGTCGCACGCCCGGCATCCTCTGCGCACCGATGCGCCGCCGGGTGTTGTGGGTGGACGGGCGGGCGCGAATGCACGTGTCCCAGCATCGTCTTCGTTTCTTCTTCATTCGTTTTCGCCGTCTCGTGTCGATATCCCGCCATTGCCTTCCTCCGACGCCTGAGCCGCTCATCTGCGGGCGCTTTACGCTCACGTTCGAGCGGCCCCTTGTGATGGGCATTCTCAACGTCACGCCCGATTCCTTTTCCGATGGCGGGCGCTTCCTGCTTCGCGACGAAGCTCTGCGCCAAGCCGAGCGGATGTTGGCCGAAGGCGCCGACATGATCGATATCGGCGGCGAATCGACGCGGCCCGGCGCGCCGCCCGTGCCCCTAGAAGAGGAACTCGAGCGCGTCGTGCCGATCGTCGAGGCGCTCGTGGGAACGGGCGTGCCGTTGTCGATCGATACGTACAAGCCCGAGGTGATGCGCGCGGCGCTCGGCGCAGGCGCCGATCTCATCAACGACATTTGGGGCTTTCGCCGGCCCGGTGCGATCGATGCGGTGCGCGACACGAACTGCGGGCTGTGCGTCATGCATATGCTTGGAGAGCCGCAGACCATGCAGCGCGGTCAGATCGGTTATGCGGATGTCGTCGGCGAGGTGCGCGCGTTTCTAGCGGCGCGCGTCGATGCGCTGACCCAGGCGGGCATCGCACGCGGGCGGATCAGCGTCGATCCTGGCTTCGGCTTCGGTAAAGCTACGCGCGAGCACAATTACGCGTTGCTGGCGCGCTTGCCGGAGACGGCCCCGCAGCCTGACGCCGGTGCGGCGCCGTTCCCGATCCTCGCCGGCATGTCGCGCAAATCGATGCTCGGCGCGGTGACGGGACGCCAAACGCCGGCCGAGCGCGTCGCAGCGAGTATCGCCGCGGCGGTTTGCGCGGCGGAGCGCGGCGCGGCCATCGTGCGTGTGCACGATGTCGCCCAAACGGTCGACGCGCTCAAGGTCTGGGCCGCCGTTCGCGAAGCGGAACTCGCCGCGCGCCCACTGCCGGCTGACGACTGACAACGATATTTCATTTATTCAACCAATCATTCGAGAGCAGGGGATTCGACGATGGCACGGCGTTATTTCGGCACAGACGGCGTTCGGGGAAAAGTGGGCGAGGCGCCGATCACCCCCGATTTCGTGTTGCGGCTCGGCTATGCGGCCGGCAAGGTGCTCGCACAAGCGGACCGGTGGGCCAAGGCCGCGTCGCGGCCGACGGTGTTGATCGGCAAGGACACGCGCGTCTCGGGCTACATGCTCGAAGCGGCGCTCGAATCGGGCTTTTCGGCGGCCGGCGTCGACGTGATGCTGGCGGGGCCGATGCCCACGCCGGGCGTGGCTTATCTCACGCGGGCGTTGCGGCTGGCCGCGGGCGTCGTGATCAGCGCGTCGCACAATCCGTACTACGACAACGGCATCAAGTTTTTCAGCGCGGACGGCAACAAGCTGCCCGATGAAGTCGAGCTGCGCATCGAGGAGCAACTCGAGCAGCCGCTCGTCTGCGCTAGCTCCGAGCAGCTCGGCAAGGCGCGGCGGCTCGACGACGCGGCGGGCCGCTATATCGAATTTTGTAAAAGCACGTTTCCTGCGGCGTTCGATTTGCACGGGCTCAAGCTCGTCGTCGATTGCGCGCACGGCGCCGCTTACGACATCGCTCCGCATGTATTCCATGAGCTCGGCGCCGATGTCGTGCCGATCGGCGTGGCGCCCAACGGCTTCAACATCAACGATGGCGTAGGCGCGACGGCGCCCGATGCGCTGATTCGAGCGGTGCGGGCCAATCGCGCCGACCTAGGCATCGCGCTCGACGGCGACGCCGACCGTCTGCAGGTCGTCGACGCCGCGGGGCGGCTCTACAACGGCGACGAATTGCTCTACGTGCTCGTCAAGGACCGCATGGCCACCGAGGGCCGAGTGCCGGGCGCGGTCGGGACGCTGATGACGAATATGGCCATCGAAGTCGCCCTCGAGCGCGAAGGGGTGCCCTTCGTGCGCGCGGCCGTCGGCGATCGATACGTGCTCGAGCAACTGCACGAGCGCGGCTGGCAGCTCGGCGCAGAAGGCTCGGGGCATATTTTGTCGCTCGACCGCCATTCGACGGGGGATGGCATCGTCTCGGCGCTGCTCGTGCTGGCCGCGGTCAAACGCAGCGGGCGCACGCTCAGCGAACTGCTCGAAGGCGTCACGCTGTTCCCGCAGCAACTCATCAACGTTAGGATGCGCCCGGGCGCCGATTGGAAGCATAGCGACGCGATCCAGCAAGCCGTGGCGAGCGCCGAGCGTGCGCTCGATGGCAGCGGCCGCGTGCTGATCCGCGCCTCGGGCACCGAACCCGTGCTTCGCGTCATGGTCGAAGCAAGCCAGCGCGAGGCGGCCGTTCGTCACGCTCAAGACATCGCGCGCGCCGTCGAACAGGCGACCGCGTAACACCGCGAAATAATTGCCGCTCGACTCGGCTCGAGCGGCATTTTTCTCCTATGCTTTCACCGGGGCACAGCGTGCTTCGTCCCTATGTTTCGCTAATTTCTGCTATTTGTCGCTAAATGCAGAGTTTTCCTTTCACGCAGAAAGGTTATTGTCATGTGACTTTCATCGATCGTCACAGTACTGTCACAGTTTCGTCCTAATCTTCGCGGTGTCGAGATTCCACGACCACACCACTGGGGGTTATTTCCATGAAATTGATGCAGACCGCGTTCGCTGGCCTCGCCGGCGTGCTTTTCGCCGTTTCCGCGCAAGCCGCCGACATCACCGGCGCGGGCAGCACCTTTGCCGCACCGCTGTACACGAAGTGGGCCGATTCCTATGTGAAGAGCGGCGGCGGCAAGGTGAACTATCAAGGCATCGGTTCGTCGGGCGGTATCAAGCAAATCGAGGCGAAGACCGTCGATTTCGCCGGTTCCGACATGCCGCTCAAGGACGATGAACTCGAAAAGCAGGGCCTGTTCCAATTCCCCACGGTAGTCGGCGGCGTCGTGCCGGCGATCAACCTGCCGGGCATCAAGGCTGGCGAACTGACGCTCTCGGGTGAAGTGCTCGCCGACATCTATCTGAACAAGATCACGAAGTGGAACGATCCGGCCATCGCCAAGCTGAACCCGGGCGTCAAGCTGCCGGATACGGCGATCGCCGTGGTGCGCCGCGCCGATGGCTCGGGCACGACGTTCATTTGGACCGATTACCTGTCGAAGGTCAGCCCGGAATGGAAGTCGAAGATCGGCGAAGGCACGACGGTCAACTGGCCGACGGGCACGGGCGGCAAGGGTAACGACGGCGTCGCCGCGTTCATCCAGCGTCTGCCGGGCGCGATCGGCTACGTCGAGTGGGCCTACGTGAAGCAAAACCACATGGTCTACACGAAGATGCAGAATCACGACGGCAAGGTCGTGACGCCGGATACGGCTACGTTTGCCGCCGCCGCGAAGGGCGCAGAATGGAACAAGTCGTTCTATCAGATCCTGACGAACGAGCCGGGCGCGCAAGCATGGCCGATCGTCGGCGCGACCTTCGTGTTGCTGCACAAGACGCAAGATAAGCCGACCCAAGGCGCGGAAGCGTTGAAGTTCTTCAGCTGGGGCTTCAAGAACGGCAACGATGCCGTGACGTCGCTCGACTACATCCCCCTGCCGCAGTCGGTCACGGCTGAAATCGAGAAGCAATGGAAGGCCAACGTGAAGGACGCCTCGGGCAAGGCAATCGCCGAGTAAGCGGGCGAGACGTCACGATAAATAGTACGTAGGACGTATCGAGCAGCAAGCAGTATGCTGCAATGCAGGAAAGGCCCGGCAAGGCGAAGGCGCTTTGCCGGGCACGGCTACCGGCCGCGCCATCGGGGCTGCGGCATCAGCACACGGGTTCACATGTCCGATACTCGCTTCATGTCGACCGCGCCAGCCGAGCACGCTCAGCGCGCTCCGAGCCAGTTCGGCGATTTCATCTTCGGCAATCTCGCGCGCTTGGCCGCGATCGTCACACTGGTGCTGCTGGGCGGCATCATCGTGTCGCTGATCATCGAATCGTTGCCGACCATCGAAAAGTTCGGCATGCGCTTTCTTTGGACGTCGGACTGGGATCCGCCCAGCGACGTCTACGGCGCGCTCGTGCCCGTCTACGGCACGATCGCCACATCCATCATTGCGCTCATCATCGCGGTGCCCGTCAGCTTCGGCATCGCGCTCTTTCTCACGGAGTTGTCGCCGGTCTGGCTGCGCCGCCCGCTCGGCATCGCCATCGAATTGCTCGCCGCGATTCCGTCGATCGTCTACGGTATGTGGGGCTTGCTCGTGTTTTCGCCGATCTTCGCCACCTACTTCGAAGCGCCGCTCGGTGCGGCCCTCGGCCCGTTGCCGATCATCGGCGCGCTGTTCAAGGGGCCGCCGATCGGCATCGGTATTCTGTGCGCGGGCGTCATTCTCGCGATCATGATCATCCCGTACATTGCCTCGGTCATGCGTGACGTGTTCGAGGTCACGCCCGTGCTGCTGAAGGAATCGGCCTATGGGATCGGCTGCACGACCTGGGAAGTGATGTGGAAGATCGTCCTGCCGTTCACCAAGAGCGGGGTGATCGGCGGCGTCATGTTGGGCCTCGGCCGCGCGCTGGGCGAAACGATGGCGGTCACGTTCGTGATCGGTAATACGAATCTGCTCGGCAACGTTTCGCTATTCTCGCCGGGCAACAGCATCACCTCGGCCCTCGCGAACGAATTCGCGGAGGCTGGCCCGGGCTTGCATACATCGGCGTTGATGGAGCTTGGCTTGATCTTGTTCGTCATCACGTTCGTCGTGCTTGCGATCTCCAAGCTGATGCTGCTGCGTCTGCAGAAAGCGGAGGGCACGAAATGAGCGGACCGTCCATGCAAATCCCGGGTGCGGCGAGCCCTGAGGTATTCGCCGCGACGCGCGGGCGCTTGCAGCGCCGCCGCCGCACGGTCAACGCCATCGCGCTGGCAATGTCGATGGCGGCCATGGCGTTCGGGCTGCTGTGGCTCGTTTGGATTCTTTATACGACCCTGAGTCTCGGTGTCGGCGGCTTGTCGCTCGCATTGTTCACGCAATCGACGCCGCCGCCGAACACGGACGGCGGGGGGCTCGCCAATGCGATCGTGGGCACGCTGATGCTCGTGGGCGCGGCAACGGTGGTCGGCACGCCCATCGGTGTGCTCGCCGGCGTCTACTTGGCCGAGTACGGCGGCAAGGGCTGGCTTGCCGCCACGACGCGCTTCATCAACGACATTCTGTTGTCGGCGCCCTCGATCGTCGTCGGTTTGTTCGTCTACGCGATCGTAGTGGCGAAGATGGGGCATTTCTCGGGCTGGGCCGGCATGATTTCGCTCGCGCTGCTGCAGATTCCGATCGTGATCCGCACGACCGAGAACATGTTGAACCTGGTGCCCAATGCGCTGCGCGAGGCGGCGTTTGCGCTCGGCGTGCCGAAGTGGAAAATGGTGCTCTCGATCACGCTGAAGGCGTCGATGGCCGGCGTCATGACGGGCGTGCTGCTCGGCGTGGCGCGTATCGCGGGCGAAACGGCGCCGCTGTTGTTCACGGCATTGTCGAACCAGTTCTTCTCGGTCGACATGAATCAGCCGCTCGCGAATCTGCCCGTGACGATCTTCAAGTTTGCAATGAGTCCGTTCCCGCAGTGGCAATCGCTCGCGTGGGCCGGTGTATTCCTGATTACGCTCGGCGTGCTTGGACTGAATATCCTTGCGCGTACGATGTTCGGCAAGAAATAAAGCGACGGAGCGCCTTATGAACATGGCTGAGAGTCACCTGTCCCACATCGAGCGTCCCGCGTCGCCCGCCGGCCACGAGCCGGCCACCGGCGAGCTGCCGCTTGCGCCCGTCGCGCCGAAGATCGAAGTGAAGAATTTGAACTTCTTCTACGGCAAATACCATGCGCTGAAGAACATCAATCTTGCCATTCCCGAAGGCAAGGTAACCGCGTTCATCGGCCCCTCCGGTTGCGGCAAGTCCACGCTCTTGCGCACGTTCAACAAGATGTTCGCGCTGTACCCCGAGCAGCGGGCCGAAGGCGCGATCATGATGGATGGCGAGAACCTGCTCGCGACCGATCGCGACATCTCGTTGCTGCGCGCGCGCGTGGGCATGGTGTTCCAAAAGCCGACGCCGTTTCCGATGTCGATCTACGACAACATCGCGTTCGGCGTGAAGATGTTCGAATCGCTCTCGCGCTCGGAAATGGACGACCGCGTCGAGTGGGCTTTGACGAAGGCGGCGCTCTGGAGCGAGGTCAAGGATAAGCTCGGTCAAAGCGGCTACGGTTTGTCGGGCGGTCAGCAGCAGCGCCTCTGTATTGCGCGCGGCATCGCCATTCGCCCGGAAGTGCTATTGCTCGACGAACCGTGCTCGGCGCTCGACCCGATCTCCACGGGGCGCGTGGAGGAACTCATTGCCGAGCTCAAGAGCGATTACACGGTCGTCATCGTCACGCACAATATGCAGCAGGCGGCGCGTTGCTCCGACTACACGGGATACATGTATCTTGGCGAATTGATCGAGTTCGGCGATACCGAAAAGATCTTCATCAAGCCGGTCCGCAAGGAAACCGAGGATTACATCACCGGCCGCTTCGGCTAAGGAGACAACCATGACGGATAAACATTTGTCGAGCCAGTTCGATGCGGATCTGAATCTCGTTTCGTCGAAGGTGCTCGAAATGGGCGGCCTCGTCGAAGCGCAGATCACGCGCGCCATGCAGGCGCTCAACGAGTTCGACGAGAGCATCGCCGATCAGGTGATCGCGGCCGAAGAAACGGTCAACACGATGGAAGTCGTGATCGACGAAGAGTGCAGCAATGTGATCGCGCGCCGGCAGCCGGCCGCGCGCGATCTGCGCTTGTTGCTCGCGATCTCGAAAACCATCACCAACCTCGAGCGCGCGGGCGACGAGGCGGAAAAGATCGCCAAGCGCGTCAAACGTTTGACGGAAGACGGCGCCTCGCGCACGGTGAACATCGCCGAGATCAAAGTCTCGGGCGAGATGGCCGTGTCGATCCTGCGTCGTGCGCTCGATGCGTTCGCACGCCTGGACACGGTGGCGGCCGCGCAAATCGTGCGCGACGACAAGGCCATCGACGAGGAATTCCGCGCTTTCGTGCGCAAGCTGGTCACCTACATGATGGAAGACCCGCGCACGATTTCGGCGGGGCTCGAATTCTTGACCATCGCGAAGGCGATCGAGCGTATCGGCGACCACGCGAAGAACATCGCCGAGTTCATCATCTATATCGTGAAGGGGACGGACGTACGGCACAAATCGCGCGACGCCCTCGAACGCGAAGCGCTTAGTTAACCAGAGGTGACGATGCCGAGCAGCATTCTCATCATCGAAGATGAGCCCGCCATTTCCGAACTGATTTCGGTCAACCTGCAGCATGCGGGCCATTGCCCGATCCGCGCTTATAACGCGGAGCAGGCCCAGGCGCTGATCAGCGACGTGCTGCCCGATCTCGTCTTGCTGGACTGGATGTTGCCCGGCAAGTCGGGTATCGCGTTCGCGCGCGATCTGCGCAACAACGAGCGCACGAAGCACATCCCGATCATCATGCTGACGGCGCGCGGCGATGAACAAGACAAGGTGCTGGGCCTCGAGATCGGCGCCGACGATTACGTCACGAAGCCGTTTTCGCCGAAGGAGCTGATGGCCCGCATCAAGGCCGTGCTGCGCCGTCGCGCGCCGCAATTGACCGAGGACGTCGTGGCCATCAATGGGCTCAAGCTCGATCCGGCCACGCATCGGGTCGCGGCACATGCATCGGGTAGCGAAATCAAGCTGGATCTGGGTCCCACCGAGTTTCGTCTGTTGCACTTTTTCATGACTCACCCCGAGCGGGTGCATAGCCGCACGCAACTGCTCGACCAGGTCTGGGGCGATCACGTGTTCGTCGAGGAGCGCACGGTCGATGTCCATATCAAGCGGCTTCGCGCCGCGCTAAAGCCAGCCGGTTGCGATGCTATGATCGAAACGGTGCGCGGCAGCGGCTATCGTCTCGCCAAGAGCGCGTAGCGCCGGTGCGCCGGGCGCGCCGCGCGGGGAAACCGCGGTGCGCTTTTGATTCGATTCACCCATGACCTCATGAATATTATTTGGGCGCGCTCGATCGTATCGCTGCTGCTGCTTGCGCTCGTATGCGCGGCCATCGCGGCCGTCGCAAGCGTGCGTGCAGCGTTGATCTTCGCCGCCGTCGCGCTCGTCGCGCAAATTCTCTTTTCCACCTATCACACCGAGCGTTTGTGGCGCTTGCTCGATGCGCCGGTCTACGGTGAAGTGCCGAGCGCACCCGGGGTGTGGGGCGAAATCTACTACCGGCTGCATAAGCTCGCCAAGCGCTGGCACGCTCAAGTGCGGCAAGTCGAGCAGCAGCATTCGCGCTTCATCCAGGCGATCCAGGCGTCGCCCAACGGCGTGGCCATGCTCGACGATCACGACCAGATCGAGTGGTGCAACGAGATCGCCGAACAGCATTTCGGCTTGGACGCCAAGCGCGACCTGCGCCAGCACATCACGCATCTCGTGCGGCATCCCGACTTCGTGCGCTATCTGAACTCGCATCAGTACGACGAGATGCTCGTCATGCGCGGAATGGGGGACAAGCGGCAGAACGTCCTTTCCGTGCAAGTGTTCCCCTACGGCGAAAATCGCAAGCTCGTGCTGTCGGCCGACATCACCGAACTGGAGCGCACCGATGCCATGCGGCGCGACTTCGTCGCGAACGTCTCGCACGAACTGAAGACGCCGCTCACGGTGCTGTCGGGTTTTCTAGAGACGTTGCGCGAGATTCCGCTCGAACCGGCCGATCGAGAACGCTACTTGGAGTTGATGGATCAGCAGGCCTCGCGCATGCGCAATATCGTCGACGACTTACTGGTGCTCGCCAAGCTCGAAGGTGATGCCAAGCCGCCGAGCGATCGCCCGATCGATATGCGCGCCGTGATTTCGCATGTGCGCGAGGATGCCGCGACGCTCTCGGGCGGGCGCCATCGCATCTCGTTCGCAGCCGATGACACGCTGACCGTGACGGGTGTCCAAACGGAGATCTTGAGCGCGCTCGGCAATCTCGTGACGAACGCCATTCGCTATACGCCCGATGGCGGCTCGATCGATGTCGCCTGGAAGCTGGTCGGCAACGAAGCCTCGTTCTCGGTGACCGATACGGGCTTCGGGATTCCATCGGCCGACATCCCGCGGTTGACGGAGCGCTTTTACCGCGTCGATCGCAGCCGCTCACGCGATACGGGCGGCACCGGGCTCGGCCTCGCCATCGTCAAGCACGTGCTGCAACGGCACGACGCGACGCTCGAGGTCAAGAGCGAAGAGGGCAAGGGCAGTACGTTCAGCGTGCGTTTTCCGGCGCAGCGCTCGTTGCGCCGTCAGCCCGCGCATGCAGGCGTCTAGCCGCGCGCAGCTGCGCAGGTGCGGATCGGGCGCGCAGCGAGCCCTGCCGCCGCCGCGGCCGCCGGTCCCTAGCGTGCTCCGCTAGCAGCCGAATTTCGCGAGCAAGCCTGCTTGGGCGTTGCGCGAGGTTTTGCCGGGGCGGCTGCGCCGGTAGTGGCCATCGCTTTGCATCACCCAGGCCGATTGGTTGTCGCCGAGCAGCGCCGACAGCCCCTCGGCGATGACTCGCCGTTTCAAGCGCCGATCGTTGATGGGGAAGGCGACCTCGACGCGGCGGAAGAAGTTGCGATCCATCCAGTCCGCGCTCGACAGATAGACGCGCTCCTGCCCATCGGCGAAGAAATAGAAAATGCGGTGGTGCTCGAGGAAGCGCCCTACGATCGAGCGCACGGTGATGTTCTCCGATAGCCCTTCGACCCCCGGCTGCAGCGAGCAGACGCCGCGCACGATCAAATCGATCTTCACGCCCGCTTGCGACGCCTCGTACAACTCGGCGATGACCGTCGGCTCGAGCAGGGCATTCATCTTCGCGACGATGCGCGCCTTCCTGCCTGCGCGCGCGTTCTCCGCTTCCGCACGGATCGCTTCGACGAGCTTGGGATGCAGCGTGAAGGGCGATTGCCAAAGCTCGTGCAGCCGCAATTCGCCGCCGATGCCCGTCAACTGCTGGAACACGTGGTGAACGTCTTCGCAGATGCGCTGATCGGCCGTCATCAAGCCGAAGTCGGTGTATAGGCGCGCGGTGCGCGGATGATAGTTGCCGGTGCCCAAGTGCGCATAGCGCTTGAGCGTCGACTTGCCGTTGTTCGTCGTGCGTCGCACGATCAGCATCATCTTTGCGTGGCACTTGTGGCCCACGACGCCGTAGACGACGTGGGCGCCCACGGCTTCGAGCTGCGAGGCCCAATTGATGTTGGTTTCTTCGTCGAAGCGCGCCAGCAATTCGACGACCACCGTGACTTCCTTGCCGTTGCGCGCCGCTTGCATGAGTGCGTCCATCAGCGGCGAATCGGTGCCGGTGCGGTAGATCGTCTGCTTGATCGCCACGACGTTCGGGTCCTGCGCCGCCTGCAGCAGCAATTCCAACACGGGCTGAAAGCTCTCGTAGGGATGATGCAGCAACACGTCACCCTGATCGAGCGTATCGAACAGGCTGGTGGCGTTCGCGAGGGCTGGCGGCGTCGCGGGCACGTGCGGCACGAACTTGAGGTCGGGCCGATCGACGAGGTCCGGCAACTGCATGAGACGCACGAGATTGACCGAGCCATCCACGCGATAGCAGTCTTTTTCGCTCAAGCCGCTTTCGTCGAGCAGCCGGCGCACGAGGTGGGGCGGCGTATCGGCCGAGACTTCGAGGCGCACGGCGTTGCCCAGGTGGCGTGCGGGCAACTCGCCTTGGAGCGCGACCCGCAAGTTCGTGATTTCGTCTTCATCGACGAATAACTCGCTGTTGCGCGTGATCCGAAATTGATTGCAGCTTCGAATCGTGAGATTGGGAAACAGCTCGTGGACGAACCGCTGCATGAACGAGCTGAGCAGCACGAAGCCGTAGGCGAAACCCGAGAGCTCCTGCGGCATGTGCACGAGGCGCGGCAGCGCGCGCGGCGCTTGCACGATACCCATCACCGCCTGGCGGCCGAATGCGTCCTTGCCTTCGAGCTCGACCACGAAATTCAAGCTTTTGTTGAGCACGCGCGGGAACGGATGCGCCGGATCGAGGCCGATCGGGGTCAGCACGGGCAGCAATTCGTCGACGAAGTAGCGGCGCGCCCATTCCGTCTGAGCTTCGGTCCATGCCTCGGCGCCGTGAAAGTAAATGCCTTCTTGTTCGAGGGCCGGGAGCACCGTCTCGTGCAGCATCGTGTACTGTCGGTGCACGAGCTTGTGGGCTCGCTCGACGACCAGATCGTAGACATGCTGCAGCGACATGCCGTCCGGCGCCAACGAACCCGGGTTGTCGCGCATCTGCTCCTGCAGTCCCGCCATGCGCACTTCGAAGAATTCGTCGAGGTTGCTGCTCGTGATGCAGATGAAGCGCAAGCGCTCGAGAAGCGGCACGGACGGATCGGTGGCTTGCGCGAGTACGCGCTCGTTGAAGCCGAGAATGCCAAGCTCACGGTTCAGCAGTGGGTAACGCAGCGACATCGGCAGCAAATGAGAAGGGTCGGATGAAGAAATGAACGGACGCTCGGACATTCTCATAGTTCGGTGTCATCGCGATGAAAAGTCATACTGTCACTTTTTAGGCATTCTACGGAGATTCGGCGCGAATTTGGCAATCCCGTGAGTTCGGCGCCTAGTTCGATTGCGAATGGGCGTCGTTCGGGCGATACGCAGGCGACCAAGATGTCGCATGGGCGATGCCACGTTGATGCAATGCACCGTGGCGAAATACTATGTGCTTACAATGACGTTTTTGAACAGCGCGGCGCTCGCCCGGGCGATAGGTCCCGGCGGGTCGCACGCGCGCACGGGAGCTTGCTTTCCTAATGCCCAATACCCCGCACCTTCTTGCGTCCGTAGACCTCGGCTCGAATAGCTTCCGGCTCATCGTCGGCCGCGTCGAGGAAACGACTGCCGGCGCGCAGATCTATCAGGTCGATGCGCTGCGCGAAGCCGTGCGGCTAGCCGCGGGGCTCTCGACCGACAAAATGCTCGATCGCGCTTCGCAAGTGCGCGCTTGGGATGCGCTCAAGCGCTTCGGCGAACGGCTGCGCGATTTTCATCCCGACCACGTGCGCGCCGTGGCGACCAATACGTTGCGCGTCGCCAAGAATGCAAGCGAGTTTCTCGTCGAAGCGCAAAACGCACTGGGCTTTCCGATCGAAGTCATCGCGGGGCGCGAAGAGGCGCGGCTGATCTACGCCGGCGCCGCGCATTCGGTGCCGGCGATTTCGGGCAAGCGGCTCGTCGTCGACATCGGCGGCGGTTCGACCGAGTTCATCATCGGCCAGCACTACACGCCGCTCGTGATGGAGAGTCTTTACATCGGCTGCGTCAGCCACAGCCGCGCGTTCTTTCCCGCGGGCAACGTCGACGATTACACGATGCGGCAGGCCGAACTCGCGGCCAAGCGCGAAATTCAGATCATCTCGCGCGAGTACAAGCAAGCCGGATGGGATCAGGCGATCGGGTCCTCGGGCACGGCCCGGGCGCTGGCCGAACTCGTCGAAGCCAACGGCTTCAACGATGCCGGCGTGACGCACGGCATCTCGCGCGGCGGCCTCGAGCGGCTCAAGCGCGCGCTCATCAAAGCCGAAAACGTCAATCGGCTCAAGCTCGTCGCGCTCAAGCCCGATCGCGTGCCGGTGCTCGCGGGCGGCTTGTCGATCATGCTGGCGGTGTTCGAGGAACTCGGCATCGAATACGTCGACACGACCGACGGCGCATTGCGGCTCGGCGTGCTATACGACCTGCTGGGGCGCACGCAGCACGAGGACATGCGGGCGGTCACCGTCGCGGGGTTCATGCGCCGTTACGGTGTGGATCGCGCACAGGCCGAGCGCATCGGCGAACTGGCGGTCGGTTTTTACGATCAGCTCGGCGCGGCGAATGGGGAAGAGCTGGAAGAAGGGCGCGTTTTTCTCGGCTGGGCGGCCGCGTTGCACGAGATCGGCTTATCGATCTCGCATAGCTCGTATCACAAGCATTCCGCCTATATCGCGAGCAATGCCGATATGCCCGGCTTCTCGCGCACCGATCAAGCGCGGCTCGCTGCGCTCGTGCTCGGGCATGCGGGCAAGCTCGGGAAATTGTCCCAAACCCGCGAAGTCGAGTGGCCATTGCTGTTTTGCTTGCGGCTCGCGGCGCTGCTGTGCCGCCGGCGCACCGATGCAGGCCTGCCCGGCATTCGCGTGGCCAGGTCGCACGGCGGCTACGAAGTGCGCTTGCCGAACGAATGGGTCGTGGGCAATCCGCTGACCGATTACAGCCTGACGCAAGAAGCGGCCGAATGGGAGAAGGTTGGGATTCGCTATCGCGTCGTGTACACGGACGAATGAGCGGGTGCATCGGAACGAAGCGCTATCGCCGATATTGCGATGAAAGAAGCGGCCCACGCTCCGTGCCGAGCGTGGGCCGCTTTTTCTCCATGGCCGATAATGCGCGCCGAGGGTGCGCCGATGCGCTGCTTCAGGCGAGGAAGTGACGCGCGTAGCGGGCGTTGATGTCGGTCAAACGGAACAGCGTGAGGAAATCGGCGCAGTTGAAGTCAGGGTCCCATGCCGGTGCGCCGCAGATCTTCGCGCCGAGGCGCAGATACCCTTTGACGAGCGGCGGCGGCGCGACGCGCACGCCGGTGCGCAGTTCCTCGACCGGCAGTGGCGTATGCGCGAACGCGCGGTATTCAGGACTCGTCAGCGCCTGCTCGCGCAACGACTCGTACAGATTCGCTGCAAAATGGCCGCCGTCGGCCATCGGCACGCTCGCGCAACCGAGCATCGTCTCGTAGCCGTTTTGCATCATGTAGGTGCCGAGCCCGCCCCACAGCGACATGATGACCGAACCGCTGCGATAGTCGGCATGCACGCAGGAGCGTCCCACCTCGACCATCTTCGCGCGCAGATGCGCCAGGCGCGAGAGATCGAATTCGCCCTCGGCGTACAAGCGGCCGACGCGGGCGGCTTGATGGGGCGGCAGGACGCGGTAAGTGCCGACCACCTGCAGGGTATCGAGGTCGCGCACGAGCAAATGATCGCAATAGGCGTCGAACGCGTCGACGTCGAGCCCGGACGGGCCCGAGACGCTCGCGCCCATTTCTTCGGCGAACACGCGGTAGCGCAGGCGTTGCGCCTCCCGCAGTTCTTCATCGGTGCGCGCCCAGGCCACTTGCAGACGGTGTTCCTGCGTGACGGTTTCTTTTTCTCGCGGCAGGCGACGGCGCGAATCGAGCGGGATCGAAGCGAAGGGCAGGGTCGGCGTCGGCAGATCTCGCATAGGGGTTCCTGGTTCCTAATGAAGATGAAAGGCATGCTAGGTCTTCGCCAATGTAGTAACGGGCGATGACGTTTGCATGGCAAACGCGTGTCGCTGCGATGACATGTCGCGCGGCGGACACGCGCGATTCATCGGGTTTAAAGCAGATCGGGAGAAATGACCGCCCGCACCACGACCCGTCCGGAGCCATTGCGCTCGCGATTCGCGAGCCACCACAGGCCGCCTTTCTTGATCGTCCATTCGGCGCGTTGCGCGGCTACCAGATGCGAGGCGACGAGGCCTAGGGTGGGTTGATGCCCGACGATGACGACCATTGAAGCTAGGCCGTCCGGCCAGCCGGCTGCTTCCAGTACCGCCTCCGGCTCGGCGCCGGGGGCGAGCCGATCCACGCTGCGGTATTGGTCTGTCAACGCTTCTACGGTTTGGACGGTGCGAGCGGTGGGGCTCGCCAGAATCACGGCGTCGGGGCTGAGCCGTTGCCTGATCCATTTGGCGACGGCTTGCGCTTGCTTGCGCCCGCGCGGAGTGAGTTGCCGGGCCGCGTCGCTGGGCGCGGTGTCTTCCGCTTCCGCATGACGCCAAAGAATCAAATCCATGTCGTTGCCTCCTTTCGCTAGGGGCGCGCGAGCACGCCATCGGTCATTGGATGCAAAAACCGCGAGATGCTACAGAGTGAATGTTAGCCGCGCGAACCGAACCGCGCTGAAAGGTTCTTCGCGCCGAGATTGACCGATCGAGGACAAGGCAGCTAGAATCTCGGATTCGTCGGAGCGTAGCGCAGCCTGGTAGCGCATCTGATTTGGGATCAGAGGGTCGTAGGTTCGAATCCTATCGCTCCGACCAATCGTTTTAGTCTCAAGCACATGGCCCGGTCGCTACAGCCGGGCTTGCTTTGCGACCGCCATATAGCCCATGCGTCGGCGGGTGTGAAATTCAACAATAAGACTGGACATGATTGTCGAGGCCGCGCAGGAGGTGGCGTTCTCGGCCCCGTGCTTCTCGAGCCCACCATGTTCCAGGTGACCTATGTTGCCTCGGAGGACGTAGCGATGCTCGACCTCTCGGAGTTGGCGTTTGATACAGGTGGGCACGCATTCGCGTGTGTAAGGGAGCGTTCGGGCGTAGTGCGGAAGATGGACCGATCGCTCGACCTAGCAGACGCCCATTCGGCGAGTCTGCAGCTATTGGGGTGTGCAGCCCATTTGCGATCGCCGTGTCGTGATCCTTCGATTGCCCCATACCGGTAAGCCCTATTGTGCGTTGACATCACCGGTTTGCGCGATCTTGGTTAATACGATTTTCTGGTCAGCGTACCACGCTGCCAAACACGATTTGTCCCTGCAGTTCTTCTCGCGATAGTTCCATTGCTTCCGCGTGCGGTCGGTAAAGGCCGCCTTGTCGGTCACCGCCGCCTTTGCTTGCTGATAAATCGTGGCCAACTCGCGATCGGACATGGCAAGGTCAGGATCATGACAAATCAGATAATCGGGAACAGAAGTGGCCTTTGCACAATCGAAGCTGGTTTGATATGTCGTCGCCGATTGATCCGAGGCCGACACGGCCGGGGTGGCATTGGAAGCAGGCCGAGGCGATTGCGATAGCAGCGAGAAATTCAGCCATCCACTCACAGGATTGCTCGATTGTACGGGAGCGACGCAGCCCAACTGCGGATCGATCGATTCGGGCGAGCAATAGGGTCCTGAGTAGGTCGCGCGAACCCACGAATCGGTGGATTGCGGCACCGTTTGGGCCGAAGACATATCGACGCTCACGCCGGAGCCTTTCGGGATCACGATCATCGGTGTACATCCGACGCCCGGGCAGGACCGTAGGTTCGTATCGTGGGCGCCAACCCACATTTGGACAGAGGACGAGGCAGCCGACAGCGGAGACGAGACTGCGGGTTGGGGCTGCATCTCAATATGGCTGTCATGCTGCCGTTGGCCGTATGGAGCAAGTTGACCGGAGACCGCATCCTCCAGCATCGCGCCCATTATCGAATCGCGTCTCACAGGCAACGTCTCCGTACTGATCACAGAGGCGTCCAATAACATCTCGGACTTCGCGTATTGGCAAGGAAGCTGGCAACTGACGCGGTTCACAACGCTGGAATTATTCTGATCGACTCCCAAAATCAGAATGATGTATGTGCCGTTCCTATTGCCTTCGTAGCGAACCATAATGAGCGGCTTCGTCGCTATGCCTTTCCTGATGTCGTCTTCGCTCAGTGCCGGCTCATAGCCATATGTTCCTTGATCGACCATCTGATAATTGTGCGGGGGCTGTACCGGTGCCGGCGCTGGGACTGGCGTCGTCGGTGCACTATTGGGTGCAGGTGTTGCGTTTGCCGCATCGGTTCGAGGCTGATCCGTAGCCTTTTCACACGCGGACAACGTCAGGATCGCGGCGCAAAATGCGGCGATTGTCACCTTCTTCATGATTTTCCCCGAGGCAAAGGTCTGGTCGATGTTTTTGTGCCAAGCTTGACGGCAACCTAGTGTATCCCGGATTAAATTTTGTACGGTGTTTTTATACAGACTCGATGGTCGCAATTCCAAGGTAAGCATTGCTCAGCAGATGGGTATCACGAACGTTGAAAATCCGGGACTCCTGTTAGTGGTTTCGAGGAGCCGCGGGATCCACGGACTCGACGATAGCGTTATTAGTCCTGAGGTCCCCGTACGGTACGCCCACGTTGTGCAAGATGGGCTCGTTCGGGTTTGCCGGCTTGCGCGAGCGTGCTTATCTCGTCGAAGGCGAGCTTCATATTGCGTCTTCGCCGAGAAAGGGAACGGCAAACGAAGTGCGCATTCCAGTTAGCGCGCACCTCGATCTTGCCGTGGACGCAGGGGCAGCAGGGCCATGCTCTTGAGCGCCTCGTTTCTTCGCTACCCGGCGGTTTTCGCCGCGGGCTCGTTGCGGCAGCCCCTAAGCGTCGATCTCGACGATCTTGTCCCAGGCGAACTGCGGATTCTCGAGCCGATTGCGGCGTCGATCGATATAGCCACGCGGGTTGCATACGATGCGTGTCCCATTGACCACGTAATCGAACGGGGTATGGGTATGCCCATGAATCCATAGCGCGACGGACGGCCCGAGCAGCTCGGGCAGGTGGCTGATGAAGCCGGCCGAAGCAAGATCTTGAGCGAAGCGTTCGGCGAGGCTCGCGCGATGCGGCGCATGATGCGTGACGACGATGGTCTGGCCACCGAACGGCTTGCGCAGTTCCTTCGCCAGCCACTCGCGCGCGTGGCGGTGCAGAACCAGCGTGTCGGCCGGCGCGAACAGCCGCGGCCCCGCGCCGGCTTGCGCAGTTTTCCCCTCTACGCCCGAAACCGCCGCGCTCGAGGGCCACGTCACCTGTATCGGGCCGCGGAAATCGAGCATGACTTTTTCCGCCGCGGCGATCGACGCGGCGATGGCGTCCTCGCTCGCGCCGAACAGCGCGAAGTCGGTCCACAGCGTCGTGCCGAGCACGCGCCAGCGACCGCCCGGATCGATCAAAGCCGCGTTGTTCAGGTAATGCACTTGATCGACGCCCGCCGCGGCGTCGCGCATCGCCACTTCCAGCGCGCCGAACTCGCCGTCGTAATACTCGTGGTTGCCGGGCACGTAGACGACCGGCGTTTGGCCGCCGAAGGTTTGCGCCGCCCAGCGGATACCCTCGGCGTGATTGTGGATGTCCCCGGCAAGAACGATGAGATCGGCCTCCGTATGCGGGACGACCTCGGGCTCGTCGCACTCGAGATGCAGATCGGACAACACGCGAATTTTCACGGGAACGCCTCTTTGCTCGATCGATTCGATGATGGTTGAACCACCGCCGCCCGCGGTATCGATGAGCGTGGCGCGGCGGGGACGATGCTTAGCCTAGCACTTTGCCTGGGTTCATCAGGCCGAGCGGGTCCAGCGCCGCTTTGATCGCCCGCATGATGCCTACCTCGACGCGGGATTTGTAATGCGACAGCTCGGGCACTTTCAGTTGGCCTACCCCGTGCTCGGCGCTGAACGTGCCTGCGTGCCGATGCACGCTCTCATAGACGATCCGATTCAATTGCGCTTGATGCCGCGCGAGAAACGCCTTCGGATCGCCCCCTTCGGGGGCCTGCACGTTGTAGTGCAGGTTGCCGTCGCCCAGGTGGCCGAACGTGACCATGCGCGCGCCTGGCACTTCCCGTGCGATGGCCGCATCCGTTTGCTCGACGAACGCGCCCACGCTCGAGATCGGCACTGCAATGTCGTGTTTGATGTTCAAGCCTTCTTGGGCCTGCGCGAGCGGGATGTGCTCGCGCAAATCCCAAAAGGCTTTCGATTGCGCGAGGTTTTCTGCGACGACAGCGTCTTCGACGAGTCCCGACTCGAGGGCTTGTTCCATCATTTGTTCGAACAGAGACCGAGCATGTTCCTCGCTTTCGTTGTCCGATAGCTCGAGAAGGACGATTTGCGCGTGCGTTTCGCCGAAGGGATAGCGCATCTGAGGAAAATGCTTTCCGACCAGCCGCAAGCAAAAATCCGACATCAACTCGAATCCGGTCAGCAGCGGACCGGCACGACGCTGGGCGAGCGCTAGGAACTCGAGCGCGCTCTGCGGCGAGGCGAGGGCTGCAAGCGCCGTGACGCGCGCGGCGGGCAGCGGATGCAGCTTCATGACGGCGGCCGTGATGATGCCGAGCGTGCCCTCCGCGCCGATGTACAGATCGCGCAAATCGTAACCGGTATTGTCTTTGCGCAGGCCGCGCAGCCCGTCCCAAATCTCGCCTTGCGCGGTGACGACTTCCAGACCGAGGCATAGCTCGCGGGTGTTGCCGTAGCGCAGCACGCCGGTGCCGCCGGCGTTCGTCGAGAGGTTGCCGCCGATCGTGCAACTGCCCTCGGCAGCCAGGCTCAGCGGGAACAGGCGTGCCGCCGCGCGCGCATGCTCCTGCACTTGCGCCAGCACGACGCCCGCTTCCACGGTGATCGTGTTGTTGTGCGAATCGAGTGCGCGAACCCGGTTCAAGCGGGCGAGGCTCACGATCGCCTGCGCTCCCGTGTCATCGGGCGTTGCGCCGCCCGCGAGGCCGGTGTTGCCCCCTTGGGGCACCAGCGGCACCCGGTGCTCGTTGGCGAGCCGGACGATAGCGGCGACTTCTTGCGTCGTGCCGGGGCGGAGCACGGCGCAAGCGGCGCCCGTGTAGCGGTGGCGCCAATCGGTGAGGAACGGCGCAGTGTCGTGCGGCTCGGTTAGAACGTTGGCCGCGCCGATTGCGGCGCGGCATGCGGCGACGAATGTGTCGCGCGCCGCTGAACGAGTGTCGGTCATGATGGTTCGTCCTTCCTGCGCAAGATGCGCGATAGCCGGGAAACCGAGGGCGTGCAATCGCCGCGCGCGAGGGCGCGCGTCAAGTTGGGTGCGAGGCGGCGTGCGCCCCTAAGTCGACTCGGGCGCGCTCGCATCGCGGCGTGCCGCGCGCGCTGCGCGCTTGAAGGGCGCCAGATAAGCAAGCGCGCAGCCGATAAAGAGCGCCGCGAGGACGACTTCGGCCCAACCGAGCCGCGCGGATAAACCGGCATCGGTCATGCCGCGCACCACGCCTTCGGCCAGATACAGCAGCACGAGCATCGACGCCCATTGCAATGTGTAAAGCTTATGCCGCCATACACCGGGCAACGCGCACACGAGCGGCAGCGCCTTGAGCACGAGTGCCGATCCGCCCGGGCGCAGCGGAGCGAGCCACCGTTCCCAGGCCACGGCCAGCACGATCAGGGCCGCGAGGGCGAGCGCCGCGCCCAGCGCGCAACCGTTGCGCGGGACGACGCGGGCGGCGGCAGGCGCGCCGGCTCGGCCGGCCGTCATGGCCGGCCCGCCAACAGCGAGGCCGCGCGCGCGAGCCGGGCGCCAAGCGCAATCGCGAGCGTCTTTTCGTCGGCCGACAACGTCGATTCGCGCGCGCCGGCGCCGGATACGTGCGAGGCGCCGTAAGGCGTGCCGCCTGTTTGCGTGGTCGCGAGCGTGCTTTCGGTGTAAGGGATGCCCACCATCAACATGCCGTGGTGCAGCAGCGGCAGCATCATCGAGAGCAGTGTCGATTCCTGCCCGCCGTGCAGGCTGCTCGTCGAGGTGAATACGCAGGCAGGCTTGCCCGAGAGGGCCCCGCTCATCCATTGCGGCGTCGTGCCGTCCAGGAAGTACTTCAGCGAGGCCGCCATGTTGCCGAAGCGCGTGGGCGAGCCGAGGGCCAGCCCCGCGCATTCTTCGAGATCGCGCAGCTCGGCGTAGGGCGGGCCGTCGGACGGAATCGCGGGCGCGGTGGCTTCGCTCACCGCCGAGACGGCCGGCACGGTTCGCACGCGCGCCTGCATGCCGGCGACGCTGTCCACGCCTTGCGCGAGCGCCAATGCCAGATCGCGGGTCGCCCCGTGCCGGCTGTAATAGAGTACGAGAATGTCTTTCATGAGCATGGGTCGTGAGCGGCTTATTATAGGGGCGTGTACGCCGCCGCGCCGCTGCGTGCGGCGATCGAACGAAAAGGAGAACCTCGACTTGCGCACGTTCAGCTCCGAACTGCAGACCCTTCAACGTCTCGCGCGTTTTGCGATGAAGCGCATCGGCGAAGACCGCATCGCTCAGGTGGCCGGCAGCTTGACGTTTACGACGATGCTCGCGATCGTTCCGCTCGCGACGGTCGCGTTCGCGCTATTCACGGCCTTTCCGATCTTCGCGACGTTTCAGATGTCGCTGCAGACATTCCTCGCGCAGCACCTGATGCCCGATCAGATCAACAACCAAATCTTCAAGTATCTGAATCAGTTCGCTTCCAAGGCCAAGGGGCTGACGACGGCCGGGATGATCGTGCTGTTCGTCACCTCCGTCATGACGATGATGACGGTCGAATCCGCGCTGAACGTCATATGGCGCGTCGCCAAACCGCGTCCGTTTGCGCAGCGTGTGCTCGTCTATTGGGCGATCATCACGCTCGGCCCGCTCCTGATCGGCGTGAGCCTATCGATTTCTTCGTATCTTTTTACTCAATCGAGCGTGCTCGCCAACGGGCACGTGCCTCCGCTGATCGAATGGGCGCTGACCGGCGCATCGTTGCCGTTGACCGCGTTGGCATTCGCTCTGCTTTACGTGTACCTGCCCAATTGCTCGGTTGCATGGCGCGACGCCGTGGTGGGCGGGCTGGCGGCGGCCATTGCATTCGAGCTCGCCAAGCGGGGCTTCGGTTATTACGTGCGCAGGATGCCGACGTATACGGCTGTTTACGGCGCGTTCGCGCTCGTCCCGCTGTTCTTGTTGTGGGTCTATCTGTGCTGGTTCATCACGCTTGCCGGCGCGACGATCGTATCCGCGCTGCCCGCGATCCGCTTGGGCCAGTTTCACCGGCGGCATTACCCGGGCAGCGACTTGCTCGATGCGCTCGAGTTGCTGGTGCGCTTGGACGAGATGCGCGATGCGGGCAAACCGGGCCTTACGCCGATCGAGCTCGCGCGCATGCTTCGCTGCGATATCGACACCGTGACACGGCTGGTGAACAAGCTCGACCGTCGCGGCTGGGTGACGCCGCTTGCCGGGGAGGCCGCGCCGCGTTACGTGCTGATCGCCAATCCCGCGCAAGTGACGGTGGGCCGGTTGTTCGACATGTTCGTAGTGGACCGGCGCGAGCTCGAATACCAACTGCGGCTGGATTTCACGCGAGTGGACGCCGCGTTGCTGCTCGATGCGCTGCACAACCCGAAGCTCGATTTGACATTGGCCGTGCTCGTGGCGGCCCGTCGTGTGCGAGGCGCGCCGGACGGCAGCGGCAATACGCTGCGCGCGCCGTGGCCGCAACAACCCGCGTAGCGGCGAGGCGACCGCCGCGTTGCGTTGTAACGACAATCGCTGCACATTCCGGCGGCTGCGGCATGCGACCGGGGCGCTAAGCACTCCGGGTCGCACCTGAAGCGGCCGCGAGCGCTACAAGGCTAGAGCGCGATTTTGCCGATGCAAATGTCCTTGAACATCACCCAGTCGCCCATGAGGCTGTAGAGCGGGTGGCGGAACGTGGCGGGACGGTTCTTCTCGAAGAAGAAATGGCCCACCCAAGCGAACCCGTATCCACAAACGACGGCTGCGGGCAGCCAAAGCCAGGCCATCGTCGCGACCGCCATCGCCAAGCAGCCGATCACCCCGAGCGAGCCGACGAAATGCAGGCGACGACAAATCGGGTTGCGGTGCTCGCCGAGATAAAACGGATAAAACTCGGCGAAGCTGCCGAAATGAGCCGTATGAGCGCTGTGAGCCATCGCATCCTCCCGTTCGCGGTTGCGCACGAGTGTGCGCGCCAAGGCGGGCGCCGCTACGCGGGGCGCGAGAGCATGCCACGGCCGCGCGCCGCCCTGGACTGACAAAACCCATTGTCCGGCGATCGCCGCGAAGGCGCAACCCGGCCTTACGGCCTATCGGTCGAGCCGCAGCGCGCGCTGCGCGTCAAGCCGGTTGCGTCGCGGCAACGGTACGCGCGAAGGCGAAGAGCGCATCCAGCGTGGCATCGGGCTGCTCGGCCATGAGCGCATGTCCGGCTTCGAGCGTGACGACATCCACCGGCGCACCGCCGGCCTGGAGCGCTTGCACGAGCGAGCGCGCGGCCCGAGGCGGCGTCATCATGTCCTTTGCGCCCAGCACGAGGCGCACCGGGCAGCGCACTTGCGCGGCGCGCTCGAGCCCCTGCGCGTAGGCGTTGCAAGCCGCGAAGTCCGTATGAAACAGGTGCGCCTCGCCGCGCGCCGAAACGCGTTCCATGAGGCGCTGGTTCACGCCGTGGAGCCAAAAGCCGGGGCCGGGGCAGGACGGTTTGGCGGCGATGCTCGAGTGCGACCAGCGATTCACGAGTTCGATCGCTTCCGGCTCGCGATTGAGCGCCGCATCGAGCAGCGCATCGGAAACGGCCATGGGAACGGCCGTCGCCACGAGTGCGGCGCCGAGCGCGCGCGCCGGGTGACGGCCGGCGAAATCGAGCGCGACGAGCGAGCCCATGCTATGGCCGACGACGAGCGCGGCGGGGGCGCCGGCGGCGTCGAGCAGGTCGGCCAGCCAATCGGCCAGCGCCTCGATCGTGGTTTTCGCCAGGCCCTCGCTGCGGCAGTGTCCGGGTAGATCGACGGCAAGCACATTGAAGCCGTGGTGCGCAAAATAGCGGCTTTGCAGCGCCCACACGCTATGGTCGTGCTGCGCGCCGTGGACGAACACGGCCGTGGGCAGCGCCGCGTCGAAGCCCTTGCCGCCGGTGTAGGCGTAGGCGGACTTGCCTTGGACGGTCACGATCATGTCGTCTCCTTTTTCCCAGACGCGCCGGCCGTGGCTTTGCCGGCGGCTTTCAGCGCGCGCTTGAGATCGTCGATCAGATCGTCGGGATCCTCCAGGCCGATCGACAGGCGGATCGTGCCTTCGGCGATGCCGGCGGCAGCGAGCGCGGCGGCGTCCATGCGGAAATGGGTGGTGGAAGCGGGGTGAATGACGAGCGAGCGCGCATCGCCGACATTGGCCAGATGCGAGAACAGCGTCAAGGCTTCGATGAAGCGGCGCCCTGCGGCACGGTCGCCCCGTAGGTCGAAGCTGACGACCGCGCCGGCGCCGCGCGGCAGCAGGCGCTTGGACAGTGCGTAATCGGGATGCGATTCCAACTCGGGGTACGCGACCGATTCCACCGCCGGCTGGGCCGCGAGAAATTGCACGATTTTGCGCGTGTTGGCGACGTGTCGCTCCATCCGCAACGGCAGGGTCTCGATGCCTTGCAGCAACTGCCACGCGGCTTGCGGATGCAGGCATGCGCCGAAATCGCGCAGGCCTTCCCGTCGTGCGCGCAGCAGGAAAGGCGCCACCGTGCTTTCTTCGGCGAACACCATGCCATGGAAGCCGTCGTAAGGCTCGGTGAATTCGGGAAAGCGCCCCGACGCAGCGAAATCGAACGTGCCGGCGTCGACCAGCACGCCGCCGACGGTGGTGCCGTGACCGCCCAAGAACTTAGTAGCCGAGTGATAGACGAGATCGGCGCCGTGCTCGAATGGCTTGAGAAGGTACGGAGTGGTGAAGGTCGAATCGACGAGCAGCGGGATCGCGTGCGCGTGCGCGATCTCGGCGAGCGCAGCGATATCGAGCACGTTCAGGTTCGGATTGCCGAGCGTTTCGCCCAGCAGCAAGCGGGTGTTGGGGCGAACGGCGGCCCGCCAGGCGTCGAGATCGCCCGGTTTGACGAACGTCGTCTCGATGCCGAAGCGGCGCAGCGTGTAATGCAGCAGGTTATGCGAGCCCCCATATAGCGCGCTCGATGCCACGATATGGGAGCCGGCGCCCATCAGCGTGGCGATGGCCAGATGCAGCGCGGCCTGGCCGCTGGCGGCGCCGATCGCGCCGACGCCGTTCTCGAGCGCCGCGACGCGCTCCTCGAATACCGCGACGGTCGGATTCGAGATGCGCGAGTAGACGTGACCGGCGCGCTCCATGTTGAACAGGGCGGCGGCATGGTCGGCATCGCGAAAGACGAAGGCGGTGCTTTGATAGATGGGCGTGGCGCGCGCCCCCGTCGCGGGGTCGGGGGCCGCGCCGGCATGCACGGCTAGCGTGTCGAAGCGGTTGGCGGACATGGCGTCGGCCGGGCGGCGCCCGGCAAAGGTTGCGGTGGCGGCCATCGTACACCGGCTTGCTGGTGGCCGGCCCCCTCTCGCGCAGGGTTCCATCCGTCGTAGGACCTTGCGCCTCGCTTTCCTTTTGCGGGCCTTTCCGCTAGGATCGACCGATCCATTGAAGCTTTGTCGGGAGAGCGCCATGAGAGTCAGCGACATCTTGAAGGTCAAGGGCAACACGCTTTATACGGTTACGCCCGATACGCCGCTGAGCCAGGCGGTCAGCACGATGGCCGAGCACGACATCGGCTCGCTCGTCATCATGGAATTCGGCGATCTCGTCGGCATGCTGACGTTTCGCGAAATCATCCTGACGCTCAAGCAGAACAACGGCAGCGTCGGCACGGCCACGATCCGTAAGGTGATGGACGATCACCCGATCACCTGCACCCCAGAAACGGATGTCAACGAAGTGCGCCGCATGATGCTCGAGCACCACGTCCGGTATCTGCCCGTCATGGAAAATCGCACTCTAATGGGCGTTATCTCGTTCTATGACGTCGCCAAGGCCGTCGTAGAAGAGCAAAGCTTCGAGAACCGCATGCTCAAGGCGTACATCCGCGATTGGCCCGAAGACGGTCAGGCGCGCGACACGCGCTGACCCGGGTTCGGTCTTTTTGACGCATGAGCGATCAACCGCTGCCCGCCGCTCCGTTGCCGCGCCGCGCTCCGCGCGCAACCCATTCTCAGTTCACGTTGTTCGGCGAGCGGCGATTTGCGCCGTTCTTTTGGACGCAGTTTCTCGGCGCACTGAACGATAACGTTTTCAAGGTCGGGTTCAGCTCCCTCGTCACGTTTCAAACGGCGCGTTTCTCGGGCGTCGACGCCAAGACCGCGGCGTTCCTGATTTCAGCCATATTCATTCTGCCGTTCGTTCTGTTCTCGGCTACGGCGGGGCAAATCGCCGATAAGTACGACAAAGCGCAGCTCACGCGCTGGGTCAAGACGTTCGAGATCGCCGTGATGTTGATCGGCGGCGCCGGTTTCGTCACGCATCACGCGCCGCTGCTTTACCTCTGCACTTTCCTGATGGGGGTGCATTCCACGGTCTTCGGCCCGGTCAAATACGCTTATTTGCCGCAGCATCTGGACGATCGCGAACTCGTCGGCGGCAACGGGCTCGTCGAAATGGGCACGTTCGTCGCCATACTGATCGGCACGATCGTCGGCGGCGCCGCGGCGGCGGCTCCCGGCCTGGGCGCGTGGCTGCTGGCGGCCGCTTGTCTCGTCGTTGCGCTGATAGGGCGCTCGGCGTCGAGTTGGGTGCCGGTCTCGCCCGCTCCCCAGCCGCAATTGCGGATCAATTGGAATCCCATTACCGAGACGTGGCGGAACCTAGCCCTCGCTCGTGAAAACCGCACCGTATTCCTGAGCTTGCTCGGCATCTCGTGGCTCTGGTTCGTCGGCGCGACTTTCCTCACGTCGTTCTTCAGTTACGCCAAGGATGTGCTGTCTGCCAATCCGGACGTCGTCACGGTGCTGCTCGCCACGTTCTCGGTCGGTATCGGGACGGGCTCGCTGCTGTGCGAGCGCCTATCGAAGCGGCGGGTGGAGATCGGCCTCGTGCCGCTCGGTTCGATCGGAATTAGCGTATTCGCGCTCGATCTGTATTGGGCGAGTCGTGGCTTGCCCGTGCCGGGGCGGCTGATCGGCGTCGGCGAGTTTCTGGCGCATGCCCGCCACTGGCGCATTCTCGCCGATCTATTCCTGCTCGCGATGTTCGGCGGCTTCTATAGCGTGCCGCTCTACGCGCTGATCCAAAGCCGCAGCCAGGCGACGCACCGGGCGCGCATCATCGCCGCGAACAATATCCTCAATGCGTTCTTCATGATCGTCTCGGCGCTCATGGCGATTGCGCTCACTGCCGCGGGCGTCAGCATTCCAGGTTTGTTTGCGGTCACGGCTTTGCTCAATATTGCGGTCGCGGCTTATATCTATTCGCTCGTGCCCGAATTTTTGCTGCGCTTCATCGCCTGGCTGCTCGTCCATACCTTCTACCGGATTCGTCTCGTGCATGCGGAGCGGCTCCCCGAGGCGGGCGCCGCGGTGCTCGTGTGCAATCACGTCAGCTACGTCGATGCCGTCGTGATCATGGCCGAGAGCCCGAGGCCGATTCGGTTCGTGATGGATTACCGTATTTTCGGCAGGCCGCTCGCCGGCTGGCTGTTTCGCCATGCGAAGGCGATTCCGATCGCGCCGGCGCACGAGGACGCCGCTATGCTGGAGCGCGCCTACGATGCGTGCGCGGCGGCGTTGGCCGAAGGCGAGCTCGTGTGCATTTTCCCTGAAGGCAAGATCACCCGCGACGGCGAAATCAATCCCTTCCGACAGGGCGTCACACGGATCGTCGCGCGCACACCGGTGCCGGTCATCCCCGTGGCGTTGCGCGGGCTGTGGGGCAGCGTGTTCTCGCGCCATGCCGACGCGCGTTGGCCACGCCCGATCAAAAAGGGCATGATGAGTCGTCTCACGCTGGCCGTGGGGGAGCCGTTGCCCCCTGAAGCGGCGACGCCCGAGACGCTGCAGCGCATCGTCGCCGACTTGCGCGGCGCACGCCGCTAGGCGCGCTAACGAGCGCTAAGGCGCGCGCCGCGCTCGCCTGGCCCAGAGCGTATGCCCGTCGTGGCAGGGCATAATAGCGCCTTGCTCATTCATTTTTCTCTGAGGCAACGCTCATGTCCGGCAACACTATCGGCACGCTGTTCACCGTCACGACGTTCGGCGAATCGCACGGGCCGGCGATCGGCTGCGTGATCGACGGCTGCCCGCCGGGCATGGCGCTCGTCGAGTCCGACATCCAAGGCGAACTCGATCGCCGCAAGCCCGGCACCTCGCGCCACGTCACACAGCGGCAAGAAGAAGACAAAGTCGAAATCCTATCGGGCGTGTTCGAGGGCACGACTACGGGCGCGCCCATCGCGCTTTTGATTCGCAATACGGATCAACGCAGCAAGGATTACGGCAACATCGCCGAAACGTTTCGTCCGGGCCATGCCGATTACACGTACTGGCACAAGTACGGCGTGCGCGACTTTCGCGGCGGCGGGCGTTCGTCGGCGCGGTTGACGGCGCCGACCGTCGCCGCAGGCGCCGTGGCGAAAAAATGGTTGAGCGAGAAGTTCGGTGTGCAAGTGCGTGGCTATATGAGCGCGCTTGGCGAAATCGACATTCCATTTGTCGATTGGTCCGAGGTTCGGCAAAACCCCTTTTTCGCACCGAATGCGCAGATCGTGCCCCAACTCGAAGCTTATATGGATGCGCTACGCAAGGACGGCGATTCCATTGGCGCCCGTATCGCCGTCGTAGCGAGCGGCGTCCCGGTAGGTTGGGGCGAGCCGTTGTTCGATCGGCTCGACGCAGACATCGCTCATGCAATGATGGGGATCAACGCGGTCAAGGGTGTCGAGATCGGCGCCGGGTTCGCGAGCGTGGCTCAACGCGGGTCGGTCCACGGCGACGAGCTGACGCCGGGCGGCTTCATCGGAAACCACGCGGGCGGTGTGCTCGGGGGCATATCGACAGGGCAGGACATCACGGTTTCGATCGCGATCAAGCCCACCTCGAGTATCCGCACGCCGCGCAGGTCGATCGACAAGCATGGCAACCCTGTCATGGTCGAGACGTTCGGACGCCACGACCCCTGCGTCGGCATTCGTGCAACGCCGATCGCGGAAGCGATGCTCGCGCTCGTCTTGATCGACCACGCACTGCGTCATCGCGCGCAATGCGGCGACGTCCACGTCGCAACGCCGAAGATCGCGGCCCGGGCGGACTGAAGTCGTCGCGCGTGGCGGCTGCAACCGCACCGCTCGGCACGTTCGAATGCGTCACCGAACTGCGCCGATCGAACCCACAGCCTGTGGCGGCTGCGACGGGTGGCCGGTCTCGGGGCCGTTGAACCTGCGCAGCGGCACAGAGCCGCTAACGCGTGCGAAAGACGATCGAAGCGCGCCGAAGCAACTCCCCTTCCAAACCTTCGGCGCACCCCGCGTGGAGAGCCCGACCACGCGTTAGCGCGCAGCGGCCTGGCTCGCGAGGCGGGCGGCTCGCCGCACTTACATGTTCGCGTAGTTCGGCCCGCCGCCGCCTTCGGGGGTGACCCAGACGATGTTCTGCGTCGGGTCCTTGATGTCGCAGGTCTTGCAATGCACGCAGTTTTGCGCGTTGATGACGAGGCGATCGCTGCCGTCGTCGTTCTTGACGAACTCGTACACGGCCGCGGGGCAATAGCGCCCTTCGGGACCCGCGTAAGTGCGTAGATTGACGTCGACCGGCACCGACGCGTCTTTCAGCGTCAAATGGGCAGGCTGGTTTTCCTCATGATTCGTATTCGAAAGAAATACCGAGGACAGCCGATCGAACGTGAGCTTGCCGTCGGGCTTCGGGTAGGCGATCGGCGTGCATTGCGATGCGGGTTTGAGCATCTCGTGATCGCGATGCTGATGATGCAGCGTCCACGGCACGTTCCCGCCTAGGAGCTTTTGCTCGATGCCCACCATGAGCGTGCCCAGATACAAGCCCTTGCTCATCCACTGCTTGAAGTTGCGTGCCCGATACAGCTCCGTATGCAGCCACGATTGCTTGAAGGACTCGGGGTAGGCCGTCAGTTCGTCGCCTTGGCGGCCGGCCTGGACTGCATCGAATGCGGCCTGCGCCGCGAGCATGCCGCTCTTGATGGCGGCGTGGCTGCCCTTGATGCGCGATGCGTTCAGGAAGCCCGCGTCGTCGCCTACGAGCGCACCGCCAGGGAACACGAGCTTGGGCAGCGAGGTCAGGCCCCCGGCGGTAATCGCACGGGCGCCGTACGAAATGCGCTTGCCGCCTTCGAGCATTTTGCGGATTTCCGGGTGCGTCTTGTAGCGCTGAAATTCCTCGAACGGCGACAGATACGGGTTCGAATAACCCAGCCCCACCACGAACCCGACCATCACCTGGTTGTTGTCGATGTGATAGAGGAACGAGCCGCCGTAGGTTTGCGAATCGAGCGGCCAGCCGGCCGTGTGGATCACGAGCCCCGGCTGATGTTTGGCCGGATCGATTTCCCACAGCTCTTTGATGCCAATGCCGTAGACCTGCGGGTCCGCGCCCTGGTCGAGCTTGAATTTGTCGTTGAGCCGGCGGCCCAGATGCCCGCGCGCACCCTCGCAAAAGAGCGTGTACTTTGCGTGCAGCTCCATGCCGAGCTGGAAGTTCTCGGTGGGCTCGCCGTCTTTGCCGATGCCCATGTTGCCCGTGGCGACGCCGTTGACCGAGCCGTCCTCGTTGTAAAGCACTTCGGCCGCGGCGAAGCCCGGAAAAATCTCCACGCCGAGCGCTTCGGCCTGTTGGCCGAGCCAGCGCGTGACGTTGGCCAGGCTGATCACATAGTTGCCGTGGTTCTTGAAATTCTCGGGCAGCGCCCAGTTCGGGGTCTTGACCGCGCCTTTTTCGGTGAGGAAGAGGAACCGGTCTTCGGTCACCTCCACGTTCAAGGGCGCGCCTTTTTCCTTCCAATCGGGGATCAGCTCGCCAATGGCGCGTGGATCCATCACGGCGCCCGACAAGATATGCGCGCCCACCTCCGAACCCTTCTCGAGCACACACACGCCCAGCTCGACACCCTTGTCCTGTGCGAGCTGCTTGAGCCGGATAGCGGCGGACAGACCGGCGGGACCGCCGCCGACGATCACGACGTCGTATTCCATCGACTCGCGGGGGCCATACTGCTCGATCAGACTTTCGGGGGTCATTGAGGCTCCTTAGCCATTAGAATGCTTTTTTTCGGGTTCGTATTGTCAGCGAACGATAGGGACGCTGCAACCGCATGCGCTGAGATTAGCACGATCGTTCTATTCACATGATAGAGTGGCGACTCTGCTCGTGTCGGCCGTTTTGCCGCTGTATGTCCGGCGTTCGATCGTGTTTTGCGCAAGTTAATCGACTAAAGGAATGAGTATGGGCCGTTCGATCAACCTTGAGGGAAAGGTCGCGCTGATTACCGGCGCGTCAAGCGGACTCGGCAAGCGCTTCGCGCTGGTGCTGTCGCAGGCGGGGGCGAAGGTCGTGCTGGCAAGCCGGCGCGTGGAACGGTTGAAGGAATTGCGCGCCGAGATCGAGGCGTCGGGCGGTGCTGCGCACGTGGTGTCGCTGGACGTCACCGACTACCAGAGCATCAAGTCGGCTGTCGCGCATGCCGAGACCGAGGCCGGCACGATCGACATCCTGGTGAACAATTCCGGCGTGTCGACGACGCAAAAACTCGCCGAAGTCACGCCAGCCGACTACGAATACGTGTTCGATACGAACACGCGCGGGGCGTTTTTCGTGGCGCAGGAGGTAGCCAAGCGGATGATGATGCGCTCGGGCGGCGCGGCGCAGAAGCCCGCCTACCGCATCATCAACATCGCGTCGGTGGCGGGGCTGCGCGTTTTGCCGCAGATCGGCCTGTATTCGATGAGCAAGGCCGCTGTCGTTCACATGACGCGCGCCATGGCGCTCGAGTGGGGCCGCCACGGCATCAACGTGAACGCCATCGCGCCGGGCTACATCGACACCGAGATCAATCATGCGCATTGGTCCACCGAGTCGGGGCAGAAGCTGCTGTCGATGTTGCCGCGCCGCCGCGTCGGGCAGCCGGAGGACCTCGACGGCTTGTTGCTGTTGCTGGCGGCCGACGAATCGCAGTACATCAATGGCGCCGTGATAGCGGCCGACGACGGTTTCGCGCTCGCTTGACTGCGCGGTGCAAATTCAAACGTTTCGAAAGAGGTGCAAGCGAAAGTGGCGGAAGTGATGGATGTGACAGCGGCGGCGAGCAACGGATACGAGCCCGTGTTTGAAATGTCGATGCCGATTCGGTGGGGCGACATGGATGCGTTCGGGCACGTGAACAACACGGTGTACTTTCGCTACATGGAGCAGGTGCGGATCAGCTGGTTCGAGGCGGTGGGCCTCGCCGGCGGGGCCGAGCAAGGGCAGGGGCCCGTGATCGTCAACGCGTCGATGGAATTTCTGCGGCAGCTGCACTATCCCGGCGAGGTGATCGGGGTGATGTCGGTCGCCAAGCCAGGGCGCAGCAGCTTCGATACGGGGTTCGAATTGCGGCGCGCCGACGATCCCGGCACGCTCTATGCGCGCGGCGCCGCCCGCTGCGTCTGGATCGACTACGCGGCAGGTCGCTCGGTGCCGTTGCCCGAAAGCTTACGTGCTCTGCTCGAGCATCCCCGGCTTGAACGCGCGCGCTAAGGCGCACAGCGAGGATTCACGTGCACCGCGGCGCTGCGCTCGGCGAGCCGGCGGCGGGCTCATTGGCCGAGCAGCCGCTGCATGAGTTCGGTCGCGTTGCCGCTGCCGTACTTGCGCATGAGCCGAGCGCGGTAAATGTCGACCGTGCGCGAGCTGATGTCCAGTGCGCGGCCTATCTGCTTGCTCGTTTTGCCTGTGGCCAGTTGCGCCGCCACTTCGCGTTCGCGCGGCGTCAGCTCGACGGCCACGCGGCGCGTCGCACTCAAATCCTCGAAGGTCCAGACACCGGCGGCGAGCGGCGCATGGCGCTCGAGCGCCCGGCCCGTGACATGGCACCAGAAGAGTTCGCCGTCGGCACGTTTCATGATCCGATCGTCGGCGTAGCTCCCTTGCGCCGTCATGATCGGACCGATGCGCTCGCCGATTCGCTCGAACTCGTCCGACGACGGATACAGGACTTCGAACGAGCGGCCGATGAGCGCCGAGCGATCGCAACGAAAGATGGCGGCAACCGCATCGTTGCAATCCTCGATGGCGCGATCGCGCGAGAGCACGAGGCCGATCGGCGCGAGATGGAAGGCGGTCTGGTAATCGATTTTGGGCATGATTCGCGGCAGGCCGGCACGGTTTCGCACGGGGGCTTTCGCTTATGTATTTTTGCGTATTGTGCCGCAAGCGCCGCCCATCGTACCCTTTGGCCCATTAA
The DNA here is from genome assembly GCF_056498045.1 of Trinickia sp. Z7. Lineage (NCBI taxonomy): Bacteria > Pseudomonadati > Pseudomonadota > Betaproteobacteria > Burkholderiales > Burkholderiaceae > Trinickia > Trinickia sp. Z7. The sequence continues at coordinate 168,472 of NZ_JAUEQW010000006.1, forward strand.
ACGAAGCGCGGCAAGCGCGTCTTTCACCCGTACGGACGCGCGCTCGACGACTAGAATAAGCATCGACTCAGCGTTGGGGCTAGCCGCCATCCGATCACGGATTTCCATCATGGAAGGGACACTCAGATGAATAAAGTCTATCCAAGCGCGGCCGCCGCGCTCGAAGGCATCGTCAAGGACGGTCAGACGTTCGCCGTCGGCGGCTTCGGCCTGTGCGGCATTCCCGAGGCGCTGATCGCCGCGCTGCGCGACACGGCCGTGAAGGGCATCACCTGCATCAGCAACAACGCGGGCGTCGACGGCTTCGGCCTGGGCCTGCTGCTCGAAACACGCCAAATCAAGAAGATGATCTCGTCGTACGTCGGCGAGAACAAGGAGTTCGAGCGCCAGTTTCTGGCCGGCGAACTCGAGCTCGAATTCACGCCGCAAGGCACGCTGGCCGAAAAGCTGCGGGCGGGCGGCGCGGGCATCCCTGCCTTCTTCACCGCCACCGGGTTCGGCACCGTCATTGCCGAAGGCAAGGAAACGCGACAGTTCGGCGATAACCATTACGTGCTCGAACGCTCGCTGACGGCGGACATCGCACTCGTGAAAGCCTGGAAGGCCGACAAGTCCGGCAATCTCATCTATCGCCGCACCGCCCGCAACTTCAACCCGATGTGCGCGATGGCGGGGCGCATCACGGTGGCCGAAGTCGAAGAGATCGTCGAGGTGGGCGAACTCGACCCGGATGCGATTCACACGCCGGGCATCTTCGTGCAGCGCATCGTACTCAATGCGCATCCTGAAAAACGCATCGAACAACGCGTCGTGCGCGCGAAAGGAGACTGACATGGCTTGGACCCGTGAAGAGATGGCTGCGCGCGCGGCCAAAGAGCTGCAAGACGGCTTCTACGTGAATTTGGGCATCGGATTGCCCACGCTCGTCGCCAATTACGTGCCGCCCGGCATCGATGTGTGGCTGCAATCGGAAAATGGCTTGCTCGGCATCGGCCCGTCGCCGACCGAAGACGAGCTCGACGCCGATCTGATCAACGCCGGCAAGCAGACGATCACGACGCTGCCCGGCTCGTCGATTTTCTCGTCGGCCGATTCGTTCGCCATGATCCGCGGCGGCCACATCAACCTGGCGATCCTCGGGGCGATGCAGGTCAGCAAGAACGGCGATCTCGCCAATTGGATGATTCCCGGCAAGATGATCAAGGGCATGGGCGGGGCGATGGACCTCGTCGCCGGCGTCAAGCGCGTAGTCGTTTTGATGGAGCACGTGGCCAAGGGCGATCAGCACAAGATTCTCGAAAGCTGCGCGTTGCCGTTGACGGGCGTGGGCGTCGTCGACCGGATCATCACCGACCTGGGTGTGATCGACGTGACCGATGCGGGACTTGCGCTCGTCGAGCTCGCGCCGGGCGTGAGCGTCGATGAAATCAAGGCCAAGACCGGGGCGCCGCTCGATACGAGCGCATTGCAGTGATGGCGCGCGCCGAACGCGGCGCATGACCGACCCATCGGGGCGGCCGCCGCGCCGCCCCGAGTCAAGGACGACGATAAATGAGCCCGATGCGCAATGGCGCTGTTCCCGAGCAACGCTACGTCCAGTGCGCGAGCTCCACCGGCTTGCACCGGATCGCCTATACGGAGTGGGGTGATCGCGAAAATCCGCGAGTGCTCGTCTGCGTGCATGGGCTCACGCGAAGCGGGCGCGACTTCGACCGGGTTGCTGCCGCGCTGAGCGATGCCTACCGTGTCGTTTGTCCCGATGTCGTCGGCCGCGGCCTTTCCGATTGGCTGACCGACCCGAGCCGCTATGTCGTGCCGCAATACGTCGCCGATATGGTCACGCTGATCGCGCGGCTCGATGTCGAAAACGTCGATTGGTTCGGCACGTCGATGGGCGGGCTGATCGGCATGACCCTGGCCGGGTTGCCTGGCTCGCCCGTGCGCAAGCTGCTCGTCAACGACATCGGCCCGCACATCGAGCCCGAAGCGCTGACACGGATCGGCGCCTACGTCGGGCAGAACCCGCGCTTCGCGACAAGGGAGGAAGCCGTCGCCCATGCCGCGGCATTGGCGGCGAGCTTCGGCCCGCTGACGGCCGACGAGTGGCACGAGATCAATGCGCCGCTCTTTCGCCAGTGTGAGGACGGGGCGTGGGCGTTTCGCTACGACCCGGCGGTCGCCGTGCCGTTTCGGGCGGCGACGCCCGAAGCGGCGGCCGCGGGCGAAGCGGCGCTGTGGCGCCTGTTCGAACAGATCGCGGGGCCGGTTTTGGTCGTGCGCGGGGCCGAGTCCGACCTGCTCTCGCGCGAGACGGTAGCGCGCATGAGGGAACGTGGGCCCTCGGTTACATCAGTGGAAATCCCCGACGTGGGCCATGCGCCGGCATTCTTGGATCCGGAGCAGATCGCCGTGGCGAGGCAGTTCTTCGTCGGCGAGTCATAATAGCGTTTTGCGCTGTCGCGAAAGCGGCATTGCGCAGGCTCGCCCACCCTCTAGAACAGGAACCTCGACATGGCAGTCATTCGTCATCACGTCGGCAAGCGCCTCTCCGAAATCGCCATCCACAATGGCACGGTGTATCTCGCCGGGCAGATCGCCGAAGACACGAACCAGGACATTACGGGTCAGACGCGCGAGGTGCTCGGCCACATCGATCGGCTGCTGGCGGAAGCCAATAGCGACAAATCGCATCTGCTGTCGGTGCAGATCTACCTGTCGGACATGACCTTTTTCGGCGGCATGAATGCCGTGTGGGACGATTGGGTCGCGCCGGACGCAACGCCGCCTCGAGCGACTGTGGAGGCGAAGCTGGCCAATCCCGAATGCCTCGTCGAAATCGTCGTCGTCGCGGCGCAACGCAGCTGAGCGGACGGCATCGGTGCAACTAGCATGAGCGGTGCGCAGTGGCTGTTCAGAATCAAAGTCCAACGATGAGCGCCGACACGGTCGCGAGCGGTGCGTCGCCGTCGCCGTCCTACGAAGACGCGCTCGCCTTCGTGCGCGAGCACGCGGGCGATGTGTTGCTCTCGTCGGGAGAGCGGCTGGCCGATCATGCGGCAGGCACGGCCGCCATCGTCGCCAAGCTCAACGTCGACCCGCCTGCGGTGCTGGCGGCGGCGCTGTTCGCGCTCACGCCGCATCTGGCGGATCCCGAGCGGGTCATTGCCGAACGTTTCGGCGAAGAAGCGGCGCAACTCGTGGGCGACGTGCGCAAGCTGTTGCGGCTCGGCACGGTCAGCTTGCGCGCGGCGCAAAGCGTTTCGCTCGAGGGCGGCCGCGACGCCCAAGCCGCGCGGCGCGCGCAAATCGAAGCGTTGCGCAAGATGCTGCTCGCCTTCGCGCAAGACATTCGCGTCGTATTGATTCGGCTCGCCTCACGCTTACAGACGCTGCGCTTTTACGCGGCCGCGAAAAGTTCGCCCGGGCTCGACGTCGCCCGCGAGACGCTCGAGATCTACGCGCCGCTCGCCAATCGCCTCGGGATCTGGCAACTGAAGTGGGAACTCGAGGATCTGGCGTTTCGTTTCGAAGATCCGGACACCTACAAGCGTATCGCCAAGCTGCTCGACGAAAAACGGGTCGAGCGCGAGAGCTACGTTGCTCAGGCCATCGCACGGCTGCAGGACGAGCTTGCCGCCGCGCACATCGCGGCCGAGGTCAGCGGGCGGCCAAAGCATATCTACAGCATCTGGCGCAAGATGCGCGGCAAGGCGCTCGACTTCGCCGAGCTTTACGACGTGCGCGCGTTTCGCGTCATCGTGCCGGACATCAAGGATTGCTACACGGTGCTCGGCATCGTGCACAACCTGTGGCAGCCGGTGCCCAAGGAATTCGACGATTACATCTCGCGACCGAAGCCCAACGGGTACAAGTCGTTGCATACGGTCGTCATCGGCGATGATGGCCGCGCATTCGAAGTGCAGATCCGTACACACGAGATGCATCGCTTTGCCGAATACGGCGTCGCCGCGCATTGGCGCTACAAGGAGGCGGGCGCGCGCGGCTACGGCGGGCAGTTCAGCGCGAGCGACAAATACGACGAGAAAATCGCGTGGTTGCGGCAATTGCTCGCCTGGAAAGAGGACGTCGCCGAAGGGGAGCCGGATGCGGCCAACGCTTGGGAGCAATTGCGCCAAGCGACGCTCGACGACGACCACATCTACGTGTTGACCCCGCAAGCGCGCGTGATCGCGCTGCCGCAAGGCGCGACGCCGCTCGACTTCGCTTATCACTTGCACAGCGAGCTCGGCCACCGCTGCCGCGGCGCCCGCGTGGACGGGGCGATGGCGCCGCTGAACACGACGCTGCAAAACGGGCAGACGGTCGAGATCGTGGCGGTGAAGGAGGGCGGGCCCTCGCGCGATTGGCTCAATCCCCAGCTCGGCTATTTGCACAGCAACCGCGCGAAGCAAAAGGTGCGCGCGTGGTTCAACGCGGTGGACTTGCAAGAGACCATCGCCAACGGTCGAGCGCTGGTCGAAAAGACGTTGCAGCGCGAAGGCAAGACGTCGGTCAATCTGGATCAACTCGCGGCCAAGCTCGGTTTCAAGTCGCCGGAGGATCTGTTCAACGTCGTGGGCAAGGAAGAGTTCAGCTTGCGCAGCATCGAGCAGGCGCTCTCCGATACCGCGCCGCCCGAACCGCAGCCGGATCTGCCCGAGCAGTTCGAAAAGCGCGGCAGCGGCGCAAGCGTGGCGCGCGGCGCGTCGACGGGCGTGCTCGTGGTCGGCGTCGATGCGCTGCTCACGCAGCTCGCGCGGTGCTGTCGGCCCGCGCCGCCCGACGAGATCAGCGGCTTCGTGACGCGCGGCAAGGGCATGTCGATCCATCGCAGCGATTGCGCGACGTTTCAGCGGATGGCGGCGCGGGCCCCCGAGCGCGTGCTGCAAACGGCGTGGTCGGCCGACGTGATGAAAGGGCGCGGCTCGTCGGTCTATCCCGTCGATATCGTGATCGAGGCGCAGGACCGTCAGGGCCTGCTGCGCGATATCTCCGAAGTCTTCGCGCGCGAGAAGATGAATGTGGTCGGCGTGAAGACCATGAGCCGGCGCAACGCGGCGTTCATGCAGTTCACCGTCGAGGTGTCGACCTCATCACAAGTGCAGCGCGCCTGCACGTTGCTCGGCGAAGTGACCGGCGTCGTGCGCGCCGCGCGCAAGGCGTAATTTTTTGCATGTGGAAGCATAAAAGGGCTTGCCAAGGTCAGATGAGCTCCATATAATCTCGTCTTCTTCAGGCTCGTAGCTCAGCTGGTTAGAGCACCACCTTGACATGGTGGGGGTCGTTGGTTCGAGTCCAATCGAGCCTACCAACGAAAATCGAATGCCCGGCGCATGCCGGATATTCAAGGCAGTTAAATGCGCTTAGCGCACAAGGCGAATACGGTTATGACACCGCGAACGTTGACCGAAACCTTTTCGGAACGACGCTAGTCGAGGACCTCTTTCGCCCTGTTAGTCTGCTAGTAGTGAAAGTGAATGCGGCCCCTCGAAAGCGGGGCCGCATTTTTTTTATCCGTCTTTCGCTGAGCAAGCACCTGTAGTTTGGGTTGTTGCCGCCAACCGATTGTTTTTGGTGCCGCACTCGGCATCTCGGAGAGAACGCAATGGTTTCGATACGCCTGCCCGACGGTTCGTCTCGACAGTACGATCACCCGGTGACGGTGGCCGAGGTTGCGGCCTCGATCGGTCCCGGGCTTGCGAAAGCCGCGCTGGGCGGCAAGCTCGACGGCGAGCTCGTCGATACGTCCACGCTGATCGAGCGCGATGCATCGCTTGCGATCGTGACGGAAAAAGATGCGGACGGCCTCGACATCATTCGTCATTCGGCCGCTCACTTGTTGGCCTATGCGGTAAAAGATCTTTACCCCGAGGCGCAAGTCACGATCGGGCCGGTCATCGACAACGGCTTCTATTACGATTTCGCCTATCAGCGGCCGTTTACGCCCGAAGATCTCGAGCGAATCGAAAAGCGGATGCAAGAGCTCGCGAAGCAGGACGAGCCCGTTTCGCGCCGCGTCGTCTCGCGCGACGAAGCCGTGGCGTACTTCAAGAGCATTGGCGAGAAGTACAAGGCCGAGATCATCGAGTCGATTCCCGCGAGCGACGAGATCAAGCTCTATTCGCACGGCGGCTTCACGGATCTCTGCCGCGGCCCGCACGTGCCGTCCACGGGCAAGCTCAAGGTCTTCAAGCTCATGAAGGTCGCGGGCGCGTATTGGCGCGGGGATTCCAAGAACGAGCAGTTGCAGCGCATCTACGGCACGGCTTGGGCGAAGAAGGAAGACCAGGACGCGTACCTGCACATGCTCGAGGAAGCCGAGAAGCGCGATCACCGCAAGCTCGGTCGTCAGCTCGATTTGTTCCATCTGCAGGACGAATCGCCGGGCATGGTGTTCTGGCATCCGAAGGGTTGGTCGTTGTGGCAGCAGGTCGAGCAGTACATGCGCCGCCGCGTGAACGAGGACGGCTATCTCGAGATCAAGACGCCGATGATCATGGACCGCTCGCTGTGGGAGGCCTCGGGTCATTGGCAGAACTATCGCGAGAACATGTTCACGACGGAATCGGAAAAGCGCGACTATGCGATCAAGCCGATGAACTGTCCGGGTCACGTGCAAGTGTTCAAGCACGGCCTGCGTTCGTACCGCGACCTGCCCCTGCGCTACGCCGAATTCGGCTCGTGCCATCGCAACGAAGCCTCGGGCGCACTGCACGGGCTCATGCGCGTGCGCGGTTTCGTGCAAGACGATGCACATATCTTCTGCACGGAAGAGCAGTTCATCGAGGAATCGATCAAATTCAACACGCTCGCGATGAGCGTGTACCGCGATTTCGGTTTCGAGAACATCGACATCAAGCTCTCACTGCGTCCCGACCAGCGCGCCGGCACCGACGAGGTGTGGGACCGTGCGGAGGAAGGGTTGCGTCAGGCGCTCACGGCTTGCGGCTTGAAGTGGGAAGAGCTCGCGGGGGAGGGTGCGTTCTACGGCCCCAAGATCGAGTACCACATCAAGGATGCGCTCGGCCGTTCCTGGCAATGCGGCACGCTGCAGCTCGACATGGTGCTGCCCGAGCGGCTCGGCGCCGAGTTCGTGGCCGAGGATAATAGCCGCCGCCGGCCGGTCATGCTGCACCGGGCGATCGTGGGGTCGATGGAACGCTTTTTGGGCATCCTGATCGAGCACCATGCTGGTGCAATGCCGTCCTGGCTGGCTCCCACGCAGGCCGTGGTCATGAATATCGCCGAAAGCCAGGCCGAGTACGCGCGGTCGCTGGCCCAATCGTTGCAAAAACAAGGGCTTAGAATTGAGCTTGATTTGCGCAACGAGAAAATTAGCTATAAAATACGCGAGCATACGCTCGAAAAAGTGCCGTACCTGCTCGTGGTGGGCGACAAAGAGCGTGAAGCACAAACGGTAGCCGTGCGTGCCCGTGGCGGCGTCGATCTGGGTGTCATGCCTGTCGATGCCTTCGTTGAACGCCTGCGTCGAGACATTCAGGCATTCAAGTAGCCACTGCGGCAGCGCGGCTCGTTTTTTTAATTTTTAGAGGAAACACAACATCGCTACTGATAAGTCGCATCGCATCAACGGTGAAATTTCTGCACCCGAGGTGCGTCTAGTCGGAGTCGACAACGAACCGCTCGGCATCGTGAAACTGGCTGATGCTTTCCGCATGTCGGAACAGCAGGACGTCGATCTGGTGGAAATCGCCCCGCAAGCGGTTCCGCCGGTCTGCCGTTTGATGGATTACGGCAAGTTCAAGTACCAGGAAGCGAAGAAGCAGCACGAGGCGAAACTCAAGCAGAAGGTCATCCAGGTCAAGGAAGTGAAGTTCCGCCCGGGTACCGATGACGGCGATTACAACGTCAAGCTGCGCAACCTCATTCGCTTCCTCGATGAGGGCGACAAGACGAAGATCACGTTGCGTTTTCGTGGGCGCGAAATGGCGCACCAGGAAATCGGCATGCGGATGCTCGAGCGCTTGCGCACCGACCTCGAAGAAGTCGGTCAAGTCGAGCAGATGCCGAAAATGGAAGGCCGCCAGATGATCATGGTCTTGGCGCCGAAAAAGAAGAAGTAACGTGAGGCTGCGCCGTTCGGCCGCGTTGCGGCCGGCGGGCGTATGCGGCGAAGCAGTCAGAGATGTAAAAGCGGATTTCGATGTTCGTGCCTGGCGGCGCCAGGCACGTTTCTCGAAAATGCGGCAGCCGGCAACGGCTAGCCGTACACAAGTGGACTGGGTTTCAAAGGGCGGATCTGGGGCTTTTCGGCCGGCCGCACACCCATCGCCATCAAATAACGGAGTTGTTCGTCATGCCTAAGATGAAGACCAAGAAGAGCGCTGCAAAGCGCTTCGTGGTGCGTCCGGGCGGTACCGTCAAGCGCGGTCAAGCCTTCAAGCGCCACATCCTCACGAAGAAAACCACGAAGAACAAGCGTCACCTGCGTGGTTCGACGGCCGTTCACGAGTCCAATCTGGACTCCGTGCGCGCCATGATGCCCTTCGCCTAACCCTTAACCTTTACTCATAGGAGCGAAACATGCCTCGAGTCAAACGTGGGGTTACGGCACGTGCCCGCCACAAGAAGATCATCAACCTGGCCAAGGGTTACCGCGGCCGTCGCAACAACGTTTACCGCATCGCGAAGCAAGCGGTCATGCGCGCAGGCCAGTACGCCTACCGCGACCGTCGCAACAAGAAGCGCGTATTCCGTGCGCTGTGGATCACGCGTATCAACGCGGCGGTCCGTCAGCACGACATGACGTACAGCGTGTTCATCAACGGCCTGAAGAAGGCGTCGATCGAACTCGACCGCAAGGTGCTGGCCGATATGGCTGTGTTCGACAAGGCCGCTTTTGCCGCGATCGTGAAGCAGGTGAAAGCCGCCGTTGCAGCCTAATTGACCGATTAGTACTGCGTGGTTCGTCGGGAGCACCGGTGTAAGCCGGGTTCCCGATAGGAAAACGGGGCTCTTCACCGAGCCCCTTTTTTTTGCTGGTTCGTAATCTTCACCGACGCTGAAATGATGGGATCAATGGATCTGGACCGGATTGTCGCCGACGCGCAAGAAGCTTTCTCCCGGGCGCCCGACGGCGCAACGCTCGAAAACGAGAAGGCTCGCTTTCTCGGCAAGGCGGGCATGTTGACCGAACTGCTCAAGGGGCTCGGCAAGCTCGAGCCCGAGGCGCGCAAGACCGAGGGCGCACGCATCAACGTCGCGAAGCAGCAAGTCGAGGCTGCGCTCACCGCGCGGCGCGACGCGCTCGCGCAGGCCCTGCTGGAGCAGCGGCTCACGGCCGAGGCCATCGACGTCACGCTGCCCGGGCGCGGCCGCGGCGCCGGTAGCTTGCACCCCGTGATGCAGACCTGGGAGCGGGTCGAACGCATTTTCGGCTCGATCGGTTTCGACGTGGCGGACGGTCCCGAGATCGAAACCGATTGGTACAACTTCACGGCGCTCAATAGCCCCGAAAACCATCCCGCGCGTTCGATGCAAGACACGTTCTACGTCGACGGTCAGGATGCGGGCGGCCGCCCGTTGTTGTTGCGCACGCATACGAGCCCGATGCAAGTGCGCTACGCGCGCAGCAATAAGCCGCCCATCAAAGTCATCGTTCCCGGCCGCACTTATCGCGTCGATAGCGACGCGACGCACTCGCCCATGTTCAATCAAGTCGAGGGTCTGTGGATCGACGAGAACATCAGCTTTGCCGATTTGAAGGGCGTCTACACCGATTTCCTGAAGAAGTTCTTCGAGCGCGACGATATCCTCGTGCGCTTTAGGCCCTCGTATTTCCCGTTCACTGAGCCTTCGGCCGAAATCGACATGAAGTTCGAAGAGGGCAAGAACGCGGGCAAATGGCTCGAGATTTCGGGCTCGGGCCAAGTGCATCCGAACGTGATTCGCAACATGGGCCTCGATCCCGAACGGTACATCGGCTTTGCATTCGGCAGCGGCCTCGAACGCCTGACGATGTTGCGCTATGGCGTGCAGGATTTACGGCTGTTCTTCGAGAACGATCTGCGCTTCTTGCGGCAATTCGCGTAGCGCGCGTCGAGATCTCGCGCAAGCCGAAAGCCGCAAGCGGTGCCTGGCCCAGCGAACGCTCATCGCGCGCTGCCGGACGGGCATGGACCCACACCTACGAACGTAGACACACATGCAATTCCCTGAATCCTGGCTCCGAACGTTTGTCGATCCGCAACTGACGACGGAGGAACTGTCGCACGCCTTGACGATGGCTGGCCTCGAAGTCGAGTCGCTGCGTTCTGCCGCGCCGCCGACCTCGAAGGTCGTCGTCGGTCGCGTGCTCGAAGTGGTCAAGCATCCCGACGCGGACAAGCTCAACGTTTGTCAGGTCGATGCGGGAACGGGCTCTGTGCTCAACATCGTGTGCGGTGCGCCGAACGTCGCCCCCGGCATCAAGGTGCCGGTCGCGCTCGTCGGCGCCCAATTGCCGCCGGCCGAAGAGGGCGGTGCGCCGTTCGTCATCAAGCTCTCGAAGCTGCGCGGCGTGCAAAGCGAAGGCATGCTGTGTTCGGCGCGGGAGCTCAAGCTTTCGGAAGACCACAGCGGTCTCATGATCTTGGCGGAGGACACGCCGATCGGTCAGGACATCCGCGAGGCGTTACGCCTCGACGATCAGATTTTCGAAATCAAGCTGACGCCGAACAAGGCCGATTGCCTTTCGGTATTCGGTGTTGCGCGCGAGACGGCCGCGATTACCGGCGCGCCGCTCAGGCCACTTGCGATCGAGCCCGTCGACGTCAAGCTCGACGAGCGCTTGCCCGTGAAAATCGCGGCGCCCGATTTATGCGGGCGCTTCTCCGGCCGCGTGATCCGCGGGGTGAACGCACGCGCCAAGACACCGCAGTGGATGGTCGAGCGGCTCGAGCGCTCAGGGCAACGGAGCATTTCGGCGCTTGTCGATATCTCCAATTACGTCATGCTCGAACTCGGCCGCCCGTCCCATGTGTTCGATCTCGACAAGATTCACGGCGGCGTCGAGGTGCGCTGGGGGCGTCGCGGCGAGCGCCTGATGCTGCTCAACGGCAACACGGTGGAGCTCGACGATACGGTGGGCGTCATAGCCGACGACCGTCAAGTCGAAAGCCTGGCCGGCATCATGGGCGGCGATAGCACGGCGGTCACGCTCGATACGACGAACGTCTATCTCGAAGCGGCTTTCTGGTGGCCCGACAGCATTCGCGGCCGCGCACGCAAATACAACTTCTCGACCGATGCCGCGCATCGGTTCGAGCGGGGCGTCGACTACGACACGACGGCGTTGCATATCGAACGCATCACGCGCCTCATTCTCGATATCTGTGGCGGCGAGGCGGGCCCGGTGGACGATCAAATCGTCAATCTCCCGCAGCGGCCGCCCGTGACGATGCGCGTCGCCCGTGCCCAGCGCGTCATCGGCATTGCGATCGAGGCCGATGAAATGGCGCGCATTTTCACGCGCCTCGGCCTCGAACATGAATTCGACGGCGAGGTCTTCGCCGTCACGCCGCCCTCGTATCGCTTCGATATCGAGATCGAGGAAGATCTCATCGAGGAAGTCGCGCGCATTTACGGCTTCGAGAAGATTCCCGCGCGTCCTCCGGTGGCGGCGAACGAGATGCGCGCGACGAACGAGACGAGCCGCTCGATCCACGCGTTGCGCCACGCGCTCGCGGCGCGAGACTACGCGGAGACGGTCAACTTCAGCTTCGTCGACGCAAGCTGGGAACGCGACTTCGCCGGCAACGACGCGCCGGTGCGTGTGGTCAATCCGATCGCGAGCCAGATGTCGGTGATGCGCACGACGCTCTTCGGCAGCTTGATCGACGTCCTTCGCCACAACTTGAATCGCCGCGCCGACCGCGTGCGCGTCTTCGAAGCAGGGCGGGTGTTCTTGCGCGATGCATCCGTGGCGGCAAGCGAGACGGCTGTCGAGGGCTATGCGCAGCCCAAGCGCATCGGTGCGCTCGCCTATGGTCCCGTCGCCGAGGAGCAGTGGGGGTTGGCCTCACGCACGGTCGATTTCTTCGACGTGAAGGGCGACGTCGAGGCCTTGTTCGCACCGCGCGTCGCGCGCTTCGTTGCGGCTGCGCATCCGGCGCTGCATCCGGGCCGCAGCGCCCGCATCGAACTCGATGGACAAAGCGTCGGCTGGATCGGCGAATTGCATCCGCGCTGGATGCAGCAATACGATTTGCCGCATGCGCCGATTCTCTTCGAAATCGATGCGCAGGCGCTGATGGCGCGGGCATTGCCTGCGCCGGCGGAAGTCTCGAAGTATCCGCCCGTGCGGCGCGACATTGCGGTGGTTGTCGACCAAACCGTGGAAGTGCAGGCCTTGCTCGACGAGATGCACGAGGCATTGAGCGAGGACGCTTGCAAGTTTGTTCAAAGGGTTGCGCTCTTCGATGAATTTCGTGCAAAATCAAGCACTTCCGGTGGGATGGCGGCGCATGAGAAAAGCCTTGCCTTCCGTGTGACCCTGCAAGATACTGGCGGCACGCTGCAGGACGAGACGGTCGATTTGGCCGTCAAAACCCTAGTGGATCGCTTGGCTCGAGTCTACGGTGCGCGGTTGCGCTGATAACGCGAGGATGCTCGCAAGGGTGTCCGCGCGCGGCTAGTCGCCGTTTTTAGACATGAACGAAATGAACTCGAGTGATTTCGAAGCCCTACTTGCGGCGCAGCGTGGCGCCATGATTCGCGAAATACCGACACTGCCTGTCGGCTCGTCCGCTTCCACGGAAACGCCGACCCTGACCAAAGCCGAATTGGCCGAGCTGTTGTTCGACAATGTGGGGTTGAACAAGCGCGAGGCCAAGGATATGGTCGAGGCGTTTTTCGAAGTGATTCGCGACGCGCTCGAAGGCGGCGATAGTGTGAAGTTGTCGGGCTTCGGTAATTTTCAATTGCGCGACAAGCCGCAGCGGCCGGGACGCAATCCGAAGACGGGCGAAGCGATTCCGATTGCGGCGCGACGCGTCGTGACGTTTCACGCAAGTCAAAAGCTGAAAGCGCTGGTCGAAAGCGGCGCCGAGGCTGCTTTGCCGCGCTAGGTTTCAACGCGTTGCGGCGCGCCTTTCACCACGACGGTTAACCGACGATGACAACGACGGTCGAGAAAGTCGTCTTGCCTCCGATTCCGGCGAAGCGGTACTTCACGATCGGTGAGGTCAGCGAGTTGTGTGGCGTAAAGCCGCATGTGCTGAGGTACTGGGAACAGGAGTTTACGCAACTGCGCCCGGTTAAGCGTCGCGGTAACCGTCGCTACTATCAGCATCACGAAGTGCTATTGATACGGCGCATTCGTGAATTGTTGTACGAACAAGGTTTTACGATCAACGGCGCGCGCAACAAGCTCGATGCGCGCGGGGCGGTGATCGATCAGGAGGCCGAGGCGCCGCAGGCGCCTCAGATCCAGCAGGGCGGCGGCATCGTGGCATCGCCTGCGGAAGGCGGCGGGAACGTCGATGTCGTGCAGCTTCGCAAGGAGCTCATCGGCATTGTCGAACTACTGCGCGGATAGTTTTACGCAAGTGGTTCTAAACGGTGAGAGTGTCTGTTATACTCTCATGCTTTCGGGGCGTAGCGCAGCCTGGTAGCGTACCTGCATGGGGTGCAGGTGGTCGGAGGTTCAAATCCTCTCGCCCCGACCAGATTAAAAAACCCGCGTCAGTTAACGCTGACGCGGGTTTTTTATTGCTCGCGCGAAGCCTACTGCCTTATGAACGGCGCTTGCGTTTGCTGGCCTTGTTGAAAGGCGGAAATGACCACCTGCGCCATGCCGAGATGGGACGATTGCGTCGCGTAGTACGTGCCGACGACGGTTCCCATCACGGCCAGAACGACAGTCGATGTAGCCAGCCACATATGCGTTTCGAGCGTCGAGGCGCTTTGTGCGGTAGCCGCTGCCTGTTGATAGAGCAATTCCAATCGCTTGTCGCGCTCGTCGAGTCGTTTGTCACGCTCATCGAGCCGCTTATCGCGCTCGGCGAACATAGCGAGCAACCGTTGCTCCCTTTCCTCGGCGCGCACCTCGAACGCATCCAACCGCGCTATCGCCGCCGCGATGCGCGCGTCCATCCGAGCCTCGACGGCCTCGATGCGTGCTTCGAATTCATCTCTCGTTACGCTAGTCATTGAACATCATCCTGTCCTGCTAGTGGTGATGGCCAGAGGCCGATGGCGCGGCGCTGTCGTTTGCGCTGCGGCTTCGAGTGACAGGAGCCGACGGCCGAACGACCACCCATGCGACGCATGGAGTCCGATGCATAAGTAACGCTTGCCGTGTTTCGGTTCCAGATCGGCTGCGGCGGCCGATCCGGCCATGGCCCGATCGAACATTCGTTGCCCCCACGACATCGTCGTCCAATCCTTTCGCGCGCCGGTGCGTGCCTGCCCTACAAACGCGCCTCGTCTCTTTTTGTCAGATGAATCCTACGAGCCGGTCTGCGAAGCCGACGCCAATCTCCGACTGCGCCGATTTCGCCGCGAAGCCGTATTTGGAATACTGCACATCAACAAGTAGCGCCACTGACCACGCAACAGCAAGGTTGCAGCAACGAGGCCGGTTGAACGAGACCCCCCGATAGCTCGAAGAAACAGGGTAGCGACTTGCAGCCTAACGCCAGTTAGTTAGGACTACTAAGCGATATCAAAGCGTGCAGAAGGTCAGGCGGCCAAGCGCCCCGAAGCCTCGAGCCCCGACCCACTTCTTTTCGAGCTTCAGTCATGAAACGACGTCAATTCATCGGGTGCCTTACCGCTGCCGCAAGCAGCTATGTCCTCGTCGCATGCGGCGGTGGCGGTACCGACGCGCTGGGCAATATCGCCGGCGGCAATGCGGGCGCGGTCGCAAACGCGGCAACGGGTGCAACAGCGTCGCCCAACGGCACGACCGTTCCCTCGGCCGCGTCGATCACCGACAATTCGGGCAACGTCTGGACGCTTTCCAAGGGCTATGTCTATAAGAACGCCGTCAAGGATTCGCATGCATACAACATGACGATGCTGCTGTGGTACGACGGCTCGATTTACGGCGAGAACACGAGCAAAGCCTTCTATCGATACGTCGGACCCTCGTGGACGCAGTGCCTCGATCCCCGCCTTGGGGGCACCTCCGTCGATGGCACGGCGATTCCGCCCGCCACCTACATCTTCGACAAAGCGAACAATTATTGGACGATGTCCGGCGGTAGCGTCTTCAAGAACGGCGTGCAGGATCGGGCCGCACCGAGCGCCGCGTTGTTGCTCTGGTATGGCGCTATGTTCTATCTGAAGACGAGCGGGGGACAGTTCTACGTGCGCTCCTTCACGGGGGCATGGCTCGCTTGCGCCGATCCGCGTGTTGCGAACGCGGCGAACGCGGGGAGGTTCTACGGTATCAACGGCCATTACGACTATCCGTTCACGCCCACTCAGACAGTCGCGGCCCTGCAGGCGCTTGGCTGCACGAGCTATCGGTTGGGCTGCGTCAACAAGTCGACGCAATTGAATCCGCTCGTGGCAATGGCCAAGGCGTTCAATACCGCCAAGATCGAGCTGTTGACGCTGATCAACTACGGTTTGCGCGATGCCACCGGCACGCTCTATACGAGTGAGACGGCGGCTTACGACGCGGTCCACGCCAACGCGGCAGCGATCGCCTCCGCGTTGGCCCCCTACGGCGTGACGACGTACGAGTGCGGCAATGAACTGACGCGTGATCCGGCGATCATCTTGAACTCGACGACGGCAGGGACGAATCCGACCGATTTCAACAACGCCAATTGGCCGATCATGCGCGGCGTGATTCGAGGCATGATCGACGGCGTGAAATCGGTGCAGCCGACTGCCCGTTGCGGCGTCAATTTCTGCGTGGCCGATGTGGCGGCGGCTGACATGTTGTGGGACGGCAAGCAACCCGACGGCACGACGGGGCACCCGGCCGTGCGTTGGGACGTCACCACGTGGCACAACTATTCGCCGTATGGCGACATCTTCACCGTCGGCTCCGACGGCGCCGGCCCCGGTTTCAATCTGCCGGTGTACTGCAAGGCCCGATATGGTGTGCCGTTCATGATCACCGAGTGGAATGCGGCGCCAGAATTCACCGAAACGAACCGCGCCGCCTATGTTCAAAAACAATTGACGGAGTTCTATGGTGCACGTAAATCGGATCAGATCGAATCCGTGATGTTTTACGAATTGACGAGCGGAGACTATACCTATGGGATCGTGCTCGACGATTTGACGCCGATTCAGCCGACATACGGCACCTTCCAGACGTTCGTCAATCAAAACGCGGATATTTGAGCCGTACCACGACAGGGAGCCACTAGAAATGGGAGGGCCTGGTGCGAAGACGTAAAGCGTCGACGCCCCAGGCTTTTTTTTGTTTGCTGCGAGCAGCGCATCGCGAGTCGAAAGCGACGAACGTTTGGCCGAATTTGACGATTTCGGAAAATGCGAATATCAACAATAATTTTCGGGTCGAGAACGGAGATCATTCGCTCGAAACTGACATTCAATAGATATTCATTTCCATAATCGACTTCGACGCCACCGCCGGCGGCCCGTAGCGTCAACGCGGCGTGTCGTCGTAACCGAAGGGCGGCGCGATGAAAGCGATGACGCAGCTTTGTTTGCAGTTGGCGGGATCCATAAAACGGATCTCGATGCGTGCGATGCCGCTCGCCGCGGCGGTGTTCGTCATGTACCAGTCGAGCGCCTTCGGCGCCGGCGCGCTGCCCGGCGGCGGTCGCTTCGTCGCCGGGACCGGCACGATCGGCGGCGACGCCGGTTCGCTGACGATCCATCAAACATCGAGCAAAGGCGTCATCGACTGGCGCAGTTTCTCGATTGGCGCGGGCAATAGCGTCGTGTTCGACAACGGCAGCGGCGCTACGTTGAACCGCGTGGCCGGCGGCGATACGTCGTTCCTGCTCGGCAAGCTTTCGGCCACCGGCAGCCTCTATTTGATCAACCCGCAGGGCGTGGTGGTCGGGGCGGGCGGCGTCGTGTCGACGGGCGGCCGCTTCGTCGCGTCCACGCTCGATGTCGATACGGCGGCGTTCATGAACGGCGGACCGTTGACGTTCGACGGCGCATCGACACGGCGTGTCGTCAATTTGGGCAAGATCGGTTCGAGCGGCGGCGACGTATTCCTCATTTCGAGCGATGAAGTCGACAACTTCGGCACCATAGAGGCGCGGCAGGGTTCGGTCGAACTGGCCGCCGGTCGAGCTGTTCTGCTGCAAGACGCATCGACGGGGCAGCAGGTCTTCGTGAAAGCGGGCAGTCACGGCACGATCGTCAATCGCGGGGCGATCGATGCGGCGCAAGTGAGCTTGCAAGCCGCCGACGGCAATATCTATGCGCTCTCGGGCAATCATGCCGCGATCCGAGCGACGGGCACGGCCTCGCGCGACGGCCACGTTTGGCTGGTCGCGGATACGGGCGGCATTACGTTCGCCCAGCCGATAGAAGCGCACAACGCCGAGGGCAAAGGGGGCACGGTCGACACGAGTGCGGCTGGCTTTGCATTCGTTGGCGCCATGCCCGCGGTGCTCGCCGGCGTTTGGAACGTGACGACGCCGCGTATCGCGATCGATGCCGCGGCTGCTCGATACTTTTCGCGCAGCATGAGCGCCGGCACGTCCTTGAACGTACAAACGACGGGAGCGTCGGGGCGAGATGGAGACATCGAGGTGGCGGGAGACATCGATTGGCGCGGAGATGCCTCGCTGACGCTCGCCGCTTATCGTTCGGTGACCGTCGGCAAGGGCGCGACGATTCGAAATGCGGGGGGCGGAAGTTCGACTTTGCGCGCCGATGCAACGGCGATCGACAACGGCGTCAGCGTGATCAACAACGGCACGCTCGATTGGTCGAAGAGCGGGGGCATCGTCAGTCTGCTTTACGACATGCAGGGCAGCTATCGTCCCGGAACGTTGCTCGGCAATCCAGCATGGACGTCGCCCCGGTTCAGTGGCCTGCCGACGCAGATCACGGGCTATCAGACGATCAATTCACTCGACGATCTGAAGCTGCTGCAAAGCCCGAATGCCGACTACGGCGGCAATTACGCATTGGGTAGAGACCTCGAATCGGATTACCACGGCATGCCGTCGTCGACGTTGGTCGGTATCGGGAACGACACGTATGGGACGACGCATACGTTCACGGGTCAATTCGACGGCATGGGTCACACGCTCGATGCGGCATGGGTGAGCGTGGGCTTTTTCGATCAAATCGGCGCGAGCGGGTTCGTCCGCAACTTCAAGATGACGAATTCGTATGCATTGCCGGGCTATAACGACTATGGCCAGGCAAGCGCCGTCGGCCTGTTGGCGAGGGACAATCAAGGCGTCGTGGCCAACGTCTCCGTGCAGGGCAGTGTCGCGGGCTATGCCGCCACGGGCGGCGGCCTAGTCGGCTCGAACGAAGGCACGATCATGCGCTCCGGCGCCGATGCGGGCGTATCGAGCGACGGGATCAACGGCGGCCTGGTCGGTCACAATAGCGGGGCCATCGTCCAGTCCTTCGCCACCGGCGACGTCGGCGGCGTCGCGTTCGGTGTGACACCGGCGGTTAGTGGTGGCGGTCTCGTCGCCGTGAACGACGGCACGATCGCGCAGTCGTATGCGACCGGCAACGCGGCGGGCGATCCTTATGCGATCGTCGCCGCAGGGCTTGCCGCCTACAACAACGGCACGATCACGCAATCGTTCGCTACCGGTCGAGTCGCGGGCGAATCGCCGATTCAACATCAGGGCGCGCAGCTCGCGGGTATCACCAACGGCAATACCGTCGGAGCAAGCGGCGGGTCGGTCGCGACGGATGTCTATTGGGACGCGCAAACGAGCGGACAAAGTAACGGCGGACCGGGCGTGCTCGACGCCAATGGACTCACGACCGCCCAGATGTCGAACCCGGCTAGTTTCGTCGGCTGGAATTTCGGACCGGGTGGCGTATGGGCGATGCCGGCTGGCGCCACGCATCCGGTGCTCGCATGGCAACTCAATAGGCAGTAATAGGCAGTGAGGGACTCAACGCGGCTTGCCGTTAGGCGTATCGGCCGATCGCGCCGTTCGAGGGTGCGTTGGAAGGCTCGCCCATTCGCGGCTATTACAGCCGCGACAAGGAGCAGGTTCGTCAGCAGGTCAACGCGTGGATTCGCGGCAGCGGGGCATTCGATGCCGTGGCGGACTTCGATGCCGTGTTGCGCGACCCGCAACGCCCTTCGCGTTCGCTGCTGCGTTTCGATTGCGAGGATCACCTGCATCCCAACGATGCGGGCGACGCGGAGATGGCCGCTGTGCTGACGCCGCGGGTGCTGTTCGGGCAGTCCGATATATCGCCCGACTGACGGCGAGGCTGGCACACGTTTACGCTTTTTTTACGGCTGGAGCGCCACTCTTATCGTGGCGTTTACTCGATCTCACCTACGCTCTCATCTGTCCTGATCCGCTAGGTGAGAACACAAAAATGGATTTCATTTATCTCGTCGGCATCGCCATCTTCTTGGGGCTGTGCATGGCGCTTACCACGGGTTGCGAGCGGCTGCGCAACCGCAAGCCGGGAGGTCGGTCGTGACCACGGCTTGGATGATATGGCTCGCCGGCGCCTCGACGCTGGTTTTGTTGGGGTATCTCATCTATGCGCTGCTGCGCGCGGAGGACCTCGAATGAGCCCGAACGCCTTCCTACAACCGGCGCTTTTCATCGTCGTATTGATCGCGCTCGCGATGCCGGCAGGTCGCTACATGGCCGCTGTGTTCGACGGCTCGTCCGTCGTCGTGCGCAAAATCGGCAAGCCGATCGAGCGGCTGCTGTACAACATCGCCGGCGTCGACGAAAGCGCCGAAATGTCGTGGCAGCACTATGCACTGGCGGTGCTGGTGTTCAATGCGCTCGGCGCGCTCGTCCTGTACGGCTTCCTGCGCTTGCAACAATGGCTGCCCGCAAACCCGCAAGCGTTCGGCCCGATGGCGCCTGACGCGGCGTTCAATACAGCCGTTAGCTTCGTCACGAACACGAATTGGCAAAACTACACGCCCGAGGCTACCGTCAGCTATTTGACGCAAATGGCGGGCTTGACCGTGCAGAACTTCCTGTCGGCGGCGACGGGTATCGCCGTCGTGGTGGCGCTGATTCGGGGCTTCGCACGTCATACGGCACAGACGATCGGCAATTTCTGGGTCGACCTCACACGCACCACGCTCTATGTCCTCGTCCCGATCGCGACCATCGTGGCGCTCGTCCTCATTAGCCAGGGCGTGATTCAGAACTTCAAGTCGTATCAAGAAGTGCCGACGCTGCAGGTCACCGCATATCGAATGCCGCAAAACGATGCGCAAGGCAATCCCGTCAAAGACGCCAAGGGCAATCCTGTCATGCAGGAGGTGAAGGTCGATAAGCAGACGATCGCGATGGGGCCGGTCGCCTCGCAAGAAGCGATCAAGATGGTCGGCACGAACGGCGGAGGCTTCTTCAACGCGAACTCGGCGCATCCCTATGAGAATCCGACGCCGCTGTCGAACTTCTTGCAGATACTGTCGATCCTGATCATCCCCGCGGGCTTGTGCGTCGTGTTCGGCACGATGGTCGGCGACCGCCGGCAAGGTTACGCGGTCCTTGCCGCCATGACGATCGCGTTCGCCGTGGCATGTTGGGGAGAAATCCGCGCGGAGCAGGCGGGCAATCCGCTCTTCGCCTCGCTTCACGTCGACCAAAGCCAGTCCGCTTCGCAACCGGGCGGAAACATGGAAGGCAAGGAAGTGCGTTTCGGCATCGCAGGCACGGGCATCTTCACGGTCGCGACGACGGCCGCATCGTGCGGCGCAGTCGACGCCATGCACGATTCGCTGACGCCGATGGGCGGGTTCGTCCCGTTGATGTTGATTCAACTCGGCGAAGTGATTTTCGGCGGCGTCGGCTCCGGCCTGTACGGGATGTTGGTGTTCGCGCTGCTAGCCGTGTTCGTCGCCGGATTGATGATCGGCCGCACGCCCGAGTACGTCGGCAAGAAGATCGAAGCCTATGAAATGAAGATGGTGTCGATCGCGATCTTGTCGACGCCGTTTCTCGTGCTCGCCGGAGCGTCGATCGGCGTGCTTTCGCCGCTTGGAACCGCCGGCATTTCCAATCCCGGGCCGCACGGCTTCTCCGAGATTCTCTATGCCTTCAGCTCGGCCGCCAACAACAACGGCAGCGCATTCGCCGGGCTCTCGGTGAACACGCCGTTCTACAACGTGCTGCTCGCGGTGGCGATGTGGTTCGGGCGCTTCGCGACGATCGTGCCGGTGCTCGCCATCGCCGGTTCGCTCGCGAACAAGAAGCGCATTGCCGCGACTTCCGGCACGCTGCCGACGCACGGTCCGCTATTCGTGGTGCTGCTGCTCGGCACACTCGTCCTCGTCGGGGCGCTCACCTATGTGCCGGCCTTGGCGCTGGGTCCCATCGTCGAGCATCTCACGATGATCTCGGGTCGTTGATTTCGAGGAAAGCATGACTACTGTCACTGAACCGCCTATCCATCGTTCGGAAAACGTCGGACAGACTCGAACCGCGGTGCGGTCGATGTTCGACTCGGCGCTCTTGAGGCCGGCGATCGTCGATTCTTTCAAGAAGCTGGGGCCGCGCACTCAGCTACGCAACCCGGTCATGTTTTGCGTCTATGTGGGCTGCATCCTGGCTACGGTGCTGTGGCTCGCTGCGCTTGCGGGTCAAGCCGAGGCACCCTCGGGTTTCATCCTGGCCGTCGCGCTCGGGCTCTGGTTCACGGTGTTGTTCGCGAACTTCGCCGAGGCCGTCGCGGAAGGGCGCTCCAAAGCGCAAGCGGCATCGCTTCGTAGCGCCAAGCACCAAGTCATGGCGAAGAAGCTCAACGAGCCGCACCCGAAATCGCCGATCCTCGTCGTGACGTCCACCGATCTGCGCAAGGGCGACGTGGTCTTGATCGAAGCGGGCGACACGATTCCCGCCGACGGCGAAGTGATCGACGGCGTCGCCTCGGTGGACGAATCGGCGATTACAGGCGAATCGGCGCCCGTGATCCGCGAGTCGGGCGGCGATTTCTCATCGGTGACGGGCGGCACGCGCGTGTTGTCGGACTGGATCGTCGTGCGCGTGAGCGTGAACCCCGGCGAGGCGTTCCTGGATCGCATGATCGCGATGGTCGAAGGGGCCAAGCGGCAAAAGACGCCGAACGAGATCGCGCTGACGATCTTGCTCGTGGCGTTGACCTTGGTGCTGCTCTTTGCGACGGCCACGTTGCTACCGTTCTCCATCTTCTCGGTGGCGGCTGCGAAGGCGGGCCACGCGGTGACGATCACGGCGCTCGTCGCCTTGCTCGTTTGCTTGATTCCGACGACGATCGGCGGACTGCTGTCGGCCATCGGCGTGGCAGGCATGAGCCGAATGATGCAAGCGAACGTGATCGCGACCTCGGGCCGCGCCGTCGAAGCGGCCGGCGATATCGATGTGTTGCTGCTCGACAAAACCGGCACGATTACGCTGGGCAACCGGCAAGCGGCGTCTTTCCTCCCTGCGCCGAATGTGACGGAGGAGGCGCTGGCGGACGCGGCGCAGTTGTCGTCGCTCGCAGACGAAACGCCCGAAGGCCGCAGCATCGTCGTGTTGGCCAAGCAGCGCTTCAATATTCGCGAACGCGACATGGGCGCGTTGCGCGCTACGTTCCTCGGCTTCACCGCGCAAACACGGATGAGCGGGGTCGACGTGCCGAATCGCCAGATTCGCAAGGGAGCGGCGGATGCCGTGAAGAAGTACGTCGAAGAAAACGGCGGCCGCTATCCGCAAGAGGTTCAACAGGCCGTCGATGACGTCGCGCGCCGCGGCAGCACGCCGCTCGTCGTCGCCGAAAAAGCGGGCGATGGCGCCCCAGCGCGCGTGCTGGGCGTGATCGAGCTCAAGGACATCGTCAAGGGAGGCATCAAAGAACGTTTCGCGCAGTTGCGCAGGATGGGCATCAAGACCGTGATGATCACGGGCGATAACCGCTTGACCGCGGCCGCGATTGCCGCGGAAGCGGGCGTCGACGATTTTCTCGCCGAGGCGACGCCCGAAGCGAAGCTGAAGATGATCCGCGCGCACCAAGCCGAGGGACGTCTCGTCGCCATGACGGGCGACGGCACCAACGATGCGCCCGCGCTTGCGCAAGCCGATGTCGCGGTCGCGATGAACACGGGCACGCAGGCGGCCAAAGAAGCCGGCAACATGGTCGACCTCGATTCGAACCCGACCAAGCTCATCGAGATCGTCGAGATCGGCAAGCAAATGCTGATGACGCGCGGAGCGCTGACCACATTTTCGATCGCCAACGATGTGGCGAAGTACTTCGCGATCATCCCGGCGGCGTTCGCGACGACTTACCCGCAACTGCGCGTGCTCGATGTCATGCATTTGGCCTCGCCCGCATCGGCGATTTTGTCGGCGGTGATCTTCAACGCGCTCATCATCGTCTTCTTGATCCCGCTGGCGTTGAAAGGCGTGCCGTACCGTCCGCTCGGCGCGGCGTCGCTGTTGCGCCGCAATCTGCTGATCTATGGGCTAGGCGGCATTTTGCTGCCGTTCCCATTCATCAAGCTCATCGACATGCTCATCGCGGCGGGGGGCTGGGCGTGACGGCCCGCACGCGGCGCCGCATGCACGGCACTGAGTGCGCGCACCGATCGATTCGCGTCGCGACGCCGCCCCGGCGTCCGGTGTGCCTAGTAACACGACTTGTTGGTATCGAACGATGATGAAAAATCTACTGAGACCCACCTTGGTGTTGTTCGTTGCATTGACGGTGGTCACGGGCATTGCCTATCCCGTTCTCGTCACGGCGCTCGGCCAAGCCGTCTTTCCGCATCAAGCCAACGGCAGTCTGATCGTCAGGGGCGGGGAGCCGGTCGGCTCCGAGCTGATCGGACAGCAGTTCGATGCCCCCGGGTACTTTTGGGGTCGTCTGTCTGCCACGACGCCGAATCCGTACAATGCGCAGAATTCTGGCGGCTCCAACCTCGGGCCGACCAATCCGGCCCTTGCGGACGAAGTGAAGGGGCGATTAAATGCACTGCATGCCGCCGATCCGGCGAATACGGCGCCCGTGCCGGTCGATCTCGTCACCTCGTCCGGCAGCGGGCTCGATCCGGAGATCTCGCCGGCAGCGGCCGCCTATCAGGCTGCGCGTGTCGCGAAGGCGAGAGCGCTCGCGCGTGAGCAGGTCGATGCGCTGATCGCGCGCAATACGTCGGGGCGCCAATGGGGTGTGCTGGGCGAGGCGCGGGTGAATGTGCTCGAGTTGAACCTCGCGCTCGATCAATTGAAGCCGCTGCGCTGAACCGACGATGAGCCTGTGCGAGCGAGCGGCTCGCCGATCGCGGTGCAACCGTTTCGGTCATGGTGAACAGAAGTGATGGAAAGACCCGATCCCGACGCACTGCTCGATAAGATCGCGCGCGATGAGAAGAAACGCCGGCGGGGCCGGCTGAAGGTGTTCTTCGGCGCGTCGGCCGGCGTGGGCAAGACGTTCGCCATGCTGCAAGCGGCGCGGCGCAGGCGCGAGGACGGCGTCGACGTCGTCGTGGGTATCGTCGAGACGCATGGCCGCAAGGAAACGCTGGCCCTGCTCGGAGGGCTGGAAACGATCGCGCCGGCCACGATCGCGTATCGCGACCGCAAGCTGGACGAATTCGACGTCGATGCGGCGCTTGCGCGCAAGCCCGAGTTGATTCTCGTCGATGAGTTGGCGCATTCGAACGTCCCGGGCTCGCGTCATCTGAAGCGCTGGCAAGACGTGCACGAGCTGCTCGATGCGGGCATCGACGTCTATACGACCGTCAACGTTCAGCACTTGGAAACGCTGAACGATGTCGTCGGGCAAATCACGGGTATTCGCGTGCGGGAGACCGTTCCCGATCGCGTGTTCGATCTGGCCGACGAGGTCACGCTGGTCGATTTGCCGGCGGAAGAGTTGCTCGATCGCCTGCGCGAGGGCAAGGTCTATCTGCCGCATCAGGCCGAAAACGCTGTGCGCAACTTCTTCCGCAAAGGCAATCTCATCGCCCTGCGCGAACTGGCGTTGCGCCGCACGGCCGATCGCGTCGACGCGCAAATGCGCGAGTATCGCGCCGATCAATCGATCGAGCGTATTTGGCAGGCGCGCGAGCGCATCATCGTTTGCGTCGGCGCCGGCCCCGAGTCCACCACGCTCGTGCGTGCGGGGGCGCGTCTTGCCGCGAGCCTCAAAGCCGACTGGCTTGCCGTGTATGTCGAGACGCCGAAGCTGCAGCGGCTACCCGATACGCTTCGCAAGCGCACGCTCGATGCATTGAAGCTCGCGTCCGAACTGGGCGCCGAAACGGTGACGCTGCAAGGCCAAGAAGCGACGCCCACGCTCATTGCTTATGCACGCATGCGCAACGTGTCGAAGCTCGTGATAGGGGCCGTCCCGACTTCTCGATGGCGCGGATGGCTGCGGCGTTCGACCGGCGAGAGCTTGATTCGCGCGGCGCACGACTTGGATGTCACGCTCGTCAATTCGGGCGCGATGCGCGAGAGCGCCGAGCGGGGCGAGGCCGTGGCGCGCTTCGCCTGGACCGGCGCGGACGGCAAGCATTCGTCGGTTACTTCTTACTCCTATGCATTCGGGATCTGCGCGGCGATCACGTTCGTCGCGAGTTTTTTCGTCGATCGAATCTCGCTGACGAACCTCGTCATGTTGTACTTGCTCGGCACGATCTTCGTCGCCGCGAAGCTCGGGCGCGGGCCCGGCCTGATGTTCTCGTTCCTGGGCGTGGGTGCGTTCGATTTCTTCTTCGTGCCGCCGCGCATGTCGTTTACCGTTTCCGATACGCAATACCTGCTGACGTTCGCGGTCATGCTCGTCACTTCGCTGACGATCAGCAACCTGACGGCGAGCCTGCGCCGGCAAGCACGTATCGCGACGTTGCGCGAGCGCCGAACGGGCGCGATGTTCGAGACGGCGCGCGAGCTTGGCGCCGCGTTGACCACGGCGCAGATCATCGAGGTCGGCACGCGTCACGTCGCGGAGATGCTGCAAGCGCGCGTGGCGATTCTATTGCCCGATAGCACGGAGAAGGTGAAGCAGAAGGTCGAGCACCCCGACGAAGCGGTCACGCTCGATGCGTCGGCCGTCGATCTCGATATCGCGCAGTGGGTGTACGACCAGCAAAAGAACGCAGGGCACGGCACCGATACGCTGCCCGCTGCCGCCGCGCTGTATCTGCCGCTGAAGGCGCCGATGCGCACGCGCGGCGTGATCGCGATTTTGTCGCCGCACATGGAGGAGCTCGACATCCCGGAGCAGCGCCGCATGATCGATACGTTCGCGGCGCAGATCGCGCTCGCGCTCGAACGCGTGCATTACGTCGAAATCGCCCAGGATGCACTCGTCAACATGGAGTCGGAGCGTCTGCGCAATTCTTTGCTGTCCGCGATTTCGCACGACTTGCGCACGCCGCTGACGTCGATCGTCGGTTTCGCATCGATGCTCGCGGACAGGCCCAGCGGCGAAGCAGCCAACGCCGCGCAAGCGCGGGAGCTAGCCGAAGCGATTCACGACGAGGCGTTGCGCATGACCGGTGTGGTCACGAACTTGCTCGACATGGCGCGGCTGCAAGGGGGCGGCATGCGGCTGAACCGCCAATGGTCGTCGATCGAGGAGGTGGTCGGCTCGGCATTGTCGGCGTGCCGTCGGACTCTGTCCGGCCGCCCGATCGAAACCCGCGTGCCGCATGATTTGCCGCTCGTGCGACTCGATGCCGTGCTCGTCGAACGGCTCTTCGTGAACCTGCTCGAAAACGCAACGAAGTACACGCCTGCGGGCTCGCCCATCGCGATCGCCGCACAGACGATCACGACGGCGCAGGGGCGCTTCGTGAAGGTTCAGGTGCACGATAGCGGCCCAGGGTTGCCTGCAGGGATCGAATCGCGCTTGTTCGAGAAGTTTACGCGCGGCGAAAAAGAATCGGCCAAGCCCGGCATCGGTCTGGGCTTGGCGATTTGCCGTGCGATCGTCGAAGCGCACGAAGGCGAGATCGGGGCGTTCAATCGGTTCGATCCTGGCGGCGCGGTGGCGGGTGCGACGTTCTGGTGTACATTTCCGGCCAACGAGACGCCCGCGATCGAGCCCGATGCGCTGGAGGACGACGAGTCTGGGAATGAGGCGGACGACCTGCCGCCGGCTGCGGCTGGGCCCGCCTCCGGGCAGCAAACGCCGCAACCGCCGCAGTCGATGCCGCCCGCGTCCGCGAACGGAGCTTAGGGATGTCCGAATCCACGATTACCGTCGTTCTCATCGAGGACGACAAACCGATTCGCCGCTTCGTGCAGGCATCGCTCGAGACCGAGCACATGCGTGTGCTGGAGGCCGAGTCGGGGCGCCGCGGCCTTTCGCTGGCAGCCAGCGCTAGGCCCGATTTGGTCATCGTCGATCTCGGCTTGCCCGACATGGACGGAGCGGACGTCATCGGTCAATTGCGCGATTGGTCGTCGGTGCCGATCATCGTCTTATCTGCGCGCACGCGCGAACAAGAGAAAGTGGCTGCGCTCGATGCGGGCGCCGACGACTATCTGACCAAGCCCTTCGGCGTGCCGGAACTGATGGCGCGTATTCGCGCGCAGTTGCGCCGGCACAATCGCGCCGGTTCGAACGAATCGTCGAAGCTGCAGTTTGGGGTGGTGGAAATAGATTTCGAAATGCGGATCGTGAGGCGCGAGGGGCAGCCCGTGCATCTGACGCCAATCGAATATCGCTTGCTCGTTGCGCTGGCGCGTCACGCGGGCCGGGTCCTGACGCACCGTCAATTGCTGCATGAAGTATGGGGGCCGTCTCGTGTGGAAAGCGCGCACTATTTGCGCATCTACATGGGGCACTTGCGACAGAAGCTCGAGCGCGATCCTGCGCAGCCCGAATACATCATGACGGAGACCGGTGTCGGCTACCGGCTCGTGGGCGCGTTATGACTCGTCCTCGTAACCGTCCGCCTCTCGGCGCTCTCGCCGCTCTTCGTTCGCGCGCCGTGCGCGCAACCGCTGACGCGACAGCACGGCAATCACTTCGCTCGTGCTCGCGCCCGCGGGCACTTCGTTGCGGATGACATTGGGCACCATCGGCAGGCCCAAGCGTTGCCGGCGCAGCGCCGTGGCGATCGCTGTGCGGCATTCCTGCCCATGGCACTCCCATTCGTCGCGAATTTTTCCGCAATAACGGCACTTGTCCATGCCGGCCATTTTACCGGCAATCGCGAATCCGTTGAGGCGAGGGCAGGTGCGCCGCAGCCGCTCGCTAGGTCATCGCTTCTTCGAACGACAGGCGGCACGGTTGCGCGAGCGTGACCTCGTCGCAGTTCGCTCCGTCGCCGCCGCGGTCGATGACGATGAAATCGCTCGCCGCATCGAGCGCGATCAACGGGTGATGCCAAACTCCGCGCGCATAGTTCACGCCCATGCGCCCTTGCACGCTGAAAGCGCGCATGCGCTGCTCGTCGAATCGGCCGGACGGGGCGACGACAACCAAGTAACGCAGGTTCTCGCCCAGCGGAATGAAGGCCTGGCTGCCGAGCGGGTGGCGCTCCATCATCGTCACCTCGAACGGCAGCGCGCGCGGTTGCCCGCGAAAGACGTTGACGAGGGGCCGCCCCCCGGCTTCGGCGACATCGATCTTCGCGAGGTCGTGAAAGCGCTCGGTCGTGCCGCCGTTGATCGGGAAGCGGCGCGCACCGTTCAGCGCAATGACGTCGCCGAAGGGCGCAAAAGCCGCGGGCGTGAGCGGTTCGACGAGAAGGGCGCGGCTCATCGGTTCGCGCCTCATGCGGGCTCGCCCCACAACCGAAGGCGCGAGACGCCCCCGTCGGGGAAGATATTGAAGCGCACATGCGTGACGGCGCCCAGTGCGGCGAGTTCCCGTTCGTAGAAGTGTTGCGCATCCATTCGCAACGGTTGCTCGGGCAGCAGCACGGGCCAGAACATCGACTGCGTGATCAGCGACTCGTCGGTGCCGCCCTTCACATAGGCGGCCTGTAACGAGCAGCGATCGGGGTAGTTGCCTTTGAAGAAGGCAGTATCGACTTCGATCTTTCTAATCGTGCCCGGTTGCGCCAGGGCGACGATGGCCCAATCGTTGCCCGGTTCGCGGCGTCGCCGGGTTTCCCATCCGTCGCCCATGTTGGCGCCGCGGCCGGGCATGAGCATGTTCGATGCAAGGCCGAAATGCTGATTGTTTGCAGCGACGACATGCGCGCCGTTGAGCGCGGCCGCGAAGTCCACGAGTTCAGCGTTGCGGGAAGCCTCCTCCCCGCGGCCGGCATCGAGCGCAGGCCTGCCGTACACGCGCAAGCGTGCGACGCCCCCGTCGGGGAACAGTGTGATGCGGATATGCGTGAACGCGCCGGTATCGCACACGCCGAAGTAATGGTGTTGATTGCCTTGCAACGCCGTGGGCGGCACGAGCGTGTGCCATCGGGCATCATCGGGCGGCAGCTCGTCCGCGGCGGCGCACGCTTCGATCGATGCCGCGGGCGGGTAATTGCCCGTGAAGTGGCTCGTATCGATATCGACGCCTTCGATCGTGCCGTGGCGGGCCAGTTTGACGACACACCAGTCCTGGCCCGTCGTGCGTTTGCGGCGCGTCTCCCAGCCGTCCATCCATTTGCCGTGATCGTCGTACTTGCCGGGAATGAACACGGCCGGCTGCGGGTCGAGCATGCGCTCTTTCGGCGCGAAGAATTCGTCGCTTGCCGCGAGCGCTTTGGCGCCTAAGCGCGGGTCCGCCAAGTTCAGGCAGCGGCGCGTGAAGTCGGGGGCGTGAGGGTCGAGAGTCGGAATGGCCATGATGTTCGATTGGGAGTGCTAAGCATGCTGGCGAGACGAGGCGGGGCAGCCTCGCTCGTCGAAAAGGCGGTGGGGTCCCCATGCAGCCGCCGGGCGAGGCCGGCGGGAAGCAAACGAGGCTATCGGTCAGATCGCGGCCGCGCCCGCAATGGGGCCGTCTGTGTGCGGCGCCGCCGTTTCGGGCACGAAATCGAAGCCGGGCGTTCGATCCAACACGTGGTGCGCGCGTACGTGGTCGATGTCTCGTTCCCAAGCGGCCACCACGACGGTCGCCACGCAGTTGCCGATCAAATTCGTCACGGCGCGAGCGATCCCGACAAACCAATCGACCGGCAGGATCAATACGAGGCCGAGCACCGGAATGGCGGGGATGGCCGAGAGCGTAGCCGCCAGAATTACGATGGCCGAGCCGGGGATGCCGTGCGCGCCCTTCGATGTCACGAGCGAAACCAAGATGACGACGATCAAGTCGTGCATCGACAGCGGCGTATTCGTGGCTTGAGCGATGAACAGAACGGCGAGGGTCAGGTAGATCGAGAAGCCGTCCAGATTGAATGAGTAACCGGTCGGGATGACGAGGCCCACGGTCGAATCTTTGACGCCCATCCATTCGAGCTTGCGCATCACTTGCGGCAGCACCGCGTCGGAGGAGGCCGTGCCGAACACGATCACGAGTTCTTCCCGCAGATAACGCAAGAGCTTGAGCAGGCTGAAACCGGACAGGCGCATGACGGCGCCGAGCACGATGGCGACGAACAGCGCGCAACTCGCGTAGAAGATCAGGACGAGCAGGCCGAGTTGCTTGAGCGAGGCGACGCCGTACGTGCCCGTGGTGAACGCGATCGCGCCGAGCACGCCGAGCGGCGCGAGCTTGATGATGAAGCCCATCACGCGAAAGAACACTTGCGCGAATTCGTCGATCAGCGTGTTCACGCGCTTCGCCTTCTCGCCCAGCAGCGACAGGGCCGCGCCGAACAGCACGGCGAACACCAGCACTTGCAGGATGTCGCCTTTGGCGAACGCATCGAAGATCGTGTCGGGAATGATCTTCAACAGAAAGGCGCCGACGTCCTTGAGGCTCTTCGCGTGCTCTGAATAGGTCGCCAACGCTTGGGCGTCGAGCGTATGCACGTCCACGTTCATGCCCGCACCGGGCTTGACGACCATGGCCAATACCGCGCCGATCATGAGCGCAATGGACGTCATGAATTCGAAGTAGACGATGGCTTTGCCGCCGACGCGGCCGACTTTCTTCAAATTACCGGCGCCGGCAATGCCGCTCACCACTACGCAGAACACGATGGGGGCGACCACCATCTTGATCAGTTTGAGGAAGCCGTCGCCGAACGGCCGTAGCGACTGCGCAAAGTGCGGAAACAGCGCACCGAGGACGATACCGACGATGAGCGCAACCATCACGCGGCCGAATAGCGAATTGATGAATCTGAGCACGGCTTCCTCCAATGACGGTGGCGGGTATTCATCTGGTCTAACTGGTAAGACCAGACGCGTTATGACGAAGATTAGGAAGCCGATATAGTTGCGTCAAGCACCGTTGGGCTCGTGGTTTACCCCGTGCGTGCCGGAAAGCCAAGCGCTGCGGGCGGATGACCCATTGCACGGGCGTTACAATGCTGGTCCGACCAGACGATTCTTCTGCACGATGAGAAGTAGCACACAGACGGTGACGGAAGCGGCAACCGCGACCATTCGCGGGCGGATCGAGCGCGGCGAGTATCCCGTGGGCAGCGTATTGCCGGCCCAGCGGCAATTGTCGGAAGAACTCGACATCAGCCGGGCGGCGTTAAGAGAGGCCTTATCGACGCTCGAAGCGCTAGGCATGTTGACGATACGGGCGGGCAAAGGCGTCTATGTGCAAAGTGCGCAGGCGCTCGGCGGCCAGGCTTGGCGTTATGCCGAACAGTCATCGCTGCCCGATACCTACCAGGTTCGTTACGCCTTGGAGGGTTTTGCCGCGCGGATGGCGGCGCTCGCGATGACCGACGAGGTGATCGCAACGCTCGAATCGAATATGGCGCGCTTGCACGACGCGCTGGCCGAAGGCGATCTCGATGCGGCGGCCGAACTCGATTTTGCGTTCCATATGTCCATCGTCTCGATGGCCGGCAACGGCGCCATCGAGGCGATTTTGCGCAGCAGCGGCGAAATCATGCAGGAAAGCCAACGCCTGCCGTTCTACCGGCGCGACCTGCTGCAGTCGACTTATCGGGAACATCGAGCGATCGTCGACGCGCTCAAGGCGCGCGACGCAGAAGCGGCTGGGCGCAGCATCGAGGCGCACATCACCGCGGCGGCGCAACGCGCGGGCGTGCATTTTCCTACGCCGCCGCGCGAGCCGGGGCGCTGACGCGCTCGCATCGTCTATTTCCGAGGGTCGCCTGTCGGGTCGACCTTATCCTGCGGCGCTGCATCGAGGTTGTGTTCGTGCTCGCCGCTCGGGGCGGCTTTCGCTTCGCTTACCGATTTGTCGATCGTCTCGCGATCGGCCTTCGTCGTCGCGGCCTTCTTGGCCAGTTCCAAGTACGCATTGGCGATCCGGCGCAAGTCCTCTTCCGATGCGTCTTCGATGCCGATCAATTGGTTGTTGGCGGTCCGATACGCGGCAATCAGTTCGTTCAGTTTCAGGTGAACGGCGACGCTGTCCTTGTTCTGGCTTTGCTGGATGACGAACACCATCAAGAAGGTGATGATGGTCGTGCTCGTGTTGATGATCAGTTGCCAAGCGTCGGAATAATGAAAGAAGGGCCCGCACAGGCCCCAAATCACAATGGCCGAGACGGCGAGCGTGAACGCGATGGGCGAGCCGGCCCACCGTGTCACCGCGCTGGCGAAGCTGTCGAATGCGCGGGTGAGGGGATGGCGATTCGCGTACGCAGGGCTCGATGAGTCGGGCACCGTCTCCAACGGGGCGGTGTGCGGCGATTGTTCGTCGTCGTGGCGCATGGCGAGGCTCCTTCTGATTCGGCGGGCGCTATGACGCTGCCGGCTGCGAGGGTCCTCCAGCAACGCTTGTGCCTGATGGGCCGCAAGCCCGTTGCGATCCGAGCGCGGGCCCTAATCTCGACCTGCGTCGTGCGCGAGGCGAACGGGCGCCAGCGCTAGATCAGCTCCAGCTTCGACGTGAGGTAAGTCAACTCCGTGCGGTTGACT
Organism: Trinickia sp. Z7; assembly: GCF_056498045.1. NCBI lineage: Bacteria > Pseudomonadati > Pseudomonadota > Betaproteobacteria > Burkholderiales > Burkholderiaceae > Trinickia > Trinickia sp. Z7. Next base: position 201,492 of record NZ_JAUEQW010000006.1, read on the forward strand.
ACGCCAAAACGCTTGCGCAGCTTGCGCAAGTGATAGTCGACGTTGTGCGCGCTCGTCTGCAGGCGGCGCCCGATCTCCTTGTCGGAGGCCCCCTCGGCGATGCCGAGCAACAACTCCCGCTCGAATTCGGTCAAGCCGCCGGAGGTGCGGTCGCTTGCGGCTGCAATCAATTGCTGCGACGCAATCGTATGGACCGACATGCCGATAGAAAGCGCCTGTTCCAAGATGGTCGACGAAATCCAGTCGCGGCTGCGGTGTTGCCCGGTGAAACTCATGAACGCGTGCAGCCGCGTACCGGGAATCGACATGGCGAACATGAGGCCGCTGCGCATGCCGTCTTCCCTCATCGTCCGGATGAAGCTCTCCAAGCCTTCCTGCGTGCCGTCGTCGTGCTGCGCGCCGGATGGTTGTGTCCGCAACTGTTGTAAATCCCACACGAGCGGTAGGCTTCCACGCCGGGCCGCGCGAGTGCGGGGGTCGACCTCGTGATAGCGTTCGCGCACGTATTCTCCGCGGTAGGTGCCGGGCGTGAAGGCTTCGTGCAAGAACAGGCGTTCGATGCGGTCGCGCACGACCTCGAGCCCGAAGTAAGCGAAGGTGGAAAAGCCGATCAGATGGAGCAGGCCGCTCACCATGCGACCACGCTCGCACGCGTTCTGCGCCGCGGCCAGCGCGGCGGCGACGCCGAGCCGCGGCGCATGGCGGGCCGGCGCACCGAACTGGCGAGGGTCGTTGCACCAGACCACCTCGATCGGCCGGACGCGAGCGCCCGTTGCCGGTTCGGAACCACACGTCTGCGCGAGTGGCGCAAGCGCCGAGTCGTCTTTGCGCAATGCAGGGTAATGCATCGGTCAGCCTCCGATCGAGAGTCATGCCGCGGCGCGACGCATGGTTTGATCGAACCGTATGGGCGCGCGTAACATCGCGTAATAATAAACGTAAAAAACGATACCGGCGGGAGAGGTTCTCTTTTGATGACAATAGACGACGAATTTCCGGCGCTCGTATGGTTTTCGCAAGCCGATGCGCTCGCGTATCTGCGCGAAATCGATCCCGGGATCGACTTGGGGGCGCACGAGGCGCACTTGCGCGAATGCCGCGAGCGCTTGCGGCAGGCGGGCTTTTCGTCGCTCTCGTATATGGCGTTGGAAACGGTCGGCCGGCGCATACTGCGTGCCTATACGATGCGCGAGCTGGGAGACATGTCATTTACCACGGCTTATTTGAAGAATCGGCTGTATGAAACCGATCCCCGGCTTAATTCGCTACGTGAAAGCGGTCTGCCCGTCACTTGGCATCTGGATCAATTGGAGGAGCGCTCCAATTCCGGCGAACCGCGAGTGCGCAGCCTTTTATCGACATTGCGTGCACACGGCATGCACAGCGGACTGATTTTAGGCCTGCCGGCGCCGCGCGCCGATTTGCGTGTTGCCCTCAGCTTGACCTCGGAAGCGGTCGATACGCGGTGGATCGACGATCGGGTGATGGGCGGCGTACTGGCGGCGAGCCTGACGGTGAGCCGCCTGATGCAGCCGTATATCGACGACCGGGCGCGGCGCGCGCGGATCGTCACGTTGACGAATGAGCAGGCCGATGTATTGGAACGGCTCGTGAAGGGCGCGTCCGATCACGAAATTGCCGTGCAAATGTCATCTTCGTTGCACCGCATCACGCATCACGTGAAGACGCTGCAAAAGGCCTTCAATGTGGAGAACCGCGCGCAGCTTGCCTATCTCGCGGCGCGCTGGGGATGGAGACAGTCGTGATGCGGCCGCGTTTGGGAAGGTTCGCTTCGTCGCGCACGGTCCTGCGCTTGGGCGAGCGCTACAAATTGGCGTCGCTGCGTGCGCCGGACGCGCCGAGCACGCATCCAGCGATATAAGCGAGTTGCACGCGATTGGTTGCGCGGTAGAGCTTCTTGAGTTGGCGCACGTAATAGTCGACGTTGTGATGCGATGTGCCGATACGTTCGGCAATGTCCTTGTCGTTCAGACCGTGCGTGACGAATTCCAGAATCGCGCGCTGGATGTCGCTCAATTCGATCGAGTACGTCGGGCGATGAAGTTGCGGCGCTCGCAGCGCGAGGAACTCGTGCAAGCCTACCGCCAGCGCGTACGCATGGCCTATCGCCATGTCGGGCAGTCTCGCCTTCGTGGCTGCCGCGCTTGAGAAGATGACGACGCACTTGTCGAGCGCATCGGGGGTGCCCAGGCCGAACGATACCCCCGACACCATGCCGGCCTCACGCGCGGCCGCCGCGAAGCGCGCCGTGCGCGCCACGGCCGCCGTGTGGTTCGGGGCGGACGGAGCCGACCCGCCGATGGCCTGAGCGCCCCCGCCGGCAACCGGCGCCGCGGTGGCGAGCGTCGACAAGTCCCATAGCATCGGCCATTCGTGGCGCGACGAATAGGCGAGCCGCGCATCGATTTCATAGAAGCGCTCGCACAAGTAGCGTTGCGCCCAGCCGGTCGGGGAAAATGCGTCGAAGTAGGCGAGCCGGTTGATCGTGTCGCCGATGCGCGAGACGCGCATGTAGCACAGCGTATCGAAACCGGCCGCGCGCAGTGCCGGGCGCAGCAATGCCTGGCGTGCTTGGGCGTTGTCCGCTTTCGCCAGCTCGTGGCCGATGCCGGCAAGCCGCTGACCACCGGGCGCGTCGCAGTCGGGGATTGCATCGGTCGCGCCGTCGAGATCGGCGTCGCCGAAAACCTGGAAGTTCGAAACATCGGTATTCGTGTCGCTCGTGCCATACCGCTTCATATTTCTTGCTCCGGGAAAAGCATGCCCCCGCATGCCGAACGTGAAAGGGAACAGTATTCCAGCGGCGGCCGCGTTCGCGCCAGCAGCGAAGCAGTAGTCGCCCTATGGATTTGCGTGCGCTAACCGGGCATCACTACGAAAGTTCGGGTTTCCGCTCGCACTTTCGAGGCAATCGACCGCCCTCGGTAAGAGATGCCTCGTGCGAGCGCGGGGGCAGGTAAGACCCGCCTACTGGTGTTTTTGAAGCCATCCGGAAGGCAGGCGAAGCGCAGCACGCGCGCTGGACGCGCAGTGCCATGATTGCGCTGGAATCGGGGCCCGGCAAAGACATCAGGGTATCACCGGCGCCTCGATCGACATGTCGGGATGCGAAGCCAATCGGATGAGAGCGCACCGATTCGCTGCGGGGCAAGCGCGATGCGCTACCGGTCACCCGATCGAGGTCAGCGGCGGCTTCGCGCCGGTACTCGGCTAGCGCATCGACCTCTTGCGCGCAACGCTGGGAGTGGCGCCATCGAGCGAAGCATTGTTCGCATAGTCGGCAATGGGTTCGTGTGCGTCGCGCTGTGCGTTACCAGGCACGCTATGCTTGGCGCTCATGCGAACCTGCGCCCGCACGAACCTGGACGCAAGCGACGCCGCTCGGCGCGTTGCACGGACCAAAGCGGGCGCGCGGCCACGATTGGCCCGATCGTGCGATGACGAGGAGCGTTTCACGTGCATGGCCCCATCGATTGCGAACCGCAGCGGCATCAGCGCGAGCTCGTCGCTCAGTCCGTCACACCGGCGTATTCGAGCGCAGGTTTACTTGCCGAGCGATTGCCGTCGCGGCTCGACGGTCCGGCGCTATTGGGCGACGTCACCTTGCCGCACGAAAGCGTCGAGCTGCTGTGCGACATTTGCCGCGCGCACGGCGCCGAGCCCTACTTTCGCGCGCATCGCCCTTCGTTGACGGCCGCCGAGAAAGACAGCATCGTTGCGCCTGCCCGTGTGCAAAAGACGGTGACGATCGAGCTGGACGGCAGGTTCGCTCTATGCACGGCGATCGGCGACGCCGTACTCTCGCGCACGCTGCTCAGGGATTTAGCCGAGCGTCTAGGCCTGACTAGGGCGGCCGCCAAGAAGGCGCACGTCAATCCTCGAAAGCTCGACCCGATGGCTTGCTTCGAAATGGCGCCCGGGATGGTGTCCCCTTTCTTGCGCCCGGGCCGCGAAACGCCGATTCGCGCGGTCGTGCTGACCGACAGCTCGGTCACCGGCGAGAGTGCAGAGTGCGGCCTAGTAGCAGTGTCGCTATCGCTGCGATGGAGCTTGTTGTTGGACGCCGCGCGCTTCCCGAGCATTTTGCGCGACTATGCTCGCCAAGCCTATCCCCAGGTTCAATGGATCGATTTGCGCGGCCATGAAAACGCGAGTCCCATCCGTGCCTGAGATCGGCGCGGCGGCATGGCCACGGATGAGCTTCAGACGACGAGCAGCCTGCCCGCGAGGTACGCGAGCTGCACACGATTGAGTACGCCGTATTTCTTGCGGATTTGGCGCATGTGATAGTCGACATTGCTACGCGACATATTCAACTGCTGAGCGATTTCGCGGTCGCTCAGACCGGTCGCGGTGAAATTGAGGATGCGCCGCTGCAGATCGGAAAGGGTGGGCGTTTGCGCCATCGAAGCCATTTGCTCGGCCAAGAATGCATGCACGCCGAGGCCGAGCGCATAGGCTTGGCCGACTACGCGATCGTCGATCCATTCGCTCGTGCGGTTGACCGAGCTGAAGATCATGACGCTGTGCTCGAGACTGGCCGGATCGACGAGCCCGAACGCGATGCCGCTGCGCGTGCCGCAGGCATCCGCATCGTCGAGAAAGCGGCGCATCCGCTCGCCCGATTCGCCCACCGCGATTGCGCCGTCGGCCGCGAGCGTGTCGTGGTCCCAAACGAGGGGGCCGTTGTGGCGACACGCGAAGGCCATCCGCGGATCGAGGTCGAAGTAACGCTGATCGACATAGCGCTGCGCCCAGCCTGGCGGCGAGCATAGATCGAAGTAGCGGGCGCGGTTGACCATTTCGCCGAGCCGCACGAGCCGACAGTAGCAGAACCAATCGAAGCCTATCGTGCGCAGCGCGATGCGTAGCAACTGTTGGCGCTCGTGCGCGGAATGGGCGTTGGCGAGGTCGGTTGCGATTTCGGAAACCCGGTCGCGGCCGTTCGGTTCGCCGCGACGCACCGCGTTCTTACCGACGACGAGCTGGCAATCGGCGACTTCGATGAAGTCGATCGCTTGTCGGGTGCCCAGTGGGTCGCTTCCTTTGGGCGAGCGCTTGCGCGTTTCGGGTTGTGTCATGAAGTCCTCCATCATAGGTGCGGCACGGCGCGTGGTCGCGCGACGTTTCGTGGCTTTCGACTATAGTCGCGCGGATGTCGGCCGGGGAACTGCGTCGTTCAGTAGTGTTTCATGCTCATGTCCCGACGGATTCGCCGCTTACTACGAATCTCATGGTTCGGGCGGAGGCGGCGCGCTCTTACACTTTGCGTCGCCGCACCGCGGCGATTCCGCTCTTGCTTCGACCAACTCACTCCACTCCATTCCGGTATGCGCAGACCATCCCTAAACGTCCAATCGCGCGGTGACGCGTCCTCGAAGCTACCGTCGGGCAAACCGTCGACGTCGCAGGGCGAACTTGCGCGCGAGGGCGTTTCCTCGCGCAGGCGCGAGCCATCGAATGAGTTGGCCGCGTTGGCAATGTTGGGCACGAAGCGTCGCAGTGCGCCCGTGCGTGCGTCCGCCACGGTGGTCGAAGACCGCTTGAACCACCTCGTCGTGCAAGCGCCGTATCTGCCCGACCATGTGTTGGACGAATTCATCCGTTTGATGCAGCCGGCCGGTTCCACCGTGCGCCTGCCGCTTGCGACGGGCGATGCCTATCGCCTGCACGACGTTGGACGCGTGGCGCCGGAGCGCGCGATGCGATTGCAGGCGCTCGCCGAGCGCCACGGTGTGGACATCGCGGTGGTTCCTGGCTGGCGCAGCATCGATCGCATCGGGCTCGTCGCATCGGATATGGACTCGACGCTCATTTTGGGCGAATGCATCGACGCCATCGCGCGCAAATGGCAGTCGATTCTCGACGCGCGCGGCGTGACCGGGCGCGACATCGGCAAGCAGATCGAGGCGATCACGACGCGGGCGATGAATGGGGAGATCGATTTTGCCGAAAGCTTGCGTGAACGCGTGGCGCTTCTAGAGGGCTTTCCCGTTTCCGAATTGCGGGAGGTCTATCGCGAACACGTCGAGTTGAGCCCAGGCGCGCGCGAAATGATTGCTGCGTTCAAGGGCGTCGGGGCAGAGGTGGGCGTGCTTTCGGGCGGTTTCACCCATTTCACGGAGCCATTGAAGGCGGATCTGGGCCTCGATTTTCAAGCTGCCAACGTGCTCGAAACCGATGGCGAGGTGCTGACCGGGCGCGTGATCGGCGAGGTGTTCGATGCGCTGGCCAAGGCCGATCAAGTGCGCGCGAGGCGACCGGCGGGCGCGATGGCTGCGGCGGTGGGTGATGGTTCGAACGATGTGCCGATGTTGAGCGAGGCGGATGTCGGCGTTGCGTACCACGCCAAAAATGGGGTGGCGCAAGCGGCTAGAAAACGAGGCGGCGTGATTCACGAGGTGAAGCACGCTGGACTCGACGCGCTGCCCAATTTGTTTCTTTCGAGGGTAGGTTCGTAGGCCGCCCGGCGGCCCCGGCGCAAGCGGCCTGCTCGGACCGCAATGGCCGATCAGTCGCGGTGCGATTGCACTCGCCGCTCGCGAACTTGGGGCCGAGCGCACAACCACGTCGTTGCGATCCATTTGTGGCCGGCCGATACCGGCGTGGAACCGTGCACGAAGCGTCGATCCGGCTCGGTAGCCGTTCCCGGATAGCTGAAAAACAGCGCATTTCCTTTTTGCGGCGTGACGAACAAGCCGTCGAGCAGCGGAAACACCGTGTTCCCCGAGCCCTCGCAATCGTTCAAATACACGATGAGCGTGGCCAGGCGTTGGCCGCGCCGTTTCAAAGCGTCGTGATAGGCCGGGATAGCCGGGTCGAAGTAATCGTGATGCAGCTTGAATCCGTCGCCTACTCCATAGTACGACAGTTGCATGGGCTGAAAGTGCGAACGAGGCCAGCGTGTTAGCGCCTCGATCCGCCGTTCAATACGCGCGATCAAATCGTGCTCGGCCCCGAAAAGCAGGCCGACATGTCCGATGCGTGCAGTCGTGAACGATCCTTCACCTGTTACCGCGCTGACGACCCGTGCGGATTCGAGCGTGCCGCTCGATAGCTCGATCAACGCGTCGCATTCGGCATGGCTCAGAAAGCCTTCCAGGAGAACCATTTGTGAGGATGCAGGCGCGAACGCGCGATGAGCGAGGATCCGAGGAGCGCTGCCGTCCGGGAAGCGCACCGCGCTTTCGCGTAGCTCGATCGAGGGATAGGTCGCGTGTGGTGAATGCATGCTTCTAGTCTCGCTTTCCACGTATTCGGCCCTTCGACGATTGGCGCATGGCACCCAAGCGGCGCGTGTCTTCATCGACGCAGTCACCCCCGTCACCCGCGCCATTCATGTTGCTTTCGCGCCAACCACTTCGTGGCGATCCAAGTTTCGCCGGCCGCAATCGTCAACCCGCCGAGCGTGCCGCGGCCGTCGGCCGTCTCTCCCACATCGGGATAGTTGAAAAACACTGCATTGCCTTTGTGCGCGCAGACGGAGAGACCCGTTTGCGCAAACGAAATTTCACCTGCGCTTGGGCAATCGGTGAGACACATGAGGACGGTGGCAATCGGCCGTCCGGCGTGTCGTGCATCGGCGTCGTGCTCCGTATCCTGCAGATCGACGGCGCCGCGATACATCGCGAGGTCGCGGCCCTCGCGGTAACGCGTGACGCGCAACCCGTAGGCATCGCCGACGGGCCACTGCGACAGCGCCGCGATGCGTGCCTCGATCTTCGCGATCGAGTCGCTCTCGGCGCGAGCGAAGTGCGCGTGTTCGACCGTTTCTGCGCGACGATGGAGCGATGTCGATGAGCTGACATCATCAGCCATCGCGGGTTGCAGCCGCGCGCCCGATAGCGAAACCAATTCATCGCACTCCGTCTCCGACAACAAGCCGCCCAATACGACGATTTGAGGGGCAAGCTCCGGCGAAATCGAATACGCGTGCAGCTTGACGCGGTGTCCGTCGGGGCAGGTCAAGATGTTTTGCTCGATGCTGATCCAGGGGTAGGTGGTGTCCATGATGTCGGGCGATGTCAAAACTTGATTGGCGTCGAGGTGGGGGATTGGCGCTCGCAGAGCCACGTCGTCGCGATCCATTTCTCTCCTTCGAGAACGGGGCCGGCGGCGTGCAGGCAACTGGTATCGGGCTTGCCATCGGCGTTCGGGGGATAGCGGAAGAAAAGCGCATTGCCTTTTTGCGGGCAGACGAACATGCCGTCCAGACGTGGAAACGCGGTGGCGCCCGAACTAGGGCAGTCGTTCAGGTACATCAGAAACGTCGCGAGACGCTGTCCGTTGATCTCGAGGATCTTCTCGAACGCGGGCATGTCGGGGTTGTAGCAATCGTGGTGCGGCTTGTATTGCCCGCCAATGCCGTAGCGGATGATTTGAACATCCTGGAAACGATCGACGGGCCATTGCGTCAGCGCTTCGATTCGCGCTTCGATTCGCCGGGTCAAGTCGTATTCGGCGCCGTCGAAGGCCACCATATCGGCAACGCGCGCCGGTGACACGAAGGCGTCGCCCGTTTTCGAGCTGACGACTTCGGCGGGGCTCAGCCTGTTTCGTGCGAGCTGGATCAACTCGTCGCATTCGGCGTGCGTCAGGAAGCCTTCGAGCACGACGACCTGCGGCGCCGCCCCGCGTGGCTTCTTGTAAGTCAGCACGCGAGTCCGATGACCGTCCGGCAAGACAATATTGTTTTCACGGATATCGATTCGGGGGTGGTCCATAGGGATTGAGCTCGCGGAAAAGAATGACGATGATCGATCGATGGCGGGTCAAGCTGCCGGGTCACAAGCGTGTTCGCTCACTTCGTAGATGGTTTCGTGCGCGCATCGCGAGACGAACCTCAAGAACTCGCCGGTCTTGACGGTCTCACGGTGGATTGGGGCGACTTTCGTCGTCGAGAGCCATTCCCACCCGTTCTCGGACGAGAAGGTGGCGGGCGGCATGTGGTACAAAAAGCCTGCTGCGTCCCAATCGATCGTGTCGTCGCTCACGGCAACGAAAACCACGTTCTGCTTGCGCCAACACCTCGGCCGCTGGAATGCGCCGGGCTTCGTGGCGCGGCATCTCAAGGCAAAAGCAAGGCCGATTCGCCGGTCATCCGATGCATACACGCCCTTGCAGCATTGCGGATCGGTGGTCGGCGTCGGAAATGAGGGCATCGCCTCGTCGAAAAGGTAGGGGCTGCCGTGATACAGGACGGATGGTTTTTCGAACATACGGATCGGGAAATGTTCAGGCACACATCGGGTCCGGTCCGAAGCGCCTACGGGAGGGCATCGCAAGCGCTCGCACCGAACCATGGGACATTCGGCTGCCGGAACGGCGAGGCAAACACGAACGCCGTGCTTGCCTCGAGGCCGCTACAGGCCGCTTGCGCTTCCGCTGCGCGGCGGTTCCCACGCAGCGTCTTGCCGGTCCACAGCGCCCCCCTGTTTGCGCAACATGGCCAACATTGCAAGGTTTTGGCTGAGTACCGGAGCTTGAGTCGCTTGGCCCGGCTGCATGGCCGCCTTTCGATCGGCGTTCGGTTTCGTAGCGGGCGTGCCCGTGGAGATAGGCGAAATAGACGTGATACCGGGAGCGGTGATCGTCATATCGAGTTCCCTGTTGATGAAAGGAGTAATGAGAAAAATGGCCTACTAGACCGAGTATTCATGCGTTGAGAGAGACGCACGAATTGGGTTGATCGAGCGCCCTGATGGAGAGCTTCGATCGTCAGCTTGAATTGGAAAGATTCTATTGAATATCGGCGATTACAGTCGATGTATCGTCGATAAAACGCTTTGCATGTTCCGATATAAAATCAGGATGAGGTTGTATGCCGACTCGACCTAAATCAAGACGATCTCCATCCCAACACGACTGAATAGTCGGATCCGAATGTATCCAGCCATCGCTGTGAAAGCGAATCGCGGTGCATAACTGATCGAGCTGCAGCTCGGACAAGGTGTAAAACGTGCCGTTCAATCGATAGGCGAATTCCGCCCCTCTTTCTCCGTGCAATGGATCGAGTCGTTCGGCGATTCGGCAGCAGTCGTGTAGATAGGCGAACAATTCGACGACGAGCAAATCCGCACCGCTACGCATACCGATTTGCGTGCCGAAGCAATGCACGCGAAGCCAGTGATTGATGCCATGGATTCCATTCCAGTCTATTTTGAATTTTTGCTCGAGATGCGCTAATAGACCGCGACGATCGTACGTCGATCCCTCGATATTCATGTTCGATATTCGTTAAAAAGATTGCTTGATCGGGTGGCGCGCTATAAGCCGTCGATCGATTGTTGGGTTTAAAGCCGTGTTTGCGTGAAACGGTGAAAATGGGTTGATGTGAAAGCAGTGTCGCTATAAGACTATAAGGCCACCGCCGATGCGCTCGTTCATGCGAAGGGGTCGTTGGTGAAACGAAGTTCTCCTCGTTTTAGGCGCTGTTTCGGAGGGCAGGAAACGTAAGTTATGGGGGCGGAAAGCGTGGGTCCCTACGAGAACGGCGCTAGCTCCATTTCGTTCGCCAGTCCACCGCTTCGCGCCGCGACATGGCCGATGAAGCGGCGTGTCACATTCGGCCCGCATAGTGCGACCCGGTTCCACTACGCCATGCCGTCATGCCCGATTTCAACTGGCGCAAAGTCTCGCCGCGCAGAACCGCCGGCGAAAAGCAGCCTGATGTGCAATCGGCCGGGGTATCCGGGGGGGCAACCCCCGCATCGTCGAACGCGGGTTCGCAGCCTTGCGCACCCGGCGCGCCGCAGCCGGTGATCCCTCATGGAGCACTTGAAAAGATGAAGCGGACGCTATCGCGTGCGAGGCATGAGCTTGGCGCGCGCAGGGTCGATGTGAGCACGGCGTTCTACCAGCACACCAAGCACGGTCAAAGCTCGGGTTCGACGCGTTTCGTTCACAGCGGCAAGCTCGGCGAGGCAAACGCCCCATTCGTGGAGGCGGCCGGAAACACGCCGCGAATCGATACCGCCCAACTCGTCTCGCAGGTGATCGGACGCCCGAGCGCTCGCACGGCATCCGGCGGGTATCCGGCCGCGTTGTTCGTCGGCACGGCGCTCGATACGATCACGAACCCAGATGCGCTGCGAGCCTATGTGCGGCAGCTATTCGATGACCGGTCGCATTATGGCGCGCAAGCGAGCCTGCTGGCGCGCACGGCACACGAGGTGGCTTCGCGCAGCAATCTGCCGCCCAGGACCGAAGCTGCAGCAGCCATGCGCGGCGCGCTGCTGGCGCTAGCGTTGCGGCAGGCGGGCATAACGCATGCAGCAACAGCGCAGAGTGCGCTCGCGCGCATCGGCTCGCTCGATTTCGACACGCCTCACACTTGCGTGTCCTCGAATGAAACCGACCGCGAGGCCTGGCTGACGGTGCGCCTGCTCGCGCGTTCGACCGAAGGCTTCGGAATACTCGATGCATTGCGCACCTCGGCATCCGCGCCATTCAAGGACGATGCGCACCGGGCGGCGTTCAAGACGCTGCTCGAGAGCGCCGACGTGCTCGATCCATTGCCGCGGGAGGCGCCCGCGCTCGGCGTGCACGATGGCGCGCCTGGCACGGTCTCGTTGCGAGCCAAGATCGGCCGCGGTCCGCTCGGGTTCGATGAACGCGGGCCGCACGCTTTGGCGAGGCGCGCCTTCGACGCCGCTGCGGCTCGGCTGGAACGGGGGCGCGATGCGCTGACGCCGGATCAAAAAGGAGCGCTCTTTGCGTGGCAGCAGTCGTTCACCGAAGACGGACGCGGCACCGAGCTGTCGAAGGTTCGCGAGCGTCTGAACAAGTTCGTGCTGAAGACCATTCCGCGCGTTGGCGAAAGCAGATGGAAAACGCTGCTGCCGCGCTTATTTCGTGGCCGAGAGGGATCGCCCCTGTCCGCATTGCGGCTCGGGACGCAAGGCGCGACCAGAAAGACGGCGATGCAGGAGCGGGAACTCTATAGGCAGGGGCTGCGCGAGAGCCTCTCGGCGTTGACGTCGAATCCGGCGATGCAAAGCACAGCGGTGCTCACGCATGCGCGACCGAAACATTCGCTGGTCGAGCTGGCCGCGTTGCATACGTGGCTCGAGCGAGGCGGCTTCGCGCACGAACGTATGGACGAAGACGCTATCGTCGCGGTGGCGCGCCGTGCACAACAGATGTGCGCCGAACTGGACAAGGTAAAAGGCGCACCTCCGGAGGTCTTGGCCGACTTGCGGCGCGCCACGGCATGCTGGGCCACGATGACGCCGCAGCAACTGGCCAAGACCAAGCCGTTCAAGACGGTTGCCAAACGAGCCTATACACCGGAGCGGCTCGCGCTATGGGGCAAGGTCGCCCGTGTGCCCGACGACTCGCTGTTCTGGAAGTCGCTCGATAACCTGCGCTCGCTGGCTCGCCCGAGTGGCCCGACGCTCCCGGCGAGGTCCTTGGTGCGCGCGGCCGCCGAAGAGCTGTTCGGGGAATTCGGCGGGCAGATCGGTGCGACGCTCGAGACCGAACGCCTCGATGACGTGCGCACGATGCTCAAAGAGATGATAGAAAATTTGCCCTCCAGTGCGCGTTTGCGATTGGCGGACGGCGGTAGTCAACGCGTGAGCACGAGCGGTTTGAACGCGATGACGCATGCGGGCGTGCTTCCCATTTCCCCGCGACTCACGTTGCGCGCGTCGCGCTCCCGCGAAACGGTGGTCGAATTTGCGCATGGCACGCACGGTTTCGAAATGTTCGTCGGCAGGGCAAGGACGTCGCAACGGCAAGTGGGTGCCGGCGTGCTCGTCGGCTATGACGTCGAAATGGCATTGACGAATCTGCGCGTGGGGCTTGCCACCAACGTCACCTTGCACTCTCAGGAGTTGACGGAGGCCTCGGGCGTCACGGTGCGCGTGCCTCATCGGCTCAAGCCCGACGGCAGCGGATTCGACGACAAGGCGACCCGAGCGATCTTTTGGGATGTCGTGGAGCATTTCTTGAACGAAGCCACGCAGCCGCGCGACGACGGGGCCAACGGCTCGTTCAATCGGCTCGCGGAGCTGGGGCTCGACCATCCCGACGTCTCGATCGGTTGGACGGACACGCGTGCTAGGACTTCCAAGCGGGGCGTCACGGTCGATGCGACTGCGAGCGCCAAGCTCTTGAGTTTCGGCCCCCTGTCGGCGCGCGATCCGAAATCGGGCAAAACGGCAAAGCTCTTTGGCGTCAGCGCGGGCCCTTCCATGGGGATGGGCTGGGAAAAGTCACGGCAGGAAGGCGGCATGACCGAGCAAAGCGGTCGCCATCGGATCGAGCAGCGGTATGTTGGGGCGGGCAACCTCCTGCAGTGGCGCGGCGGTGTTGCCCCGGGATTCTCGCATTCGCTCGATGCGAACGGGCGCAGCAGCGTGGGATTGCTTTCTCTGGACGCCTTGGTCGCGACGGTCGGACTCGCCGACAATGGCGGCACCGCCAAACTGACGCTGTCGATCGAAAACGACAAGCTGAACTATCGAGCGACCACGCTCGAGCGAGAAGAGCTCAGCGCGACGCGATACGCGGAGACGATCGAGGGAGCGGGTGCTCATCTCGCGCGCATGCTGGCGGCAAATCATGAGTCGCAGGCACAGGGCGCAGCGAGCAAGTCCGAGGCGCTGGCCGACCCGTTGTCGCTCGCCCGCGCACGCGTGCAGGAGTACATAGCGACCGTGCGCCATAATCGCCAGTTCAATCATGCGTACAAATACGGGTTGAGATTGCTTCGCGACCCGGCCGCTTCGATCGATATGCTGACGGCGCTTGCGCAGCAAAGCGGCCACGATCCGGAAGTGGATGCGTTCGTCGAAGCGCGGCGCGGCGACATCCTCGGCAATCCGAAGGCGTGGGTGCCGCGCAAGCTGTCGATCAGAGAGCGTAACAGCGCGACGCGCAGCCCCGGGCTGAACATCGGCATCTCGCTCAATACCCGAACGAGCGCGACCGGAGATCACGATTTCGCGAACTTGAGCGTGCCGTTCCCCGTGCTCGAGGCGGTCGACGACGAAGGGCGTTGGACATAGTCCGGCGCAGTCTCGCTGGCTACGTCGCCGCGGCTCACGCTCAGCGCGCGGGCAGGGGGAGCGTCTTGCCGGACACCGAGGCGCTCTGCACTGCGCTGGTGTCCGCACCGGATTCGGAGCTTGCCGCGTTTGCGCCGGCCGGCGCTCGATAGATGAGGTACGTGGCGCGATAGGGCGCGTAGAGCATGGCGCCTTCGGCGGGGCAGGTCCCCTCGGGCGCCACGCCCCCCTTTGTGTTGACGCGTTGGATCAACTGCGTGCGAGCGAATCGCCCCGCGCCTGCCTGTTCGCCTGCATTGAAACGCGAAACGAGTCGCGCCCAGGGCAAGTCCTGCTGGCCCATCGACGCCTTGGCGTCCACCCGAGTGACGGCGTAGCTTCCGTCGTCGGCCATGAAATACCCGCCTGGCGCGGCTGTTCCGATACGCTTTCCGGCTGAATCGAAGAGCGGCGATTCGACGCCTCGATACGCCCAGGACAGATCGTTGCCGCTGCGATTGCATTCATAGACGGCTTCGCCGCGCGCGCTCAATACATCGGCCAATATGGCGCCCGGGTACGCGCGTAGTCCTTCCGGCAAGTCGCTATTGACTGGAGGCGAGGGCGGCGCGGCACAGCCGGTCGCGACGATGAGCAAGGTGATCGATAGGCCGTGCGCCGCGATGGCCGTGCGACGACCGGCCTTGCCGGCGGCCCGGCTGAATCGGCTCGCCGCGCCGGTCGCGATATCGTGATGTTTACGCTGCATGACAAGTCCCCCGTCCGGCTGCCCGGCCACTGTTGTGCGGAGAGCGACGCCGCGTGCACGCGCGCCGGTCGAGCCGCTTAGTCAAGATGACCAATCTTACTGGGTGCCTCATGCGCTTCGATGCTGCTACTTCGTCTGTGCACTCAGCGCTTCGCTATCGCGTGAAGCTGTGCGAGCAATAGGTCGAGATCGCTGAGAATCGAGCGGTCGTGCTCGCGTTCGTTTTCATCGTTCGAACTTCGCTCATGAAGCCGTGCAGCCGCGGCGCTGGACGCACAATGGCGCATCAAAACAATGACGGCCTCATGCGCCTATTCAGACTTCAATGAGCGTCTCATCTTCACCTTCAGCGCACGAAGCCTCTCGCCGCAAGGGCTTTGCCGTCTCCAGGGGGCGTGCGCTTTTTCTCTCTCGTGCCGGGTTCGCCTGCCTGATCGGAGTCTGGGGCATGGGCGCGGCATCGCTCGCGTATGGCAACTGCTTCGACGATGCGGCTGCGTATCAACACGTCAACCCGCTGATACTGCGAGCGATCGCATGGCAGGAATCGCGTAATCGTCCCGACGCCAAGCATGTCAATGCAAACGGCTCGATCGACTACGGCGTGATGCAGATCAACACCATTCACTTGGCTACGCTGGCGCAATATGGCATCGACAGAGAGGCGTTGATGTCGCCCTGCAAGAACATTTATATCGCGGCGTGGCAACTGCGCCGGCAAATCAACAAATACGGCAACACCTGGGCGGCGGTAGGCGCCTATCATTCCGCCACGCCCGCACTGCGCGACGAATACGCGCGCCAGATCGCCGCTATTTTGCGGCGCTGGGGAATGCTGCCGCAACAACGAGAAAGCGCGGTGAACGAGGCGCACGCATCTGCGCGGTCGACGAGCGCGCTTGCCTCCGAGTAGCGGGACAATCCCGCGCCGATTCGGGATCGAGCGGTGTGGAAGGAAAATCGGTCGGGCGCCGCAGCGCGCCGGCCTCGGGCTCAAACGGTCTTTGGCGTGGCGAAGTCGGTATCTTGGTTGTCACGCAAGAATGCGGCTTGCGCCCCGGCCGTCAGCGAACCGAATACCTCGCGCAGCGCAGCGTGAAGCGCCTCCGCGCCGCGGTTGGACAAGTTCCTTTCTTCGGCATGCAGCTTCCGGAAAGCGATTAGCTGTTCATCGACACGGCCACTCGGCGTGCGAGCGTCGTGCGAGAGCTGCGGGATCGCTTGCGCGAGATTCGCGAATCCCGGCGCGCGTTCGCGCACGACCGGATAATTGCGCAGCCCCTGCAGCATCTGGTTGAAGACCTCCATTCTCCGTTCCGGTGCGAACCTTTCCAACACTTGCTCGGCGGTCTGCGCGCCCGCCGTATTGTTGGGGTACGCACGCCCGGCGGGCGGCGCCGGTTGCCGGGCGCGGGCATCGGATGGCTGCGGCGGCACAGGCGGCGATGAGGCCGCGCTCGCTTGCTGCGCTTGCGCTTGCGCCGGCGCCGGCCTCGCAGGCGCGCCGTAGCCTGCCGGCGGCGGCCCGAAGGCGCCGGTTGGCGCTTGTGCTGCCGGATGCTGCCCCGGCGCGCCATAGCTCGGGTGCGGCGGGCCGAACGTCCCCATGGGCCGCCCGGTCATGGGCGGTTGCGGCGTAGCAGGGCCACCGCCTTGCTGGGGCCACGCTTGTGGCGTCCTAACCGGCCCTTGCTGCGGCGGTCCCGCATAGGCGGGATAGCCTTGCTGATACCCGCCGGGCAGTTGCGGCGGCGGGCCGTAACCTGGCGCAGGCATGTTGCCGGGTTGCTGCATCGGGTACATCTGCTGCCCGGGTTGCTGCATCGGGTACATTTGCTGCCCGGATTGCTGCGTCGGGTACATCTGCTGCCCCGATTGCTGCCCGTGGTACGTCTGCTGCCCGGGTTGTTGCCCTTGCCAAGCGACGGGTTGCTGCTGTGCGCGTTTTCGCAGGTGTTGCCGAACCGCTTTCACCCCCGCACCGATGCCGGCGCCGAACACGAACGAGCGCAAGATGACCGGAATGCCGATTCCCAGCACCGTGCTCGCTCCGAGCCCGCCAGCGCCGCTCGATAAGGCGGCAAACAACTCGAGCGTCGGCATTGCCGAGGCGATTGCCCCGCCGATCAGCACCGGTCGCACGTAGCCGCGCGCACGACCGGGTTGCGTCGTCGCCTGGTAGGGCTGCGCGTAGGGCTGCGCCTGCCCCGGGCCGCCGTTGGGGTACGGCTGGCCGTAGCTCACCGGCGCTTGCTGTGGAGGTTGGCCGGGCGCTACGTTTCCATGCTGGGAAGGATGCCCCGAGGGCTGCCTCGAGTTGCTCAAGAAATGCATGAGTTGCCGAAGCCTGCCCGGCTGCGGCTGCCTTATGCCCGCCGTTGGGGCATGTGCCGGTCGTGGCGGGATGCTCGGCCCGAATTGCCCTGCTGCCTGACTGGTCGGGCGGCCTGCGGGCGGCTGCGCAGCGCGCTCCGGCGGTTGTCCTGCATGGTCGGGCGGCACGCCCCGCGGGGCGCCACCGGAAACTCTGGGGTCGGACATAGCGATCCTTCGGTGCGACATGAATGCAACGGTTGATTCCGAATCTCGAATGCTGAACGACATCCGCCTGTCATATGGCGACATGCGTTCAATCCACGAGACGATACAGGGCCGCCGGCGCGACTCGCCCCCTGAGCACGAAGGCGTCGTTTGCGCAGCGAAGCTTGCGCGACCGAGCGTGCCGAGGTTCCGGCGCATGCGTTGCCTCGAGGGGGCAGATCCGGTCGGATGTTGCCGCCGCGTTCGCCTCCGTCCTTCTTCGGGGCGTAAATGAGTCCAAGCCAAGCCTTCCAAAAGTTCGCGAAACTACGAATATTTGCGCATTTGGCGACGCAGTTCGCGACGAGAATGTATACGGGCTCCTCGGAGATTGAAGGTGACGTTGCTGCGACTTACACGACCCGTCGTCGTTTTCGGCCGGTATCGGTTGTCACGAGACCCGCTGCGTCTCACCGCGGATGGCGTGCCGGTTGCCGTCGGCGCTCGCCCGCTCGCTCTCTTGTCGGCGCTCGTTGAAGCCGATGGCCGGCCGGTGTCGTTCGCCGAGCTCGCGAACCGCATTTGGGGCCGCTCGAACGTCGAGATCAATTCCGTGCAGGTGCAGGTGTCGGCGTTGCGCCGTGCGCTGGGCGAAGATCGCGATCTGATCGCCACGATGGCAGGGTTCGGCTATCGTTTTGCCGGCTCCGTCAGCCTCCTCGAGGCGCAAAGCACGGCGCCCGCCGCGCGCGAGCCGGCGACCGCCTATCCGCTCAGTGCCGCGCTGGGCATTCCCGACCCGTCGACGGCATGCTCGCCGCTGCGTCGTACGCCGTTTATCGGCCGCTATGCGGAACTCTCCGAACTGCTCGGCCTGATGTCGACGTCTCGCGCCATTACGCTGGTCGGCGCGGCAGGACTGGGGAAGACGCGTCTCGCGCATGAGGTCGCGCGGCGCGTGGCCACGCATTTCCCCGACGGGATCGGGTCGGTTGCGCTATCGCCGCAGATGCCGCCGGAGGGCCTCGTTCGTCCACTTGCGTTGGCGTTGCGGATCGAGCGGGCACACGATTGCAGCACGCCGGAACAATTGGCCGCCGCGGTCGGCGGGCGCCGCTTGCTGCTGATCGTCGATTGCTGCGCACGGTTGAGAGCGTCGCTCGGCGAGGTGATCGCAAGGCTTCTGACCGCTACACCCGCGCTGCAGGTGATCGTCACCTCCACCGAGCCACTGTGGATCGGTCATGAACAAGTCGTGACCGTCGGTCCGCTCAGCGCGCCGCGTCACCGCGATTTCAGAATCGAAGAGGCGCTAGCGTCCGACGCGTGTCGCCTGCTGCTCACCCGCTTTGCGATCCTGCGCGATGCGCATCGGCACAAGCTGGGGCGGCGCTCGAGAATCGATGCCGATGTGGTTGCCGCGCTCGAGGCGGATGGTTGCACGCCAGCCGCAGTCTCGATGGCCGCGCTCCTCACGCGGCGGCTCGGCGGCGCACCGCTCGCGCTCGAACTTGCCGCAGCGGCGGTCGCTCATTGCATGGACGAGCGCGTGCGGCTCGAGGCCGCGTTGCTGACGTTTGCAAGCAAGCTCGATGAGCGTATGACTCGCCGTGGGGGAAAGGCCGACACTGCGCTCTCGCCCGAGGCCGCGATCGCGATGGTAGTCGGGCTGCTCCACGACGAACTCGATGACGAAACGCAGGCGCAGCTGCGTTGGCTCGGCATTTTCAGCGGCGAGTTCACCCGCGATGCGGCGATCGGTATGTTGGTGCAGATCGCGCCGCCGGGGGATGGCGGCAGCGAAGACGCGGCGCGAACGCGGGCGCAGTGCGAGTCGCGTCTGGACGATCTGCTCAGTGGGGGCCTGGTCGAGCGGATCGAGCGCAAGGGCGCCGTTGTTCTGAGGCTCCCAGTGCCGGTCCGTCTGTTCGCGAGCGATGCGCTAGCGCAGAAAAACGAGTTGGGACGGGTGGCTGCAGCGCATGCTCGTTCTCTCGTGGCACGGCTTGCGACGGACTTGCAGCTCGGTGTCTGTGCGGCTGGCGATGAGAGGGGGCGTTTCGAGCTTGAACTCGACGAGCTTCGGGCCGCGCTCAAATGGTCGGTATTCAACGACCGATTCGAAATTGCGATCGCGCTCATCGAGGCGTCTGCTCCGCTCTGGCGCGCGTTGTCGCTGGCGAAAGAGTACGTGTGCATGATTCGGACCGTGCTGACGCGTGTCGGTGCAAGCGCGTCGCTGCGCACGCGGGAGGAAATGAGGTTGTGGAAGGCGTTGGCGAACGAGTTGCTGCTGACGCAGGGGCCACGCCATGAGACCACGGCCGCCTGGCGCAAGCTCTATGAGCTTGCCAGTGCGTGCGCCGACGATGTGTATCGACGGCATGCGCTCGCCGGTCTCATCGAGTGTTTGCCGGAAACGTGGGAAATGTGGAGGGGGGGAGGGGCGCTCGTTTCCGTCGAGGGAAATGCGCAACCTTGTCTGAAAGACCGGCGCCACGTCGAGGCGTAGGGGCCGATCGTGGCGCCAAGGCGCGGGGGTAGTCTTCCGTGCGAGGCCGCCAGGCGCGGTGAAGCTCTAGCGGACCTAATATGCCTTCGCCGTCGGGCCCGCGCTCAGTCCTCATCGCCATGCGCTTGAGTTCGACGCTACGAGCTCGGTGGCGGGCGTGAATCATGGGCCACCCAGCCTCGATCCGATCATCGGGCGCCGGAGAGCGCCAAGGGGTCGCCCTCGTCTACGATGCTTGGATTCGGTGAGCTCGGCATGGGGCGCTGCGCGGGTCTCGCAGTTTGAGCCGCTGGTTGCGCGAAGCGCTCCGAGAGAGTGGTCACGCCGTTGCCGCCGGCCCAGAAGCCTGCCGATGCATTGGCGGCCGGGCTCGCGCCCATCTCTTCCCCTTCGCCGGGCACGACGGACTGGAAGCCCGAAGCGCTAGCGGAGGCTTC
Source organism: Trinickia sp. Z7 (assembly GCF_056498045.1). Lineage (NCBI taxonomy): Bacteria > Pseudomonadati > Pseudomonadota > Betaproteobacteria > Burkholderiales > Burkholderiaceae > Trinickia > Trinickia sp. Z7. Next base: position 221,742 of record NZ_JAUEQW010000006.1, read on the forward strand.
AGGCTTCGCATGACGAGGCCGCGAAGGGGGCAGGTTGCGGCGAGGCTGCTGCGCTTCGTCCGGCTTGGCGTGGCGAGGCCCCCCCGAAGGCGGTTGAGCGCGCTCAGGCTGCACGGCAGGTCTGGCATGGGCCGGTTGCGCCGCCGGTTGGGGCAGGCGAGGCTGCGCAACCGGCCGAGCGGGGCGAGGTTGCGCTACTGCTTGGGGCGCAAGAGGTTGTGCCACCGGCTGGGCGCCTTGAAGCTGCGCCGACGGGGGGCGCGCAACCGATCCCGCCTGAGGGGGCATCATGGGTTGCTGCTGCGGGTCTTGATGGGGGGCGGGTCCTTGCCACGCCGGGTATGGCTCGGGCTGTTGCCACGGGCGGTGCGGCTGTGAGGGATCTTGGTATGAGTTCATGTCGCCGTGCGGGTTCATGCCGGCGTACTGGTTCATGGCATCGAACTGGTTCATGGCCCCGTACGGAGGCACGGCGCCGTTCGGATCCATGCCGCCGTACGGGTTCATACCGCGATACGGGTTCATGCCTTCGTTCGGGTTCATTGCACCGTACGGGCTCATGCCTCCGTTGGGGTTCATGCCTCCATACGGGTTCATTGCACCGTTCGGGTTCATACCGCCATACGGGTTCATACCGCCATACGGGCCCATGCCGCCATACGGGCCCATGCCGCCATACGGGCCCATGCCGCCGTACGGGTTCATGCCGCCGTACGGGTTCATGCCGCCATACGGGTTCATGCCGCCATACGGGTTCATACCTCCATACGGCCCCATGCCACCATATGCGAGTTTGTAGTAGTGCGCGCGCCGTATATACGAGTAGGCGGCGACGCCGATCAGCACTGGGAAGAAACCGAAACTGCTCATCGCGGCTGCACCCACCACGCCAATGGCCAGCGCGGCGGCGCCATGGCCTATCGCCGTCAACGCTCCGCCGGCGCCTCGCATTCCTGCAGCGCGGTAGCGTGCCTGGGCGGCGTCGGGCTGGGTGTACGAGGAATAAGCGGGACCGTAGTTCGCCTGGCCGCGCGGCGCGCTCGAATCGACCGGGGGGATCGGTGCGGAAGCGTCCACCCCGCGCGCTCTGAATGTCGCGCGTGGTGCGTCGTTCGGCGTCCCGGATCGACGGGAAGTCAGAAGTTCGGAGAGCCTGTGGAGCCGGCCCCCGCGTGCGCGCTCGGTGGTCTGGGGGCGGGCGGCGCTCGCGTTCGCAGGGCCGTCCGATGGCCCTACCGCCGCCCCGGCGGGGGCGCCCGAGGGTGCGGGAATCGGACCGGGTATCAATCTAGGGGTTGTAGTGGACATCAAAGTGGTCCTCTGAAAACACGCCGACCGGAGCGCTTGCCGGCCTTTGGAGATCGGTGCGCGCCGGTATGCTCGTGCCCGGCGTCAGTCAAGCTCGACACCGAAATGCCGATCCATCCATGCAAACGCCTCCCCCACGTGGGGCGGCACCAAAGGGCGAGTCATGGCGTACAGATAGCTGTCGCCGGCGGGCAGCCCGAGATTGGGGCGGGCCTCGTAGTTGGTCAGCTTCGCTTCGAGCGTGAAGCCGAGACGTTCCATCGCGGTGTACGCGTTACCGTCGACGGCGCAGCATGCAAAGACGCGATAGATCTGCGGCTGCGCAATCAACCATTTGAGGAATTTGCGCAAAGCGTCGAGTCCTGCGCGCCGCCGCCGGGCGCCGCCGCGACGGCTGATGATGACGCCGAATTCCGCGCGGGGCGGCCGCGGCTGCAACTCGATCATCCCCGTGAGCCGGCCGCTCGCCTTGTCTTCCAGCACCCAACGCGGCAGCTCGCCGCTTTGCCAATCCTTTTGCGCCATAGCGATGAAAGCGAGCGTTTCCTCGAGTGTCGTATGGCGAAGATAGGTGAGGTGGCGCACCGTGTCGGGATCGCTGAACATTTCGTCGAAGAGTGATTGAGCGTCGCGCGGCTCAGGCGGGCGCAAAAGGAGTTCGTCGGATTCGATCAATTCGGGCGCGTGAAACGCAGACATCGACCACTCCATACGAGGTTGTTCGTGCGAGTTGCATTTTGTGGCGTGCTCGGCGGGAACAGGGCCAGTGTCGCGAAGCCGACCCTGTCGGAGCGAAGGTGTTCGGGCGGCCAACGCTCGCTTCGCATGTATCGCGGCGCGTGTCGATCGTTCGGCCTATCTTCGTAGCACATTCGGCATCTCGACGCCGGTTCCGCGATCTCGACAGATAGGCCTATTGCGATGAGCACGCCCACTACCAAACTTACCGTCGCACGCCCGACAGCGGCGCCGGCGCCCACTGGGCCGGCGGCCGCACCGGCGCCGCAGGTCGATGCGGGGGCGGCCGAAGCACGCGAGTTGTCTGGCCCGCTGAAACTGCTGGCAAACAAAGGCAAAAGCGTGACGTCGAAAAAATGGACGAACGGTTCCTTTCGCGCAAGCAAAAATGCCACGGGTGCGTCGCCCGACGCCGCATCGCCTTCTGCAGCGGCGGCTGCTGCGCCGTTCGTTCCGACGGGCTATTCTCTGCCGCCCGGTGTAGCCGGTCCTTCGATGCAGAATTCGGCGCAAATGCCGCCGCAGCAAGTTCGACAACCACCGATGCCGACGATGCCGCCCAATCAGCCGATGCGCCCGCCGATGTTCAACGACGGGCAATCGCCATTGCACCACCTATGGAATTCATTGGCGAAAATCGGCGAGAGCATGGCCGGACTCATCCAAGCTATCGCAAGGGCGATGGCGAACGTGCATTGAGCACGCTTGCTCGAGCGGCGTGCCGATCGTTATCGTCGCCGCTCGGGTTCGATCTTGATCGGCGTCCGCCGGATCATGCCCTCAGCCAGATGAATTCGCCCGAGACGAGGCCTTCGAACATGTCGTCGGTCGATTCGATGATGTTCTGCCGCCAATAGCGCCCGTGCTCGGCGTAGTGCGCGAGCAAATCGGCGAGCACGCCCCCATCGACGTCAGGAGTCATCGGCACCCGTAGCACCAGCACGATGCCGCCCGTATCGGTGTCGAGCCCCAGTTGTGCCTGGTCCTGCGCGTAAATCACCAGATTCGCTTCGAGCATCAACCGAAATACGATGAGGGTGCGCCCAGCTGTCACCGCGCCGTAATGGAAGTTCGCGTACATCGCTTCGAGGTCGTTGTCGAAGTAATCGAGCCGGACGTCGAAGCCTTCCACTTCGATTTGGCGCGTGCGCAATACGTGGTCGACATCGGGCAGCCCTACCGTGTCGCAGAGATCGCGGACCAATTGCGCGTAGCGTTCTGAACCGTCAGAGCTGGTCAAGGTACTCGGGGCAACGAATGTGGCTCGAGCGAGCCGCTAGTAAAAACGGCCGGCAAGCGCCAATGGCTCATGCCGGCCGACATCGGTACGACAGCGCGCAACAGAAGCACGCGCAGGCTGCAATCAGCCCGGCACGTCAGTGCGCCGCGCCCGAAACCTGGGAGACTTTGTTCCCAATGGACGTCGCTAATTTAGCAACGGCATCGGCCGCGCTCACCTGCAAGCTGTTGTTGGCCGAATCCGTCTGAAACTTCATGCTGGCCGCCGTCATGATGCCCTGTTCGGCGTCCGCCGTTGCCATGGCTCCGAGAGAAGTAAGACTACCCATATGCCCTCCTTGGTCAGAAGTTGAAAAGTTGCCTGATTACATATAGACACGGACGACTACGACTCCGTGCAAGAACAGCTCGATACCTGTGTCTGGTACTGCCAGTGAGCGGCGCTAAGCCGCCGCTTACCTATCCTGCAAGTGAGAAACGATTCGGCTTGCGGCCAACATGCCTCGATACAGCTTGGCGAGGTTGTCGCGATCGATCTCGGTGGCGCCCGTGGCCGCGCTGATGTTCCTTGCGCTCGCTTCGAGCGCCTCCCGAATCGCGGTCAAGCGTTGGCTCGCGGCAGGATCTGCCAGCGTGCCCTTCAGGTTTCTGAAGTCGGTCGCGCAAGATTCGAATGGCTCGTACATTTCCATCATCTCCGTTGGTTTATTTCGGCAACGGCAGGAACGCCGATGCGACGGCAGAAGGGCGCGCGGCGGCCCCAGCCGGTTGCGCGACACCGCGTGTGGCGCTCGGTTGGCTTGTTGCGGTCGGGGCGACACCGGGTGCAGCGTTCGGCTGGCTCGCGGCGGCCAGCGCGACACCGCTGGCTGCGCCCGGCTGGGCGGCGGTGGGTTGTGCGGCGCTCGCGCCGTCCGCTCCCGCGGCTGCGCCGACGCTCGCGTCGGACGCGGGGGCGTCGGCTATTTCCGGATCGACGTAGATATGCTTGACGCCGTCGGGCGTTGTCGCATAGCGCACGTCATCCGATGACATCAATTCCGAGAAAGAAGGAGGCGGCGGCGCGGAGTCGCTCGATTGCGTGAGCTGCATGCGCAATTCCTTCACGTTCGTGCTCAGATCGTGGCGGATACGGGTCAGCGCAGCCTCGACATCGGCCGGATTGGCCACCTTGCCGGTGATGTTGAACGCGCCCTGTCCGGCGTATGCCACGTGCACCTGCTGAACCCCGAGTGCGTCTTCGATATCGCGCGCGTCGTTTTGAGCGATGTCGTACTGGCGCTTGATCGCCGTCGACGATAACTTCGTCAGCACCCTGCGCGCCGTTGCGTCGTCTTCTGTCGTGGGCACCATGCCGCTGACGATGACGTTGTTGCCGTGCGGCCGCGCATGCAATTCGCTCATATGTGCCTGCGTGAGAGCCCGATTGACACGCTGCGCAAGATCGCCCGAATCGCGCGGCAGCGCCGCACGGCTCACGACCGTCGTGATCAGCACGGAACCGATCACGACCACGGCGCCGAGCATCGCGCAACCTAGCACGGCGCCGACGAGCTTGCGCTGACGCGAGCGCTCGGCTTCGTGGCGCGCCTCCTGGGGCTTGACGAGCAAGGTCGACAATAGGTCGAGGTCGCTGGGCCAGACGGCGTCACTCGCGCCGACGCAAAGCACCGTGTCGTCGAATCGCATCGGCACGAAATCGATCAACAGCACCGTGCCGGGGTCCATGGTTTCACCGCCGTCGCTCGCCGACGCGTGCTGCCCCTCAGGCTGCGTGAGCGCCTGTAATTCGGGGAGCAGACGCTGAGCACTCACGACGCCCGTCTCGTCGACCATGAGCAGCACGTCGGCGCCGCTCCAGTCGGAGATGCGAATGTCGGCATCGTCGTCGGATCCTATCCGATGCGCGCCGGCACCGAGGTGCAACTCCACCCCAGCATGGACGCCAGTCAGAATGCGCAGTAATTTCATCGTGTGGCGATTGAGTTGATCGGATCTCGGCTGCGAGCCTGCATACGCAGGAGCCGTTGACGCTACTTTAGTCGTTGCACGAGGCCATGCTCGGACTCATGCGAAGGCGGCAATGGACATGCGAAAGCACGCCGATTCGATGTTTCTCCGGCTCATGCAGCGCGCTGACTCCGGGCGAGCGTTGCATTGCGTTGCAATGTCAGCCTGCCGCGCGATTCCTTCTCTCTCGTCGATGTGAGCGGCCGTTCGCTCATGAGCAAAAACAATGGCAGCAGCAAATTGAACGGGGTTTTCTTGCCGCGCGAGTCTTTGCTTGCATCGATGAGCCGTTGTCGTAGCGCGCCCATCGCTTCGGGGGTGCGAAGCGATCGAGATACCTGCATGGCGTCGAGGCGGTCCAGTTGCAGTTCCGCAGCCACGACGACGCGCATCGCGCTCGAATCGTCTCGCAGTGCGAGCAGTGCGTCGCAAAAGGCGGTGCGCACCGCTTCGGCGTGTTCGGGGTCGGGCAGCCGCGCGGCGGGCAGAGGCAGTGCGCCGCCCGTATAGGGGCGCACAGGCGAGGTCGCGACGCTGCGCACCTCGGGTACCCTTGCGCGGGCGTCCTCGCGGCCGTCTTGGCCGCCGTGCGAATTACCGCCGTCACCGCTCGATCCCCCGCCGTCCTTGCCGCGACCGCGCATGGCGTCATGTGCTTCCTCATGTGAAGCGACATGGCCGGATTCGTTTTCATGCACTTGCCGTGCGCTTCTTCGTGCCTGGGGCAGCCTCGCGCGCCGCTTGCGCGCCTGCGGGGAAGCAGGCACGGTATCGGGCGGTTCGTTTTGCGCATGGGTGAAGCGCGTGCCTCGATAGAGCACTGCCTGGCGTCGCGCCTCGTCATGACCATCGGCAGCGCGCTGGGCCTCGCGGGGCGTGCCGAGATTCGCGGCGGCCGATGGCGTCGTCGCTCGAACGGTTTTCATTGCGGTATCGCCGTCTGCATGACCTCATTGGCGAAATGCAAGATGGCCGCCGCCGAAATCGGCGCCGCGATCGCGATTGCGATCATTACGGCGACGAGTTTCACGCCGTGCGACAACGTCTGGTCCTGCATCGACGTGATCGCCTGCAGGAAAGAAACGGCGAGCCCGGCGACCGACGCGACGATCACGATCGGCAGCGACACGTACAAGCAGAGCAACATGCCTTGCGTGGTGAAGCGAATGAGCGTATCGATTTCCATGCTGTTGTCTTCCGCGTTTGATGCCGCATGCTAACGGTACGTGGTCACGAGGCCGTGGATCAACGTCGACCAACCATCCATCACGACGAACAGCAGCAACTTGAACGGAATCGCAACGTTGGTCGGCTGCACCTGATTCAACCCCATCGCCAACAGCACATTGGCGATGATCAGGTCGATCACGATGAATGCGATGTAGAGCAAGAAGCCGATCTTGAATGCGTCCGTCAGTTCGCTCAGCGTGAAGGCGGGCGCCAGCACGATCATGTCGTTTTCGTGCAACCCGCTCGCGGCCTCCTTCGACCACACGACGCTGGCCGAGCGGATGAAGAAACGCTTCTCGCGCTCATGCGCGTGCTTCTCGAGAAAGCGGCGGAACGGTTCGCGGGCGGCGCCGAACACCTGAATCAAGGCCTGCGTCGGTTGCCCGTCGATTTGTTGCCCCTCCAACGATTGAGCGGCCTGCATGCCGATCGGCGCCATGATGTAGAGCGAGACCAGGATGGCGATCCCGTTGAGCACCATGTTGGGCGGCACCTGTTGCACGCCCAGTGCATTGCGCAGCAGACCGAGCACGACCACGATTTTCGCGTAGGACGTCACGACCATGGCCACGAACGGGATGAGGCTTATCGCGAGGACGACGAGCAGTAGGCCGGTGACGTTACTGAATTGGACCATCGCCGTGCGCCATTTTCAGGATTCGGATGCCGAGGTGTTCGCCGACGGTGACGAGTTCGCCGTAGCCGATCGTCTGGCCATGGGTGACGAGCTTCAACTGCGCCTCGGCGACGGGAGTGGAGAGTTCGAGCACGTAGCCGGGCCGCAGCGCATAGAGCTGCGATAGCGGCAAGGCGACCGTATCGACTTCGAACTGAACGGGCAGATCCAACTCCCCGATATCGATCGGACTCTCCTGTTGATTGGAAGAGGCGAGCGAATCGCCGGGGTCGGTTGGGTAAGATTTATCGGTCATTGTCGGCTCTTTCACAATGAGAAGCGTGTGCTTGTCGATCGTCACGGGTGCGTGTAGGCGGGCAAGGCCGGGCGTGCCCCATGCTGCGACGGCGCTGGCCGCGGCATGCTCGGCCGCGCCCGAGACGAGGGGCGAGAGGGTGCTCGCGAGCGAGCGCAGCAGCACGTCGCCCGGGACGAGCGCGCGCAGCGTTTCGATCGGCAGACGTCGTGCACCCAGCACGATCCGTCCGGGGACGAGGCAGTCCGCGAGCGTGGTCTGTCCGGGGGATAGGGCATGGGGGCTGTGCAACGCCGCCTGCACGGCGCTGGCGGCTTGCGCCGCGTGCAAGCCTTCCAGCAGCGGCAGCAGCGCGGGTTCGATGGCGACGAAGGCGGCATGAGCGCGCCCGTCGAGCGTGAAGGACAGATCGATTCTCGCCAGATCGACGCGTGTCGCGATTTCGCGGGCGTTGCGCATCAGTCGCACCACGTGCAGATCGTTCAAACCCAATATCGACAGGCGCCCGAGTAGCGGTTCGAGTATCACGCCGGCCACCGCGACGCGCAATGCGCGCTCGGCATCGGCGGGCGCCGCGGTGTCGCCGCGCGCGGGCCATGCTGCGATATCGAGGGCGGGGTAGGCGGCCAGATCGAACGTCACGAAAATGCGTCCGGCCGGATGAGCGAGCTCGAGCAAGCCCGGCTCGCCCAAGAGGTCGAACGGTGCGGCGCCTGCGTCTTGCGCGCACGCTTGCCACGCATCGATGTCCGGCAGACGTCGGGCGATCGAAGCGGTCTGGGCATTGCAAACGAGCCTCGCCGTGCGAGCAACGAGCGGTGAAATGGCGCGCAACGGCAATCTGCGGGCATGCGTTGCGTTATCGGCGTCTCCAACTCCTCGCATCTCGCCGGGATCGATCGAGGATGTGGCGCGCCTATCGACATCCTCGACATTCGTAGGCATTTCGGCGATCGGGTAATCCATGCGATTGTCGTCGATTGGGCAGCGCTCACGCACTGCGTGGGGATCCGGCGATCTCACTCACCACACCATCAATTCGATGTCGCGCGGCGCGTTCCACGCTTTCAGGAGCGAGTCAATTTCGCGCTCGAGCATGGTGCTGTGGTGCAAGAGTAAGGTCTTTGTCTCTATGCTGGATGTATCGAAACGAAGCGAAAGCCGGAACGGCGAAAGCGAGAGATACAAAGTCGTGTCGGGCAAGATCGTTTTATCGAGCGGCATCTGGACGTCCCAATTGCCGGCGCTGCCAATGGCGGGGTCGGCGCAGAACGCCGCCACTTCGCTTGCGAGGGACGTCGCCAACTCCAGGAAGTGAGCCTGCGTGCGAAACAGCGCGTCGACGACGGGCACCGAGGCGCTGGAAACCTGCTGGACCAGCGCTTCGCGCTGACTGGCCGCGGCTGCGTCGTCAGTATCGATCCGATCGCCGGCATGATCCTCTCGGGTCGCATCGTCGCGCCAATGAAAAAGATGCGCAGGCCCGGCGACGACAGCGCCTGTCGCCGCCTCCTGTTCGTCATCCGCTGGCGCGGCCGGCGATTGGCCGGACCGTGCTCGCCGTGCGAGCGCCGCATAGTCGAACCGTCGTGCCCGTGCATCGTCGGCCTTTTGTTGCGCCCTGAGCTCGCCGGGGATGATGCGCCGCACGCGGGATTCGATCATGGATGTCCTGACGATGAGCACCGGATGGCTTAGATGGTCACGCGGCCAAGCGGTTGTAGGTCCACGTGCTCGCCGAGCTCTTGATAGGAGTAGACGGAAAGCCAGCCGAGTCTCGCTTCGATCATCCGCCTCACGTATCGGCGAATATCCATCGACGTGACGAGAGCCACGCCGTCACGCGGCGTCTCGCCGACGAACGACTGGATCTGGTCGATCAAGTAGCCCGCTTCCTCCGGCGGCAACGCAAGGTAGTTGCCGGTCGGCGTCTGCTTGATGCACTGGCGAATGTGCTGTTCGACGGGAAGATCGAGCATGACCGCCGGCAACTGCCGCGTCCCGCCGGTGGCGCGATGCGCGAGGAAGCGAGCGATGTCGCCGCGCACATACTCTGTCAGCATCAACATGTCCTTCTCTTTGGCGCCCCAGACGATCAAGCTTTCCATGATGCTGCGGACGTTGCGGATGGGAATCTGCTCTTCGAGCAGGCGCCGCAACACATCGGCGATACGCTGCGGCGGCAGCACCTTTTGCACTTCGGTCACGAGCCCCGGGTATTCCGCATTCTGCTGATCGAGAATCCACTGCACTTCCTGAATGCCCAAGAAGAGCGACGCGTGCCGGCGCAGCATCGCAACGGAGGCATGAGCGATGACTTGCTCAGGACGCCACGCCGGCATTTTGGCCGGCAACTGCTTCTCCTCGATCCACCATGTAGGGCCGGGGCCGCCGTCGAGGCCGCCCCGCTGTTCGCACCGATCGGTGAGGGCGGCGATTTCCGCCTGCAGCGTCCTATCGACGCCGAACGAATTGACATCGGGCAACATCACCTTTCCCGGCGGCATCTCGATCGCGCAATAGGGCACGTCGTGCATGAGCAGTTCGCACGTCGACGGCGGCAGCGCGTCGTTGGTCCAGATCGTGATGCCCGGGAAAGGCAGGCCGAGATATTCCTGCAAGCGCGCGCGTTCGGCGCCGAACGATTTGTCGAGCGCGGCAGACGATAGGCGGTCTACTAGGTCGGGGGCGATGCGCACGCCGACAGGGCACGCAAACTGCGGCGCGCGCGTCAGGATGGCAGGCACGTCGACCTTCGCGCCGGCTCGCTGCATCGCGGTGACCGCCTCGCTCGAATGCGTCGCGGCTTCGGGCTCGCGTTTGCCGAGGCGGTAGCCGCAAAATGCCAACGTGGCGGCCAGCAGCAAGAACAGCCCGCTCGGAAAGCCCGGCACCGCAGCAAAGCCGAGCAACAGCAAGCTCGCAAAATAAAGCGCGCGTGCACTGGTGGTCAGTTGCTTGCCGATCTCGTCGCCGAGCGACAGCGGTTTGGATTCGCCTTCGTCTCCCACGCGCGTGATCATCACACCGGCCGCCACGGAAAGCAGCAGCGAGGGAATCTGCGACACCATCGCGTCGCCCACCGACAAGATGGAAAACCGATTGGCGGCTTCCGCCGCGGACATGTCGTGATAGGCGACGCCCACCGCGATCCCGGCCACGATGTTGATGGCGGTGATGATGAGGCCCGCGATCGCATCGCCTTTGACGAACTTCATCGCGCCGTCCATGCCGCCGTGCAACTGGCTCTCGATCGCTAGCTTGGCGCGCTTGCGGCGCGCTTCCTCGGGCGTGAGCAAGTTCGAGCGCAAGTCCGCGTCGATGCTCATCTGCTTGCCCGGCAACGCATCGAGCGTGAAGCGCGCGCCGACTTCCGCCACTCGCTCCGACCCTTTCGCGATCACGATGAATTGCACGGTCGTAATGATGACGAAGACGACAAGACCCACCACGAGATTGCCGCCCACGACGAGTTCGCCGAAGCTCTCGATGATGTGGCCGGCGTCCGCATGCAGCAAAATCGACTTGGTCGAGGCAATGTTCAGCGACAGCCGATAGAGGGTGGTGAACAGCAGCAGCGACGGAAACACCGACAGAGAGATCACGTTCGGCACGTACATCGTGATCATCAACAAGGTCACGCTGATGGTGATGTTGAGCGCGAGCAGCATGTCGATCAGCGCAGGCGGTAGCGGCAAGATCATCAGCGAGATGATCGCCACGACGAGCAACGCGATGCCGACTTCGCCGAATGCGGGTAATTTCAATGTCTTGAACATCTGGACTCTCTCAATGCGCCGCCGGGTTCATGCCGTGCCGCGATGCGTTCTTTGCCGCGCGTATCCGCTCTTGCGCGCCGATCGATTCGACCCAGCGCAAGATGGCCGCGACGGTTTCGAACAACTCCTCGGGAATCGGCTCGTCTATCCCCACCTTGTAGAGCGCTCGCGCGACCGGCGGATTGCCGATGATCGGCACGCTCGCTTCCTGCGCGAAGTGCCGCAATTGCGCAGCCGTCTCGTCCATGCCTTTCGCGGTGACGAGCGGTAGCGGGTGCTCGTCGGGCGCGTAGCGGATTGCCACGGCGTAGTGCGTGGGATTGACGATCAACGCGTTGGCGAAGCCCACGCGCAGGCGTGGTGCATCCTCCGTCGCAAATTGGCGCGCGAGCTTTCTGCGCTCGCCTTTGATCAACGGGTCGCCTTCCTGCTCCTTGTGCTCACGCTTGACTTCGTCCTTCGACATGCGCTGCTTGCGCAAGAACATCGCCTGCTGGATCTTCAGATCGATGGCGCCGATCACCGCGAACGCCACGGCTGCGACACAGCACAGCTTGATCAGCATGTCCCAGAACATCTTCGACAACTGCGGCAGCGGTTGATACAGAGAGCCGACGACGAGCGGCAACATCCATTTGATCGTGACCCACATGGTGAAGCCGATGACGACCGACTTGACGAGCATCTTCGCCAGTTCGATCAGCGTGCGCGACGAGAAGATCTGCTTGATGCCCGACACGGGGCTCGCGTTGGCAAGATCGGGTACGACCGGCTTCATGCTGATCTGAAAACCGATCTGCGGAATCAGTGCGGCGAGCGCGGCCGCGGCCGCGGCCAAGACGCACGGAACGATGACGATCAGCGCCTGCGAACCGAGGCTGATCGTCTTGGCGAACATGTGCTCGAGCGAGTGATCGCCCGACACGAATTGGAGGGCCGTGGAGACGATCGAACGCAACGCGCCCGCGAATGCGCCCGACGCCAGCATCAGGGTGGCGAGCGCCGCAGCCATCGTGACGGCGTCGGTCAGATCGGTGCTTTTCGCTACCTCGCCGTCCTCGCGTGCGTCGCGCAGCCGTTTTTCTGTGGGCTCTTCGGTTTTTTCTTCACTCATCGGCTACCCCTGCAGACTGCGTCTCGGCTCTTGCGGCGTGCATCGAGAACTGCCTCGCGCCATGCGAATCCATGATGGACGGTAACTGGATTGCACGCCGTGGGCGCTAGTCGACGCGAACCAGGCGATGGCACGGCGAAGCGCGTCGCAGCCCCGAACAATATGTGCACCGGTCCCACCACTTACGTTCGTTGCGCCGGATGCGCGATCGTTTCGCTGAACTTCGCCCCAGCATCGCCCGCTTCGTGGTCTAGGTGTCGGGACAGCGGGGCGGATGAGTATCGTTAGGCTGTCGTCGACGATCGGAATGCGAGCGGCCGCGCAGAGCTTGGCTCGTGTTCCCCAGACCCCTACCTTGCAGGAGCCTCGCGCCATGAGCGTCACATCGCCCGATTATCTGGACTGCAGTCAGGACATTGTCAGCGGTTTGATCGAGACCGTGTCTGTGGCGCTTACTAGTAAATTCCCCGCCGTGCAAGGCGACCCATTCGACGTCGAAATGGTGCTGGATGCCGTGCGCGTGCTGCGCCCGAAACTGGCGGAGTTAGAGGCGTTCACCGCGTTGTTGCACATGGTGAACGGCCGATGGGACGACGCGATTCGTGTGTTCTCGTGGGTCATCGCGAATGCGCCGCAATTCTCATATGCCAAAGCGCTGCTGGCGTTCTGTCTGGCCGTCAAAGGCGACCCGAGCTGGCGCGTCAGCGCGACGGAGGCGATGGAACAAGATCCGAGCAGCGACACGCTCCAACTCGTTCGCGTGCTGGAAGCGCGCGAAGACCTCCGGGCGGCCGTGCGCGCCTACCGCAATGGAGGAAGGTTCGAGATGCCGGCGTCGATCGCGACGTTGAACGATGGGCCGTCCACGGCAGGGGCCGAGCAGGGCGCTTCGACGAGCGACACGGCAGGGTCGGCTCGCGCGGCAGTGCCGCCGCAACCGAACTATTTGCGCATTTGATCTCGATTCTATTGCATACCCCGGAGGTTGGACATGAGCGTCGTCATTACCCCAGAACAGGTGAAGGCCGCATTGCAGGCGACTACGCAGCCGGCGACCGACCCGTCCATGCAGCAGCTTGGCGACAAGTTCAAGACGTTGATGCAGAGCCCGCGCATGGAGGCGCCGCATGAAACGGGCGGCGATACGAACGTCGTGGCGAAGCTGGCGGCGGCGCAGGATGCGGAGTTGCAGCAATCGGTCAACGACGCGCTGTCGTTGACGCAAAACGCAGCGGGCATGTCGATGCAGGAAATGACCGCGGCCGGGACCAAGGTGGTGCTCGAAATCGCCGGTACGCAACTCGATATGCAGGCGAAGATGGGCGTCATGAATTCGTCCAGATCGTCGCTCGACACCTTGATGAAGAATCAATAAGCCATGCCGCACACGAGGAGGGGCGCAATGACGAGCGTCGCACGCACCGGCATGCTGTGCATGACGTTCGCGGTGCTCGCTGCGCTGGCGGGCTGCAACAAGGAACTGTACGGCAATCTGTCGGAACAGGACGCCAACGAGATGGTCGTCGCGCTGCTGGAGCAGGGGGTCGATGCGTCTAAAACCACGTCGGACAACGGCAAGACCTGGACGCTCGAAGTGGACAAGGATCAAGTTCTGCGCGCGATGCAAGTGCTTCGCGCTCGCGGGCTGCCGCACAACAAGTACGACGACCTCGGCATGCTGTTCAAGAAGGACGGTCTCGTGTCCACGCCGACCGAGGAGCGCGTGCGCTTCATCTACGGCCTCGAGCAGGAACTCTCGGCGACTTTGTCGAAGATCGATGGCGTGGTGGTCGCCCGTGTGCAAATCGTGCTGCCGAACAACGATCCGCTCGCGCAGCAGATCAAGCCTTCGTCGGCGTCGGTGTTCATCAAATACCGTTCCGATTCCGATGTGAACGCCTTGCTGCCGCAAATCAAAACGCTCGTGATGCACAGCGTCGAAGGGCTCACCTACGAAGCCGTGAGCGTGACTGCCGTCCCGGCCGATCCCTTGGACGTGTCGAAGGCGCCGCAAACATCTTGGCCGGTGCATCTGGTTGCGGGCGCCGCGTTGGTCTTCCTCGTCTGCGCGGCGGGGTTGTACTTGTGGACGAAACGAGGCATCCCGGCGGCGGCTGGAAAAGAGGCGCTTCGCGCCAAGCTCAAAGCGCTGCTTGCACGGTTCCAGAATCGCAAATCTTCATCGGCCACTTGATGGGCGCGCCCGCTATGTTTCCGTTCGCGCGGATGGCGGCTGCCTTTGCCGCGTACGAACGCAATGTTCGCGACGCTGCGCGCTGGGCGCATCCGTCGTGGCTTGCCGCCGCGCTCGGCGTCGCAACCGGGGCGATCGAACCGTTGCGCGCCGCGCTCGCGAGTGCGGGACGTGCACGAATCGATGCGCTGTCGCGCTCGCTCACGAGTGTGGCGGGCGTGAGACCTCCGTCGCTGGATGCTCTGCGCGTGCCGAACTTGGCCGTGCTCGACGCCTTGCCGCCCGAGTGGGGGCTGCGCGTTTTGCGCATGCGTGCGCTGATGTTGCGTCGCGCCGACGTGCGGCGCCTGATCGACAAGCGTAGCCGTCAGCAGCTCTCGGAATGGATCGGCATCCCGATCGACCGGCTCATGGAAGGCGCGCGCGACGCGTCGAGCGTGCCCGAGATCGCCCGCTCGACGGTGCGCTCGCCGGCGCGCGCGTTGGATACGCTCGACGCGCAAGCGCTTGCATGCGAGGGAAGCGCGCTGCTCTTGCGCGATGCGCCCGCCGGCGCCGCGCCGTTTTCTTTGCTGTGCCTTGCATTACCGCGCGATATGCGCTCGCCGTCGTGGATATATGAAAGCGCGGGCGAGGTCGACGCCTTCGGCACTGCGCGACTGCTCGCACGGTTGCCTGAATTGATTCCGGAGTGGGCATGGTTATTTGGCTGAGGTCGGATCGCGCTTTGCCGGATGCGCGGGTCGGGGCGCATGCGGATGTGATTCCGCGCGATGCGTTCGGCGCGTTGGTGGAGATCGACGAAGGCTACGCGCAACTCGCCGAAGACCGCGACGCCATGCTCGCGCAGGCGCGCGAGGAAGCGCGGGCCATCGTCGATGCGGCGCACGCCGAGGCCGAGACGATCATCGAGCAGGCCCACCGGGAATACGAATCTGCAGCGCAACGAGGCTATCAAGCGGGGGAGAAGCAAGCGTTGGCCGATTGGATGGATCGGCTTGCCGATGTCGGAGACGAGCAGCGGCAGATTCAGACGAAGCTGCGTGAGCGCCTCGCGGAGATCGTCACGCTGGCCGTCGAGCAGATCGTGCGGGTGCAGCAATCGGAAACGTTGTTCGAGCGCGCATTGACGACGATCGACCGCATCGTCGAAGGCGCGACGTATCTACGCGTCAGCGTCAGCCCGGTCGACTACGAGAAAGCATGCATTGCGTTCGAGAAACTGTCCGCGCGCTGGCGCGAGCTTGGGCGCCCGTTCCCGCTTTCGGTCGTGGCGGACAAGCGGCTCGAGGCGGGCAGCTGCATTTGCGAGTCGGATTTCGGTTCTATCGATGCGAGCTTGACCACGCAACTGCGGGCGATGCGCTCGGCCGTGGCGCGTGCGCTCAAGCATTCGCTGCGTGAGCTGCACAACATTGCCGACGCTGCCGACGCGGCGGCGGACTGACCCCGATCGGACGCCCCGATGGATACGCCACAAATCGATTTCGCCGCGTTTGCTGCGCAGCCGAGCCAGCGGCGCATGCCCGCTGTGGAGGATTTAGCCGACGCGATCGAACGAGAACTGCTCTCGGCGAGCAACGTTGCGCGTAGCGGCAAAGTGTTGGAGGTGATCGGCACGCTCATGAAAGTGGGCGGGCTCGACGTGAGTCTCGGCGAGCTCTGTGAGCTACGGTCGGCCAATGGCGCGCTGCTGCAACATGCGGAGGTGATCGGCTTCACGCGCGATGTCGCGTTGCTGTCGCCCTTTGCGCGGCTCGCCGACGTGTCGCGCTCGACGCAGGTCATCGGGCTCGGGCGTCCGTTGTCGGTCCCGGTGGGCGATGCGTTGCTCGGCAGGGTGATCGACGCGCTCGGGCATCCCATCGACGGCATGGGCCCGGTCGAAGCGGACGACGAAAGACCGGTGTTCGCCGACTCGCCGGACCCCATGAGCCGCCAACTGATCGCCGCGCCGCTGCCGACGGGCGTGCGCGTGGTCGACGGCATGATGACATTGGCGGAAGGCCAGCGCATGGGCATTTTCGCTCCTGCCGGCGTGGGCAAGAGCACGTTGCTGGGGATGTTCGCGCGCGGCACGCCGTGCGACGTGACGGTGATCGCGCTGATCGGTGAGCGCGGCAGAGAAGTGCGCGAGTTCGTGGAAATGATTCTTCGACCGGAAGGCATGGCGCGCTCGGTAGTCGTGTGCGCGACGTCGGACCGATCGTCCATCGAGCGCGCGAAGGCCGCCTACGTCGCAACTGCAATCGCCGAACACTTTCGCGACCAGGGCAAGCGGGTGCTGCTCATGATGGACTCGCTGACTCGCTTTGCCCGCGCCCAGCGGGAAATCGGGCTTGCGGCCGGCGAGCCGCCTGCGCGGCGCGGCTTTCCGCCATCGATCTTCGCCGAGCTGCCGCGTTTGCTCGAACGTGCGGGGATGGGATCGCACGGTTCGATCACCGCGCTCTATACGGTGTTGGCCGAGGACGAATCCGGCAGCGATCCCATAGCGGAAGAAGTGCGAGGGATCCTCGATGGCCATATGATCCTGTCGCGCGAGATCGCGGCGAAGAATCAGTACCCTGCCATCGACGTCTTGGGAAGTCTGTCCCGCGTGATGCCGCAAGTGACCTCGCCCGACCATATGCGCGCCGCCGCGCGGGTGCGCGAGCTGCTTGCCAAGCATCGCGAAGTCGAGATGCTGCTGCAGATCGGCGAGTACAAGCCGGGGGGGGATCCGGTTGCCGACGAAGCGGTGAACAAGATCGACGCGATTCGCGCCTTCTTCTCTCAAGGAACCGGGGAATTTGCCTCCGCGCAGGATACCCAGGCGCGGCTATTTGCGCTTGCAGGCGGCCGGAGTCGTTGAAGATGCCCTCTGCCGATCGACGCACCGCCGCGCTCGAGCGGACCGTCGAGCGCCGCACGCAGCTCGAGGAGACGCTGCGAGCGAAGCTGGCGTCTGAGCGCGAGGAACACGCGCGGCTCGAAGCGCAGCGCGACGCCAAGCGCGAAGCGGTGCGTCATGAAAGCGATCTCCTGCAGGCGTACCACGACCGCATCGCGCGCATGATGTGCGGCGACGAGGCATTTTCGCTCGCCGACATGAACGCCAGCATGCGGTACACGGAGATCGTCGAGCAGCGGCTGAGGGAATGCGAAAAGGAACTGGCCGAGGCGGAACAGATCGTGCACGCGCACGAGGACGAACTCGCCGCTTCGATACGTGCGATTGCGGCGAACCGCGGGCGCATCGACATGTGTAAAGAGCGCATCGAGGATATCGGGCGCATGTGCGTGAACGCCGCAAACGACATCGCGGACGAAGAGGCCGAGGAAGCGGTGCTCGCACGAATGCGCTTGGCTTCACGACCCGCCGTATGACGCAACCCATGAGCCACGAATGAACGATGCTCTGACGACCCTTTCTCAGCTTGGCATCACGCTGACACAAGCCTTCACGGTTCTGGGGCTGTGTTCGTTGCGGCTATACGTGATGCTATTCATCTTTCCGCCCACGTCGGACGGCATTCTTCAGGGCGTCGTGCGCAACGGCATCGTATTGCTGTTCAGTTCCTTCATTGCGTATGGGCAGCCTGCATCGATGATGACGACGTTATCGAACGTCGCGCTCGTGGAAATCGCCGTCAGAGAGATCGTGATTGGGCTCGTATTGGGCTTTTCCGCCTCGACCGTGTTCTGGGTGGCCGAAGCCGCCGGCATTTACGTCGACGATCTGACCGGGTACAACAACGCGCAGATGACGAATCCCTTGCACCAGGACCATTCGACGCCCACCGGCACTTTGCTGGCTCAGGTGGCCAGCGTCGCGTTCTGGGCGCTGGGCGGGATGACGTTTCTGCTCGGCGTGCTGTACGAGTCTTATCAATGGTGGCCGCTCACGTCGAATACGCCGGTGGCCGCGAGCGTTCTCGAGAGTTTCGTGTTGCGGCAGACCGACACCCTGATGGAAACGACCGCGAAGCTCGCCGCGCCGATGTTGTTCATTTTGGTGCTGGTTGATTTCGCATTCGGATTTATTTCGAAGTCTGCCGAGAAACTCGATTTGATCAGTTTGGCGCAACCGGTCAAAGGCGCTTTGACGGTTCTGATGCTCGCGCTCTTCATCGGCATCTTCATCAATCAGGTGAAGGATCAGTTGGTATTGACGGGCCTTGGCGCGCAATTGAAGTCGATGTCGAGTTCGGCCAAGTAGCGGCGCGCTCGCCCAATCAGACCGTTCCTTCGGCGCATTAGGCACCGCTTCGCGCCATTACGCTCTTCGAACGTTGGCGCATGGCATCGTTTAGCTTATGCCATTGCGATAGGGCCGAGGCGGTGCTGCATTGAGCCTTCGGCAAATAGAGAGCGTATTGTCTGGGAGACGGGTGCTGTATGCGTACCTCTGGAAATAATCGCCCGCATTCTGCGGGAAACTTGCGCCCCGCGCATGGAATTGGGGCGGGCGGTGCTGCCGGCGCGGAAGCAACCCCAGATACCGGCGATGCCAAGCCATTGCAGGAGTCCAATGAGTTGGGGGGCTTGCGAGGCTTGTCGGGCAGCGCGGCCGGTCGACGTTTCTCAGCCGACGCGGCGCGCAGGCGTGCTTCCGCGCCGCGCCGCGGCGATGACGTCGCGTCCGGTAGCGCTTCGGCCGGCGTGGAAAGCGACCACTTGCTCGACATACTCGGCGAAGAGCTCAGCAAGCTCGGATACGATATCTCGACTCACGACGACGTGAAGCGGCTGCTGACGCTCGAATCTCCCTTGTCGGACAGTGCGGTCGGGACGCTGCGCAGCCGGGTGCTCGAAGATCCGGCTCTGCGCGGCGAGGCGGGGGCAAAGCTGCGCCACTATTCCGCCGAAGCGCTCGCCAAGGGCGTGAGCAACCCCGAGGACAGGCTGTTGCGGCTCGAGATGCTGATGTTGGCGGCGCCCGGGGCAACCCGCGCATCATTGATGCATGCGATCCGGGCGGACCTGCAGGCCCGATCGGAGGACATCAGGGCACGCCTGTCCGAGCGCGAATTTTTTATTCCCCAAGTGACGATCGGGGGCGGACCGCAAGGGCAGACGATCGCCCATTGTGCACACGAGTTCGGGTTCGCAGACTACAATTTGGTCGTCGACGCATCGAGTTCCGGCGACGGCAACTTCGGCTCCGTGCGCATGCATCTGCTGAACAGCGAAACGCGCGGCGGCTATGCCGGCAGCGATCACGCCGCGTTCGACAACCCGATGCGTTCGCAGAATCCGTTGCACGGTAGTCCCGTGCAAGTGGAGGATCTGAATTCCGATCTCTATCCGACAGCCGCCGATATCGGCGACGCGGCGGCAATCGGTTTGTATGCCGCATCGAGAAAGGGTTCGCCGGTCCTCGTCAACACGGTGGTCACCGAGATCGAGGAGGTCGAAAACAAGCAGGGACGGTATCGCGTTACGATGCGGGATAACGCGTCGGGCCGGACGGTGCACGTGCTGACCGATCACATCATCGATGCGACCGGGTTGGGGCGGCCCAGCGTGCCATTGAAGGATCCCGCGTCCAAAGCGTACATCGACGAGCAAACGGCGCGGCTCACTGCGATGAGAGAAAGAGCGCTGCCGGATCAAGCGGTGATGCACAGCGAAGACATGCTGCGCGCCACGGTCGATGCACCGGACGAGCATATTTTGGACATCGTGCGCGCGTCGCCGGGCGACATCACGATCGTCGGCTGGGGCGATTCGTCCAAAACCCCGTTGCTGCGCATTCGCGAGGTCGCCGAGAAAGCGGGCATGTCGATGCGCGAGTTGCTCGGCGATCGCAAGATCGTATGGATTGGCCCGAAAAGCCGCGAGGATATCGATAACGGTTTGTGGGGACCCTACGCGGGTCTCAAACCGTATTTCGATGAAGGACTCGTCCATGTGCAACCCGGCCGCCTCGAAACGATCACAGCGGGAGACGAAGCGGGGCAATCTTCGCTGGCGGTTCGCGACAAGGACGGCAGCTTACATGAGCTCCAAAGCGGGCGTGTGATTCTCGCGATGGGCATGAAATCGGCCAGTGCGAATTTTCTGAGCAAGCTTGCGTCTAAATTGACGCCGGAGATGAAAGTGCCGGTGCACGGTGACGACCCGGCGTTCGATGAGAGCGCGCTGTGTACGCGTTTGCATGTCGACGGGAAAGAGCACGACGTCTTTTTCGTCGGGATGGCCTCCGGATTGCAGCGTCCCAATCATACTTCGTATCTGGAGTTTTTCGGCTGGAAGACGCGGCAGTTCATTGCACAGCATCTCGCGCCGAAGCTCAAAGAGCAGGATTTGTCTCGATTGGAAAAGCTGATTCCGAGCGAAGCGACGGCATAGACTCACGGAATGGCAGGTCGAACCATAAAGGCAGATGATGACGAACACCTACTACTTGAGAGACGGCACGCCGACGGATGCGAACACGTGGCGAGCGTTGCAAGGCGATGCGAGCTACGCGCAGGTGGAGAAGACCACGCTGCCGAACGGCCGCTGGATTTCGACGATTTGGTTGGGCGTTCAGCATGAAAGCGCATCCGATCCGGCCGCCCTCGAGCTTTTCGAATCGGTCGTGTTCGACGTGGACACGCAACGACCGCTCGCGAGCGTGCGTCATGCGACCGAAAGCGAAGCGCGGGAAGGCCATCGGCGTTTGGTCAAAGAGTGGGAGTGAGTTCGTGCGGCGGCCGCACTCGTGAGTAGCGCCGCGTGGTCCCAACACGCGGGGTTCGCCGAATCTTCCGGCGCTTCGCATCACCTTGGCTGTTTTCCGTAGGAATGTCGTAGCTTACGCGCATACCCTATGTGGATAGACAGCCATGGACAAAAACATCAAACGGGATGCGCCGCGCTGGAACAGCGGCAACGCCGAGCAGCCCTCGCAGGCAGAGGGCCGTAGTTCGAGGGACGTGCGTCCACTGCCGGTCAAACCTTCCCGTTCACGCAATTTATCGGGGCTTTCGGGCTACGAAGAAACGAATGCCGCGCGAGCCCTCGACGGCGAGCAAAGCGAAGGGGTCCAAGGCAGGCCCTTGCCGAACGCACCCGCGACAGGCGGCCCTCGCCGCCGCGCGCTTTCAGCGGCTCCGTCCGGCAATCACCGGACGCTCGAAGCCAAGAAGGGGCCGGTAGATCGCTTCGCCGAGGAACAAATCGCACGGTTGAATGCGGAACTCGATGCCGCCGGGGCAGGCGTCGCTGCCGCTATCCATGGCGCGCCGAGGTTGGTTACGCGTGCGAGTCGAGCGGAGCTGCCGAGCGCGCGCGCGCGGGAACTGCCGCCGAAGCCATTTATCCACACCACGCCGAACAGCTACGAGGGGGGAGCGCAGAAAGACCCGGCGCACTTCCCCAGCGCGCGGCTCGACGTCGCGCCGGACGCTCATCGCTTCCACGATTCCGCAATGGTCCCGCTGGCCACGCTCCGCGACGAGCCGGCGCTGCCGCAAGACGCGGGCATGTCCGATCGAACGTTCGCCGGCATCGACGGATCGAGGTTTGGTAGCCGCGACGTGTTGGAAGCGGCCGCGCGGCAAGTCTCGGCGATCGTCGATGACCTCGACGCGCAGCTGCGCAAAACGCGACTTGCGGCGTCGAAGGCGCTGCCGCAGCGCAAGGCCGCTCGCAGCGCAGTGGCACAGAGCGAGCAAGCCCGGGCCGATGCGCGTCGGCAATTGCGACCTGGCCTCGACACGCACACGGCATTCGACGAGGCTCGCCCGGGCCCCATGGACGCCTATGAAACACGGATCGTCGGCCTTCGCGAGGCATGGGAACTTGCGCAGCACGCGACGCGAGCGGTCAAACGTGCACTCAACGCTGCGCCATCCGCACACGGACCGCAAACCGGCACGCCGGAAGTGCAGCGTTTCGCCGAGGAACTCGCGGGCCAAGCAAATCATGCATTGACGCAGTTGTATCAAGCGTTGGAAGCGGTCCCGGCAATGCCGAGCGACGGGGCCGTTTCGTAGTTTTAAGGGCTGGCGTCGGCACGTTTTACGCGATTTCTCGAACAATCCTCAATACTTCTCAATTTCACGGAGGTAATCAGATTTGTTGAGGGATATACAAATCGCATTTCGCTAAATTAGGCGAATGCGATCGGTTGCACCTTGTGGGTTGCACTCTCGGTCGCGCTGCTGACTCAGCGAATCGAAATGCGGTGAGCGCCACGTCTCTTTCCCGTGCGCTCACGCCATCGAAGCGCGAGCGTGGCACATTCACGAGGAGTTGCGCGATGTTTACGGCCGCCTATTTCCCTCTCGCGTCCGCACTTTCGGTGCGAGGCCTGCCCGACGGATTTCTCGACAAACTGTGCGAAGGCAATTTCAGCGCAGCCCGCACCCAGGCGAGCCGCTGGCTCGAAGGCGGGCACCGCAGCGAGGAGTTGCCGTGGTTGCTACAGCTTCGTGCCGATCTGGAAATGGTGAGCGGGATCGGCGACGAATTGGAGGAGCAATATCGACGCGCACAGAAAGCGATTCGCTCGCCGCGCTATGCGATTCGCGCCGCATCGTGCCGCAACGCGGGCTGGCAAGCTTTCTTTCGGCATCGGCTCACCACCTCGTTCTCGTGCTTCACGCGCGTCATGGACGAGAAGGAGATCCATCCGCTGCTGCAATTCGAAGCGCGCTTCGGCATCATTTGCACGCTGCACCAGCTTGGCCGCTCCGGCGATGCATCCGACGCGTTGGACGAGCTGGCGCAATTGGTCGAGGCATCGAGCGAGAGCGGCGCCAACCATTGGCGCGATCTGATTGCGACGTTGCGCTTCGACCTTGCCGTGCAGCGAGAACTGCTGGCTTGCGCGCCGCTCGTCGATCATGTCTATTGGCGATCGGGGATGGTCGATGCGCGCCCGTCGACGGGCGCGGCCGCGGGCGATGGCGCCGACATCTGCGAAGCGCAGGCCATGCGCGTCGCGACGCCCCTGCTGCGCCATCGGATCGGTTACTTGCGCGACCTGCGCGAGCTCGCTGCCGGCAGCCGTGCGGCGATGGAAGGCGTGATCGCGCATCTGAACTGGGCGCAGCGGGCCGGATTGAACGAGTACGCTTGCACGACGCGGCTCGAGGTCGTGCTCGCGGCACTTGCGTTGGAGGCGCCGCAATTGGCCGAGATGCTGATGGAGCCGCTGCATCGCGTCGATTACGCGGGCGCCATTGGACGGCGCCAGCTCGAGTACTTGTACTGCGTCTCGAAGTTGCGCCAGGCGCAGGGGCGGGCCCGCGAATCGATGCAGTACTACAGCCGCTATGCATTGATCACGACGCAATGCTTGCGCGACGACGCATTGGCGATCGCGCCGTTCGCGAACCGCGCCGCCCGCACGGCGCCGCAGCTCGACGACGTCGGCGCACGGCTGCCGGCAAAGTACCGGCGCGCTTATCGTTATCTGCAAGAGAACCTCGATCGCCATGACCTATCGGTACGCGAGGTAGCTGCCGAAATCGGCGTCACCGAGCGCGCCTTGCAGAGCGCCTTCAAAAACTTCCTTGGCTTGTCGCCGACCGAATTGATTCGGCGTCAACGCATGGAGCGCATTCGCGCCGAACTGTTGAACGACCCCGCCGTGAGCGATCGCAACGTGCTGAACGCGGCGAACAAGTGGGGCGTGCATAACCGTTCGACGCTCGTCAGCGGTTATCGCAGGCAGTTTCAAGAAGCACCTTCCGAAACGCTAGAACGATAAGCCCGGCAGTCCGGCGCACGGCTAGCGCCGGTTTATTTGCAACGCCGCGGCGTGATTGTCGCGGTTTACTTTTCGATCGGGGAAACAATGAAGCAAAAACGGCTCATGTGCGCAGCCTGGGCGGCAGCGTGCCTTTCGTTGGTCGGTGCGGGAACGATCGCCGATGCCGCGGCGCCGATCAAATGGCATGGCAACATGGTTCACGTGACGGCGGAGGGGCGAGACCTCAAAGACGTATTGCGCGATTTCGCGGCCGGCCAGGGCGTGCCCGCGACGATTTCGAACGACGTGCATGGCACGGTGACGGGACATTTCGATATGTCCCCCCAGCGCTTTCTCGACACGCTTTCGTCGACGTTCGGCTTGGTATGGTTCTATGACGGCGTGGTGCTGTCGATCAGCGATGTCAATAGCGTGACGCGTCAGGTGATCAAGCTCGATCATGCCAGCACCGACGATCTGAACAGCGCGCTTGCGCAACTGCATATCGAGAGCCCGCGTTTCCCCATCGTCTATGACGCGAGTCAAGGCACGGCGCTCGTGAGCGGGCCGGCGCCCTACGTGCAACTCGTGGCCGAAGTCGCGAAGCGGCTCGATCAAAACGCCGACCAGCGCACCGGTTCGGTGATTCGCGTGTTCAAGCTGCAGCACGCGTGGGCGGCCGATCACAAAGTGGAGATAGATGGAAAGTCGGTGACCGTGCCGGGCGTTGCAAGCGTGCTGTCCAGCATGTATCACCCGAAAGGCGCGAACGGCGCGGGGCCGGGGGCGCTCGGCGGGTTCGATTATCGGGCTGCCAAGGAACCGACGATGCAGCGCATGCAGCCCATGCAGGACGTGAGCGGCAGCGCGGCCGGCAACGGCCTGACCGCAGGCATCAACCCCCCATTGCCGAACGCCATGCCTAGCAACGGCAGCGTTGGGACGGGGCTGTCGGGCCTGCTGAGCGGCATGGGAGCGGGAGGTAGCGCTTCGTCCGGCATGCCGATGCTGTCGGGTCTTTCCAACACGCTCTATGGCGGCGATGGCAGCAGCGGCAGCGCCGACTTCTCCGCAAGCGCACCGCAATCGTTGCCGGTGATCGAAGCCGATCCAAGAACGAACTCAGTCTTGATTCGCGACGTGCCGCAGCGCGAGGGGCAGTATCAGGGGTTGATCGAGAAGCTCGACGTGAAGCCGAAGCTGATCGAGATCGAAGCGCACATCATCGAGATCGACGACAACGCGCTCAAGCAGATCGGCGTGGATTGGCGTGCGCACAACAGCCACGTCGATTTGCAGACAGGCACCGGCACGACGCAACAAAACGGTTACAACGGCAACATCCAGCCGACGTTCGGCACGCAGACCTTGGCGGATGGTACGACCGTTATCGATACGACGCCCGCGGGCGCCTCGCTCACGGCGGTGCTCGGCAATGCGGGCCGCTATCTGCTCACGCGAATCGATGCGCTCCAACAGAGCAATCTGGCACGGATCGATGCAAGTCCGAAGGTCGCGACGCTGAACAACGTGGAGGCGATCATGGATAACCAAACACGCTTCTTCGTGCGTGTGTCGGGCTATACGTCCGCCGATCTTTACAGCGTGTCGACGGGCGTCTCGCTGCGCGTGCTGCCGCTCGTCGTCGAAGAGAACGGCCAAATGCAGATCAAGCTCAACGTTCATGTCGAAGATGGCTCGCTGACCGGCCAGAGCGTCGACAACATCCCCATCATCACGACGAGCACGATCAATACCGAAGCCTTCGTGGGGCAGGGCGAGAGCTTGTTGATCGGCGGCTACCGGCTCGACAGCGCGACCAACGGCGAGACCGGCGTACCGGGGTTGTCGAAGATCCCGCTCATCGGCGCGCTGTTTCGCACGCGTAACGACCAGCACAGCCACATGGAACGCCTGTTCCTGTTGTCGCCGCGCATCATCGAGTTCTGAGCCCGTGCGCGCGGCGTCTAGCCGAGGTCTAGTCTAGCTGCCGCGCCGATACGGCGAACGTGAAACCTCGGGCCATGTGAGACACATGGCCTTCGCCGTGCCGGTGCTGCACGCGGCGCGCACGGCCGCCGCCGCCGGGTCGGGCCAAGACGGCGCATTGCGCGCGGTCTCGCTGTCGGCGGGATGGATTTCCGCACAGGCGGCGTGATGGGAAAGACGCTCGGTTTTCTCCGCGCGCGGTGCGAGGGGCGTGACATTGCTCGGCGCGAGCGCCACGGGCGAAATGTCCGGATCGGCGTCTTTGACCTCGGCCATTTCGACGCGATAGCCATGGGCGTACATCGTGCGCAGATGAATGCCGTGCTGGCCGCTCAGATCGAGCTTCTTGCGCAGCTTGTAAATGTGCTGTTCCAGCGTGCGTCCCACGATATCTTCGGAACTGCTCCAAACGGCGCCCGCGATATGGCGGCGGCTCGCGTATTCGCCGGGACGCGAGAACAGCAGCCACGCAATCGCGAACTCACGGGTGGTGAGCCGGATGGCTTCCCCTTCCACGAACACGGTGCAGGTGCGGCGGTCCAGTCGATAGGCGCCATACTCCAGGCGGTCGTCCGCATCGCCGGGCTGAGCAGGCTGAAAGCGCCGCAGCGCGATGTGCACGCGCAAAGCGAGCTCGCGTGGATCGATGGGGGAGAGCACGACATCGTCGGCGCCCGCATCGACGAGTTGCGCGATGGTGTTCCGATCGTCGGATGCGCCCACGACGATGAGCGGCGCACGACGGTCGGCATAGCAAGCTCGGCGAGCCAGCACCGGAAGCATGGGATCGATGCCCGCGGCCGCGTCGACGAGGATCGCACCGTAATCCTCGCGATACACCGCGCGCGCAAGCGCGACGTGATCGTCAAACCGGCTGCACTGCGTGCCCTCCGCTTCGAGGCACTGGCAGATCAAGCTGAACAAGGCGGCGTCTTGGGTCATTACTGCGAGCATCATGCTTCCTCCGTGTGAATCCGATCGCCAGCCGGACTCCCTCGCAAAGAGAACTGCAACCCGGCGATCGAGTTCGGAGCGAACGACGCCATAGTAGAGGTGCCGCATTTATCATGTTTGTAACCGTTTGTAGCTTCTCGGGCGCTGCATAAAATCGGTAAAGTTTTGCTGTTGCCTGAATAAGAGCGGGTATTTATTTCGGTCAGCTTATTGTTAGCTTATTTGGTGAAATGGGCAAATGGAAGGCGAGAAAAGCTACTGTTTTCCGTAGGAAGGCAATCTGAGAATTGTTGAACGTATTGCTACGGCGCATCCTTATCATGGACGCCACGGATATGCCGCCGCACATTGCCCGATTGTGCGCGGCGTTTGACGCGGAGTTCACTCGTATGGCGTTTCTTCACGATGCTTGGTATGTCGCTGCCTTCAGCAAGGAGGTCACGGCCGGCTCGCCCTTTTCGCGCACACTGCTGAATCGGCCGGTCGTGCTTTACCGCGACGAACACGGTGCCGCGGTTGCACTCGATGACCGTTGCCCGCATCGCTTTGCCCCATTGTCGCGCGGGCGCGTCGTCGACGGCGCGCTCGAGTGCCCGTATCACGGGTTGCGCTTTGGCGCGACGGGCAGTTGCGTGTTCAATCCGCATGGCGACGGCAAGCTGCCTTCAGCCGCGACGGTACGTCGATACCCCACCCGTGAGCGTTATGGCGCGGTTTGGATTTGGCCGGGGAATCCGGAGCTGGCCGATAGCGTGCCACTACGAGATTTTCCATTTCTCGATCCGGACCAATACTTCACGAGCGAAGGCTATCTGCTGACGCAGGCCAATTATCAATTGAGTGCCGATAACCTTTTGGACTTGAGCCACTTTCAGTACTTGCATCCCGACACGCTGGGCAGCGACGCCCTGGCGCGCGCCACGTTGCGCCACGCCGACGACGGCGACAAAGTATGGGTGTGCCGCGAAACGAGCGCAGAGATGCTGCAGCCGTTCGTCGCGCAAGCCTTCAGCGTGGCGCCGGGCAAGCGGGCCGATCGCGGGCTCGATGTGCGCTGGGAGCCGCCCGGTCTCTTGACCATCGTCGTTCGCGTGCGTGAAACGGATGCGCCGCTCGAAGCGACGCGAGTTGGCATATCGGCGCATTGGCTGACGCCGGAAACCGAGGCCAGCACGCACTACTTTTTTGCATTCGGCCTGCCGCGCGAAATGGGCGAGGCCGGCGCGGCGCTGGTTCAAAGCTCGGTCGAGGGCTTGATGGCGCCGTTCAGGGACGAGGACTTGCCGATGCTCGAGGCCCAGCAGCGAGCCATCGGCACACGCGAGTTTTGGGCCATGCGTCCCGTGATGCTGTCGATCGACGCGGGTGCGATCCGCGCGCGACGGATCATGGAGCGGCTGATCGCGAACGAATCGGCTGCGGGGGATGCCGGCGTCTGCGACGCTGCGCAGCGCGTCGTCGCGCGAGCAGAGATGGAGGCGGGCCGATGAGCGGGGCCACCTCGGTTTTGCGCAGCGAGGTTGACGACTGCGCACGGTCGACACCGCTGTCGTTGAACGAAGTCTGGTTGCGATGCATCGTCGACGCGGTGTGTGAGTTCGGCGTTCGGCGCGTGGTGCTCTCAGGCGGAGCGCGGGCGTCGCTGCTGTGCATCCTGTTGGACGCCGACGCACGCGTGATCGAGCGGGTGAACGCGGTCGACGAACGCAGCGGCGCGTTCATCGCGCTAGGCATGGCGAAGGCGACCGATGAACCGGTCGCGATCGTCACCACGTCCGGCTCAGCCGTCGGGAATCTGGTGCCGGCGCTGATCGAGGCGGAGGCATGCCATCTCCCGCTCGTGGTTTTGAGTTGCGACCGGCCACGGCATTTGCGCGGCGCGGGGTTCGGTCAGATGTGCGATCACATCGGCGCGTGCCGGGCGTTCGTGCGCAGCCAACTGGACTTGCCAGATCCCATCGACGAGCCCGCGGCGATTGCCGGAGTGAAAGAGGAGGTGGCGCGCACGGTGGCGGCGTGTGTTCAAGGGCCGGTCCACGTCAACCTGCCGCTCGGGGGCGTGTTCGATTCGAGCGAACCTTCGCCCGTGAGCCCGGCCACCCGCGAGGCCGCTACGTTCGCTGGCGCGCAGCCGATGCGTTGGGATCCTCGGGGCCGGCGCCAGCCGGGCGCCGGCCAGACGCCCGGCGAGATCGTTGCGCGCGTGCTCGCACGTTCCTCCTCTTGCGGTAGTGGGCCGCTGCGCGGATTGATCGTCGCCGGGCCGGACCCCGCTGTGGCGCCCGACGCGATTCTCGCACTGGGGCGCGCGACCGGTTTTCCGATTCTCGCGGATGCATCGAGCGGAGTGCGCGCAGGCCTGGCTGGCGACGGGCACGGCGACGCGCTGGTCGTCAATGGCTTCGATGTCCTGGCCCAGGGTTCGCCGCTCGCGAAATACCCGCCCGAGTTGATCGTCCGTCTCGGCCTCGCGCCCGTTTCGCCGCCCGTGCTTGCGTATTTGAGCGCGCACCCGGCGCCGACCATCAAGGTTGCGCGCGGTGCTTGCGAGCGTGACTATCTGCATCCGATGCTCGATCCGCGCGATGTGCTCGTTGCACCATCTGCGAGCGACCTTGCGATGCTTGGCGATGCGCTGATCGAGCAGGTGAGCGCCGGCAGCCCCGATACGGTCCAAGCGCGGTGCGTATCGCGCGAGTGGCGCGACGCCTGGGCTGCGCTTGCCGAGCGCGGGCGTACGATTCGGCAGGAGGTCGTGCAAGCTCTGCCCTGGGGCGAGGTCGTGGCCGCGCAGGAGATTTTCGCTACGCGTGGCTTCGTGTTCGTTCACATCGGCAACTCACTGTCGGTGCGGCACGCCGATATCCTCTACGACAATCGCGAAGATGTGCAGACGTGCTACGTTAGTCGCGGCGTATCCGGTATCGACGGCACCTTGTCGACGTTCTTCGGTGAAGTGATCGGGCGCGGCGACACGGGGCTGCTCGTGATTGGCGACCAGGCTTTTTTGCACGATCTGCCGGCCTTGGGTAGCGCACAGCGGCTGAGCACGCCGGCCTGCGTTTGCGTGATGCACAACCGTGGCGGGGCGATCTTCGATTTTCTGCCCGTATCGACCGCGCCGGGCTTCGAGCGAGCCATCCGCAATCCGTATCGCATCGATTTCGACGCGCTCGCGCGTGGCTTCGGACTCGCCTATGCGCATGCGAAGGATCGGTTATCGCTGAGGCAAGCCCTTGCGGCGGCCCGCGCTCATGCGGGCGTCACGATCGTCGAAGTCGATGTGCCTGCGCATTCGGCCGTCGAACAGTTGGGGGTCCTCGCTAGCACGCTACAGCAACAGGCGCACATGCGATGAGCGCACCGATATCCGAGGTCGCCGACCGGCGATCGGCCGCATCCCTTGCGGCGCTGCAACGCTACGAGCGCGCGGATCGACCCGAGGCCGTGTTTCTCGAGGATATGCTGACGCGCATCGAATCCGCACGCGAGCGTTCGCGTCGCGAAGGATCCGTCCAACGGTCGCAAGCAACGAGGCCGGACGGATCTTTGCGCGTACTGTTGCTCAGTTATGCCGGCGCGGGCAACACCGGCGCGGATCTGCGGACGATCGAAACGATCCGCCAATTGCATCGCCTGTTCGCGCCGCGGCGCCTGGAACTCGAACTGTTCGTGCTCGGCGGCCTGCTCGATCATCCCGTGTTGGCGTCGGTCCGCAAAATGCCTCTGCACGCCGCTTACATACCCGATGCGCTCGACTACGCGATGCCGGCGTATGACCTCGTGATCAACGTCGAGGGGTCGACGTACACGTCGAAGTTCTCAGACGCACTTGCGGGCATTCTGATCGGCGGCGCGGCGCTCGCGGTCGCCCATGGAAGCCGCGCTTTCGCGTACGGGGTGGATAGCGGCAAGATGACCGACGCACTCACTCGCTTTGCGCAGCAGAGCGCGGACGGCGTCGACATCCTCTGCCGGAACGACGCAGCCAGGCGCGATCTGGCCGCGCTCGGTATCGCCGCTCGCTCCGGCGCCGATTGCGCGTGGACGTATGCGCCCTCGCGAACGGCGCGCGTTGCGGGGCTCGGTGACAAGGTCGCGGCGTTATGCCCGAGCAATCCGTTCTGGTGGCCGGTGACCGCGCGCGCTTTGCCGGCCGCGGCGGATTCGGCCGAAGACATCGGTACGCCGCCTCGTTATGCAGGCGCTTATTTCCACACGTGGGACAAGGAGCGCGCATACGCGTACCGCGAGTACGTCATGCGTTTCGCGCGGATGGCGGTGCAATTGCGCGCCCGAGGCTTTTCGCCGGTGCTGGTCGCGATGGAGCAGTTGGATCGCCCCGCATGCGCCGATATCGCGGCGCAGCTCGAGTTCGAACTGCCGATCGTCGCACGCGGGGTCGCTGCGCTCGAGGATGTCGCCGGCGTCGTTGCGCACGCGAGCTGCGTGGTGACCACGCGGTATCACGCGGCCGTGCTGGCGCTGGCGCGCGGCGTGCCGGTGTTCGGCCTGACGCTGGACGAACGCGTGGAACGGTTGCTGACCGAGGCCGGATTAGACGGATGGTATGCCGCGTGCACCGATGCCGACGGTGACCAGAAGGCGCTCGCGCGGCTGTTCGACGATGTGCAGGATTGGCCCGCGTTGCGGGCGCATTGTCTGGCGTTCGCAAGCGGCGAACGAGTGCGCTTCGAGCAGATGGGAGTCGAGCTGGCCGCTGCCATGGCGCGCTGAGGATCAACGTGTCGCCGTCGACACCGCATCGGCGGCTCCGGCTTCGGCCGCTCGATAAAAAAGATACGTTGCGGTGTACGGCACGAGCAGCGATTGTCCTTGTTGGCTGCAGGAGGCGACCGGCGGCACGCCTCCCGAAGTCAGCACGCGCTGCACGGAGGTGACCGCGGCGAAGCGGCCGCGATCGCTGTGCGCGCCGGGCTCATCGCGCGGGACGAGGCGCTGCCACGTCAACGCGCCCGCGGTAACGATCTCTTCGCCGGCCGGGGCGCCGGCGAATCGACTCCCGTCGTACGCGATGAAGTTGTGACCGGGCATGACCGTGCCCACGCTGTGCCGAGCGCGATCGACGAGCGTCGCGTCGGAGCCCGCTAGGGCCCAAGACAAGCGGCTGCCCTCGCTTCGGCATTCGTACGTCGACTCGCCTACTGCACTCAGCGCTTCTTGCAAGACTTCCTGCGGCGCCGCCCGCAGCGAGGCCGGCAGCGTGTCGTTCGAAGGGAGAACCGGCTCGCTGGGACGGGCGGCCCGCTGCGCCGAGGACGGGTCGGCACAGCCGGCGACGGCGCTCGTAAGCAGCGCGATCGATGCCACGCGGTTTACGAGAAGAGCGAAGCGGGGCGGGGCGCGATGTTTCATTTCCGGCGCAGGCTCATATGGGGACACGTCGCATGTTAGCGCGACAGATGCTTTCAGTTCGCTTTTCACCCAGCAATTTCGTTTTTCCACGCACCGATGCGCGGGTTGCACCTTTCGCGATCTCGATTGGCGTCATAGTAAGTTACCCCGTGAGTTGGAGCCACGCCGGCGGCGTATGGCAGACGATGCAACGGGGCCCTTCAACTACGCCGAGGAAAATCCATGTCAATCGGAGACATTCTCAGTGGTGCCGCGTCGGTGGTGGGCGACGTGACCGGCATCTCGCCAATCGTGAACGGCGCCGAATCGCTACTAGGCATCGGCGGGGCGGACGGTAGTTCCGGCTCGAGCTCGATGGACGGACCGATGCTCAGCGCGCTGATGGCGACGATGACGTCGATGACGGCGGCGATGGGCAGCAATGGGGCCGGCGGCTTCGCTTCGGCATTGAAAAAGAGCGATCACAAAGACGACGGCGACGGCGACAGCGACGAGAGCGCTTAACCCGCGGTTCTCGATGCGGAGCGACGCTTCATTGCTTCGCGAGCATAGCAGCAGCTTGACCCCAGTGGGCGACCACGTCGTTCTTTCTCGTGATTTGCCGCTAGCTGGATAGGAAGTTCGTTCTTGTGCGCCACCAACGGATCGCGGCGATCTGTCGGGCGCCTGCGGGTTTATTTCATCAAGGGAAAGCCATGGCAACTTCGTACCTTACTGCGACATTCACCACGACGCCGGAAGTCTTCCAACCAACGCCGTCCTCCTCGCAGGCGGACTTCGCCCAATGGGAGAAAGAGTGGAAGCAAATCGATTCGTCCTCGGGCGCGAATTCAAGCTCTGCGGGCAGTTCGTTCAACAGCGGCTTGATCAGTGCGCTGCTGCCCATTCTGTCGGCTCTGATTTCATGGATGAGCGAGGCGATGTCATCGGCTGGCAGCGGCGGTGACAGCACCGGCGGCGGCAGCGGTGGCGGGAGCCACATGCAGCCTGTCAACTATTCCGCGGCCGATAGCGGTGGCAGTCATGCGCCCATCGCGCCCGGCGGCAACCCTGCGGACATTGCCGAGAAATTGCAGGGCCGCTCCGCGGACTCGATCGTCGCTAACCAGGACGTGAAAATGGATCACGGCATCTCCGATCACGTGGACTGCGCGAATTTCGCCTCGGCCGTTCTCGTGAAAGCCGGCGAGATCCCGCAGTCGCAACATACCAACAGCGTCGCCACGCTCAAGAATGAGCTCTTGCATCAGGATGGCTGGCATGAGGTGAGCAAGAGCCACGCGAAAAGGGGTGATGTCTGCATCGTCGGCGGCGACGAGCATGTCGAGATCGTCGACCATGTCGACAAGAACGGCAATGTCGTGCTGATTGGATCGAACAACGTTCTCAGAGATGGATCGCAAGCAGTCTGCACGGACAGTAGTACGTGCAACCGCGACAGCGTAGAGATCTTGTCCCGATAGCGCCGTAGTAGACCCATCGCGGCACTCGTCCACGCGCGACTCTCCGGCCTCGAGACCAGAGTCGCGCGCGAATGGACGAGGTGGCTGCTAGAACTCCATCGAATCTAAAGAACGCAAAAAGGAGACGCGTATGGCGTCGCGAAAAGTTTCTGGTCCGAGCTCGTCCGGCGCCGCTCGATCGCTCACTACGACTAACGGCGCGAGCAACGGCCCTGGCGGCACGCCCCCGCTCGTCGCGCCGGAGGTGCCCAAGCGAGCGGGCTTGCTACGGGGGCTTCGCCGGCATAAGGGCACCGAGGTCGCGGACTTCTCCAAGGATTTCGAGCATGCCATCAACGCTCACTTCGCAAGCGTCGCGGGCTATTCGTCTGCCGCCTTTGGCGATGAGGGCATTTTGGCGCAAGAGGATTTGGCGCGACAAACCATTGCGTCGTCGTTCCCAGGTCTGGACCCGGCCAATCCCGAGCATGTGCAGCTCTGCGCGACGCTGCTGGGGATGCAGGCCGCTACGGGGCATCGTCATTCGCACGGCGTGATGCTCACGTTCGTCCTTGCCAATGCGACGCGTCAAGATCCTGCTCGCGCTGCGGCGGCCATTCGCAATTGGCATCATCCCGAGCAAGCCGACCCCACGACGCAAGCCGATATCTTCGAGGCGCACTGCGCACTAGCCAAAACGCCGCTGGGTTGGAAAGTGTTGGAGGCGATGGCGCCATCGCCGTGGGTGAAACCGACCGATACCGACGAACAACGCGAGCGCATGACGACCGCGCTGACGGCCGCGGGACATTTGATCACCCACCCGGCCGCCAACGGACGAGCGACAAACCTGGAAGAGGCGAGTGAATTGGCGCGGCAGGCGCTTGATTCCGGCTCTCCGGAAGCGGACCGCATTGCACTCGCAGCCCGCGCGCTGCTCGCCGTGCAATCGGACAACCCGACCCCTGATCAAATCGAAGCCGCCTTTCTTTTCCGCAGCGCGAAGGTGACGGATACGGAAACCCTGTCCAACGTGCGCAAGACGGTAAGGGGTATTCTCGGCCGCGGCGGTCAGCCGGCGAGTTGGATCGCGCGGGCATTCAAAGGCGAGCGGTTCCCGGTAAACGACCAGCGCCTCATGGATGCCCTGACGCAGCAAGCCATGAGCGGCATCTCGAAGGATGCGAGAAGGCGTTTGCCAACTGCCGGCGAGAGGCCGGACACGCTACGCGCAGACGTGATCGCCGACGCAGCACTGGTCGCGAAACTCACGGTCATGAGCGAGCGCATCGACCGCAAGGGATTTCGTGCCCCGATGAGGGTCGGGCATCTTGCCGAAGGCAAGATCGCAAAGGCAACTGCCGAGTTGCTCAATATCGACAGGAAGACACTGGAAAACCTTCCCGTGTGGCAGGACATCGCCGCCGATATCGCCGAGCCGCTCGATATCGATTCGTTGCACTCGATGGCACGCGCACGAGGCCTCGAGGAAGATTCGGCAGTCGGCAACCCCATCAAAGCGCTCACGCGTTTGAACGAGGGCTGGGCGAGCCGGGCCGAAGGTTTCGGCAGCCTGCTCGACGGTATGCAACCGGGTTCCGAGATCGAGTTTTCATCGAGCGGCGTGCGCGGTAGAAACATAACGGGATGGGCGAACTTCGTGGCCGACGCGTTGAGCTACATCCCGTGGGTGCCGAGTGTCACGCCGCTGCCGACCATTGCCAAGCTGCGCGGGCGAGAAAGTTCTGTTTCGCTGAGCGCAAACGAGGGGCCCGATGGAGCGTATGTCGATATCACCGTCCGTTCGGTGGATCGGACCACGCGCACCAAAGTGATGGGCTTGGTCGCTCAATGGAATCTGGTGCCCAAACTCGTTGGCGGTTATGCGGTGGGTGAAGTGGGTGGCCATGCGGAGGAAGCGAAGGGGGAAGCCGTGACCATCCGCATCACGGGCGACAAAGACGAGACCTTCGAACAGGTGAAGCAACGGGCGGGCAAGGCTGTCGATGCACTCGCGCAAGGATCGTGGGAAGGCCTCACGAAGGCAGCGTGGCTCGATCCCCATATGTCGGTCATTCCACGTAGCGCCGCCGAAAACTCGAAGGCGACCTTCGCGTTGTTGACCGGTGTCGCGGCCATCACCATCCCTCACCATCCGACCAACGGCTGGGCCAGCATCGCGCCGCAGATCGGCGTATCGCGCGGCAACAAGGCGGCCCGCCAGCGGGGGGGAGCGGACATCACCAGCTTGGAAGAAGACGTCGGGCGAAGCCTCGGCGTGTTCGGGGTCAGTCAAAACCTGCCCGGCCTGCCGCTCGGCACGCATCAAACCCCGGCGGGGCCGATTAGCGGCAGCGCGGGGCTCGGCGCCTACTTCCATCCGTTATGGAAGGATCGCAGCGTCAAGCTCTCCCGCAATGTGACGCTCAGCGTAGACGACACCGGCAGGGTGTATCGCCAGGTCACGATGGATCCGGACACCTACGAGAAATGGCGGTCGAATCAGGCGGGCAGCGACGTGCTGGTGCCGCCGCTTGCACCCGATTTGGCGTTGCCGCCGGAATTGCCGCTGGCGCGAGGCGGGCGCAGCGTGCAGGTGCTGCAGTATGCAAAGCCTGAGGAGCAACGGAAACTGGCCGATCTTCTCGACTTCGCGAAAACGATTGCGCAGGCCGGCGGCGACCCTGGCATGGCAGGCGCCGCCATGCGCGACGCGATGGCCCGCGAGAATTTCTGGGGCGACTACGACATTACGGAGCATCGCACCGTGGAAGCGCACAAGGGCGGAGGCCCGGCCGCCTACGTCTATTTCTTGCAAGCGATGCGCGGCTTGAGGATGCGATCGAGCGAGCCGGTCAGTGCGCCGGTGGGCCCGAACCGTTTGAACGGCACGACGCCGCCGGAGCAGGTTACGCCGCGCGAGCAGCGCGGCCGGTTGGTGAAGAGGAACGAGCCGTCGCGGTTTGCGCCCGCAGCGCCCGGCTTCAAATTGTCGCCGATGCAGGAGCAACTGCGCAGCCTCTTCAGCCGTTACCCCAAAGCGTGGCGAGTCGAACCGAAACTCGTGCCGACGCACATGGAGACCTACGGCGATCTCGCCAAACTGGTCCAGCTTCGTACCGACATCCACGGCGCGCATAGTGCGATCGGTCAACGTCTCAGGGCGTTCTTCGACGGCAATGACAGCATCTCGTTCATTACGTGCGTGCCCAAGCGCGACCCTGAGCAGATCATGCGCGATTTCAAAAAACTGAAGGCCGACTACTGGTTCCAGAAGACCGGCCAGCTTGGCGGAGAGGATGTCGCGATCGACGAACTCGATCTCGAGTCGCTCAAACTCTGGTCCGACTTCGATCTGACCGATTTCCTGAAAGAGAACTTCACGAGACAGGTCCCGCCCGGCGAGCCCTGGAAGTACGAGCCGTATCCGGCCGTGCCGTTGGGCGCGCATGTCGAGAGGATGCGCGAGGAGAACGTCACCGATATGCGAACTCCGCCGGTGGGTGCATCGACGAGACCATTGCCCCATCAACCGCAGCCCGTGCCGTCTCGTCGGTTCTGGTTCGCGCGCTACGGGTGGGACGGCATTCCGACGGTCAAGGGTCTGTTGGCCGCCCGCAGATTCGATCGTGCCCGTATTTGCCTCGACAACGATGCTTACGAGATCGAACAGGACGGGGAGGTCCACAACGGCAATGAGTCGCAGTACAGCGGCCGCGTGCAGCCCATGTCGTTCACGCTCAATGCCGGCGATTACGCGACGGCGTTGGGGGACGACCGCCATCTGGTGCCCTACCTCCGGGCGATGATGATCGAATACCGAAATCGCCAACGCGGTGTCGGCGATATCACCGCGGGACAGGTTTTCAACGGCGTCGCAATGACTCCGGAAGGCGACATCGTCCTGCGGAACCGAGACTATGCGGACGGCGCACGGCCCGAAGGCTATGTCGAGGACGTGAGAGCGGCGCGTAAGGCGCTGCAGGCGGGCGTCGACCCCGAGTTCGTGTACGCGCACTACCGGCAAAGCGCGGCGAGCGGCATCGACATGAGCGTAGCGCACGACAACCCCGTCGATGGCCGCCCGGAATTGCCGTTCATGGGCTCCCTGCAGGAAAACGCGCACCTTGCCAAAGCCGAGGAAGTCATCGTCCGCGCACTGAAAGCCGCCGGACATCACGACATGGCCGAACAGGTTCAGCAAGTGCATGACCAGCGGATCGAAGGGCTTCGGCGTGCGTTCATCAGAACGTCCCCGGATGGGCGTGCCCACGTGGGCGCCTACCTTCGCCTGCGAGAGAACGAACTGCATCCGCTCGATACGGCGGAAATCGCCAACCTGCTTTGGGCGGGCATCGCCACGAAGGAGGACACGCCGGAAGCCGTCGAGGAGGTCTCTGCCGTGCTGGAGCGTCTGGCTACGCCTGGCGGGCTTGGGTCGACGGCGGCCGACTGGAGCCCGGAGCAATGGGACACGCGCAAGCGGATATGGGCCATGCACAACCTGAAGGCCGTCGAAGGCCTGGAGCGTATCGGCGAGCACGAAAAGGCCAAGGCGATTGCGATCGCGTTCACCGAAGGGGCTTGGGCGACGTATACGCTAACGGGTCATACGTTCGAGAAAAACGGCTACGACGGCACGCCGGGCGGCGGCGGCGAGTACAAGGTCGAAGCCGACATGACGATGACCAACGAGACGCTCGCCTATTTTGCTTCGCTCTATCCGGAGTGCCAGGCAATCCTCGATCGTCCGATGCAAGCCGAATCGACACTGCAGCACCTGCGTGAATTCCAGGCGAAGACGCATGCCTACCAAGACGCGCGTGGCCTGCCCAGATCCGATGACGATCCATTGAATCTGGCCATCGGGCAGCTCGATCTCATGGCGCAGCAGCAACGCCAGATGACCGAGCGCATGCGGTCGGCCTTCCGGCGCCCCGGCGAGCAGTGAACGCAAGCGTTCGAGCAAACGCTAGCCGGTTTCCGGGCTTCGGATTCATGCAGTGTGACGCGCGTCGATCTGCTGAATGAGCGAAGTCCCGGAACGACCGGACCGGAAGCCGGCTTTTCGGGCGAAGGGCGCCGAGCGCTCGAGCTGAGCATCCGCATCTTCATCCAAAGGAACAGAAATTCGGACCGGCCGGCCGTTTCGACGGCCGTCTTGCCGAAGACTTGTGTTGTCCGTCAACCCTCCCTTTCAAAGGAGATTCATATGGGAATTGTTAGTCGTATTGCTTCTGCTGTCGCGGGAAAAAGCAGTTCTTCGTCCACGGACTCGAGCAGCGCTCAGTCCTCCTCCTCCGGCACAGGCGCCACGACGCAGCAAACGCCGGCGCATCTCGCTGATCTGCCGGGCCAGAAGGAGGCGGAAGAAGCCGCAAAGGATGAGTTCAAAGGATCTCGATTCAACAACGGTTTTCGCCGCATCTAGACATACCGATGAATGGTCGTCGCCGGAGGCGGATGGCCTTGAATCGCCAGATATCTCCAAGGCGTCGAACCTAGCCCGAACTGGCTAGATGAGCATCGCCGGATGCAAGGAAGCGTTCACGTTCGGCTCGGTCAATCGAGTCCGAACGTGCGCATTCAGTCCGAGGGCCTGGGGCGGGCGCCGGCGTATCGATCGACCGCATGTCTTCGCGGAGGCGGCGCGTGCTTCGCGGCAATCGCATGCACAGGCGCGATCTGCGCGCATGATCTCACTGATTAGAGAACTGCGCGATTCGATTCATGCCCTTCGTCATTCCGAATCCAGGCGAATGCCATCCAGTCCCAGGCCTTCCATCGGTTACTTTTTTAAAGAATGCGATTACGCGCCCAAACATCCTAATCGGCGATTTCACGTACTACGCGGACCGCAACGGTGCGGACGCCTTCGAGCGAAGTGTGCTGTATCACTTCGAATCGATCGGAGACAAGCTGATTATCGGTCGCTTCTGCTCGATCGCGGCTGGCGTCAGATTTCTGGTGAACGGCGCCAATCATCGTCTCGATTGGTTCAGTAATTTCCCGTTTCATCTGTTTGCGCAGGACCCGCAGGACATTCCCGGAGCGAAGCTACATAACAAGGGCGACACGGTGATAGGCAACGACGTTTGGATCGGTAACGGGGCGACGTTCCTACCCGGCGTGAAAGTCGGCGACGGGGCCATTATCGGCGCGAATGCCGTGGTCACGTCCGACGTTGCCCCTTATGCGGTGGTGGGCGGCAACCCGGCGCGCGTGCTTCGCTATCGCTTCGATGAAGAGACCATCGCCACGCTGACGTCGATCGCCTGGTGGAACTGGTCTCCCGAGAAGATTGCACGGCATGTGGCGGCGCTGTGCAGCTTGGACCTCGAGACGCTGGTTCACGCTCAATGAATCCTTTACCGAACGATGTTCGCGGTTCGCTCGCCACATCCGGCGAGCCCAATTGGGCCGTGGACAGCATCATCCCGTCGATCCTAGGCAACGGCACGAACGATCCTTATCCGATCTACGAGCATCTACGCAGGACTGAACCGGTGTATCGGGACGCCAGCGGCGTATGGCTGATTTCGTCCCACGAGATCATCGTCAGAATCCTTCAGAATTCCGATGAAGCCTTTCGCACGCAAGTGACTTCGAAACACCCGGCATGCCTGAAGGACATGATTCTGCTGCAAGGTCCCGCGTCGCACGAGCGGCTGCGCAGGTTGATGGCGCCGCTGTTTTGCGCCGAAGCCGTTGTCGATCTTCAAGCGTTCGTGACTCAGGAAGTGACGCGCCTGCTTGCACCGCTCGTGCATGTGCCGCGATTCAATCTTGCCGAAGTGGCGCTAGCGTTGCCGATTCGCACTATTTGCCGGATGCTCGGGATCGCGCCGGAACAATCGTTCGTCTGGCTCCGCGCGTCCGGGCCGGCGATGCAATTGATGGGTTCGCTGTTCCTGACCGATGCCGAACGTGCGCATCTTGAGGAGGGCACGCAGCACTTCGTCGAGATGTTGGAAGCGTATATCGACAGCGTCGATCGGGACGCGACGCCAGACCATCCGGTCAGCCGCTTTCTGCGGCTCGAACGACAAGGCGAGATCAGCCGCTCGGAAATAGTGGGCAACTTTCTCTTTCTGTTCGTCACGGGGTTCGTCACCACGACGGTGTCGATCGGCAACGTGGTCGCGCTTGCACTCAGAGACCGACGCATTTGGCAAAGGTGGTGTGCCGACAGTTCTTCGATCCGCTCGACGGTACGCGAATTGATGCGCTATGACACCGCCGCGCACGCGATCATCCGCTATGCCGCCCGAGACATCGAACTAGGGGGCCGCAAGATTAGGCGCGGCGACAAGCTCTTGTTGTTGCTGGGAGCCGCGAACCGCGACCCTCGTGCGTTCGAGTCTCCCCATGAAATCGACCCGGATCGAAAAGAGGGGCGCTCGTTGACGTTTGGGATGGGGGCGCACGCGTGCATTGGCAGGATGTTGTCGATCATGCAGATCGAGGTGCTCGTGGCCGCGCTCGTCGAGCGGATGCCCGAGCTCGCCATCGACGAAGAAAAGAGCAAGCGCTGCCAAAACGGCCGGGTGCATGGGTATCGAGACCTTTGGCTGAACAATATGCGGATGACGCAAATCCGGCCGTCCATTTGATCGATGGTGCACGCGGATGCCCGGCCCGGAGATTCGTCCCTCGAAAGGACGGGCGATCTTTTCCCAGTGACGACACCAGAATGCGACGGGCGTAACGAATGCATTCAAACCGAAACAATTGACCTTGGAACGCATACATGAGCGAAGGAATTAATCCGGCAGGAAAGGGCGGGGGTGGGTTCGAGCCATTTAACATCGGTCCGAACGGCGACGAGGGCGCGGACGTCGACCCGTCGCCGCTTCGTCAACCTAGCTCGGAACTTTGGGAAGGGCTCAAAAGGTACAAGCGCACGGATCTTCCGTCGAAAACCGGGCCACGCGCCGGCGACGACGACGTGAACGACGCGCGATCGGAAGGGGCGCGCTTTGCTCTCTCGCCTGGCGCCGATGTCGAGGGTGACGCGCAAGGCGTTGCAACGAACGAACCGGACGCCGTAAGCGGGCGGCCCAATCTCATCGCTGGGCCGCGTTCGATTTCGGATGAGCACCGCGCCTGGCAACAGAGTGCGCAAGCTTTGCCCCGCATCGTCGAGTCCGTCGACGCGACGCTGCACGAAACCCGGAGCGCATACATGCGGGCACGCTCCGAGGTACGTGTCGCCGCCCAAGATCTGGCTCAGGCCATCCATGTATCCGGGAAGGCCAAGGAACGGCTGATGGGCTGGTATGAGGAAGCGATAGTCGAGGAAGTGAGAGGCAGCTTTCCCAAAGAGGTCGACCCGATCGACGACGGGTTCACCATGCGCGTGGCCACATGGTTGCGCGAGCCGAGCGTCGCGGGCGTGGCTGAGCTCGCGGACTATGACGTGGGTGCGGCAGGCGGGGACGATCCCTTCGATCAATTGATGGAAGACGCGTTAGATCGAGTGACGTCGCGCGAAAACCCCGAAGCGTCCCGGCTTCACGAAGCCGAAGATGTCGCGTACTTGGAGCAGCGGCGGGCCGAGACGACTTTCAAGGTCTTGGACGAGCAACTGTCGCGTCTACATAAGCGAGTGCTTGCGCTTCAGGACGTATCGGCGGCGGCGCACTTGACGAACGAGGCGGTGAAAGCCGCACGGGAGGCCGATTCGCTTGTCGCAGATGGCGAAGAAGACACGCCTGCGGCAGAGCATGCACGAAGCCTGACTCGGCTCGCGCAAGACATGTTGACGGACCTGAACGGCATGCTGGGGGCAATCAACGACGAGATGCGTTCCTAGCAGTGGCTTGACGATGTTTTTCAACGATATCGGGCAAGGAGTTTCTCGAATGAACGGCGATGACGGTATAAGCGTTGAGCCGTCGTCGCTCGGTCAACCGCTCTTCGAACTTTGGGGAGGTTTAAAAAAATATAAGCGCTCGGCTTATCCGCTCGGAACCCCAATCGTTGGTTTCCGTCGCTATGTGCAAGCGCATGCTCAAGCACTCGTGTCCGGTCCCGAGGATTTCATCCCGTTGGACTGGCA
Source organism: Trinickia sp. Z7 (assembly GCF_056498045.1). Lineage (NCBI taxonomy): Bacteria > Pseudomonadati > Pseudomonadota > Betaproteobacteria > Burkholderiales > Burkholderiaceae > Trinickia > Trinickia sp. Z7. The sequence continues at coordinate 264,778 of NZ_JAUEQW010000006.1, forward strand.
CGGAGAGCACACGATGCGTGACGCGCTGCCTTTGTACGTGGCTAATAAGGTACCCGTTCGGCGTTGCAGCAAGCGATCGATTTGGGATCCAAAGTGGAAGTCCACGGCACGTATGCTGACGAGTTCCCGAACGTCGCATCGGCGCTCGGCTTTCGAGGCGTCAGCAGGATTCCGTTCCGAATTCACCCCGAGCAGAAACGTCACAACTATGTCCGTCCGCAATATTTCTGGGTAAGAAGACTCGGCAGGCCCGCGCTCGTGGCTGCAGTCACGCCGGGAAAGGATTACGTCTATCACTACGCGGAAATGATTCGCTACGAACTCACCAGCACACGCCGAGTGACGCAGGAGTGCCGATCTTCGTTCCACTGAAGCGGCCTTCGTGTGCGGGGTAATCCCGCGAGAACGATCGCGATAAAGTTTCACCGATCCGTTTCAGTGCCATATATCTTGATGTTGTCGCCAGGTGATTCGAGCCGATGAACGATTTCGAGCTCTGGCACCCATGCCGCGCCGCCTGTACCGGCAAATTCTCTCGGCATTGGCCCCGCAGGCAGAGCGATCGATGCGTTCGAATTGGAACCCGCCATTGCCACGGTGGAAGATCGTCTGCGCATGCAGGTCTTACTCACAGCAGTGATCGGCCACGAAGCGGTGAAGTGCGCGCGCAGTGCCGCTGTTTGATGTCGGCGTGGCGTTTTGCCTGACATGCCATTGGCAGAAATGCAATGCATAGCACGCGGCCCTCGTCCCTACGAACCTCACCCGGAGCAGTTTGATGGTCACAATCCCACCCGCTAATGCAGCGCCTTCTGGCGACGGAAGAAACCGCGGCAACGACGGCAATCTCGATGCAAAAAAGCTAGACACAGCAGCCCAACCAGCGCGTGCGTTGACGGGTGCGGATGGTCTCGCTCCACGAACAAAGCGGCCGGCTAAAGGACATCGCAACGAAGCGGCACGCCCCGACGAGAGCGTCATCGAGTATGTCGCGCAGATGCTCGATGCTGCCGACGCCGCGGAAGTGAAGGTCAGTCCCAACGCCCTCAAGCGTCATGTTGGTTTCGCGCAGCCATCGAGAACGCGCCGGGCGATAGAGACTACCCGAAGGATCATCCCCCGCGTGAAAACGGAAACGCAGCGCATCGCCGAGGTCGAGGCGCATCTCGGTCAGCGTGCGAGAGCAAAAAAGGCAGACGAGCTTCAGGGCGCGCAGATGGAGGCGTGGTTCGAAAGCCTTACCGATGCGGAGCGTCAGGCTGTCTATATTGCACCCGTAGCGGAGGGGGGGCCGAGTTGGCTGCAGCCGCTGATGCTGCGTGTTGACGGTGAAACATGGCTCGAATTCAACGCCGAGCATTTGGTCAACTGGCCGCCTCTCGTGGTGGCGCAGTTGCCGCAGGATGCCCAGGCCATGCTGGCTGCACGGCAAAAGATGCTGAGCGCGTTGAATATCGAAAGCGGTCCGGAAGCCGCTGCCTTCATCGAAGAGCACTTCGAGCAGCAGAGCTTCGACATCAACGATGCGGCGCCTCAAGAAGTCGCGCGACTTGTCGAACTGCACCCCGAGCTCGCGCCGATACTGCATGGGCTACAGCGAGAGGGAGCGCAACTGAAGTTCATTCGCAGCACGAAGACACCGGATGCCGTGCTGGACGCGATGCGGCACGTCGCGCACAGCTCTCAGCACAACTTCATTTCGACTTGGTTTAGAGACTTCGTCGAAACCGGCGTCGAGCCGACGGTCACCGAGGACGACCTTGCCAAGATTCGCGAGGATAACGCCAAGAGCAAGCGCGTTGCACTGACCAAGTTCAAGGACGACCCGTTCCGCAGCGCGCTCGCGACGCGCCAGCACGATAGCGCACTCGAGGATGCGCTCGACATCCAGCAGTCGATCGACTTGATCAAAGATTTTTCCAAAAGTGCGATGTCGGTGGCGGCCGCGTCGCCAGCCGGCGGAAAGGCAGCTCGGCTCGATCAGATCAATCACTCGTTGAACGAACTCTTCGGCCGCGAGTACGCGCGCCGCAGAATGACGTTTGACGATGCCAATCGAACCTCGGAAGGGGCCAAGGCGATCATCACGTCGCTAGCGGTTTTGGCGCCTGTCGTCGAGCTCCTGGAAAAAGGCCTGAATCTCGGTCCCGTCGCGAAGGCGGTAGCGGCCGCCGGCGACGATGCGGCGGCCGAAAGCGCAGAGATTTCAGCGCTGAAAGAAGCGGGGGTTTCCAACCAAGAGTTGCTGCAACGAGTGGCCATCGCGGGGCCCGCTGCGGCGCTTTCGCTGGGGATGGCCGGTTCGATCGACGAAGTCGTGAAAGAACTCGGCGATCACGCGGGCGGGGCCATGTATTCCACCAGCGCAGTGTTCCTATCGTTCGTCACCTCCGTACTTTCGATCCAATATTTCGCAAAGAACTACAAGCGCCTCGAGCGCGAAAACAAACTACCGCCGGATCTCGTTCTCGACGAGAAGACGCGCGCGCTGCTCGACAAGGTCGATCAGGCGAAGATCTCCAAACGGGATCTACTGCGTATCGTCGACCAGTCGCTCGAACAGAGCGGCGCCACCCAAGAGGAGCGCACGGTGGTGCACGCTCGTCTGTCGCGCTTCAACCAACGCAAGTTGCTGCGCGCACTGGGCAAGGAGGGCAAGCTGTCGATGCGTCAAAACCCCGTGGTCGCGGGCGTCAAAGAAGCCGTTGGAGTCAACCCTGCACGGCTTGGCCTAATGGCTGGCACGTTGTCCTCGCCGGTCGTCGGCTATGCGCTGGGACCGTGGTTTCTGCATCAGCCCGTGCTGTATGCGATCGCCGGGTCCTTCGAGACGATCGTGGGCGCGATGTCGATTTGGGCATACGGTCGCTCGTTCGATTCGCGCTGGAAGCGATTCGTGAGACGGCGCGAGTCGGTGGATTCACCGCGCAGCACTCAGGGCGAAGGCGGCATCGACGGGACGCAAGCGCCGCAGGGGCTCAACCCGTAAGAGCCGCGTCGTTCTTCGGATGGGAGCGATGGTCCATTCACGCATGAGCGCTTCATGACTGCGCGCACAACGAAAGTGGAAGGATAGTAGGCACGATGGTCAGACGAAAAGACGTGACGCGCCAAGCGAGTGGCGGATTCGACGGCTCGGGGTTAGCCGCTGGAGATCGAAACCGCGATCACGAGAATGTGTCGCGAGCGACATCGGCGGTCAGCGGCGGCGCGGCGGTGGCCGGTCTCAGCGCGCGCTTACCGCGGCGGGCGAAGGTTCGCATCGAAGGGACAAAGCGCGAGTTGAGCGATCTCATGCGCGAGATCGTCGGTCCCCGTACGTTCGACGAAAGCGCGTTCCAAACGACGATGCAAGCGGCCAAGGCCGTCACGCCGAACGTCGACGGAACCCTGCGCAAGCGGCTGCAAGCGGCGAACCGTTGGGCGCAGCTGAACGTGGATCCTCTTGCGGGACAACCGTTGAAGCTGATAGGACACGGCACGGATCATGCGGTGTACTTGGATCCGAACCGTCCCGGGAAGGTCGTCAAAATCAGCACGTGGTCGATGGGGCAGGTTGCCCTGTGGAATGCGCTGTTCGGCAGAGAAGAGAATCAACGAACGCCGCCGGCGATAGAGGCGGGGGGCCAGCGGCTCGCGGCGAACGAAATGAAGCGGTACGCGCGACTCACCGCCGGTTTTCCGGATGGCGCCGTGCCGGGGCAATGCACGCAGATAGACCGCGTGCCCGTGCGCGGCGCCGCTCTGCAATACATGCTGCAGCGTGGCGTGGTGCGCGACGAGTCGCGGATATTGCCCAAGATCGATGCCGCAGCGACATATCGCTTACTGACGATCGTGCGAGAGCAAGATTTCTTACCTCAGCTATCCGATCCTTCTTCGTTGAACTTTAGCCTGAGCCTGCGTTTCATCGAGCGCCTCACCGACTATCCGCAGCCGGAGCGCTATGCCGCACTCAACGACAGCCTGGTTCTGAACCGACCGGCCGATTTCGACGAGGCTCAGTTCCGATACGTCATAGAAGGCACGAAGCTGGAAGCGTTATACGAGGCGAGTCGCCTGGGCGGTGAAGCGGGCGATAGCGTGCGAGATTTTCTCGTGCATGGCATCCGCTTTATGAACCACACGCGGGAAGTGCTCGATGTGGGAGGGGACGGCAACGTCATCTTCAACAACGGAAAGTATTCTTTGCCCGATGCGCTGACGTCGCCCAGCTTCGAGGGCGGGCTCGATATCGCGGCCGATGTATTGCGCAAGATGAAGCGGGGGGAGTCCCTCACCGGGCAAGAAGCATGGCAACTGGTTTTTACGCTCAACATCGTGCGCGCGATGAACGGGATGGCTCAGGCGCTCGGTATCGACGAGCGTGTCCATCTGCTTCGGCCCGAAGAGGAGTCCGAAGCGATCGCGTGGGCGGCGCATTTGCCGCAACTACGTGGGCCGGAGTCGAAGCCGGGCGCTACTCGGCCGACGCAGCGCTCGCTCGTTGGCGAGCCGATCGTGCTGCCCGTCGTGAATAGTCCTTGGGGCGTCGATACGCGCACTTTGAAGGACATTGCGAAGCAAGACATTCATGGGTGCCCACCGCCGAGCCGTTAGTCAAAGGCCTATCCCATGCAGCCTCGCTCGTTGTCGATCGTCGTTGCTCGAAGCGCCGACGGGATAGGACGCTAGCGCTCAAAAGCACCGTCGCGCGCGTGTTTCGATGGACTGCGCCCGGTTCAATCTGGTCCAACCTGGCCCCGGCGCAGCAACCGCTCGCGGCAACGTCGACGTCGGCTCTCACACCGCTTGCAACTTGCCCGCGAGAAACGCGAGCTGGCTGCGATTGCGGGCACCGAACTTTTCGCGCAGCTGGCGCAGGTGATAGTCGACGTTGTGGACGGTCGTATTGAGCCGCGCGGCGATCGCTTTGTCCGACATGCCGACGACGACAGCGCCCAAGATGCGCTGCTGCAGTTGCGACAGCCCGTTTGCGCTTTCTTGACGACAGATCGCTTGCACGTATGCAGCGCAGCGCTGGTGCAGCGATAGCCCCAAGCCGATCGCCTGGGCGATGACGCTATCGGTGATCCATTCGCAATGCTCGGGCGGCCCGGCGAACATGATGAGCGCGCGCATCGACGTGCGCGGGATCGGCAAGCTGAAGGCCAGGCCGCTCGCGAGACCGTTTTCGCGCATGCCGTCGAAGAACCGCCGCAGCGGCGGATCGATACCGTCTTTGCGCGAGGCGTTCACGAGCGAGCGCATGTCCCACACGTGCGGCCGGCTCGATTCGAAGGCGCGTCGCATATGCGGATCGCGCAGCAGATAGCCGCCTTCGAGCGCCCGCGGCAGCAAGTCCGTCGACAGGTAGTTGCGCAGCACATAGGCGTGTTCGGGCTGCTTTCTCGCGTCGAGCTTCAAGGCGGCGTAACCGAGGCCGCTAAAGCCGATGATGTTCAAAATGCCGCGAATCATGCGAATGCGTTCGTCGGTCGTGCGAGCCGCGCCCAGTTCCGCGGCGAGGAAGGTCGCCTCGCCGGTCTCCTCGGCGCGCGCGATCGGGGTCACGTCCATTTCGTCGATATAGCGAATCTCGCAATGCGCGCTCGACTTGAAATCGGGCGAAAGCGCCGATGTCGATGCGCAGTGCAGGTCTTCGCGTTCGTCGACCACGTCCAGATATGACATGGGGGTTCCTATCTATCGTTGTTTTTTGGAAGCGAGTGCAGCGCCGGGCGGCTTGCGAGAGGCGCGGATGGAGACGGCGGGCCGTCGGGTTGCACCTGCGGGTAGCACCTGCTGTCTCTGAAAGGATTTTATTGACGGCGTCCGGTCCGTGCCGCTTGGTATTTCGTAGTAGGGAAGGCTGTGAGGCTACGAGGTGCAGGGGAATTTACGAGATATCGTGGCGCGGGTGAAAGGTACGAGAAAAGCGGGCGACATAAAAAGTTCCAGTTCCGCTATGCTCGATTGCGTGTAATATCCCTGTATGGATATACAGTATTGGTGTGCCGATGCTTGCCGCTTCCCTCCGTGCCGAAGAGATTCACCCGTCGCTATGGCGCGCCTCGCAGCTTGCGCACGGCCGAACTCGCGTAGTGGAAACGGGCTATCCGGCGTTGTCGGCCGAGTTGCCCGGCGGCGGTTGGCCTCTCGGCGCGTTGGTCGATTTGCTCGTCCAGCAGGCGGGGATCGGCGAACTGCGGCTGCTGCGGCCTGCTTTGAGCGCGCTGGGCGAACGGCCGATCGCGTTGTTGCAGCCGCCGCAAGTTCCGAATGGCTTGGGGCTCGGCTATATCGGGCTGCCGCTCGATCGGCTCTTGCATGTCAAAGCGCCGAAAACGGGCGATGCGCTGTGGGCAGCCGAGCAAATCCTGCGGGCCGGCAGTTGCGGCGCGTTGATCTTCTGGGCGCCGTATGCGCAGCCGCCGTCGCTGCGGCGTCTGCATCTCGCGGCGCAGTCGGGCGAAACCCTGTTCGTGATGGTGCGGCCTTCGACGGTTGCGCAAGACGCCTCGCCCGCGCTGCTGCGGTTGGCGCTGCGGCCTTCGGCTGAAGGGCTGATGGTCGATATCGTGAAGCGACGAGGGCCCTCGCGCACGGAGCCTTTATCGATTCCTCTTCAACCTACGCCTGTTTTGCTGTCTCGCCATGCGCGTCTTTCTCGCCGTCCATTTGCCGAAACTGGCGCTCGAAGTATTCCGGCCGAAGTGGCTGCCTGAGCCGCCGGGCGGCAGCGTTGCGCTCGAGAAGGACAAGGTCGTCATCGCCGATGCGGCGGCGCGGGCGGTCGGTATCCGTCTTGGCATGAAGCGCGGCGGGGTGCTCACGCTGTCTACCGATGTTCATCTGTACGAGCGCGATGCGGGGCGCGAAGCCGCGGCGCAACGCGAAGTCGGTGTGGCGCTGATGCGGTTCTCGCCCGATGTCGCGCTTGCCGACGAAGCGGTGGTCATCGTCGAAGTCGGCGCGAGCCTGAGGCTTTTCGGCGGTCTGCGTGCTTTGTGCCGGCAGGCGCGGGCGATGCTCGACACGCTGGGCTTTACGGTCCGCATCGGCCTTGCGCCCACGGGCCAGGGCGCATGGTTGCTGGCGCGCTATGGCAATCGCCGCGTGGTGCGACTCGGCTCGCTCGAGCGGGTCTTGTCGCCGCTTCCGATGATCGCCGTGCCGGAAGCTCGGCCGTTCGCCGAGTGGTTCGCGGGTCTAGGCTGCGCGACGATTGCCGATATTCGCCGCTTGCCTCGCGCCGGGTTACAGCGCCGCTGTGGCGAGCATATGCTCGACTCGCTCGATCGCGCGTTCGGCATGGCGCCCGAGTTGTTCGACTGGCTCGTGTTGCCGCCCACGTTTTCCGCACGGCTGGAATTGCCCGATCGCATCGAGCATGCGGATGGCGCATTGCATGCCGCGCATCGTCTGATCGTGCAGTTGTGCGGCTGGCTTTGCGCAAAGCAATTGGCCGTGACGGCCGTCACGCTTTCGCTCGAACACGAGCGCGGCCGGGAAGCGCTCGCGCCTACGTCGATCGAAATCGCGCTGGGCGAGCCGGCTTGGCAAGAGGCGCATCTGCTGCGATTGCTGAAGGAGCGGTTGCATCGCATCGAATTGGCGGCCCCGATGATCGCGGTGCGGCTCGAGGCCGTGAAGGTCGAAGCGGCGGTGCCTGCGGCCGAGCAGCTCTTTCCGGATCCGGGCGCGGCGGCGCAAAGCCATGCGCGGTTGCTCGAATTGCTCGTGGCGCGGCTTGGCGAAGAAAACGTCTTGCGCCCCGCGCCGCTTGCCGATTACCGACCGGAGGTCGCCAATCGGTGGGCATCTCTCGCGCTCGATGCGCCCTGCGCGAAAGGCTCGCTGCCTGAAGGCTTGCCGCGGCCGGCCTGGCTGCTCGCCGAGCCCGTGCGTTTGCTCACGCGGGCGCATCGTCCGTTTTACGGATCGCCGCTGCGCGTCGTTTCGCCGGCCGAGCGCATCGAGGCGGGCTGGTTCGACGGCGAACTCGTCACGCGCGATTACTTCGTTGCCGAGGCCGACGACAAAAGCTACTACTGGATTTACCGCGAACGTGTCAGTAGCCGCGACGCCGAAGCGGGGCCGCGCTGGTTTCTCCACGGCCTATTTGGATGATGTGCGATGGTTCCCGGTCTCGGTGGGCTGCCGGCGTACGCCGAGCTTTTTTGCTTCTCCAACTTCACGTTCCTCTATGGCGCATCGCATGCGCAAGAACTCGTCGAGCGCGCGGCCCAGCTCGGCTATGCGGGCCTTGCGATCACCGACGAATGCTCGCTCGCGGGCGTCGTCCGTGCGCACGAGGCCGCGAAGGAGGTCGGGTTGCCGCTCGTCATCGGTTCGTATTTCCGTTTGCGCCATGCCGATGGCTCGCCGTCGTTCGGCCTCATCCTGCTCGCGCAAAATCGCGAGGGGTACGGCAATTTGTCGGAACTCATCACGCTCGCGCGCATGCGTGCTCCGAAAGGCGAGTACCGGCTGACGGCGTCCGATCTCTCCCGCCCGGAGAGCGGATTCGCGCATCTGCGCGGGATGTCCGATTGCCTGGCCATCCTCGTGCCCGATTTTCCGGCGAAGGAAGAGGCGCTTGCGGCACAGCTCGAATGGCTCGATGAAACGTTTTCCGGCCGCGCCTGGGCGGGCCTAGTGCTGCATCGGCGAGCGATGGACGACATTCATCGCGGCGCGCTCGAATATGTCGCGCACCGTCAGGGCGTGCCGGTCGTGGCGCTCGGTCAGGTCGTCATGCATGTGCGTTCGCGCAAGCCGCTGCAAGATACGATGACGGCCATTCGTGTGGGCCGGCCCATTCACGAGTGCGGCTACGAACTCGCGCCCAATGCCGAGCAGCATCTGCGTTCGCGTTTGCGGCTCGTCAATCTTTATCCCGACGAGACGCTGCGCGAAACGCTCAATGTCATGTCGCGATGCCGGTTCTCGCTCGACGAGCTTCGCTACGAGTACCCCGATGAACTCGTGCCCCAGGGTTTCACGCCTACCGCCTATTTGCGAAAAGAGACCTACGAGGGGGCGCGGCGACGCTTTCCCGCCGGCATCCCTCATGACGTGCAAAAACAGCTCGAACACGAGCTTGCCCTGATTGCCGAGCTGCGTTACGAGGCGTACTTCCTGACGGTGTTCGACATCGTGCGCTATGCGCGCAGCCAAAGCATTTTGTGCCAAGGGCGCGGATCGGCCGCCAATTCCGCCGTCTGCTATTGCCTCGGCATTACCGAGGTCGATCCCGCGCGCGGCAACATGCTGTTCGAACGGTTCATCAGCAAGGAGCGGGGCGAGCCGCCCGACATCGACGTCGATTTCGAGCATCAGCGGCGCGAGATCGTGATGCAGTACATCTATCGCAAATATGGCCGGCATCGGGCGGCGATTGCGGCGGCCGTCTCGACTTATCGTCCGCGCGGCGCATTGCGCGAAACGGGCAAGGCGCTCGGCGTCGATCCCCAGATCGTCGACGCGGTGGCGAAGTCGCACCATTGGTTCGATACGAGCCGCGATTTGCTGGCGCGTTTCGAAGAGTCCGGACTCGATCCCAATCAACCGTTGATTCAAGCCTGGGCGCGGCTGGCCGCACAGTTGCTGAATTTTCCGCGGCATCTTTCGCAGCATTCGGGCGGGTTCGTCATCAGCCGGGGAAAACTGACGCGGCTCGTGCCCGTCGAAAACGCGGCGATGCCCGATCGCTCCGTCATTCAATGGGACAAAGACGATCTCGAATCATTAGGGCTGCTAAAGGTCGATGTGCTGGCGCTCGGCATGCTGTCGGTGATACGACGTGCGCTCGATCTGGTTTCCGAGCGGCGCGGCGAGCGTTTCGACATGCAGGACGTGCCGCCCGAAGACGCCAAAACCTACGAGATGATTTCGCGTGCCGATACGGTGGGCGTCTTCCAGATCGAATCGCGCGCGCAAATGAGCATGCTGCCGCGACTGCAGCCGCGTACCTTCTACGATCTCGTGATCGAAGTGGCGATCGTGCGGCCCGGGCCGATTCAAGGCGGCGCCGTGCATCCGTATTTGCGCCGGCGCCAAAAGCTCGAATCCGTCACCTACCCGAGCAAGGATTTGGAGGTCGCTTTGGGCCGCACGCTTGGAGTGCCCATCTTTCAGGAGCAGGTGATGCAAGTGGCGATCATCGCGGCCGGCTTCAGCCCGGGCGAAGCCGATCAATTGCGGCGTGCGATGGCGGCATGGAAACGCAAAGGCGATTTGCAGAAGTATTACGACCGCATCGTCAATGGGATGCTCGATCGCGGCTACGAGCGCAGCTTCGCCGATGCGATTTTCGAGCAGATCAAGGGCTTCGGCGAATACGGTTTTCCGGAAAGCCATGCGGCGAGCTTCGCGCTGCTCGTCTATACGAGCAGTTGGCTCAAGTGTCATGAGCCCGAGGCTTTCCTTGCGGCGTTGCTCAACAGCCAGCCGATGGGGTTCTATTCTCCGTCGCAACTCGTGCAGGATGCGAGAAGGCGCGGCGTGCGGATCCTGCCGGCCGATGTGACGATCAGCGGCTGGGATGCCGTGCTCGAACCGGTGGCGGGCGCGGCGCGTCCGGCCGTCCGCCTCGGTCTATCGCTTTTGCGCGGGATGAAGCAGGAGGTGGCCGAGCGTATCGAAAACGCGCGGGCGGTTAGAGCGTTCGAGAGCGTGCACGATCTCGCGCGGCGCGCGCAGCTCGATCGACACGATTTGCACGTGCTCGCCGATGCCAATGCGCTATCGAGGCTCGCCGGCAATCGTCGCGAAGCGCTATGGCATTCGGTGGCCGCCGTGCCCGAGAAAGATATGCTGGCCGCGGCGGTAGCGATCGACGATACGCCCGCCCTCGGGGCCCCGACGGAGGGGCAAAACATCGTGGCCGATTACCGTTCGTCGGGGTTGACGTTGCGGCGCCATCCGCTTGCTTTGTTGCGCGCCCGTCTACTGGAAAAGAGGCTCATGCCGGCAGCGAAATTGAACGGCTATCGCAACGGCCAGCCCGCTCGCGGCTGCGGCATCGTGACGGTTCGTCAGCGGCCGGGCACGGCCAAAGGCGTGATCTTCATGACGCTCGAGGATGAAACGGGCAACGTCAACGTCATCATCTGGCCGAGCTTGCTCGAAAAGCAGCGCAAGGAAGTGCTCGGCGCTTCGTTGCTTGCCGTATACGGCGTATGGCAGTGTCAGGGACAGGTACGGCATCTCGTGGCCAAGCGGCTCGTCGATCTATCGCATCTTTTGGGCGGGTTGCAGTCGGATAGCCGGAATTTCCATTGAGAGGGGAAAAGCGGGCGGCGGCACAGGCATCGCGTTCGTTGCACACGCCTTCAACGGCTGGCGGCGCGGCGATACGCCGCGGCCGCCACGTGCGGATTAGCGTTGTGGTGTCGTCGGGCGTGATGGCGGGCCGGCGTAACCCGGCGCGCCCATCACCGCAACGGTCCACAGTGCGTCGTACGACCGATCGGGTATCGAGCGTTATCGATTGGCGTCACCGATCAGGCATTACCGATCAGGCATTACCGATCAAGCATCGACGATCAGGCATCGACGATCGTACGGTTGCCTTTCACTTCGTAACCGGCCTCGACGATTGCGCTGCCGATCTTATCGGGCGTCGCCTGCGATTGGACACGCACGCGGCCCTTCTCGAGGTCGACTTCGACGAGCGCCGCCGAGTCGAGCGCACGAATCGCCTTCGTCACGGCGCCCACACAATGCTGACAGCTCATGCCTTCGACTTGAAATTCGATCATTGCAAGGTTTCCTCTTCAAGAAAGTTGGGATCGTACCGCGGTGGTCCGGTCTGCCTGTTCGCGCTTATTGCCGCCCGTTTCGATGAAGCGTATACCTTCCCGCCATGGGAAGGTATACGCTTTCTGCATTCAACCGGAGAGAGCGACATGAACATCGGAGAAGCGGCGCAAGCATCGGGTGTGACGGCGAAAATGATCCGTTATTACGAGAGCGTCGACTTGCTGGCCCCAAAGGGGCGAACCGATGCAGGATATCGCGTCTATGGCCGACCCGAAGTCCATACCTTGCGGTTCATTCGCCAAGCGCGCCATCTGGGGTTCTCGATCGACGACATTCGCAAGCTGTTGGCCCTGTGGCAAGACCGCTCGCGCGCCAGCGCCGAGGTGAAAGCGATTGCGCTTCAACATGTGGCCGACCTCGAGCGCCGCATCGCGCAGTTGTCGGAAATGCGCGACACGCTGACTCACCTGGCGCAGCACTGTCACGGCGATACGCGCCCGGATTGCCCGATTCTCGACGGTTTAGCGAGCGACCAGGCACCGGGGGATCAGGCGCAAAGCCATTGCCGGCAAGGGTAAGCGCGAGGGCGAGAAATTGCACGATTATGGTGCATTTCTGAGTGGCGCAGCGCCGATCGCGCACCATTCCAAAGCGGAATGCACACTATTCAAGCATTTCACTCGCAATTTCGGCCGACATCTCTATAATTCGGGTTAACCCTTTTACGGGAAATCCCTGATGCGCGATCCGCTGGGGACATAACCCGACCCTTGGAGAACATCATGTTTGCCTACATCCTCGAAAAGCTGAGCAACTGGTTTGAATCGGCCGAACGCGCCCGCCGCGAAGCGTATCTGGCTTCGTCGTCGGACATCGTCGATCTCGAGCACCGCCTGCGCTCGCTCGAAACCAACGGCTACTCGAACTGACCTAGCCTGCGGCGCACGATCGCCGCTTGCGCGTCTATTTGCGCGCGAAGGTGCACGTTATCTGAAAGCCTCGCTGGCTCGGCGAGGCTTTGTCGTATGCGGCGTAGCTCGGCCCGGGGACGCGCGCATCGGTCGTGACGGCCCCGCCGCATCGGCTCCATGCGACTAGCGCGGACGTTGGGGGCGCGTTAAGGTACGACCATTCGTGGCTCGTTTCTCGCCAGATGCCAAGGCGTACTTTTGCGGACATCCCCATGGGCCTTTCTTCCTCACCTCGTTCATTCGCGGCCGTCCGAACGACGGTATGTCTTGCTTTGATGGGGATCGCTTCCTATGCGCTGGCCCAGGGCCAGCCGTTGGTGCTCGATTCGCAAACGGGCATTCACGATGGCCAAAGCGGCCTCGTTCTGCAAAACGCCCCATTCTCGCGTGCGCCCATGGTGCCGGCGCAGCAGTTGCCCACACCCGCAGAGCTCGATTCGACGAGCGGCCAACCGCCGATCGTCGTCGCGCCGTATATCGCGCTGCCGGGGGCGAACGGGGCCGCGCCCAACGGAGCCGCACCCCCCGCCGGTTCCCGCTATCGGATGGCGCCTGGGACCCGCCAGTAGGATCCGCCGACCGGCGCGCGCGAGGTGCCTACCCGGCTATACCGAGCGACTAAGCCACGCGCGATTCCACCTTGAATTGGGCCGTATCGTCCTGCCCCAGCGCGTCGACGAGATAGGGCAGGGTTTTCTTCATCTGGGCTGCGAGCGTATATGGCGGGTTCAAGATGAACATGCCGCTGCCGTATAACCCGTAGCCATCCGATGGCGGACGGCTCACCGTCAGCGTGACATGCAGCCAGTTCGTCGGCTGCAATGCTTTCAATTGCTCGGGGAATCGCTGCGATTCGGTGCGCGTCACCTGCGGATACCAGAGCGCATACATGCCGGTGGCGAACCGTTTCAGGCTTTCCTCGATGCAGCCGAGCGTCCGCGCATAGTCGCGCTTATCCTCGAACGACGGATCGACGAGCACCAGCGCGCGCCTTGGTGGCGGAGGCAGGATCGCTTTGATGCCGTCGAAGCCGTCGCCGGCGTACAGCATTGCACGCCGCCCGGCATCGCGAAAATTGTGACGCAAAATCTCGATCTCGGTCGTGTGGAGCTCGAACAGCCGCATCCGGTCCTGGGCGCGCATCAAGCGCCATGCGAGATACGGCGACCCGGGGTAGTAGCGCAATTGCCCATCGGGGTTCAGCGCGCGAATCTGCGCGAGATAATCTTCCAGCACCTCGGGCAAATCCGATCGCTGCCAGAGCTTGGCGATGCCCGTTTCGAACTCCGCGGTTTTGGTCGCGTAACCTTCGACGAGCGAGTACACGCCCGCACCGGCATGCGTGTCGATGTACCAATAGGCCTTGTCCTTCTGCCCCAAGTAGCGCAGCAACTGCACGAGAACGGCGTGCTTGAGGACATCGGCGTGATTGCCGGCATGAAACGCGTGACGGTAGCTGAGCATACGGGCGAAAGAGTCAAAACTTCAGGGCGGCTGCGCGGCGCCCGGTGCGTGCCGGGCGAGCGCGCGAGCCGGGGCGCTCGAGCTTTACGAACGCGCGGGCAGGGCGCGTATTGTACGGCAGCGCCCTCGTCGCCTCGCGCGCTGCGCGCCGCTACGGCTCGACGCCAGCGACGATTTCCTCGATTCGTTGCGTGATCTCGGGCGTGATGCGCGCTGCGACGTCGCTCGCTTTCATGTTTTCCGCGATTTGCTCGACTTTCGATGCGCCGGTGATGACCGTGCTGACGTGCGGATTCTTGAGCACCCACGCGATCGCCAATTGCCCGACGCTGCAGCCGAGTTCGTACGCCACCTGTTCGAGCTTGCCGACGCATTCGTTCTTGTCGGCGTCGACCAGGCGCGCGCGCAACCAGTCGTAGCCTTGCAGTTCCGCGCGGCTACCCGCCGGCACGCCCGAACGATACTTCCCGGTCAACAAGCCCGACGCGAGCGGGCTCCAGGTGGTCAGCCCGAGTCCGATATCTTCATAGAGCCGCTTGTATTCCTGTTCGACGCGCTTGCGGCAGAACAAGTTGTACTGCGGCTGCTCCATGACCGGCTTGTGCAGATGGTGGCGCTCGGCGATCTCGTAAGCGGCGCGGATCTCGTCGGCGCTCCACTCGGAGGTGCCCCAATAGAGCGCTTTGCCGCGTGCGATCATGTCGCTCATTGCCCAAACCGTCTCTTCGAGCGGAGTATGGGGATCGGCGCGATGGCAAAACACAAGGTCGACGTAATCGAGTTGTAGGCGAGCGAGCGAACCGTCGATCGCGTTGTGCAGATACTTGCGATTGAGCGTGTGGTGCTGGTTGGGGGCCTCGTGCAAGCCCCAGTAGAACTTCGTGGAGATGACGTAGCTCACGCGCGGCCAGGCCAGTTCCTTGAGCGCTTGGCCCATGATTTCCTCGGCCTTGCCGCCCGCGTAGACTTCCGCGTTATCGAAGAAATTGACGCCTGCGTCGCGTGCCGCCGCGAGCGATTCGCGCGCCGCACGCCGATCCACTTGATTGCCGTAAGTCACCCACGAGCCCAACGAAAGTTCGCTCACTTGCAGGCCCGAACGGCCGAGTCGCCGGTAATTCATGTATGCCTCCTGAAAAGTCGACCCGCAGAGCTTAATCCCATTCGCGCCGAATCGCGTTCATGCCGGCCGATGGGGCACAATAGCGAAGTCGGTCGTCGCGCTGAATTCGGCCGAAAGTCATATGACGTTCGGCTAGCTTGTCGCACGCCGTGCGCCATGATGTCATTGTCCATGCATGCTTAAGGGGGTGACGAATGTCGTCGTTGAATACGAGTCTGAACGGTAAGGCCGCAGTGGTGACGGGCGCCGCGAGCGGGATCGGCAAGGAAATCGCGCTTACGCTGGCGGCGCAGGGTGCAGCCGTGGCGATCGCCGATTTGAACCTGGCCGGTGCACAGGCGGTGGCCGAGGAAATTCGCGCCGCGGGCGGCAAGGCAATGGGCGTCGCCATGGACGTAACGAACGAGGAGGCTGTGAACAGCGGCATCGACGAAGTCGCCGCGCAGTTCGGTTCGATCGACATCCTCGTATCGAACGCGGGCATTCAGATCGTGAACCCGATCGAGAGCTACAGCTTCTCCGATTGGAAAAAAATGCAGGCGATCCACGTCGATGGCGCCTTTCTCACCACCAAGGCCGCGCTCAAGCACATGTACAAAGGCGATCGCGGCGGCATCGTCATCTACATGGGGTCCGTCCATTCGCACGAAGCCTCGCCGCTGAAGTCGGCCTACGTCGCGGCCAAGCATGCGCTGCTCGGCCTTTCACGTGTGCTCGCGAAAGAAGGCGCGGCGCATAACGTGCGCTCGCACGTCGTATGTCCGGGCTTCGTGCGCACGCCGCTCGTCGACAAGCAAATCCCCGAGCAGGCGAAAGAACTGGGGATCAGCGAAGAAGAGGTAGTGAAGCGCGTCATGCTCGGCCAGACGGTGGACGGCGTCTTCACCACCGTGCAAGATGTCGCGCAAACCGTGCTGTTCCTTTGCACGTTCCCGAGTGCCGCGCTGACGGGGCAGTCGTTCCTCGTTTCGCACGGCTGGTGCATGCAATAAGGAGATTTCATGGGGGAGCGCAAAGCCACGCGCGTGCGCGCAAGCGCCGCCGCTTCGACGAGCGATACCGGCGGGCAAGCCAGGGCAGGCCGAGCGGCGAGCGTTGCGCCGTCCGCGGCGTTGCCTCCTTACCAGACAGTCGCGCTCGTCTTGCAAGGGGGCGGCGCGCTCGGCGCCTATCAAGCCGGCGTCTACGAGGGTTTGCATGAAGCCGGCATCGTGCCCAATTGGGTGGCCGGCATCTCGATCGGGGCCATCAACACCGCGATCATCGCGGGCAATGCGCCCGAGCATCGCGTCGCAAAATTGAAGGCGTTCTGGGATCTGGTGTGCCAGCCTGCCTACGGCGTGCCGATTCCCCCCGCGGTCGAACATGCGCTATTCGATTCGGCGGGCCCCGTGCGCACGGCCTTTACGACGATGCAGGCATTAAGCGCCATCGTCGACGGCCAAAAGGGGTTCTTCGTGCCGCGCATGCCGCCGCCGTTGCCGTTCGTCTCCGGCTCGCCAGGCACGGCCAGTTGGTACGACACCGCGCCGCTGAAAGCGACGCTCGAGCGCCTATGCGATTTCGATCGCATCAATTCGGGCGAGACGCGCGTTTCGGTCGCCGCGGTCAATGTCGGCACGGGCAACTTTGTTTACTTCGACAACCAGCATCAGAAGCTCAGGGCCGAGCATTTCATTGCCTCCGGATCGCTGCCGCCGGGGTTTGCCGCGACGGAGATCGAGGGCGAGTTTTACTGGGACGGCGGGCTCATGTCCAACACGCCGCTCTCCGAAGTCGTCCAGGCCTCGCCGCGCCGCGATACGCTCGCATTTCAGGTGGACCTATGGAGCGCCCGCGGTCCCGTTCCCACGAACCTGACCGACGTGCAGGGGCGGATGAAGGACATCCAATACTCGAGCCGTACCCGGCTCGTGACGGACATGATGGAGCACTCGCAACGCTTCAGGCATGTCTTGCGCGAGGTGCTTGAGCGGGTAGCCCCAGAGCATCGAGACGATCCGTGGTGCAAGCTCGCCCAGGAACTGTCGTCGTCGCATCGGTACAACGTGTTCCAACTGATTTACCGCGACAAGGAGTTCGACGGCAATTTCAAGGACTATCAGTTCGGCGCCTCGGCCATGCGCGAGCATTGGCGTTGCGGTTTGCGCGACATTCGCGACAGCCTCGCGCAGCCGGGCTGGCTGGATATGCCGGAAAACGACGCGGGGTTCGTCACGCACGACATCCACCGCGATTTGCGGTGACCGAAAACGAAATGGCGCCCCCATGAAAGGGCGCCATTGTCGGGTCCAGGCGTCAAGCAAGGGCCATGGGAGCCGGGACGGCGAGCCGCAGCCACGTGGCGCACACGGCCCGCGCCCTCGGTCGGCGGCGTCGCGAGGCCTTACTTCAGCACATGGGCGATCGCGTTCGCGACCGTATCGAGGTTGCGCGTATTGAGCGCGGCTACGCAGATGCGGCCGGTGCCCACCGCATAGATGCCGAATTCTTCGCGCAGGCGGTCTACTTGCGCCGAAGTCAAGCCGGAGTACGAGAACATGCCGCGCTGTGCGTTCACGAAGCTGAAATCGCGCGCTACGCCGGCGGCTTTGAGGCCCTCGACGAGACCATTGCGCATCGCGCGGATGCGGTCGCGCATTTGCCCGAGCTCTTCTTCCCACGTGGCGCGCAGCGCCGGGGTGCCCAGCACCGTTGCGACGATCGCGCCGCCGTGCGTCGGCGGGTTCGAGTAGTTCGTGCGAATCACGCGCTTCAGTTGCGAGAGCACACGTGCGCCTTCGTCCTTGCTATCCGTGATGATCGAGAGTGCGCCGACGCGTTCGCCGTACAACGAAAACGACTTCGAGAACGAAGACGACACGAAGACGTTCAACTCGGCCGCCGCGAACAGTCGCACGGCCGCGGCATCGGCGTCGATGCCGTCGCCGAACCCTTGATAGGCGATATCGAGGAACGGCACGAGGTTGCGCGCCTTGACCACCTCGACGATCTGCTTCCACTGCGCATCGCTCAGATCGACGCCGGTCGGGTTGTGGCAGCACGCATGCAACACGACGATGGTGCCGGCAGCGTAGCTGTTGAGCGCGGCGAGCATCGCTTCGAAATTGACGCCGTGCGTCTGCGCATCGTAGTAGGGATAAGCGACCACTTCGAAGCCTGCGCCTTCGAACAAGGCCCGGTGATTTTCCCAGCTCGGATCGCTGATCGCGACTTTGGCGGCGGGATTCAGGCGCTTGAGGAAATCGGCGCCGATCTTGAGCGCGCCCGTGCCGCCCAACGCTTGCGCCGTGACGACGCGACCCGCGGCGATCAGCGGCGACGCGTCGCCGAGCAGCAGCTTCTGCACGGCTGCGTCGTAGGCGGCGATACCTTCGATGGGCAAGTAGCCGCGCGGCAGCGCCGCCTCGACACGCGCCTTCTCTGCCTCGCGCACGGCGCGCAACAGCGGAATCTTGCCTTCTTCGTTCGTATAGACGCCTACGCCCAGATTGACTTTGGTCGGGCGCGTATCGGCGTTGAAGGCCTCGTTGAGGCCGAGGATCGGGTCGCGGGGGGCGAGTTCGACAGCGGAGAACAGGGACATGGTGTCTATGGCGGTAGTAAGAAACTGGCGGGCCGATGCATGCGCCGCTTTCGCCGGGGCCGACGCCGTCAGGCGGGTCGTCGAATCCACAATGGCGGTTTTGCGGGCGCTGAATGTGAGATTGTAACCAATCCAGGCGCCGCTTTTGGGTGTTTTCGACGCCCGAGCGGCTTCCATCCGTTTGAACGACCGTGCACTTTTCGCATGGGGCGAGCTTGCCAGAGCGCTTGCGGCGCGGCGGCGTGGGTGGGCGCGGGGACACGGCGCTGCTCGCGCGCCCGCGAAACGCTAAAATGGCTCTTTTGTCGGCGAAGGAAGCGCCTTTTCCATGTCCGAAGCTCAGCCGCATGCCGCCGAAGCCCTCGACGAATCGAAGTTCGTTGAATTCGAGGGTTCCCCGTTTCACCTTTATCAGCCCTATCCGCCCGCCGGCGACCAGCCGAGCGCGATCGCCCAGCTCGTCGAGGGCATCGAGGACGGTTTGTCCTATCAGACCCTGCTCGGCGTGACGGGCTCGGGCAAGACGTTCACGATGGCCAACGTCATCGCCCGGCTCGGTCGTCCCGCGATCGTGTTCGCGCCGAACAAGACGCTCGCCGCACAGCTCTATTCGGAGTTTCGCGAGTTTTTTCCGCGCAATGCGGTCGAGTACTTCGTTTCGTACTACGACTACTACCAGCCGGAAGCGTATGTGCCGCAGCGCGACTTGTTCATCGAAAAGGACTCGTCGATCAACGAGCACATCGAGCAGATGCGGCTATCGGCCACCAAGAGCCTGATGGAGCGGCGCGACGTGGTGATCGTCGCGACGGTGTCGGCCATTTACGGTATCGGCAACCCAAGCGAATATCACCAGATGATCTTGACGCTGCGCACCGGCGACAAGATCGGTCAGCGCGATGTCATCGCGCGGTTGATCGCGATGCAGTACAACCGCAACGAGGCCGATTTCCAGCGCGGCGCATTCCGCGTGCGCGGCGATACGATCGACGTGTTTCCGGCCGAGCATGCCGAAATGGCGCTGCGCATCGAGCTATTCGACGACGAGGTCGAGTCGCTACAACTGTTCGATCCGCTGACAGGGCGCGTGCGGCAAAAGATCCCGCGCTTCACCGTGTATCCGTCGTCGCATTACGTGACCCCGCGCGAAACGGTCATGCGTGCGGTCGAGACGATCAAAGCGGAATTGCGCGAGCGCCTCGAGTTTTTCCATGGCGAAGGCAAGCTCGTCGAAGCGCAGCGTCTCGAGCAGCGCACCCGGTTCGATCTGGAAATGTTGCAGGAGCTCGGCTTTTGCAAAGGCATCGAAAACTACTCTCGTCATTTCTCGGGCGCAGCCCCCGGCGAGCCGCCGCCGACGCTCGTCGATTACCTGCCGCCCGATGCGTTGATGTTGCTCGACGAATCGCACGTGTTGATCGGGCAACTGAACGCCATGTACAACGGCGATCGCTCGCGCAAGGAAAATCTCGTGCAATACGGCTTTCGGCTGCCATCGGCGCTGGACAATCGGCCGCTGAAGTTCCACGAGTTCGAGCGCAAGATGCGCCAGGCGGTCTTCGTTTCCGCCACGCCGGCCGACTACGAGAAAAAGCAGACGGGGCAGGTCGTCGAACAGGTGGTGCGTCCGACGGGCCTCGTCGATCCGCTCGTGCAGGTGCGTCCCGCCACGTCGCAGGTCGACGACGTCCTGAGCGAGATCAACGCGCGCGTGGCCGTCAACGAACGCGTGCTCGTCACCGTTTTGACCAAGCGCATGGCCGAGCAGTTGACGGAATTTCTCGCCGACCATGGCGTGAAAGTGCGCTACTTGCACAGCGACATCGACACCGTCGAGCGCGTCGAAATCATCCGCGATTTGCGGCTGGGCGCATTCGACGTGCTGGTCGGCATCAACTTGTTGCGCGAGGGGCTCGATATTCCGGAGGTCTCGCTCGTCGCGATCCTCGACGCGGACAAGGAAGGTTTCCTGCGCGCCGAACGCTCGCTGATACAAACGATCGGTCGCGCGGCGCGCAACGTCCACGGCACCGCGATTCTGTATGGCGACCGCATCACCGATTCGATGCGACGCGCGATCGACGAGACCGAGCGGCGGCGCGCCAAGCAGATCGCCTACAACGAACGCATGGGCATTACCCCGCGCGGCGTCGTCAAGCGCATCAAAGACATCATCGACGGTGTGTACAACGCCGATGACGCCCGCGCCGAACTCAAGGAAATGCAGCAGCGCGCGAAATTCGAGGATATGTCGGAGAAGGAACTGGCCAAAGAGCTCAAACGGTTGGAAAAGCAGATGATGGAGCACGCCAAGAACCTCGAATTCGAAAAAGCCGCGGCCGCGCGCGATCAACTGGCCGTTCTGCGCGAGCGCGCGTTCGGCGCGAACGTGGGCGATTCGATCACGGGCGCGAGCTAACCCTTAACCCATTCGGCGGACTAGGCAGGGGCGACCCCATGCGCGCAAGGGTCGCTTTGTCTTAACGATGCCATTCGTGTACACTTGGTGCTGATTGATAATCGTTCGCATTTGCGTTTGTGTTCGTGTTCCTCGCCTTTCCGGTAGCGCTCGGGTTGGCTCGGGATTCGGCTCGAATCGGGCGCATGAGCACGTTGGCGGCGAACGGTTAGGCGGCTCTCGGCGGCGCGTGGCGTCGTTGAATATTTCGACCAGTTCAAGAAAAAGAGGAGTTTTCGATGCATCGTTCCACCTGGATGAAGAGCGGCGTGGCGGCCGTGGCGGCGCTGGCCGCAATGGCCGTATCGGCGGCCGAGTATCCGATCGGCAAGCCCCAGGTTCAGGGCGGCATGGAAATCGGCGCTGTCTACTTGCAGCCGATCACGATGGATCCGGAGGGGATGATGCGCAAGGCGTCGGATTCCGACATTCACCTCGAGGCCGACATCCACGCGGTTAAAAAGAATCCCACGGGGTTCGCGGAAGGCGATTGGATGCCTTATCTGCAGGTTCACTACGAACTGAAGAAGGCGGGTGGCGCGCAGTCGATCAAGGGCGATTTGATGCCGATGGTGGCCGATGACGGCCCGCATTATGGCGACAACGTCAAACTGGCCGGCCCCGGCAAATACCATTTGACGATCGTCGTCGAGCCGCCCATGCAAACGGGCCACATGGCGTTCGGCCGTCATATCGACAAAGAAACCGGCGTGGGCGCCTGGTTCAAGCCGATCACGTTGCAGTACGACTTCACGTTCGCCGGTATCGGCAAGAAGGGCGGCTATTAAGCCGCATGGCTCGAGAAAGGGGAGCGAAAGCATGAATTTGCGTTTGAAAGTCGCGCTGGCCTGTTCGCTGGCCGTCGCTTGCATGGCGGCGCGGGCGGACGATGCGGTCACCGTCAAGCTGGAAATGGCCGACGGCAAGCTAACGCCCGCGCGCATCGAGGTGCCCGCAGGCAAGCGCATCCGCATCGAAGTGCACAACACCGGCAAGGGCGCCGCCGAATTCGAAAGTGTCCAACTGCGCAAGGAAAAGGTTCTCGCGCCGGGCGCTGAATCGGTCGTGGTGGTTGCTCCCCAGTCGCCGGGCGAATACAAGTTTTTCGACGATTTCCATCAAGCGGCGCAAGGCGTCATCGTCGTGAAGTAGCGGTTTTTGCGCACGGCCCTCGAACGTCGTGCGCGCGGAGAGCATCGGATGGGCCAGGTATTGTTCGTCGTATGGCGTGAGAGCGTCGAGGCTTTGCTTGTCGTCGGAATTTTGTACGCGTGGCTGAAGAATGGCGACACCGACGCGCGGCGCGGGTTGCCGTATCTATGGGCGGGTGTCGGCGCCGGCATGCTGGCGGCCGTGGGCCTCGGTGCGGCGCTCGTCGGGTTCAGCGAATTCCTTTCGGGCGACGCTGCCGATTACTTCCAGATAGGCATGGTGCTCGTCGCGTGCGTGCTGATCGTGCAGATGGTGCTATGGATGAAGCGGCACGGTCGCACGCTCAAGCGTGATATGGAGCGCTCGCTGCAGGAGCGCACGCGCGATGGCAACGGTTGGGGCGTCGCCGTGCTCGTCGCTTTGGCGATTGCGCGAGAAGGCAGCGAGACGGTCATTTTCCTCTACGGGCTCGGGTTCGGGCAGTCGGGACACGTGAGCGAAAGCGACGTGCTCGCCATTGCATTGGGGCTCGGTCTCGCATTGCTGACCTTCTACATTCTGCAACTGGGCGGCCGCATCTTCTCGTGGCGCCGCTTTTTCCGCGTCACCGAAATCATGTTGTTGCTGCTCGGCGCCGGCCTCCTTCAAACGGGCGCGGACAAGCTGATCGACAAGGAAATCCTGCCGCTCGGCATTTCGCAGGTATGGAATAGTTCTGCGATCCTCGACGATTCGAGCACCTTCGGTTCGCTGGTTGCAACGCTTACGGGCTATCGCGCGCATCCGTCTCTCACCAACCTCATCGTCTATGCGTTGTACTGGCTCGTGGTGGGGTGGTTGGCGCGGCGCGCCGGTCGGGCGCCGGCCGCGCAAGCTGGGCGCACGGCATGAGTACGCCGGCATTGTCTGACGCCGGCGGCGGGCGGCTTGCCCGCGTCGGCGCATGGATGCAGCGCAATGGCGCCACGATTCGTGCCATTCAATGGACCGTCGTTGCGATCTATGCCTTCCTCATCATCGTGCCCGCGTGCTTGCCGCTGCCCGATCACGCTGCGCATCTCTGGAACAATCTGACGCTGGCGGCCCAGTTCGTTTTTTGGGGCATATGGTGGCCGTTCGTGCTGCTGTCGATGGTCTTGCTCGGCCGCGTTTGGTGCGGCGTGCTGTGCCCCGAAGGCGCTTTGGCGGAGTTCGCAAGCCGTCACGGCCGGGGGCGGGCGATTCCGAGGTGGATGCGGTGGGGCGGCTGGCCCTTCGTCGCGTTCGGCCTGACGACGATTTATGGCCAAATGGTCAGCGTCTATCAGTATCCCCGGGCGGTGCTGCTCGTATTGGGGGGATCCACGGCGGCGGCGATGGTGATCGGCTTCCTGTATGGACGCGACAAACGCATCTGGTGTCGTTATCTGTGTCCCGTCAACGGCGTATTTTCGCTGCTGGCGCGTCTTGCGCCGTTTCACTATCGGGTCGACGAGGCCGCATGGCGGCGCTCGTACACGGCGGGCGAGCGCGGTCATCGCGTCATCCCGATCAATTGCGCGCCGCTGGTTCCGTTGAGAAGCATGAAAGGGGCGGCGGCCTGCCATATGTGCGGCCGTTGCAGCGGCCACCGTGATGCGATTTCGCTGGCCTGGCGCTCGCCTTCGCAGGAAGTCGTGGAACTTGGGCGCGATGCCGCCAACGGCTGGGACACCGCGCTCATTCTGTACGGTCTGCTCGGCATCGCGATCGGAGCGTTTCACTGGACGGTGAGCCCGTGGTTCATCGACCTCAAGCAATGGCTCGCGACCTGGCTCGTCGACCATGATTTCACGTGGATGCTCGATACCAACGCCCCGTGGTTCGTCTTCACGCATTACCCGGATCAGAACGACGTCTTTTCTTGGCTCGACGGCACCTTGCTGATCGGCTACATCTTGGCGACGGCGCTCGTCTACGGCACCACGCTGCTCGCATTGTTGGCCGCGGGCACACGTGTACTCGGCCGGTTCGACCGTGCGCGATTGCATCACCTCGCGCAGGCGCTCATCCCCGTTGCCGGAACGGGCGTATTTCTCGGGTTGTCCGCTACGACATTGTCGTTGCTGCGAGCCGAGCACGTTCCGCTCGATTGGGCGTCGACCGTTCGAATCGGCGTACTGGCAATCGCGAATGCGTGGAGCGCGCGGCTTGCCTGGGGCATTACGGGTCGATATGCGTCGCGCGTTGTTACGCGAGTGGGTGCGATGACGTGCTTCGTCGCAGCGCTAGCGGTGGCGGACAGCGCGTGGTGGTTGATGTTCTGGGGCTTTACGCGTTAGGGATGCTTTGCGGAGTTTAGGCATCGCGTTTGCCCCTCCGTTCGATTGGGGCAAGCGCGAGCGAGGCAAGAAAAGAGGAAAAGAAGCAAGAAGCGAAAACGCGGGCGGCTCAGCAAAAGGATCGAGATCGCGTTCGTCTGCAACGAGCGCGAAGAAATCGCCCTCTAAAAAAAACGGCATGGCTGGCTGCAACGTAGCTGAAAACTGCGCACGAAGGGGTCTAGACTCGCGTGCTTGCCGTTGCGCTGGCTACTGCCTAACACCTCTCGAAGAGGTGGTCCCCACAATACCCGGTACTTACTTCGTCAGAATGAGCTTGCCAAGACGCGTCTGGCGCAACTGATACCGTTCGCCGTTGTGAGCGATGAAGACGAGAGGTTGGCCTTGCAATAGGTGATCGCTCGAAAGCGTGCGTTCCGTTTTCTCCGCGCTCCGCGGGGAGTGATATTCCGCTTCGCGGTGCATTTCGCGGTGCTTTTCGGAATGAGTGCCGGTTTGAGCACCGGTTCGCGGCGTGACGAGCGCTGCAGGCCACCGGCTTGCCGAGCGCGGACGCGCTGAACTGCTGGTGGACGCTTTCAACGTTAACACAGGCTGCCGAGTGGGTTCGCTCATGCTCTTAGCGTGTTGGGAGATTCGATGAGAAGAATTATAAATGAGAATCATTATCGATTGCAAAAAACAAATTCATTGAGATAGGGTATCGATAGGGCGCGCCCATCGCGCCCGATGGCCGTCTCTCCGAGCGATCCGCGCTGCGTGCCGTGTCAGTGAAGCGCGTCGGGTCGCTGCGGGGCGCGGGAGTATTCGCGAATGAGGCGCACGGTGTCGATATCGGCTTCACGGTAGGCCGATTTCACGATCTCGCTGGTTTGCCGGGCGTCTTCCGTATCGGGTGTGGGCAGCGTCGTTTCGTATTCGAACCGCAGAAACAGTTGCAGCGCGTCCGGCTGCTCGATTGTCATCGTGAGCGACCCTCCGACATAAGCTTCCGTCGCGAGAATGTCGTAGCGCACGCTCTCACGCGGCTTAAGTGTCACGCGATCGCGCACTGTCGCATGGCCGTAGTGCAATTCGCGCTCGAGCGTATCGCCCGTGCGCGACAGGATCGTGCAACTGTCGAGTCCCAGGACGAAGAGCTGGGGTTGCTCGGCGCGCAGCACGAGACCTTCCCACAGCTGCTCGCGCGTCAGCGTTTCCGCAAGCGGGTTGAGCGGATCGTTGATTTGGACGAGGTGTTCAAAATTCAAGTGATATTCCTTCTGCTGTTCGCATACGGCGTACGGGTTGCTTACGCGTCGTCTGGCATAGCAGGCAACGTGGTGGCGAGCCCCGTGTTGATCTCGATCGGGCGCGTCAAGATCCTATGAACGGGACACGCGTTCGCGATTTGCAGCAGACGCTCTCGTTGCTCATCGGTGAGTTCGCCGTGCAAGACGATTTTGCGATCGATCGTCGAGCCCAAATCGCCGGTTCTTATCGATAACGACACGTGTACGTCCGCGAGCGGCCAGCCTTTGCGCTGCGCATACATTTTCAACGTGATGGACGTGCAGGCGCCCAAACCGGAGAGCAAGAGCGATACCGGGGTGGGTGCGCGGTCGCCGCCGCCCAGCGCGGTGGGCTCGTCGGCGTGCCACAAATGATGGGCGCCGTCGTCGAAGTCGACTTGATAGTTAACCGCACCGATGGTTGCCGTGACAACGCGCTCGCTCATGCCCATCCTCCTGGAAAGTGCGCCGTCCGGGCGGTCTGCTTGCATGCTCGTGTGGCGCGAGCGGCTATTGTGACGCAATTCGCGGACATTCGCGCCGCGGTGCGGTCCGCACCGCGGTGCCGGCCGTTGCCGCTTCAATGAGCGATCTGGCCCATCCGTCCGGCTTGATAGTCGACGATGGCTTGTCGGATTTCGTCTTCCGTGTTCATGACGAAGGGGCCATGCCGCACGACCGGCTCGTTCAACGGCACCCCGCCGATCAGCAGAACGTCGAGTCGATCCGCACCCGCGGCTAGCGTAACGGCATCGCCGTCATCGCCGAACACCACCATCCGCTGCGCGCCGATTTCGCGCTGTTCGTCGCCGTAGCGTCCCGTACCGTTCAGCGCGTACGCGAAGACGCGATAAGCGCGCGGCACCGGTTGCGTAATCGATGCGCCCGCCTCGAGCGTGAAATGTTGGTACAGGATGGGCGTGCGCGTTTCGATCACCGCTTTGACGCCGAGCGCTTCGCCTGCGATGACCCGGACGCTGATTTTACCGTCGCTGCTTGTCGCCGTCGGGATACGCTGCGACGGAATTTCCTGATAGCGCGGCTCGATCATCTTGTCTTTTCGCGGCAAGTTCACCCATAACTGCAATCCGTGCACGCGGCCTCCGCCCCGAGCGAACGCGGGGTCCGGCATTTCGCTATGCACGACGCCGGCGCCGGCCGTCATCCACTGCACGTCGCCGGGACGAAGCACACCGCGATGGCCGGCGGAATCTCGATGCGCGAAACTACCTTCGAGCAGGTACGTGACGGTTTCGAAGCCACGATGCGGATGGTCGGGCGCGCCCTTCGCTTGGCCTGGCGCATAGTCGACGGGACCCATTTCGTCGAGCAGCAGGAACGGATCGAAGTCCGATAACATGCGGGTCGGGAACGGCCGATGAACGACGAAACCGCCTCCCTCGACCGTGCGAACAGCCGCGATGGTGTGGCGAACCGTGCGGGATATGGCCATGAACGATGATCCTCGGTGAAACGCGTGGGCGTTGGTTCAGCAGGTGAGGTCTATTATATGAACCGGTGCGCGCGCGTTTTAGCCGTAGCCGCAGCAATGGATTGTCCTACCGTTGGAACGATGACATGCAACTCGATTCGCAAAATCTCAATGATTTGATGTACTTCGCGCAAGTCGTCGAGCACGGTGGGTTTTCGGCTGCCGAGCGCGTGCTGGGCATTTCCAAATCTCGCCTCTCCCGGCGCGTGGCCGAACTCGAAACGTCGATCGGCGTGCGCTTGCTCCAGCGCTCTACACGCAAGCTTTCGCTGACGGAGGCAGGCGAGCGCTTCTTTCGGCATTGCCAAGTCATGCTTGCCGAAGCGCAAGCGGCGATGAATGCCGTGCAAGAGCTGCGCTCGGCGCCGCGAGGCACCGTGCGCGTGAGCGTGCCGGTCACGGTATCGCAGACGATCCTCTCGAATATCCTCCCCGAATTTCTGCTGCGCTATCCCGAGGTGCGCGTCTCGATCCGTGTGACCAATCGCGTCATCGATCTTTACGAGGATTCGATCGACGTGGCGCTGCGTGTGCGTTCGGATCCGCCGGACAATGCAAACATCGTCGTGCGGCCGTTGTGGCGGACGCAGCAACTGCTGGTCGGTGCGCCGAGTCTCCTGAGCCAACACGCGCCGCCCGTTTCCCCGGCCGATTTGGGGCGTTTCGAGACGCTCGACACGCCCAGTGCGGATGGCCGTCACGTTTTTACCCTCATCGCGCCCGACGGGCATCGGCATGTTCACGAGCACGAGCCCCGTCTCGTCACGGCCGATTTGTCGACGATACGAGAAGCAGTGCTCGACGGCATCGGCATCGCTGCGCTGCCGGAGATGATGTACGGTGCGGCGTTGCGCGCGGGCCAGTTGTCCCCCGTCATGCCAGGGTGGATGCTGCCGACGCCGCAGCTTTTTGCCGTGTTCGTATCGCGGCAAGGCATGGTGCCGGCGGTGCGCGCATTCGTCGACTATCTCGTCGAAAAGCTCGACGAAAATACTCACAAAATGGCCGAATGTCCGACTCGCGAGCAGTTCAAGGCAGCGCAATTGGCGAGTATGGCCGTGCCGGCGACGGTGGCCGAGCCCGCACGGTGATGAGGCGAGCGCCTGAGCGCATCGTTTTTGCCATTTAAGCTGCGCTTGGCGATCAGTAGTTTCAATGGCGCCCGTCTTGTAGCGTGGAGCGCACCGATCTATAGTGAAGTGCCTTCGCGTTGGGGTGTCCAATGCGAAACCAGACGGCTGCTTTTATAGCGAGCCTGATAGGGCTGAAAGCGTGGTTCGTACAGGGTACGGCGATCGCATGCGGTGCTCGAGCCAGTCCGATGGCCAACGAGTCCGCCGCCCGAAGGCGCTGCGTGCGCGCAAAAAAAGGCCCTCATCGCCCGATGAGGGCCTTTTACTTCATATCCCCTGCATCTTCGCCGCCGATGCGCAGTGGCCGGTGGCCCGCGCGATCGCGCTCGAACACATGTTCGGCAGTCGGAAAACACGGCTCGTGCCGCCCCTGCATAGGAGCGAGGCGATGGCGCAAGTGCCGGTGCGATGGCCCCAGCCGCCGGTCAATCGTCGTCGAGCCCGAACGTGAAGGCTTGTTCGTACGAGACGCGTATTGGGGCGCCGTTTTCATCGTAAGGGCGGCACGCACTTTCCCTCAGGGCTTGCATGGCTGCGTCGTCGAGGCGTGAAAAGCCGCTGCTCTCGACCAGCTTGATATTGCCGATTGCGCCGGTCGTATCGATGACGAACCGCACGGTCGCGGTGCCGGTTTCCTCGCGCCGCTTGGACAATTCGGGGTACGACGGTTTGACGATGCGGCAGTCCGCGCGCTCGACGCGCTTCGGTGCAGCCAACGCGATCGTCTCGCGTGCAGCGGACGCTGCTGCCGTGGCGGCGTTCGCGGGCGCCGCTTCCGGCTGGTGGGCGGCGTTGTTCGCGGCACTTGCTGGGCCTGCGGTCGCAGTGGCCTGCGCGGCCTGCCTGACGGGTTGATCCGGCGTCGCGGCCGGTGCTTGTGCGGTAGGGTACGGCGCGGCATTGGCCGCAGGTCGAACTACGGTAGCGGGCGGCTCCGGCGCATGCCGTGGCCCGCCGTGTTGCGCTGGGCGGCTGTTCGTTCGAGGCTGCCGTGTTCGGGCGGATTGCTCGGAAATGGGCGGCGCGAGCGTGCGGTCCGCATTGGGCGCGGGCGTGAGCGTGAGCAACTGCGCCATCATGGCCGTGGACTGCAATTGCCGGGGAGCCGGTGCGTTGGTGTGGCCCGCGAGGATGGCGAGCAGCACCGCGTGGGCGAGAGCCACAAAAACGAAAGCGGGGACGATGCGCGAAGGGAACATGCCGAAAATGCGACCGGCACAAAGCCGAGCAGCAAGAGGGAAGCTTGCATCTTATCGCGAACGTGGTGCGAGGCTGCATCCGCAATTGGCCGGATGCGAACTAGGGGCGGCAGATCAACCAAGAGATGCACACCGTCGCAACGAAACCGATAAGCAATTCCATCTCGAACTCCTTGAGCGAAACGGGCGGCTGCTGGCGGTAGCGAACTGGCGTGCCGATGAGGAAGCGGAAAAGGTGTGTGCCGCGTACTTAGGCAGCTTTGCGCTCGTAAAACGTTACGTGAGCGGGTTGAGCCGGGGCCTGCCGCTCGACGCCGCATTGGCTTTCGCAAATGCCGCACTGAGCCATCACTTCGCGCACCGACTGCTCGCATTTGCCGCAGCACGTCGCCACACCCAGCTCGAATTGCAATTCTTCGAATGTGCCGGCGCCGTCCGCGATAGCTGCGCGGATCTTGCGGTCGGATACGGACTTGCACACACAGACGATCATGGCTTGATTACAGCAAAACGTTAATGCGAACTATTATCATTACGTTTTCTGTGCTTGGCAAGCGCAGCGTCCGATTTTTTGTATCAACGGAGCAACACCCCTGATAGGCGTGCGACCCTAATTTACAACCGGAGAAAGCCGACGCGAACGTTGAACGTCGAAGTGGCCGGCGACGCCTGCTCGGCAGGAACGCGCAGCGCTCAGGCCGCCTCGGGGTTGCCGTGGACGACTGGGTGCGTATCAATCGTCACGCGTTCCACCAGTGCATCCAGCCCGAGCAGCGTCGATGCGAGCCTGTGCAAGTGCGCTCCGTCGCCGGTCGAACACAGTCGCGATGGCGGCGCAAGCACGCCAGCCGGCGCGCGCAAAGCGTTCGCATCGAGCACGCGCTCGAGTTGCTTCGCGATGGCCACGCTGGTATCGACGAGGGCCAGCCGCGACCCGGCGATCTCACGTATCGCGGTATCGAGAAACGGGTAGTGCGTGCAGCCCAGCACGAGCGTATCCGCCCCGGCCGTCAGCATCGGCTCGATATAGCTTGCAAGCAAAGCCCGCACTGCGGGCGTGTCGGTTTCGCACCGTTCGACGGCTTCCACGAGCCCGTGCCCCGGCTGGCAAATGAACCGACAATCGGACGCGTAACGCTCGATCAACGAGCGGAAGCGCTCGCTGCGCAACGTGACCTGCGTTGCCAGAACGCCCGCGATGCGCGACGCCGATTGACTGGCCGCTGGCTTGATGCCGGGCTCGACGCCGATGATCGGGATCGATAGTTGCGCGCGTGCGAGCGCGATCGACTCGGCCGTTGCCGTATTGCAGGCGACGACGAGCGCCTTGGCCCCTTGCGAGGCGAGCCATTTGCCGATGGCAAGCGTGCGCGCGGTAATGAACTCGTTATCGCGCGAGCCGTAGGGCGCATGCTGCGAATCGGCGACATAGAGCAGCGCTTCATGCGGCAGTTGAGCCCGGACGGCGCGTAGCACCGACAACCCGCCGAGCCCCGAATCGAAAATGCCGATCGGCGCTTGGTTGCCCGGCGACGCGGGCGCGGGGGAGGGGGATTCGTGCTGAACGATCATGGCGGGCGGCTCAGGCGTGCGTCATCGACTCGATCAGGACTCGGAGGACGAGCCCATCGCCGATTGCTGGTAGTTCTGGATGCCGATCTTGTCGATCAAATCGAGTTGCGTCTCCAGCCAATCGATGTGCTCTTCGGTATCGTCGAGGATCGTCGAGAAAATGCCTCGAGAGACGAAGTCCCGAACCGATTCGCAATAAGCGATCGCTTCCTTGCACGTTGCCTGAGAGCCTTGCTCGAGCTTCAAATCGCACTCGAGAATTTCTTTGGTTTCTTCGCCGATCAGCAGCTTGTGCAAGTCTTGCAGATTGGGCAGGCCGTCGAGCATGAAAATGCGTTCGATCAGCATGTCGGCATGCTTCATTTCGCCGATCGACTCGTCGTACTCGTGTTTGCCGAGCTTTTCGAGCCCCCAATGCTTGTACATGCGCGCATGAAGGAAGTACTGGTTGATCGCCGTCAGTTCGTTCTTCAGTTGCGCGTTCAGGTATTCGATGACTTTGATATCGCCTTGCATGTCGGTTCCTTCGTGTGGGCCGTGTCTGTCGAACGCCAACGATAAACGCTCAACCCGCAAAAGCCAAGGTTTGATGCTCCGCACTGGCCGGACGGATAAGTGTGCCATCGGAAAAGCCGAGAATTCACCCGGCTTTCCTCGTCAAGCAAAGCGCTCTCTTTAGAGATAGACCGCTTACGCCGTGACGACCGGGAGCTTGCCGATCTTGGCTTGCCACTCCTTCGGACCCGTTTGGTGCACCGAAGTGCCGGTCGAATCGACGGCGACCGTCACCGGCATATCGGCGACGTCGAACTCGTAGATGGCTTCCATGCCGAGGTCTTCGAACGCGAGCACCTTCGCTCCGCGAATCGCCTTCGACACGAGGTATGCCGCGCCGCCCACTGCCATCAGGTAGGCCGCCTTGTGCTTCTTGATCGCGTCGATGGCGACGGGGCCGCGCTCGGCCTTGCCGACCATCGAGATGAGCCCCGTTTGCGCGAGCATCATTTCGGTGAACTTGTCCATGCGCGTGGCCGTGGTCGGGCCGGCCGGCCCCACCACTTCATCGCGGACCGGGTCGACCGGGCCGACGTAATAGATCACGCGATTCGTGAAGTCGACCGGCAGCTTCTCACCCTTGGCCAGCATGTCGGCGATGCGCTTGTGCGCCGCGTCGCGCCCCGTCAGCATCTTGCCCGACAGCAGCAGCGTTTGCCCCGGCTTCCAACTCGCGACTTCCTCCGGCGTGAGCGTGTTCAGATCGACGCGCTTGCTCGTCTCCGTGTTCGGTTGCCAATGCACCTTCGGCCAAGCGTCGAGCGGCGGCGCTTCGAGATGGGCCGCTCCCGTGCCGTCGAGCGTGAAGTGCGCATGGCGCGTCGCCGCGCAGTTCGGGATGATGGCGATCGGTTTGGACGCCGCGTGCGTGGGCGCGGCCATGATCTTCACGTCGAGCACCGTTGCCAAACCGCCGAGGCCCTGTGCGCCGATGCCGAGCGCGTTCACTTTCTCGTGCAACTCGACGCGCAGCTCTTCGATCCAATCGCGGGGGCCGCGCGCGATGATGTCCTGGATGTCGATGGGATCCATCAGCGATTCCTTGGCCATCAGCATCGCCTTCTCGGCCGTGCCGCCGATGCCGATGCCGAGCATGCCGGGCGGGCACCAGCCCGCGCCCATCGTCGGCACGGTCTTCAAGACCCAATCGACGATCGAATCGGACGGGTTCAGCATCGCGAACTTCGACTTGTTTTCCGAGCCGCCGCCCTTGGCTGCGACCTGCACGTCGACTTTGTCGCCGGGCACGATCTCGTAATGGATGACGGCCGGCGTATTGTCCTTCGTGTTCTTGCGGGCGCCTTCGGGCGGATTGACGATCGAGGCGCGCAACACGTTGTCGGGATTCAGATAGCCGCGGCGCACGCCTTCGTTGACCATGTCGGTCACGCTCATCGTGGCCGCGCCGGTCTCGCTGCCCCAACGCACGTCCATGCCGATCTTCAAAAAGACCGTGACGATGCCGGTGTCCTGGCAGATCGGCCGGTGGCCTTCGGCGCACATGCGGCTGTTCGTCAGGATCTGCGCGATCGCGTCTTTCGCGGCAGGGCTCTGTTCGAGCTCATACGCACGGCCGAGCGCCTGGATGTAGTCGAGCGGATGGTAGTAGCTGATGTACTGCAGCGCGTCGGCGACGCTCTGGATGAGGTCTTCCTGTTTGATGACTGTCATGGCTGGGTGCTGTGGGGACGGAGCGGCAAGTCGAAACAATCGCACTTTTAACGAGCCCGGAAGGGCTTCGAAAGCGCGCAAAAAAACGCGTTATTGTACCGCGCTGCGCAAGCGGCCGTCCCACCCGCGCCGCTCGGCGGCCTGCTTTCAGGGTGCGACGGGCGGCGAACGCTGGAGGTTGACGCTCGCGATCGCGATGCCGGTGACGACGCACGCCAGCGCGATGCCGTGGGCGAGCGTCGGACGCTCGTGCAGGAACACGATGCCGTAGGCCGCCGCGGCAATCGGCAGGACGGCGCTGAAGACGCCCGCGAGCGAGCCATGCACGTGGCGAATGCCTTTCATCCACAGCCAAAAGGAAAAGATGCTGGCGGAAAGTCCATACCAGAGCGTCAGCGCCCAGATGCCGGAGGGCACGGCGCCATAGTCGAAGCCGGCTAGCGCTTTGACGCCGAGCGGCAGCATCAGCAAAAACCCGAATAAATGTGTGTAGGCGCAAATATCGATGGCGGCGAGCGTTTGGGTGAGTCGCCGCGACAAAATGACATAGAGCGATTCGCAGCAGACGGCGCCCAGCACCATGAGGTTGCCGATGAGCGATCCGGTATGGGAAACCGCACCATTCGACGCTTGCGTTTGAGATAGATTGACGGCGACGATGCCGACCATTGCGAGCGTGATCGACGCAACTGCGCGCAGGTTGGGCCGTTCGCCTAGGAACACCCATGCGAACAGCGCGACGACGGCGGGGATGGTGCTCGTGATGACGCCGGCGGCGACGGCGCTCGTTCGCGCCACGCCGCTCAGCATGAGCAGCGTAAACCCGAATGTACCGAACAGCGCTTGTAGAAACAAATTGAGCCATTCGCCGCGCGCGACCCGCCGCATCTTCGACGGCCGCAGCAGCGGCCAGAGCACGGCGAGCGCTATGACGAAGCGCAGCAACGCGAACACGAGCACGGGGACGAAAGCGACGATCGACTTGCCGATGCCGACGTTGCTGCCGACGAGCAGCATCGCGGCGATGAGGAACCAGGCGTATCGATTCAAGCTGTAACCCAAGGGGAAAGTTCGACTAGCATTGTAGGAGTATGCGTGCGGCAGCGTAAACCCGCAGGGAGCCCGCGGAGCGAGGCCCCGCAACGCGCTTGGCGTTTCACCGAACCGTCCGAACGGTCTATGGCGCGCATTGTAAGTAGCCGGTAAGTTGTTGCCTTTACTGTGCGGTGACTACTATCGGAGCGGGACGCGGCGCCACGTATCGGTTCGGCGGTCAGCGGCGCTGATGGCGCCGGTCTTTGCCGAATACTGCACCACCGCGGCCGCCTTCGCTGCGAAGCGGCATTCATGCTTTCTCGCGCGGCCTTGCGGCATGCGTTCGCTGCCGAAAACGGCTGGCGCCGGATTCAGGTTTCATCTTGTCCATAAGGGAGTTGTCGATGTCTGCGATTGAATCTGTTCTTCACGAAAGTCGGGTGTTCGCGCCGTCCGCGGAAGTGGTGGCCGGGGCGACGATTTCGGGAATGGACGCATACCGGGCGCTGATGGCCGAGGCCGAGCGGGATTACGACGGCTTTTGGGCGAAGCTCGCGCGCGAGACGCTCACGTGGCGCAAGCCGTTTACCAAAGTGCTAGACGAAACGAATGCGCCGTTTTACACATGGTTCGAGGACGGCGAACTGAACGCGTCGCACAACTGCCTGGATCGCCATGTCCAAGCGGGCAACGGCGATCGCACGGCGATCGTCTTCGAGGCCGACGACGGCGCCGTCACGCGCGTCACGTACCAAGACTTGTTGCAGCGCGTCTGCCGCTTCGCCAATGTGCTCAAGCGGCGCGGCGTCAAGAAGGGCGATCGCGTCGTCATCTATATGCCGATGTCCATCGAGGGCGTCGTTGCGATGCAGGCTTGCGCGCGTATCGGCGCACCGCATTCGGTCGTGTTCGGCGGGTTTTCGTCCAAGTCGCTCAACGAGCGGCTCGTGGACGTCGGCGCGGTTGCGCTCGTCACGGCGGACGAGCAGATGCGCGGCGGCAAGGCTTTACCTCTCAAAGCGATCGCCGACGAAGCGCTTGCGATGGGCGGATGCGAAGCCGTCAAGAGCGTGATCGTCTATCGCCGCACCGGCGGCAAGATCGAGTGGAATGCATCGCGCGATATCTGGATGCACGAGGCGGCCGCACAGGAAGCCGATACCTGCGAACCCGAATGGGTCGGTGCGGAGCATCCCTTGTTCGTGCTCTATACGTCCGGCTCGACGGGCAAACCCAAGGGCGTGCAGCACAGCACGGGCGGCTACCTGCTGTGGGCCGCGCAGACCATCAAGTGGACGTTCGACTGGAAGCCGTCGGACGTGTTCTGGTGCACGGCCGATATCGGCTGGGTCACGGGCCACACCTACATTACCTATGGGCCGCTTGCGCTGGGTGCGACCCAGGTCGTGTTCGAAGGCGTGCCGACATACCCCGACGGCGGCCGCTTCTGGAACATGATCGAGAAGCACAAGGTCAGCATCTTCTATACGGCGCCCACGGCCATTCGTTCGCTGATCAAAATCGCCGAGGCCGACGCCAAGGTGCATCCGAAGAGCTACGACTTGTCGAGCTTGCGCATTCTCGGAACCGTCGGCGAGCCGATCAACCCCGAAGCGTGGATCTGGTATCAGGAGCAAGTGGGCGGTGGGCGCTGTCCCGTGATCGACACCTGGTGGCAGACCGAAACGGGCGGGCACATGATCGCGCCGATGCCCGGGGCGACGCCGCTCGTGCCGGGCTCCTGCACCTTGCCGCTGCCGGGCATCATGGCCGCGATCGTCGATGAGACGGGGCAGGACGTGCCGAACGGGCAGGGCGGCATTCTGGTCGTGAAGCGGCCGTGGCCGGCCATGCTGCGCACCGTCTGGGGCGATCCGGAACGCTACAAGAAGAGCTATTTCCCGGCCGAGTTGGGGGGCAAGCTGTACCTGGCCGGCGATGGCTCCGTGCGTGACAAGGAAACGGGCTACTTCACGATCATGGGCCGCATCGACGACGTGCTCAACGTCTCGGGCCACCGCCTCGGGACGATGGAGATCGAGTCGGCGCTGGTGTCCAACCCGATCGTCGCCGAAGCGGC
Organism: Trinickia sp. Z7; assembly: GCF_056498045.1. Taxonomy (NCBI): domain Bacteria; kingdom Pseudomonadati; phylum Pseudomonadota; class Betaproteobacteria; order Burkholderiales; family Burkholderiaceae; genus Trinickia; species Trinickia sp. Z7. Next base: position 301,588 of record NZ_JAUEQW010000006.1, read on the forward strand.
CGTGGTGGGCCGCCCCGACGATACGACGGGGGAAGCCGTCGTCGCATTCGTCGTGCTCAAGCGGCCGCGTCCGGAAGGCGAGGAGGCGGTGAAGCTCGCCAACGAGTTGCGCGCTTGGGTGGGCAAGGAGATCGGGCCGATCGCGAAGCCCAAGGACGTGCGCTTCGGCGACAACCTGCCGAAGACGCGCTCCGGCAAGATCATGCGGCGCCTGCTGCGCTCGCTCGCCAAGGGCGAAGAGATCACGCAAGACGTCTCGACGCTGGAGAATCCCGCGATTCTCGATCAGCTCGCGCAGGTGCGTTGACGGGCGGCGCCGCGCATGCCGTGGCAGGGCGTGCGGCTCTCGTTTTAGGCCACTTGCGGCGCGGCGATAAGGCGCGGCACGGACAATCCCGATTGCCCGTGCCGCGCCTTTTTGATACATAGGCGCATGGCCGCGCCACGCTCTTTCGATCCCATTGCACGAACCTCGCTCGAACCGCCTCCGGTATCGCGCGCGATGGCCGCTGCCCATCGGCGTTACTGGCGCTTCAACGTGATGCTGATCAGCGTGCTGATGTTGATCGGCTTTGCCGTCTCATTCGTCGTCCCGGTCTTTGCGAGGACGTTGTCGAGCGTGCGTGTGGCCGGGTTTCGGTTGCCGTTCTACCTTGGCGCTCAGGGCGCGATTCTCATTTATTTGCTGCTAATCGTCATTTACATCGCGGCGATGACGCGCGCTGACCAGCGCTTGCGGCGGGCCGCCGCTGCCGATGCCGCGAGCGACGCCATGGAAAACGCCGCTAGCGACGCCGCTAGGGACGCCGCGCGATGAAGCTCGTGAACCGGCTGGTGCGCGCGTATGCGCTCTATACGTTCGGCTTCCTGCTGTTCATCTATGTGATGTGGCATGTCGAGCGTGTGGCCGGGCCGGGTGTTTGGGTCGGCTATGTCTTTCTATTCGTGCCGATCGCCGTGTACGCCGTGATCGGCTTGCTGTCGCGCACGTCCGATCTGGTCGAATACTACGTAGCGGGGCGGCGCGTGCCCGCCGCCTTCAACGGCATGGCGACGGCGGCGGACTGGCTTTCCGCCGCTTCCTTCATCGGCTTGGCCGGCTCGATCTACGCGACAGGCTACGACGGGCTCGCCTATCTGATGGGATGGACGGGCGGCTACTGCCTCGTTGCGTTCTTGCTTGCGCCTTACGTACGCAAGCTCGCGCGCTATACGATCCCCGACTTTTTGGGCACCCGCTATTCGAGCAACGTCGTGCGAGGTATCGCCGCGATGGCGGCCATTCTGTGTTCGTTCGTTTATCTCGTCGCGCAGATTCAAGGTGTGGGGCTTATCGCGACGCGCTTCATCGGCGTGGACTTCGCGATCGGCATTGCATGCGGGCTGGCCGGCATCCTCGTTTGTTCGTTTCTAGGCGGCATGCGGGCGGTGACATGGACGCAGGTGGCGCAGTACATCATTCTCATCAGCGCGTTCTTGATACCGGTGTCGATGATCGCGCATAAAGATGGCCTCGGATGGGTGCCGCAACTGACCTATGGCCGGCTCATGCAGCGCATGGAGAAGCTCGACCGCGCGGTGCGCGACGCGCCTGAAGAGCGCAGCGTGCGCGCGGCGTATCGGGACCGAGCCGCTCGCATCGACGCGCAAATCGCGGCGTTGCCGGGTTCGTATCTCGACGAGAAAGCGCACCTCATGCGCGAACTCGACACCTTGCGTCGCCGCAATGGGCCGCTCAGGGAGATTCACCAGCGCGAGGCGGCGCTCGAAGCCTTTCCTCGCGATGCGCACGCCGCGCGCATCGTTTGGACGCAGGCGCGCGACGATCTGCTCGCGCGCGCGACCGATCCGGTGCCGATGCATGAGCCGTTTCCCGCGGCTAACGACGATGAGCGGCGCACCCACGAACGCAATTTTTTGTCGCTGTTGCTGTGCTTGTCGCTCGGCACGGCGAGCTTGCCGCACATTCTGACGCGCTATCACACGACGACGTCCGTCGGCTCGGCGCGGCGTTCGGTTGCGTGGACGTTGTTTTTCATTGCGTTGTTCTATTTGAGCGCGCCGGTGCTGGCGGTGCTCATCAAGTACGAGGTGTTGACGCATCTCGTGGGCAGGCCGATGTCCGACTGGCCTGCTTGGGTGACGCAGTGGCATCGCGCGGAGCCGGCGCTGCTGAGCATTGGCGACGGGGGCGGCGAGGGCGTGATCCGCTGGTCGGCGATTCGAATGCAACCCGATATGGTGGTGCTGGCGGCGCCGGAAATCGCGGGGTTGCCGTATGTCATATCCGGATTGGTTGCGGCGGGGGCGCTGGCCGCGGCGTTATCGACAGCCGATGGTTTGTTGCTGACGATCGCCAATGCGTTATCGCACGATGTCTACTACCACATGGTCGATCCCTCGGCGTCTAGTCAGCGGCGCGTGACGATTTCGAAGATATTGCTGCTGGGCGTGGCGTTGTTGGCTTCGTATGTGGCGTCGCTCAATACGGGGAACATCTTGTTTTTGGTGGGGGCCGCATTTTCTCTTGCGGCGTCGAGTTTCTTCCCCGTGCTCGTGCTCGGCGTGTTTTGGAAGCGCACGACCCAGCGCGGCGCGGTGGCCGGCATGCTCGCGGGCTTGGGCGTATGCGTGTATTACATCGTCTCGACGTATCCGTATTTCAGGCAACTGACGGGGTTCGCGGGGCAGCGATGGTTCGGCATCGATCCGATCAGTTCCGGCGTATTCGGTGTTCCGGCTGGGTTCGTGGCGACGATTGCGGTGAGCTTGTTCGATCGCGCGCCCGATGCTTATACGAAGGCGCTTGTCGATTACATTCGGCATCCGTAAAGGCGTGTGCCGAACGATTAGTAGTGTTCCCGTGTGGCCTCTTTTCTGTTGGTGGGTGCATGGCCGGCTGCCGGTGCGCTGTCGTTGTCCGCAGCCGGTTGCGTGTCTGCACCGCTTGGCCGACCCGGACGCAGCAACGAGCCGCCAATCGTGCCTGCCGCTGCGGCGAAGATGGCCCCGAACCAAAATGCGACGTGATAGCCGCTATTGAGCGCCGTCACTGCGCTTGCCGAGGCCTGCATCGCGTCGCTGCGCGCGGCGGCGAGACTTGCCAGCACCGCGAGGCCGAGCGCGCCGCCCATCATGAATGAAGTATTGACGATGCCCGATGCGAGGCCGGAATCGCTCGGATCGACGTCGCTCATGGCGGCGAGCAGCATGGGATTGAACGCAATGCCTGCGCCGAGGCCGAGCAGGACCATGCCGGGCAACACGTCGAATACGAAGGTGCCGTCGACGGGCGCGCGTGCGAACAGCGCTAGACCGCATGCTGCGGCCAGCAGGCCTACCGCAAGCGGAAGACGCAGACCGAAGCGCATCACCACGCGCGCCGACAGGCCGAGCGAAAACAACGCCATGATCAGGTTGGCCGGCAAGAACGCCAAGCCGACTTGCAACGGGCGATAGCCGAGGACGCGCTGCAGATACAGCGCGGAGATGAAGAACCAAGCGAACATGGCCGCGGCCCACAGCACGCCGGCGATGTTGGCTGTCGCGACGTTGCGCAGGCGGAAGAGGGCGAGCGGCATCAACGGATGCTGCGCGCGTGCTTCGATGCCGAGAAACACCGCCAGCAGCACGAGCGCGGCGAGCAAGAGGCCGAGCGTTTGCGCCGAGGTCCAACCCGCTTCATTGCCGTTGACGACGGCGTAGACGGCCAGCATCAACGAAGCCGTGACGGTCACAGCGCCGGCCACGTCGAGCCGCTCGCCGTGAGCATGGCCGGGCGCCGGCGGCAGGAGAGCCATGCACAGCCCGTAGACGGCAATGCCGATGGGCAGGTTCACGAGGAAGATCCAGTGCCAACTGAGCAGGTTCGTGAGCAGCCCGCCGAGCAATACGCCGATGCTGCCGCCACCGGCGCAGACGAAGCCGTACACGCCCATCGCTTTGGCTCGTTCGCCGGTTTCGGTGAACAGATTCATGATGAGCGACAGCGAAACGGCGGAGACGACGGCGCCCCCCAAGCCTTGGACGGCACGGGCGCAGATCAGTAGGCCTTGGGAGTTGGCTAGGCCGCAGACGAGGGAGGCGAGCGTGAAGAGCGTGATGCCGCCGAGGAACAGCTTGCGATGGCCGTAAAGATCGCCGAGGCGTCCGCCCAGCAGCAGGCAGCCGCCGAAGGTGAGCATGTACGCATTCACGACCCATACCAGCGACGTTTCTGTGAAGCCGAGATCCGCGGCGATCGATGGCAACGCAACGTTGACGATCGTCGTATCGAGCACGATCATGAGCACGCCGAGACATAGAACGATAAGCGCTAGCCAGCGCTTGTTGCCGTGGATGGAATGCGTCATGTGAGGAACTCCGAGTCGGTGTTCGAGGACGGGTCCGATTCTATGACGAATCCGTCGTGAGGCTCGGCTAAGTGGCCCGATGCAGAGGCGCGACCAGACCTCGGTTGTCGAATGCAAGGAACGCGTGCGCACCGCTTTCAGACTCTGCTATAATCCTCGGCTCTCGGAGAGATGGATGAGCGGTTTAAGTCGCACGCCTGGAAAGCGTGTATAGGTTAACAGCCTATCGGGGGTTCGAATCCCCCTCTCTCCGCCAGTCAAGCTTCTCAGGCGTTCTCGCCGGTTCTCAGGAAATCTCGCTCAGCCTTATCTGGCGGGCAAGTTGGGGGTGTAGATCCTCTTGCGTCCTCTCAGCGCTACTCGCACAATCGCACCATCAGTTGGGGGTAGGATTGGGGGTAGGAAATGGGCGCATCTGGGAAGCTCCATCGGCTGAGCGCATTGCAAGTGGCGCGTGAAGTCGATCCAGGTTATTACGCCGATGGCGGCGGTCTTCACCTACAGATCACCCTGAGCGGTTCTCGCTCGTGGATTTTCCGATATCAACTTGCCAAGCGCTCTCGTGAGATGGGCCTTGGGGCGCTGTCGTCCATATCGCTCGCTGAGGCGCGCGCCGAAGCTGCTCGTTGCAGGAAGCTGTTGTCTGAGGGCGTTGATCCTATCGACGCGCGGAGGGCGGAGCGCGAGAGGGCAGCTCAAGCGTCGCCCGATGTGCTGGTGTTCAGCCAGGCGGCGGCAGACTACATTGCCGGCCATAAGGGCAGTTGGAAAAACAAGAAGCACGGTCAGCAGTGGGAGAACACGCTCGCCACGTATGCCTATCCGATTCTCGGCAAGGTCGATGTGCGCGATGTCGACACGCCGATGGTCGTACGCGTACTCCAACCCATTTGGGTCAAGAAGCCGGAAACGGCGAACCGTGTCCGCGGACGAATCGAAGCGATTCTCGACGCGGCGAAAGCGCTCGGCAAGCGAAGCGGTGAAAACCCTGCGCGTTGGCGCGGGCACCTCGACAAGATTTTGCCGAAGCGTGACCGGGCTCGGAAGGTCAAACATCACCCAGCGTTGCCGTACACGGAAATTCCGGGCTTCATGGCCGAACTCGCGGCGCGACCGGCGCCGGCAGCTCGCGTCCTACACTTGCTGATCCTTACCTGCGTGCGTACGTCCGAGGCGTTGCTTGCTAGGCCGGAAGAGTTCGATTTGGAGCGGCGAATCTGGACGGTGCCCGCGGATCGAATGAAAATGGAAAAGGAATTGCGCGTGCCCCTGTCGGGGGCGGCGGTTCGGATCGTTCGCGAGGCGATGAAAACAGCGGCGCAGGGCTATTTGTTTCCGGGCCAAAGAAAGGGCAAGCCGCTATCGAATATGGCGATGCTCAATATGCTCGAGCGGATGGGGCACGGCGAGATAACGGTGCATGGATTTCGATCGACCTTTCGCGATTGGGTCGCTGAGTCCACCGAGTATCCGGATTCTCTCGCCGAGATGGCGCTTGCTCACGCGGTGGAGAGCAAGGTCGAAGGCGCCTATCGGCGAGGCGATATGCTCGAGCGAAGACGAGCGATGATGGAGGAGTGGGCTCGGTATTGCGAGAGCGATAGGGCTGGGGCTAGGCGTCTCAGGACAGTATCAGATGCTTGACTCGGTGTCGGCGGCCGTAGTCGTTAAGGCTTATTCAACGTCTGCCGACATGCGCGGAGGTATGCACATTCATCCGGCCGACGGCAGACGTTGAATAAACCTTAACGTTCGGCGCCCGACGACCGAACGCGATGATCATCTCAGGCGTCGCAGCGATGCAAATGGCATGAGACGACCCTGAACGGACCGACGGCACGCCGAAAGGTCAACGACTCTTTGTAAGGTGGAACGGCCGTTCGCGCGACGAAATCCTCGGAAGGACATCGGCCGCAACGCTCGTTGAGCATCGCCCCGCGGCAACCCACCCCGAGTGTCCGCTTTCGCGGTGCGACGATTTCTGCGGGCGAACCACCACAGGCGCTCGATCCGGTCCGTAGGGATATTCCGGGGCGGAGGATTTGCGTTTCGGCCGTTCGAACCGCCCCGCAATCCATTTGCCGTCGCGCAGAACTTCAAACTGTCGCCCAGCAGCACAAGAATTAACTAGTCACGGTACGCGGGAGATGACGAAGACAGTTCTTCAACCTTCATGGTCTTAGTCTTCATTCCATGCGCACCTCTAACGACGGCGGCTTCGGCCAGGCCAAGGCAACTCGCCGGTAAGTTCGCTCAGGCCGTCGTCCTCGACGGTTCGAACGCCAAACCGCGTCCTCTCGATTTCGGGCAGGTCTTCTTCCTCGAACCATAGCAGCGCGACGGTCGTGTCCGTCCTCGCGTAGTGGCGAGCTAGCTCCCACAGGTCGAGTCCCTTGTCCCAGTTCTCGAACCATATGTCTTGCGCTACCTCGCCGGTTTCTGCCTGGCTCGCCCCGCTCTGACGCAAACGGTGCGCCACCGAGCCTGGCGGGATAGGCGACTTTGGCGCAATCCAAGCGCCGACCTCGCGTAGCAACGTGGAGCGAGCGGCATAGCGAATAGCTCCGCGCTCCATGGTCACGTATGCACAAGGGATGTCCGCGAGGTTCGCGTAGCGAGACGCCGCTGCGGGGAACGAGGTACGGAATTGGCCAGCCATGTACTCGAGCACGTCCAGCGAGGGCTCAGTCTTGGGCACCAGCGCCTTCCACTGCATGTAGGGCATCAGCAATTCCGCTGCAAAGATATCGCACATCACCTCGTTGATGTGACGCTTTGCGTATGACCATGAGGGGACTTCCTCGTGGCTAGAAGGCAGCCTCAACTCGATGTGGGCAATTTCGTGGCAAATGGTGAAGCGTTGCCGTTCCTCCGGCTCCAACGAGTTCACTGTGATGACGTGTTTGCCATTGGGCTTCGTGACAGTGTAGCCAGACTCACCTTCGCCGAGTTCGTCCTTAACGATCTTCGCGTTGGCCGCCTTCACGTAGACAGACAGGTCGTCGCGCACGTCCCTGATCTCCAGGTCGGAGATGAAGGCACGGGCGCGCTGCTGAACCTGGGCTTCGTCCATAAGGTTACTCGTCGTCTTCTTCGAATGCGCGTTTGATGCGGGCGATGAGCGTCGCAGGGTCCGGGCGAGCATTGCCACGATGGCGAACGCCTGCGGCCGCGGCAAAGATGTCCGCTCCAATGTCCGGCTGGCTCAGCACATAACCCACCAAATCCGGATCGACATCAGGATGGTCGACCAGCCATTTCACCATCTCAGCGTCGCGCTCGGCAGGCTTGAGCACCTTGAGCAGCTTGCCGATCAGTTCTTGGGATGGGCTGGTTTTCTCGCCGGTCTCCAGACGATGGACGTATGCGTGATCGACGGATGAGAGCTGGGCCATCTCTCGAAGTGAGAGCGTTCGTCGCTCTCGAAGCGTGCGAAGCGCAACGCCTAAGCCAGTTTGTGCCACTGAAATCTCCTGAGTGAGCGAGTGCGGCAGGCGCCTGGCAGAGCCCTGCGCTGCCACCGCGGTCCTTGCCCAACAGCATAGCGGGTTGCCGGGAGCTGCGCACCCCTTTCCAACGACACCGAGCGCCGTGCTATACTGTTGCCCAGCCAGACAACGGATACACAAAAAGCCCTGTTATATTGGGTATGATCGCCGGCTGGCATGATTAGACCGCGTTGTTTGCATAGAACAACAAACTGTGCCACAGCGCGGCCCTGGATGCAACAATCTGCCAGTAGGACCTTGTATGACGACACAGCAACAGTTTCTTGACTTCCTCAGCGAAATCGAGCCGTCAGCCTCGACGGTAAGCGCGTGCTCCAGCGCACACAACGCGCTGCGCGAAGCACTGCGCACCGACGAAAACTTCTCAATGCTGCACGTTCAGACGTTCCTGTCTGGCTCCTACAGGCGCGACACGGCAATCCGCCCCCAAAAGATTGGCGAGGTGCTGCAGCGCCCGGACGTCGACATCATCGTGGTGACCAACCACACCAATGAGGACGACCCGCACGACGTCCTCGATGCACTGCATCAGGCACTTGTCGACGCCGGCTACCAGAACCTGAAAGTCAACCGGCGCTCCATCGCGGTGACCCTGGCTGGCGTCGACATGGATGTCGTCCCGGTCATCGAGGACGGAGACGCCTACCTCATCCCTGACATCGAGCTCAAGAAGTGGCTCACGACGAACCCAGCCGCCCACACGCAGTGGACCGTCGACGTCAACCGCGACACGGGTAGCCGGTTCAAGCCGCTCGTGAAGATCGTAAAGTGGTGGCGCCGGTGTCACCTGTCGGCCCTGCGGCGGCCCAAGGGCTTCATCCTCGAGTGCCTGGTCGCCAAGCACATGAGCTACTCGCAGGTGAACTACCAGACGTTGTTCGTCGAGGTCCTCGAGGGCATCCGCGACGCCTACAGCGTCCACGTCCTGCTCGGCCAAGTGCCGTTCGTCGAGGACCCGGGCGTACCAGGCAGCGATGTGTTCTCTAACGTCACGTTCGACGAGTTCAAGACCTTCTACGACATGGTGAAGGAGCACGCGGCCCTGGCGCGTAAGGCCAAGAACGAGACCGACGACGATGAAGCCCTGAAGCAGTGGCGTGCCATCCTCGGGCCGCGCTTCCCGGCTGCTGCAGGTGCCACCAAGTCTGCGGCATCGTCCCTGCTGCGCCCCGCAGTCGGCGCGGGCCTCACCTTCCCCGGCTCGCCGGTGCTGCCCAACAAGCACGCGGGGTTCGCCTGATGGGCTTGCTGGTCGACCATCCCCAGCGCATGGCGCGGGAAAAGCGCCTGCTTGACGCCCTTGCGCACGAGGCTGCATGGTTTCGCATGCAGGGGTGGCGCGCCACCGCCGGCGGCGAGCTGGAGTTGCGCTTCACGCTGGCGCTGCTGCACGCCACCTTCGAGGGTGTGCTGGTCTATCCGCGCTACTTTCCGGATGTACCAGCGTTTATCCGCCCCCAGCGCCCGGGCGAATCCTGGAGCAGGCATCAGTACCTTGGCAGCGGCGTGCTTTGTCTGGAGCGCGGCCCCGACAACTGGGACCCGAGCGTCACCGGGGTCGATCTGGTGCGAAGCGCGAACAAGCTGCTCTGGAGCGAGGTACTGCAGGTCGCCTTGCCCCAGACCCCGTCGGCCCCGTCGCGCCATCACCTTACGTATGGGCAGGCCCTGCGGGGCGAAAGCCACCGGTTCTTGGTCACGCCACAGTTCGTCGAACGGCTCGCAGCCGCATCGCACCGGCCGGCGTGGCCCATGAAGACCGCAACGACCAAGCTGGGCGAATGCGAGTTGACCTTGGCGACCGAGCTGGGCGATGACCCGCCCCAGCGCTTGGCCGGCATGCCAGTCCTGCCGGGGGCCAGTGCCGGCAGCGGCTGGGCGATCTCAATTCAGAAGACACCCAGCACCAAGGTCACTACGCTGGACGAGCTGGCGGGCCTTGTCGGAGATGGGTGGCCGATGGTCGGTGAGGCGAGCAACAAGACCATCGTCGTGTTCGACACCCAGCATCACGTCCGCGCCTTTTTCGTGCCGTCGGCCGAGGCCGACTCGGTCACCGAACTGGCCGTCATCGACGTCAGCGCAAGCGAGCAGGCCCGTCTGCCCGCGGCGTGCGCCAAATTGAGCACACTGACGGTGACCGTGGTTGGCCTCGGGTCGCTGGGCAGCAAGATCGCCGTCTCCCTGGCCCGTTCAGGCATGCGCAAGTTCGCGCTGATCGACGCCGACGTGCTGCTGCCGCAGAATCTCGTGCGTAACGAACTCGACTGGCAGGGCGTAGGCTTCGCAAAGGTCGAAGCAGTTGCCGAGCGCATTCGTCTTGTGGCACCGGACGCCAACGTGGTATCGCTGTCGTTCGAAGTGGCTGGCCAGGAAAATCCGCTCGCTGCAGCCTCGCTGGCCGAGCTCATCGGCAGTAGCGATCTGGTCATCGACGCGACCGCCAACCCGGACACGTTCTTAACGCTCGCCGCTGTGTGCAAGCGCGCGCAGGTGCAGCTGGTCTGGGGCGAAGTCTTCGCCGGTGGGTTCGGCGCGCTGATGGCGCGCAGCAGGCCGGGTCGGGACGCCGACCCACTATGCATTCGCACCCACATCTTTGGGGCCATGGGAACCATGGAGCCCGTGCCGCGCCTCGAGGCCAACCGCTACGCGCTCAATACCCCTGACAAGATCCTCGTGGCCGGCGATGCGGAAGTGAGCTACCTTGCCGCCGCCATGACGGCCTTCGCATTGGACGCGGTTTGCAGCGGTGACGAGTCCGAATACCCGGTCGCAGCCTACCTGCTCGGGTTCAAGAAGTTCTGGGAGTTCAAGCAGCCATTCGACACCATCCCCATCCAGTGCCCGGGCGCCGTAGCCGCGGCTGCCGCACTGCCTTTGTCCGATGATGAGACCGCCGCACTCGGCGCGCTCTTGAACGCCGTGAAAGGGGGCGCAGGTGCTGCGGGTGACGGTTCCGCTTGAAGTGCAGGCGCCTCTCATGGCCGCGCTCCGGCGCGCCGGCGCTCGTGAGTGTGGCGGCGTGCTGCTGGGCGAGCATGTCGGCACGAACCACTTCGCAGTGCGCAGTCTGACGGTGCACAAGCCTGGCGCCTGCGCCGCATTTGTTCGCGGCATGGGCGGGGTGGTCAAGGCCATCAAGACGTACTGCCGCTCGAACGGCAACGACTTCAGGCGTTTCAACTACCTTGGCGAATGGCACTCGCATCCGCTGTTCAGCGTGCAACCCAGCGCCAAGGACCACGCTACCATGCGTGAGCTCGCGACCGACTGCAGCGTCGGCGCGAACTTCGCCGTGTTGCTCGTGTTCCGGCTTCACGGCCAGCAACTTGACGGCAGTGCCCACACCTACTTGCCTGATGGCAGCGTGCACCTGTCACACCTCGACCTGGAGGGAATCGAATGAAAGCAAGCTTGCTAGCGAACGAATCCACTGGCGGGGCCATCGCACGAGAAGGGTTCGGCTACCAGGATGCCTTCGTTCTGCAGCACCTCCCGCGCTGGCTCGCGCAAGGCTCGTTCAGCCACGTCGTGAGCGAAGCGGTCGGCGATATCGAGGTCAGCTATTTCGGCATGGACGGCGCCACCGTGCGCACCTTCTTCGAGGCCAAGGGCTACGCGCTGTCTTGGAGCGCCTTCTGGGACGAAATCCAGCAGTTCAAGAAGGTCCACGAGACGTCGCCAGCGGAGTTTCCGCGCTTCGTCCTGGTGTGCCGTGACTTCAACGGCAGTACGGCGCCTTTGGTCGCCATGGTGTCACGCCTGCGTGGTGTGGGCTCTTCGTACGATGCCGCCTCGCCGCTTCTCGCTCAAACCCGGGATAAAATCATCCAATGGGTCGTGGACAAGAAGCAGCCGCGGGAGCTGGCGCAGTTCGTGGTCGACCGGGTGGACTTCGTCATCTACGCTGACGAGAGCGCGCATGCCGCATTCCCCGGCGAGATCGAACGCTACTTGCCGAGCATTAACCTGCGTGCCAAGGACGCAGCCGCCTTCCGGGAGCACTGCGTTCGCCTAGTGACGCGCTCAGCGCGTGGGCCCGTGATGCGCGCGGAGATCGAGGCTGCTTTACTCGAAGTGCTGGCCGGCGACGCGGCGCTCTGGGCAAAAACACCGACCCTGTTGAGCCTCGGTGACGCTGTGTCGGCGCATGAACTTTGCCTTATCGTCGAGCCGTTCAATGGGCCTGGCCGCGAGGCGTTAAAGATGGACGACTGGCAGCACTTGTCCGCTCGCGCGGCGGCCATCGGCAAGTGCATCAAGCGCAGCCGCCCACGCTCCACCGTCGCGCTTTCAAGCAAGCAGAGGATGTCGCTGGCCTGTTTGCTGGGCTACACGTTTGCCGCCACCCGGGGTTTCATCCTTGACATCGACCACAACGGCGCGCGCTTTCGCACTGACGAACACGCGCAGGCGCCTGGCCCGTTCTTCACCGCTGATTCGACCAGCGGCGACGACGGTGTCAAGGAGGGCGTGGCGAGCATCGCGTTCCCGACGCGGGCTGTCGCGGACGTCACAGCTGCGACTGCGGGAAACCTAGCTCGGGCGCCGCGCCTGGAGCTCACCAGTGCCAATGCGATTGACGGTCCGCTGAAGCTGAATAGGGCTGTGGCGGAGGCCAAGTCTGCCTTGGTCGACTTCCGCTCCTATCACCGGTTGGACGTCATCCATCTCTTTATCAAGGCGCCTTCGCACTTCGCGATGATGCTGGGGCATCGCCTCAACGCGGTCGGCCGCATCCAGCTCTACGACTGGGTGGACAGTTCGTACGTCGCAACCTGCTTGTTGACACCCTGAGGAATCGGTAGACGTGGACCAACGCATCCAGCGTCCGCTCCGCCGAAGAGGGAGCGTTCTTCATTGGCAATCGGATGGCTGCTTACGGGGTCGAGCCGACGCCTATATGTCCGACCGACGACGCATGCGAACGGCGCTTCATGGCCGGCAAGTGCTCGACGACCGAGCGCGGAGATCGCCGCAAGGCGTGGCCTCTCATGCAAATGGCATAAAGCAACCTGGATGCGCTGAGGTTAATCGACAGTCAGAGGCTTGGCTCGGTTTTCGGGTCAGCCGCGAGTCCGACATCTTTGCGCGCGGCCTCCAGTACCTGCCGCCCCATCTCGTTCTTGTCGGACGAAGCAAGTGTGGCGATGCCGGGAAACGCGAGTCTGGCGCTTTCGAGTTTTGATTGAGCCACAGGATCATCTTCGGCGACTTTCTCCGGGAAGACGGCGATAAACCACAGCTGAAAGACCTGTGCCTCTACGGGGCCGCCCTGACGAAACCGAATGTAATCCTCAACTGCCAGAAACAGGATGGCGGCAACGTTGGCCTCGCGCAGTTCGACCGAGCTATCGGGGTTCGGGTCTTGCTCGGCGTGCTTGAAGAAGTTTCGACACGGCTCGTTGATGTAGTACTTCAGCGTGTGTCCGGCTGGCAGATTTTCGCGGGCCTGCTTGGAGAAGCTTTCCACGCCCGCGCTCGTGCAGAGCACATCGATGACCTCCCATGCGTTCGATGCCAGCGAGTACACGGAAACGGGATCGCCGCCATCGAAAAAAAGGCAGATGGCAGTAACGAGTTGCCGTCGGGCGGCGTCGATTTTTGTCACGTGCATCTTCGTTTACTCCTGCACGTGAACCCGATGGAACATCTCTGTGACGGCCTTGTTGACCGCCTCGGGGTTCTTTTCGTGCCGGTCGGGATGGGCGTACTTCAGCATGTAGCCCGCCATCATGTGCGTGATCGCATCCGCCTCGGTACGAACCCACTGCGCGAGCCGGATTACGTCCGCATAGCTGGCCGGGTCATTGTCGTCGTTCGCGGGCCAGCCGTTGCGAAGAAACCAGCGGTGCATGAGTTCGTTGCGGCGGTCAATCAGGGTGTTGAGTCGGTCCTCCAAATCTGCCGCGATCTGCCCGCGCTGGGAGAGGACCTTCACCACGTTCGCGGTTGCGTTTTTGTACCGCCCCTCTTCGATCATCCCGCCCGTCGCCTGAAGGTACGCGGGATCAGTGATCATCTTGAACCCTTCGTGGATCGACACGAAGGCCACCTCGAACATCTGCATCGCGATGACCGCACGCCCGATTGCCGCGTAAGCCTGCTCCATGCGTTTCTCCCGTTAGTGAGGCTGCGCGAGAATTGTACGTGCGATGCCGCCGCTGCCTACTCCCGCACGTGCATCTTCGGGAAGAGTTCGACCATGGCTTGGCGCTAGCCAACATCAAATGGGGCGAATTACCGAAACGCGTCGCGTTTCAGCCATATGACACCGTCTAGCGGGCGTCGCATCATGGCCGACGAAGTAGGTGGCGAGCCCGCGCGGCGACAGTTTTTGCCGATACCTGAGCTTCCGAAATCGTTAAGGTTTATTCGATGCCTGCCATCGGGCGCATGAATGTGCATACCTCTGCACATGTCGGCAGGCGTCGAATAAACCTTAACGGACTGGGACGGTCGCGACGGACAATCTCGTTCGACACGCGCTCAGATATCGAACATATCGATTACGCGCTGTAACGCAGCAGTGCGTGTCTGAGACTGCGACGCAACCGGCATGCGCACTGGCTTGGTTGACGACCGGTCTTTGCGCTGCGCGATCCGACGGGCCACCTCGTCGATCGTCGTGATGTCGTCCACCATGCCTTCGCGCTTCGCGCTTCGCGCTTCGCGCTTCGCGCTTCGCGCGTTGAGCGTCGAGCAATCGGCCTTGCCCCATGCCGTTACGAACAGCGGCTTCCGGCACACCGCGATGCTTCGCGACGGCACCGACGAACATGCGGTAGTAGTCGTCCACGCGCGATTGCACGTGCTGCCGGGCGTCCGTGCCGAGCGGCTCAAACGGATTGCCCTCAGTGTTGTACTTGCCCGCCGCGGTCAACGTCGTCTGGACGCCGGCTTTCCCGAGCGCCTTCGACACATCCTGGTGCGCGGTCACTACGCCGATCGATCCGACCTCGCCGTCGGGGATGACGTAGAACTCGCTCGCCGCGCTGGCGACCCAATACGCGCCACTGGCCGCGAGCGACTCAACCAGGTCATCCAACATGTCGGCCATCGGATGGCTGCTTCCTGGCGCGTTGCTGTCATCTTCTCCCCAGTGGGGGATCACGAGTGGTTAGGCCGCTGGCCTCGTTCGAAGCGCCCTGAAGCGGCGCTTCCAAACGTGTTGACCTCTGATTGCATTGGAAACGGCCATAATGACGGTGTCCAGATTGCTCGCAGCATCTTTTGCGCGCGTGGAGATGAGCGCTCTGCGGGGGCCGAGCCGACTATCAGACCTCGATCGCAATCTTGTTCGCGATTACGCTGTACAGGTCGATGTCCATCTGCTCCGTTCGCAACGAAACGATGAGGCTATAGCGAGCGGGCAAGGCGTAGCGCTCTAAACCAGGGCGCGTGCGCCACCAGCCTGCGGACGGATAGACGGCTAGAAAACCGCGGCTGGCCAACTCCGCGGCGGTGCCTTCCCAGACATCCTGATGTAGCGAGCCACGGTGCCGCTGTCGGTCGCCCAGGTGCCACCCGGCATCGCGAGGGTTGGCGGCAGCGCCATCGTCTTCCTGCTGCGCGGCCGCGTTGATCCGAGCCACGAAATCCTCGACTGATGCCTCAAGAGGCCGCTTGAGGTCAAATCGCAGGCGATGCGACGGATAGTGGAACTTCGAGGTTGCACCGCGGGCCGATGGATTGGGCTCCACGAAATAAGACAGCGTGACTCGCATCTGCACCCGGGCGTTTTGCAGGGCCTCAAGCTCCTCCTTCGGCCATGGCAGCGCATGCAGATTCATATCGCGGCTGACCACGCCGCGCCCCTTCTCCTTGGTGTAAGGGTGGACTGCATCTTCGATGACCAGAGACAACGAGTTGGCCGCGCTCCAGAGCGCGAGCTCGAGATCCGGCGTTCCCCAGCCGCAATGACGGATCAAATTCACATAGTCCTGCTTACTGGGTTGCCCACCGGCAGGCAGGAACATTTGCCGCATCGTTGGCGTCCACTCAGCGGCGTGAACGATCAGGGCTCGGACCGTTTCAGCCCGGAATTGCGGGTACGCCGCCATGACCTGGGCGGCCATCCTCGCGCAGAGAGCCGATGCCGCACTCGTCGCATTGGTCGTCGTGAACAAGCGCTCGTCGGGCACGTTGTGCGTAGTGAGCAGATTGAGAGCGGGAACTGCGGAAGCACCCAGCTTGTCCTTGCCGACATTGCCCCCTTCGAAAACCACGTCGGGTTTCAAGGGCCACGCGCTGTCCCATGTACGCGATGTCGTGGTGTAGGGGCTGAGGCCGCCTTCCGCAGCAATCGCCGCCAGGCCCGCGATTTCAGTGTCAATCTTGTGCGTGCAGGCGCCGACGGTCAGTGCATTCCAAGCTTGTCCCGGGTCGTGCACGAGGTTCGTCGCCAAGCTATCGGGATACGTCATCCAAGCGTCGTGACTGCGGGTGTTGCCAGATGCCAGAACGAACAGCCGCGGGGTTTCGCCTCCGCCATCGACATCTGACGCAAGGCGGTCAAGCATCGCCGACCACGAGGAGGGGCGACCGCGATCACGGTAGTCGGATGCGGTGACCGCCGTCGCGAAAACACGCGCACGGTCGGGATGGGTGATCTCTGGTCGGCTGACCGCCTCGGCGAACAGATAGGCATGATGCCTGGCGTCACCTGCGTTGTCGCCCTCTTCGGAAACGAGCTTCACAGACTCCAGTCGATGCGTCAACGTGACTGGCGCGGCCTGTCCCACGGCCGCGGTGAGCTCGCCGTAGGTAGCCAGACCTGCCAGGCCAGTCCCGTGATTGGCTGTGTCGTCGACTCCCCATGCGGGGTTGACAGTGTGCTGGTCAGGCCCGTCCAGCAGCGGCGCCAGCATCGGATGACCACGATTGACCCCGGAGTCGATGAGGCAGACACGCGGCGCGCCGGCAGCAGGCCAAACGGCGTGCGCCAGCATGTCGTCCATCCACGCACCTTGCTCTTCAACACCCATCCCATCGAAGAACTCAGCGGTGTCCTTCGCCTTGCGAAGTTCGGCAACGCAGTTGAGTAGCAGCACCGACTGGCTCAACTGCGCTTCGGATCCGAACATCGTGATGACTGTTCGCTCGGGAAAATTCGCCTGGTGCTCGCTGACTTCGCAATCTGCGGATTGCGCAAGTTTGCGAAAATCTTCAACAACCTTCTGCCGATCTTCTCGTACCGGCAGCCACACTTCCCACCAGAACGCTGTGCTAGCGTCGTCGGGTAGGAGCGCCGGGTCGTCGGTCCACAGCGCGCGTAGCTCTGCTCGACGGATAGACGCGATGGTGTTCAGCAGCGGCTTGTGGTCGAGCGATTGACCAGATGCACCCTTGCGGTCAGCCAGATACTCGGCGACGTAGGTCTCGAAGTGCTCCAGCTTGCCATCAGGAACGAACACGTTGGCAAAGGTCACGTCGCCCGCCTTGCGGACGCTGAGCAACTCGATGTGCTTCGTCTCGTTTCCGAGGCTCTGGAAAGCCAGTTCAACGTCGGGCTGGCCCTCGAATTCGACCTGAAGGCCGAGGCCGCTTTCCATACCGCTTTCTCGCTGGGCCTGTGTTGCCTGCGCCATCAATGGTCTGAGCGCTTGCAGCTGTCCCTGAAGCGCCTGGCCATGTGTTTGTCGATCCCTCGCCGGTAGTGGAGGCGACGAACCGCCCCCCGGGCTGTGTGCTGTAAAGGCAACGGCCTCAGACGTGTTGTGAAGTACGAGGTGGGGACGTTTATCGGCCTCTGGTGGCATCTCTGGATGGCTTGTTGTTATTTTCGAGTCGTGCGCTCAGGCGACGTCGCTCCTCCAATGCTCGAACGAGCATCTGCGTCGAAACCTGCTCGCCTTCGTGCATAACCGTTTCCTTGATCGCTTCGTCCACCGCGCGCCGGATCTCTGCATAGCTAAGACCTTCCGCTTTCGCCGCCAAGGACTTCAACGCGAGCGGCTTCGGCGCAAATCGCGCGAGTCGACTGCGGATCAGTTCTCCCGCTTGCTGAGCGCTGGGCAGGTGGTACTCCAGGACATCATCGAATCGGCGAAAGAGCGCGTAGTCGAGGATCTCGGGATGGTTGGTCGCGGCGACGATCAGACTGTGAGACTGGTCGTGCTCGATCATCTGCAGGAAGCTGTTGAGCACGCGCCGTATTTCTCCCACGTCGTGCGCCAGCCCACGCTGAGATCCAATGGCATCGAACTCGTCGAAAAAGTACACGCCGCGCACGTCACTGATGGCATCGAACACCTGGCGCAGCTTGGCCGCGGTTTCGCCCATAAATTTGGTGATCAGCGCATCGAGGCGCACAAGAAAGAGCGGCACGCCAAGTTCGCCGGCTAGCACCGAGGCGGTCATCGTCTTTCCTGTGCCAGGGGGCCCTACGAGCAGCAGCTTGCGTCGCGGCGATAGCCCGTGCTCGCGTATGCGCGCGTTCAAGCGCTGCTCTTTCAGGATGCGCTGTATCTGCTCGACGACGCCTGCATCCAGGACCATGTCGACCAGCCGGCTCTTGGGATAGGTCACATGGAGCAGATTGGCCAGTTCGCCGCGTGGTTTGGCAAGCGGCACCAGCTTGCCTGGCTCTGCGTTGAGCCCACGGGACTTCGCGGCGTCGATCATGTCACGTATCTCTTCAGCCAACTTGCCGTGGCCGACTTTGGCCTCATGCGCTGCCACCTGCATCGCCACGGAATAAAACTGGCCATCGTCACGGTTGATATGTGACTTCACGAGCGCCCTGAGTTGATCAGCGCTGGCCATGATGGGCTACCTCCCTACGAATCGTTGCAAGCTGCGAATCAGCCATGCGCGCCCTCATTCCGATCAGCCGGCGCCGATGACACCACCGCGCGCCGCAATTCATCAACCAGACGTTTGTCGATGCACCCAAGGTCGGAGGGCTCGGCAGCCACCAGAAACAATGTCCCGACGGGCACATGCAAAGCGTCTGCAATTTTCGCGACCGTAGAAAGCGTAGGGTCGCGCTTGTTGTTCTCAAGAAGCGACAGGTAAGAGACGGAACATGCGGCGCGGCGGGCCACGTCGCCCTGTGAGATGCCCCGATGCTGGCGAAACCAGCGAATCGCTTGTCCTACGTTCATATTGATCCTCGGCGGCGACCACCTGGCTCGCCTCGACCCATCTTGAGTTCGCCATTTTACCAGTAGTCAAATCAATCGAGGGTCCTTTCGAAGGCCGCGGCGGGATACGTCAGAGGGAGTCCCCGTGGCAATCTGAACGCTCGGGATGTTTGCGCGCCGTGCGCAAGTATCTAGCCTTCCGACGAGACTTCGCCGGGCACTACGGCTGCTGACGATCGCCCCAAATGCGCTCAAACATGGTGGCCTCCTTGACGGCGTTGAAAACGGCCATGATGACCTTGCTCAGATTGGTCGAGGTCACGATCTACAGCGCGTTGCGGCGGCTCAACGCTGTACGTGATTCGAGGAGCGCGTGGTAGATCGTCCACGGATCGGCGTCCCGGTTCAGCTTCATCATCGCTTGGATCAGGCCGTGCTCAAGCGGATCAAAATGCCGGTACGGAACACGCTGTCTACGATTGCCCACGTTCAAGGCCAGCAGGTTGCCTGCCTTTACCTCGTAGCTGATCCAGTGCGCGAATTCCGCCAAGGGCAGGTTGTGTGGGAAGCTTCGAAAACATCGAACAGTTCTGTGTGCCGCCGTTGCATGTCCGAAAGCGGCGAAGGGATACGAGCTCGCAGTGGCGAGACTGCCGGCAGCCGCTACGCAGCCGCCGCCGGCACCAGCGGGAGGGAGTCGTCGGTCTTGGCCACAACAAGGATGGGCGTCGTCACAGGATGCTGAGGCCGTGCCTCTGCGTGGGAGTTACTACATGCGGCGGCCGTTAGGCTCCCCATGCAAGGCAATGAGCAAACGTCGGCTTCTGGCCGCACAGCGTCCCAAGATCGAGCACGACGATGGTCTCGGGCGCGCGCCTCATGCAAGAGGCATAGAGCGACCCCTATGCTCAGGTCGCAACTATGCGCACACGCCATGAGATCGACGGCGCCGCGCTCGATTCGGTGAGGATTTGGGCCGAGGTCTTCTTCGCATAGTTATAGCGTCCGCAGTGCTGCCGGGAGTGAATCCGGGGCCTCGCGCTACATACGGCGATATTGGTCTGCTGAGCGGTTCGAGCCGTGCATGTGCCCTCGTTCTCATTGCTAGGTCGGTCTCGACCTAGCGGTGATGATTCGTCCTGCCATCATGGTCAAGCCAAAGCGACTACTTCACTTACCAGAAACTATGTCTAGATCCACGCTGAACGACCGCACCGGAAGCCGCGCCGGCGCTGAATCGGCCACGTGCCAGCGCATGATCTGCATATAGTTGCGACCTGCGCATAGTGGCCGACTTTGGAAGAGGGATGTACTAAAAGGCCAGTCGAGCAGGCACTCCGCCGGCCGTGCCTGCGGAGCGAGAGTGGCACTACAGATTCACCGCGCGCAGAAGCGGGACGCCTGACAGCCGAGCGACCGATTCAATGCTTTGTCGCTGAATTTTCGCGAGTGCAAGGTCGGGCGCAAACCAGTCGTTGACGATACTGATGAGAACATCGGGCCTGCGAACGTAAAGCCGCCAATGCGGCCACAGAAGGTAGTCTTCATAGCAAATCGAAAAGCCGACGAGCTTCTCGCCGACGCTTGTGTATTGTTGTCCGAGCGTACCTAGGCGAGCACTGACGCGCGCACCAGGACGCCAAAGCCCGCCGGGCACAGGCTGTCGGCTGTCAAATCGTCCGTGAGCCGCTCCGAGCACGATCGCACTATCGGTATAACGGAAGTAGTTGTTTGGCGTCGGGGCGGTGGCGTGCGCCTCGTCGCTAGGCAGGTCGGCACCGAAAACCACAGTTTGCTGTCTACTTGCAAGATTGGCGATGAACGGACGCCACCAGAAGCGGACAGCGGGGCGCCACAGTCCCACGGTCTCCTCGGGCAGGATCACGACGTGATTGCCCTTGTCGAAGGCAGCTTGCGCCGCAAGCATCGCCTCTTGCGAGCGGCGGAATAGGGCACCGTAATTCGACTGATCGAGCTTGCCGAAGCTGGAGTTCACGGCAGCCCAACCGGTTGGTGCATGCGGCTGCGAGGAGAGATGGGCCGCCAATGCCAACCCCACTATTGGCAAGGCCGCGAGACGAGCCTGCAAGTTTCGCGGCGCAGCTGCTGCGATTGCGATCGCCGAAAGTCCGAGCAGCAAGGCGACAAGTTGCCACCCGGGGAATAGCGCGCTAGCGACGTGGAACGGCGAAAGCCACCCGATGATGCCGAGCGGCGGGACGCACGTCAGAAGCGTTGCGATTGCGGCTCGCCACGCATACCCGCGTTGACAATTGTTTGGTTTTGCTAGCGCCCAAGGCGCTGCAAGCGCGATCGCTTGCGAAAGCCAAAGCAGGATGCCGAGCTCAAAGGCTGACGACGGAGTTAGTTCGCCATGTCCAGAGAAGAACCGTTCGCTGGCAATCGGAATGTCGCGTGCGCCGGTCAGGTAGTACCCGATCCATACAGCCGTCGCTGACCAGCGGCCCTTGGCGAGAGACCAAATCGCTGGCAACGCGAGCAGCGCAATGAGCCAATGGCCGGGAAACCAAGCGATCAGCGCGATGGCTGCTCCCGCGGTGGCCGTAACCAAACACCGGATAGCCGCGAGCGCTGTCAATCGACGATGGCTTACGACTCGGGTTGGAGATCGAAGTTCGAGGCACGGGGGAGCAATCAAACGCCGCGGGGTTGCTCTGGGCCATATGCGATGGAGTCGGATATGCATTGTGTCGCGGTTCGTGTGTTGCTGAGGATGGAGGGTGCGCCGCCGGGAACAGGCATCGACGTTGTGAAGCGAGGGCGCCACGCCGGGCACCCTCGCATTGGGAGAAAACCGCTAGTCAATCGCAGCGCTGATCGCGCAAGCTTCCGCGTGATCGCTTGCAAACTCTCGTAGGCTATAGAACAGCCGCTCGAACCGGACATCGCGCGTTCGCCATACGAGCCCGTTAAACGCGAAAAGACATGCAACAATGCCAGCGGCGTCAGCGCTCATTTCAGCGTCGAAGCCGTTCCCCGAACATTGCAGCCGCATGCGTTTGTCGGTGCTCGGGGCCATGTAAAACCCACCGTTACTGAGTTCATAAAAATCCCAGTACCCACCGGCGTAGTCCTGACAAAGCGACCCGAGCGTTTGATACACCATCGCCTCGGCGGTCAGCATATGACGCCCGAAGTACTCCGGAAATATCTGCATCCGTCGCAGAACGGGCACCAGTTGAGCTTCGATCTTGGGGCAGCTATCGGTGAATGCGTGATTGGACGTCATGGCATTCTCCAAGAAGTAGATTGAAAGTCGTTTCCCCCGCGGACATAGAACGAAGCGAGGGAAACACCACACACGTAATGCCGATCAGCAGGCCTCCAGCGAGCGAAGCAGCTTCCGAACTTGCATTAGTTCATCGATGGGGATTTGAATCGCGACATGCTTGCTATCGCGATCGGGCTGAGGACCGGCCTCTACGTAGGAAGCATCGACGGTGCGTGCGAACCGCAAGAGGGCATGCGAGGCGCCGATACAACGCATCGTCGCGACCGACGGATCCGCCGGCGGCAATTCATCGACTTCATCGAGCGACGCTAGCTGCATCGGTCCGTCAGGATTGACGGGCTCGAACGCGTGCATGAGGATGGGCAGCGTGGCCGAGTCATTCCACAAGGTGCCCGCATCGAATGCACGCTTCAGCAACTGCATTGCGTGCTCTCGATGTGACGCTTCCACGCCTACGACCACGCGTTGCACGTAGTCGACGTCGATTGTTGCGATGAAGGCGGGAAGATCCTCGTTGAATCCAGGGAGAAACGGCAGCCGACCTCGATGTGCCGTGCGCTTAAACGTAGCCGACAAGTTTTGCAGAAATTGCATGGTGTTGAGCTCCAGAGACGCGGAGCGCACCCCTGGCGGGGAGCGGTCCCCGCGGGGTTGAACAAGAAATTCCGTTCGCTTTCTTCAAGCGAGCAGCCACGCCCCCAAGATCGCGAGGCGCCGGAACCGGGCTGCGTTACTGCGAACATGTCGCGTGACGTGCGACACACGGATTCGCAGAACCGGCGAATCAACGGGTGAAGACATTCCTTAGGGCTGCGCCCGAGCACTAGGGGATGTCTCCTGGCGTACGCGTTGTCGCCTCAGCGCACGGCCAGGAGTTGTTAAGCGCGAGTGCGCGCTAACGGCACAGCGTTTCGAGGCCGCTGTAGGCCCGCGGTGGACATGAAGGCTTGCTGGTAATGCGCGCGAAGCGTCGATGAGCTCCCGCTTGCCGGAGCGAGCGAATCGAAGCTCGCTCCGGCAAGCGGGCACGAGGCATCGATAGCCGATGCCGTGTCCGAGGATCGTTGACGACAGGTCGCATGGAAGAGGGATCCCGCTAGGAGCGAGATCCCCATAGAAGTGAAATCAACTATGGCAGAGGCTTAGGCTGCAGCTCCCGCCGAACGGCGTACGGATCGGCGAAGGAAACCGCTGCCGTGGCGTTCGCCTTCGCGGCGCTCGGCCGATGGTGAAGGACGAGCGTTGTTGACGGTAGGCTTCTTGACCTCGGAGACTTCCTCGCGTGCATCGTGGTGATCGAGTTCACCATCCTGACGATCGTCTGCCTCGCCGTCGGTGTTCTCGCTCTCATCGTCCCCGTCTTGCTCTTCGCGATACACGAGCTCGCCATCGACTTTGACCCACGATACCTTCAAAAGACGCCCTTTCAACACGGTGCCCATCTGACCCGCTCGATCGCCCTTCTTGATCTCGTAGGTACTGATGTAATGGTCGCCGGCGCGAAAGCAAACGAGGACTTTCCGATCTCGGTCATTGGCGTCGTCGGCATAGGTCATGATGACGTCCTTCGCCTTATCGCCGGACACGATCAGATCAAGGTTCAGATAGACGATGCCGTTCTCGACGTCCGGATCACCATGAAACGCGGCGATCGAGCAGGCAAGAAACGGTTTCGCCTTAGCGCGACCCGACGAAGCAACCTCGCGCACGCGCGAAAGGTAGCCGAGACCGCAAAGGTGCAGATCGAAATACTTCTTCGCTTGATTGGCTTCAGACATGACGACTCTCCTAAAGAAATGGGGAATCGCCAAGATGCCCCAGCGGGGAATGGTCGATTCCCCAACTGGGCTAGCAAGAAAACTCCGAATCACGAGGATCTGCGGCTATCCAGATATTGCTTTACGCTGGACGGAGACGAACCGCATTCGCACTGCCACTACAAAGGTGCCGGACAAGCTCCGGAGGGCATATTCAATTGCCCATAATAGGCAACCACGTATGGAAATCAAGTCTCCGAATCGATGTGAGGGGTTCGGCGTTCCAAGAATGTGCGTCTCACGATCCTCCTGCTGAGGCATCGCAGAAGCTATGGACAATGCGAGGCGGGATCACCATGTCCCGTGTCGTTACGATCACCATGCGCTGTCCAGGGCGGGTAGTGAGTGTGGGCTGGATGTTCATGTTTCGCTGCAGCATCGCGTGAGTCGTCTGCGACAACGATTCCGCTGCAGCGGAGGACATGTCGTTTGACGAACCACCATTGATGTTGATCGTCGTACCCGTTGGCTGCGACTGATTGTGGCCAACCCAGGCCGCTACGCCAGCTATCAACAACGTCGAGCCGAATATCTTGAAGAAATGGTTGTTAACATCGGCCGTCAACCCAGCGTTTCCGTTCGGGTCCGCTCCTGCCATCTTCGTCAGAGACATGTTTGCGCCGTTTGGCCAAATCATGCGCGTCCCCGCAAGCAGTAGCCGCTCTTGGCCGATCGCGATGTCGCTGTGTGCGATGCCGACGATCTTTGTGCCTTTGGGGATGAGCACACATTCGCCACGGATACTGTCGACGATGTCGTGGTCAACCAGCGCTCGGAAGGTGCCCGGAAGATCGCTATTCGTGCCTCCCAGCATCACAGTGTTGATCGGCGTTCCCTCCATGACCATGTACGGCGATGGAGCGGGCGTCGGCGCCAGCGGCGCCGATGAGGCATTGCTTATTCCGGCAGCGAGCCGGCTGCCTTTGCGGGCACGGTTCGGCAAGTTGGCATCAAGCCGGCTCAATCCCACGGCGTCATTCGACTCACCTTCCGCGCCCTGATTTGCGGATGCGTTCGGGGAATTCGCCTCCGCTGCGGCTGTCAGTCCCGCCACAACGCTTGAAAGCGAGTTTGATCCGCCAGCGGAAGTGTCCTGCTGCGAAGACGTGTCCTCGTACGCGACCAGAGACTGATTGTCCAGTTGCTCTGCCTGACGCTGAAGCGCCAGGCGGTCCTGCGCTGAAAGGCGCTCGCCATCCGCGCTTGGCACTTTGAATCCTGGCGGTAGTGGTCCATCGCCCGGCCTGCCTTTAGGTATTCCTGAATCGTCGAACGGAGTACCCCCAGCAGGGGCGGTAGCGGCGTGCAACCGTGCTTGAGCTAGATTGCGCTGATCTTCAAGGCGTTTAGCGAGTGCCTCCGGACGAGCGGCAGGCTCCTTGGCAGCAGCCCGGAGTTCTTCCTGTTCGCGGCGTTCCGCTGCCGTCAAATGTGAATGCGAAAGGTACCGCACGATGACGATCGCGAACAACGTACACCCTAGAAGAAGCAGCAAGAGCTTGACGAAGTCGCGACGAATGCGTGTACGCCGCAGCGGCTGTGGGGTGAGTGGCGCTGGCTGATTCATATCGGCCTTCCTCAGGATCTGCCGTACAAGCTCGCGTTGCGCGAGTCGCCGTCTGACTGTCGATATGTATCGTTGCTGTGGGTACAGCCGTGCGTGCCGCAACGATCTCGATTCTGGTTGTAGATGCGAACCTTTACCTTGTCGCGCTCCAGCAGCAGCCCGTATTCGGTAATTTGCGGTACTTCGTAGATGTCGTTGCCTAGCGAGATGAGGTCCGTGATTTCACCGTCGCCGTGGCTGTCCAGCACCATGACCGCCGGCAGTCGAGCATTGTGCGGCAGCTGCAGGTACGTGAAGCGCCCGTTGTCGACAACGAGGGTTGGGGTAAATGGAGCATCGCCTTCGACCTTGTAGTCGAAGTTCGCATGAGTCAAATCGATCCGTGGGCCGGACCCGCTATCACCATCACGGTGTGGTGTGGCCGGGACGTTGTTGCCATACTCGACCCCGAAGGGCGAGTCTTTTGTTGCGGCGCCCGCGTCATTGTCGCCATAGTCCCACGAGACGCGATGGTTGAACGAGCCGGAATCCGTCGAGCGTAGCTCGAGCTCATAGCGTCGGCGGCTCGTAATGATCGTGGCCGCATTTGATAGTGCGCCGAGGCGCGCCTCGATGAAAAGGTCTCGCTTTGTTATTGCCGTGTGATACAGCCAACGCTTGCCTGTGTTCGATAGGTAGACACCAACGACTTCTTCGTCAGGCGCGAAGACGATATGCGTCTCTTGGTCAGTCCTTAGCCGCACGAGGAAGGTGCAGTCTGGATCGTAGTCGTAGCTGACGAGTGATCGATCGCCGACGGCCGCCGTCGGACCATGCGGCGCGCACGATTTGGAAATCGTACGAGGGACGATGCTCTTCCTGTTCCCTCCGGCCAAGGCGGCTGGAGAGGGCCGTAGCGGCTTCTCAACGTGCGCTGTCTTTGCGGCGTCGATCGCTGAATCCGAGACTGGGATAGGGGCGCTCGCCTGCGCGTGAGCTGCACAAGCGGACATCGCAGCAGTCAGTGCGATCGCAAGGCGCGCTGCTCTCGATAGCGTCATCAACTTCATTGCGTTACTCCGGGATTTACGCCGGTATAGGGCGTGACGGTGAAATGCGTGATGCGAAGCCCCAGGGGATTGTCCTTTTCCTCGCCGGGGCGTAGTTGCTCTGGTGCGAAGAGGGAGTCGATCGTCAGGAGCAACTGCTTCGGCGGTTGGGGCTTTCCGCCCACGCTTTCTACAAGCGTCACGATCATGTAAGCCTGGCGACCGTCAGGCGAGAACGACGTCGAGTTCTCAATGAACTGCCGCGTCAGCCCGGGCGTGTCGACCACGCGCCGAGCGACGGGATCCGTTTGCGTGATGTACGTCTCGAGCTCTTTGGTGGCGGCGCCGGATGTCCAAGCGGATGCCGCCGGTATTTCACGTGTCAGCGTATCCTGCGTGTCCGCTTCGATAGTGAAAACGCGCGACGCCCATTTCACGAGGAAGTAGCGCTTGTTTCCCGAATCGGGTGTGTAGTCGCGCGCATATCGGTCCGACCGCCATACGGCGCCGGATTTGGGGTCGTGCTCGACGAAGTAGGGCTTTGGTCCGCTATGCGCGGACTGAACGACGAGCGCCGCGCCCTCGGCCATGGCGATTAGCGCAAATAACGTCGCGACTTTGATCGCGAGCCTTTTTTCCCATATGGGGCGCTGAAACGCGGCAAACCACGCGGAGACACCTCGGTCCGTTTGCGATCGGGACTTGTCTCTCGCCGAAGACGGGGCCAGCGCACCCGGCTCCAACGATTCTTCCCCGTCGGGGTAAGCGATCGTTTTACTACCTATCCACTCGAACATTGTTGACGCGACTCCTTGTCATATCAAAGCCTCGCGGCCTAGACTGCAAATGCAACAGGCAGCCAGCGGAGTGATGTGATGGAACGCGCCAAAATCATTCTTTTGTATTTCGTCTTGCCGATCTTCGGATTTGCCGGGTACGTCGTATCGCAAGTGGGGATCGACCAATTGAACTGGGCCCTGTGGCTGACGGGCTTGATCGTCGCGGCGGTGCTTGTGTTGATCAACACGCGGCGACAAGAGGATCCTCGCGACGACATTCGCCGTCAGGATGAAGATTGGGACGGGTACTACACGATGCAGCAATCGGAACGACTGCATCATCGGCATCCGGATTGATCGGCACTGGGTCATCTCTTTTGTCCCGAGATGACTCTTCTTGCGATAAAGCCTCGGCCGAAACCACCGAGTCCACCTCCGCCGCTGCCGGTAACAAGCCCCTTCGCGATTTCCGGCACCTGCCACATCATGTAAGCGCCGATGCCTGCCACAAGCGCCATGGCACACGCTGCGAGGTAGTTCGCAGCGTAGTAGGCGTCCGGGTTGGTGCCAGCATGCGCTGCCGCTTGTTCAGTGATCGATCGAATTGCAGGAAGTACGCCTCGAGTAACGATGGCCATCATGAGCCACGCGACCACCTTGTAGAGACCTGCCGAAATGGTGAACTTTAGCCACCCGTCGAAGAGAAAGTCGGTCGCGGGCAGCAAATACCACGGGGCTAAGACGGGGCCGAGGCACAACGCGATGCTGAGCAGCAGCGAGCCGAACTGCACCACGACCACGAATACAAGCGTCATGATCAGAACCGCAAGCATTGCCAGCGCCTTGGCGAAGAATGCCAACAGGATGAGCGGAAGGTTCTTGACTAGCGTCCAAATCGAGCCGAGTGCGCCTGTTGACCCTTGGCCGGTATCGGCAGACGACGTGCCGCATTCGAGGTGCGTGGCGCCGGGAATGACCATGCCCTCCGGAGTGGTGTCGGGCACCTGTTCACATGTCTGCGCTGCTTCGCCCCGTGCGTCCTCGATGATCGTTGCGCCCGCGCTGACGAGGACGCGGACAAGCTCTGCCGGATCGTTTTCGCTTCCTGCGACTCGGCTGGCCATCGTCTGCATGTTGCCGACAAAATAGTCGTGAACCGTGCTGGTCCATGACATCAGCATCACGAAGAGAATCGCGCACTTGATGATGTGCCGGAAAAGATTGGCAAAGAAGCTCGGAAAGTCGCCGTCGAGTCCCCACATCAACATGTGCCAAACCGCCATGATCAGGCCAAGGGTGCCCAGCAAATCTAGTCCGTCCGGAAGAAACACGGTCTCCAGGCTTCGCGCCTGAGACTGCATCAGCGCGAAGAGAGTATTGAGAACGGACAGAACGTCATTCATTGGGCTGTGCCGCCTGGGTGTCAGCGCAGAAGCCCGGTTACTCGAAGAACGAGCAACATGGTCGCCATCGGTACGGCGACAACGGCGGCGGCAACCAGGCGCGGATTCTCCGCATGGACTGTCAAAACGCCCATGAGAAATGCGAGGCGAGCGCTCCTGCCAATGCGCTTATCGATCCGCGCTTTCCTCGCATCGCCAGTTGCTTGTTCGGACTCGTGCTGGTCCGCGACAGCGCGCAACACCAGCTTGAGCTCGGCGCGCGTGATGCAGACGTGCAGAATGAGCCAGCGAAGCAACATGTCAATCGTCCTAGTCGTGCAATAACTTGAAAGCGGGGGCCTTGCGAATAGTCTCCTGCTCCTTGCGGTTGATTGCCGCCGCTCTGTCGGCCCGTTCGCGGGCGAGTTGTTGATCCCGCACTAAGGCGGCCTGCTCGCGTTGAGTGCGGTCCGCGTACACGGTCAGCAAGCCCGCGACGCTAGCCGCGAGCATCGCGAGAATGGCGATGGCAATCCAGTGCGACAGCAGAAACGATTTGAGCATGTGAACCTCCGTCTCGGTTGCTACCCGTTGGCTGCGGTTACTACTGATCCTGCAGCAGATTCAAGGCTGGTGCCCCCTGAATCGTTTGTTGCTCCTGTCCGTTGACGCTATTGGCCATCGCCGCGCGAGCTTGCGCAAGCCGGGCTGCGTTGGCTTGAACGTCGGCTTGTGTGGCACGGTCTTGCATCTGTTGTGCGACTTGCCGCGCGACCAACGCGTGCAAGTCGACCATTTCGCCCGCCAGGACGTTCGATTGTTGATTGAGCATCTGCAGGCCCTGGACGTTGCCGGTGACATTGGGGATTTGGCTCTGGATCTGCTGAAGGTTTTGCGCACGCGAGGCTAGGTTGTCGAGGCTCGACATGTCCGTATTCAGTTGCTGGCGATAGAGCCCGCCGCGGGTGGCCGCCAGGTTGGTGTAGGCCGAAAGCCACTGGTTGGGTGTCATGCCCGTTGTGCCCATTTCCGACATGCTTCTGCCGAAGAGGGAGTTCGCCGAATTGGCGGCTGCCCGAAGCTGAGATACAGCGGTGAATAGCGATTGATAGCTCGATAGCTGAGAGCGGTAAGGCGAGAAGGTCTGGTTGATCAGGCCGCCCGGCACCTGGATGAGGTTTTGAAGCCGAGTGATCTGTGCCTGGACGTTCTGCTCGACCATCTGGGCTTCATTCGCCACCGAGGAGACCAACTCGGCGTGGTTGGCCAGTTGTGTGACCTCCGTTGCACCTCCGCCGGCTATCCCGCCGCCGCCCGCTCGGGCTTCACGCGCTGGGCCAGCAAAGACGACGACCACATAGAGGAGCAATGCGACCGCCCGAGTCCGTCGCATCCGCAGTTGCCGACCTTGGATTCCGGTGTTAGGCATGATCGGCTCCGGCCAAGTCGTCCTCGGCTTGACGTAGCGTTCGCTCGATAGCCGCCGCGATGTATCTTTCGCGCCAGTCGGCCGCACCGGAGCGTAGGTGCTGGTCAAACAGGACTTGCGCGCTCATCTCGGAGCGCAGGATTGCGATTGTTTCGGCGTCGAGGCGAGTCGAGATGCGGCGCGACGCTCCGCTGACCTCGGTAATGAAGTAGTCGCGCTTTCGAACGAGCGACTGTATGACGGAGATTTGCGAGTCGGACAGTCCGAAGTCACGCTGATACGCCGTTCGTGCCGAAGGCGTCAGGTTTTCGGTGGGGACGAATACGCGCACGAGTACGTTGTCGCGGATCTGCGGCCAGATCTTGGATGTCGACACCTGCTCGGGGGATTGCGCGTCCATCCAGACACAGCCGAGCTTCTTGCGCATTGTGACGATCCAATTACCGATGCGTTCGGAGAAAGCGTCGTCATCGAGCAAGTGCCAAATCTCGGGAAGCATAACGAGCGTCGGACCGATTTTCCCCGCTGTTTCACGCGCAACGATTGATTGTTCGATGCGGTAAGCCAGGTACGCCAGAAACGGTTTTCCAGTGACGGGTGTGGCGAGCAGTCGATCGGTCGCCATCGAGATCCAGCGGCCGGAATCGTCATCCGCCGCGAGTTCGAAACTGTCTTCGAGGTTGTCGAAATAGGTGGCGTAGGGACCATCTCCGACCCATAGCGATAACTCGTCAGCCATCGGCCCTGCCGCGATCGACGCGTGGATGGTTGACAGCCGCCATAGCCGCTTACCGCAAGTGCGGGCAGCGAAGAGCGCCGCCTGTAACTCCCGCATGTCGTGGGCCGTCAGTCGATAAGCGGCGCGAGCCTCGACGAGCGTCTTTATCCACTCGACGAGGAAGTCGATATGCGTTGCGTTCGCGAGTAGGCTGAGCGGATTTAGATTTGCACGCTCTGCCTCGTTCGCTTCGGCTTCGAAGGTCATATACCGACCACCCTGGAGCACGGTCGGTATGCGCATGGACCGGTCTTTGTCTAGCCCGATCGTCCACGCGTTCGGATACTTTCGAAACAGCGTCGCGCAAAGGAGCAGGAACAGTGTCTTGCCGAAGCCCGTCCGGCCGCACACGAGCATATGGCCTACGTCTTGTACGAATGCGGTGAACCAGAACGGTGTTCCGTATTCGGTAGGGAAAGCGGCAAGAGCGGGGCAAAGCTGGCCGGTCTCCTTGGTCAGGTGCCGGTTAATCGGGTCGCCGCGAGAGACGCCGCGCAGCGGAAACAGTCGAGCCGCGACGCGAGATTCGGGGAATGACCAACGCGCGCATTCACGCCACATTCCGGGGATCGTCGTAGCGAACGCAGAAAGCGCGTGCAATGTCTCGCGCACGGGCACCATATGAGCGGCGTGAAGCGCCTCTTCGACAGCTTTGTGCGCCGCAAGCGCTTCCTGGCGAGCGTGCGCATCGGCTTCCAGAATGGCACCTTCGCCGATGGGGCATTCGTAGACGCTTGAGTAGGAGAGGATCGAGAGGTTGTAGTTGCCGTAGGTTTCTTCGGCCATTTCGACCTTTCCGGCCTGCCGATTGGCTTGTGCTGCGGCCTGGCGCCGCGACTCGTTTTGGCGTGGCGCATGCTCGACATCGCCGCCGCGGATCGCGGCAGCGAACAATCCCCGGAGGTCGAGGCGCCGGTTTTCGTGGTATCGGCGCATGCGATTGAGAAACTGCATTGCAGCGCCCGGTGTCGCAAGCCGAAAGACGTGACTGATCGTGAGCTCGCCGGGGATCTTAAGCAACCCATCAAGACTGATAGGTGAGACCGTCTCTGGCCAGAACTCGCGTCCGGTTGGAATGCCGGTCGCGATGCCGATTCGACAGCGTGCGTTCGCGTCGAATTTTAGGTAGTCGTGGCCCGGAATGATCTCGGCGTCGCACATAGACCCATCCAGAGCTGGTGTGTCTGGAAGCGCGAGAGCGTTGATATGATCGGCCGAAGGGGAGGCGCAAGCATGGAGGAATGCGCCTAGTTTTTCGTTTTCCAATCGCTCGCAACAGAGATCCGGATTGGACGCGATGAAACCCTCCAGCATGCGCTCGAACGCATCTACCGCGACTGCAAGTTCACCGGCGGCGTACGCAAACAGGTATTGGTCCGACAGCGTGGCGCGTACGCCTTGCCAGAGCGACGCGAGAACTGGCATGCGCTCGTGCGTGACTCCGTGCATGAACCGCCGTGCAAACCGGTCGATTCCGACCTCTGGCGCCATGCAGATCGAAAGGGTATGGCGATTCACATAGTTCGACGATGTACTGAAGCTTCGACGCATCGCATCGTCGACGCGCTGGGCGATCGGGTCCGGCATCGGGGCCGTCAGGTAGCGGCTGGTTCGACGACGATGGACCGTCCACCATAGCGAGATCGGCGCGCGGGTTAGAGGCCGCATTGCTTGGATGACATTGCGGACCAATTCAGCAACGCGTGCCGTCGATAGGCTGTCGGTGTCGGGGCCGGTAAATGCATACGACGCCATGAGAGCCGAGTCCTTATTGACGATCAACTGATCGTTGAACTTGAACAGCCACGGCACGAGCTCCGCCACCGCGCGCCGATCGCCGTCTATCTGACGTGCGATTTGTGCGAGCGATTCCGCGTCAAACGGTGAGGTGATAGGGGCGCTTTGACGCTTCATACAAGGGCTCCGCGCCCGAAACCTTTGGGGCGACAGTTGATACGCTGATACTGAAATTGGCGCGGCTCATAGTAGTCGCCTTGCTTGCGGTACCGGAGATAGCATTTGATGAGGTCAGGATCTTTGCGCACCGATAGCCACAGCAGGGGGTGCGTCAAAAGCGGTGCGGCCAAGACGTACCAATTCTTGAGGCCGATGGCGACCAGGAGCACGGTTGCGACCTCGATCACTGTCCACGGCCGATCGACGCCGAGAAGGCGAAATTGCTCGAGGGTCGTTTTGTCGACTTTGACTGCCAACCCGTTGTCGGCATGGTTGTCGTCGCGACTGGTGACGAGGTCTTCGTTCATCGGCTCGGTACCCTGTTACATTGTTCCGGTGCAGGCGGCGCCGTGGTTAAAGACCTGCGCCCAAAGCAACGGCATGTTGAGGACGCCCATGGTGACCGCGACGCCACGAATGATGCTCGTCTTGATGTTGTGACGGCCGTCGTCCAAGCCCCACAGGATCAGAGAGCCGACAAGCATGGTGAGGGACACGATTTCAAGCAGCTCGTTGTCGAGCACCTCTTGATAGACGTTGCATAGGCCGCCGTTCCATATGCCTGCGTGAGCCAATGTCGGAATGGTCGCAAGCCACAATGCCACAGCTACTAGCCGAAGACGGCGTTCTCCATCTCGATCTTTGTCCGCAGGAAAACAAGGCCGCCATGCGAGTAACGCTTTTACGTCCCTGAGACGTTTTGAGAGGTGGCGCACAGCCATAAGAAGCGATTTACGCATCGATCAATTCCTCGTTTGCGATTTTCGAAAAGAGCAGCCGCGTCACATAGCGGCCGCCTGATACTCCGAGAACTTCGCGGATCTCGACAGGGCCGCGTGAAGCGCCGTGACGCGCGGCATGGACAAAGAAGCGGAATGTGGAGGCGATCTTTTGACGTAGGTCTTCCAGCGGAAGAAGTCGCCCCTCGTCGCTCATACGGATCAGTGATTCGAGGCGCGCCGGGGCGGTATCCGAGGAATCCGCATGAAATGAAACAACCGAGCCGGGATGCCCGGTGTTCAGCGCTTCCATCAGGTCGAAGGCTTCAGCGCCTCGTACTTCGCCCACGATGATTCGATCTGGTCGAATGCGTAGCGAGAATTTCACCAACTCGCGCATGGATATGCCGTGGTTGGTTTCAAGGCCGATGTAGTTCGGCAGTCGGACCTGAAGCTCGGCAGTGTCTTCGATTGTGATGGTCCGATCGTCTGGATCCATCGCGTCGAGAAGGGCATTGAGAAGCGTCGTCTTGCCAGATGACGTACCGCCGGAAAGCGCGACGTTGATGCGCTCGCGCATAACCCATTCGAAGAACTCACGCACGGCGCTTCCACCTGTCGACAGGCGAGAAAGAAGTGCCTCGTTGGTCCGGGTGGAAGAGGGACGCACCGAAGCGGGTAGCACGCGAAACGCGCCAGCTTTCTCATAGTCGGTCAGTGCGACTCTATGACGCGTGTGCTTGCGAATGCACAGCATGTCGCCATAGATCGCTATAGGGGCGCGGGCGGCCGCAATGCGAAGGCCCGGCAGCCTTGCGTCGAGCAGATGCGTTTGTTCTTTAGCGTTGATATTGGCGAGTATCGTGATCGCTCGGTCCAACGCGTCGGGATGCACGTGGCAGTCGGGCACACGCAACATCGTGCCGAGGCGCTCGATCCAGATGTCATCGGCGCGGTTAACCATCACTTCTTGAATGCCCGCCTCTTGCGCAAGCGCCCAAACGCTGCTGAGGTATTCCTGTAGCACTTCGCGCGCGGTAGCGAGGGTGAGCTTGTTCACGGCGTCGACCCGGCAACAGTCATTTGGGCATGTTGCAGATTCGCAGGTTCTTGACGAACGGGGACTGTGTCAGCGTGGTCGTTTAACGCGCGGTACACCTTCGATGCGTACTCCACGCGCTTACGCGGGGTGCGAGCGTTGTAGGCGCCGACGGCGTTCCACGTGAGGCCGAACTGTGCGACGTTGCGTGCGAGCAGCCATGCTGCGACGTACGAGCTTATGCAGGGATCAAAAAGAGCATCCGGCCGGATGCCGTAGCGCGACAGTGTCGGCACCCATGCGGTATCGATCTGCATGAGTCCGATGTCAGACGATCCATTTGTGTTGTGGTGAACCGCATGGGCGTTTCCATTGGATTCAACGCGTGCGATCGCTTCTAGCAGCCGAGGGCTGACATAGTGGTAGTGCGCCGCATCGGCGATACAGGCGCGCTCGGGAGCGGTGAATGCCTCAGCGTGTGCTGTGCCTGAAACCAAATTCGCGGCGAACGCCACAAGAAGGGCGTCGGCGATCGTTTTCATGGAGTCATTTCTGAAGAGACGTAAAGAAAAAGCCCGCCGAAGAGTGCGAGGGAGTGCCTCTTACGGCGGGCAACAGCGCGTGTCGGTTCAGGGGAACCCGACGGCTCAATTGAACAGCTTTGAGGGCGATTCTTCGCCTGGATGGTTGCAAGCCGCCCGCGAGAATCTAAGCGCCATTTGATGTGGGAAGCGACGGTGGTTCATGACGCGGAGATATAAAGGCGGCACAACCTGAAAGGCGGGGAGAGGCGGGGAAGGGGAACCAAGGCTGCCAAAGGAGAAGGGCCCTATCCAAAGGCCGCGCGTGAAGCTCGGAAGCTATCGCTTCACGCGCTAAATGCCGCAAAGGCTTAAGGGCAAAGAGGCTCGAGGTAACGGGGAAAAAGGGAAAGGCCGATCGGCCAAAAGCGCCGGAAAGGGATCCCGCAGTGCAGAACTGTCCGAGGTAGCTAGCAGCCGGAAAGTAGTTTGGCAAGTGAATAGCCGCATGGGGTGCATTGGCCGGACGGGAGCAACCGAAAGGAATCGCGACGGCCGTTTTTAGATTGGTGGCGATCGTTCAAGGAAGGTTGCGGCTTCTTCAATGACATGGCCACGATAGATACTTGGTTACTCGCCGGCGCGGTGGTGTGCGCTGCCGGCGTCGGCGCATTGCAGTGCGGACCGCGTAGGACGCGTCTGCAGGTTACGCATTGCGCCTCCAAGGGAACACCGGCCGTTGTTGGGAACGCGCCCGCTCGCCGCCAAGTTGCGCCGCCGACGGCCCAGCATTTGGCGGTGCTGGATCATGCTTCGCTGATCGCTGCCACAGGCCTCGCCGGACGCATCGAACGGATCCGCGCGAGCCTCGGGTTTGCACCGGAGAATTGGGCGCGTGATGTCGAACCATTGCTGCAGCGCTTCACAGAATTTGTGCAGCTCTTGCCGGCGTCCGAGTCTCACCATCATGCGCAACCGGGCGGGTTGATCGCTCATGGTTTTGAAGTTGCGTATTACGCGGTACATGCGCGTAACGCTTGGAGATTGCCTCTTGGGGCGGATGCACAGGAGCAATTGCAGCATGCCGCCCGCTATAGCTACGCGGTGCTGATCGCCGCGCTTCTGCATGACATCGGCAAAGTGATGGCGGATCTGAAGGTCGAAGTGATGGTGGGACAAAACACGCAGCCCTGGGTACCGCTCGGCGGGAGTATGAAAGCACAGGGCGCGGCGTGGTACAGCGTCTCATTCCCAGAGCCGTCGGAGCGCAACTACCGCGCTCATACGCGGTTGGCTTGCATGTTGATCCAGCCGATGGTGCCGAGTGCCGCATTGGCGTGGTTGGCGCAATACCCGCCGATTGTCGAGGAACTCCACGCCTACCTTGCAGGCGAGGGCAGTGAGGGGCACGCTAGCTCGCGCAACAACGGCGCACCCGCTGGTGATGAGACGGGCCCCGTTACCAGAAGCGCGATACATCGCATTGTCAGCGACGCGGACCGGCGGTCGGTCGCAGAGAACCTTAAATATGGTTCCCGGACAAGATTCGCGACAGCCAGGACAGTGCCACTAATCGAAAGGTTGATGGAAGCTTTGCGACGGCTGCTGGCCGATGGCGGACTCGCGCTGAACCGCGCAGGGGCCGTCGGATATTGCGATGGAGAATCGCTGTGGTTCGTTGCAGGCACGATCGCCGAAGCGGTGCGCAAATACCTCGCTGACAACGAGATCCGAGAGACAGGCGCCGCGGGCGTGCCGGCAGACAACAATCGACTGTTCGATATTTGGCAGGAGTACGCGGCGCTCGTTCCAGCGCGGGATGGCGGCGCAATCTGGACAGTGAACGTCTCCATTGGAGAGTGGCGCCAGTGTTTTACCGTTCTACGCTTTCCGTTATCGAAGCTGTACGCGGACCCTGCGCGGTATCCGCAGCCGCTACCGACGGGAGCGATCGTGCCCAACGCTGCTGAGAAACCGGTGGATACGGCTGATGCTGCGGATGCGATCGCGGGCCGGGAGGCGACAACTGCCGAACAGGAGCCCTGTGAGGAAAGCGGGCCGACTGAAATGCAAGGGTCTGGTAGCGGCAACACGATCGGTGAGCCAGATGCGGAGCGGACGGTCGCAGAACAATGCTCCGCCGGCGCAGGGTCTGAGGATATCGACCTGCGGCATGAGCCAGCCGACGCATCTGCGCGCGTGTCACCTCGCGACGATGCCGATGCAGCGTGCGAGCAGCCTGTGTATCTGCCCGATGCCGAGACGGCGTCTGCTTTGCTCGAGGATGATCAATCGGCTCGTAGCACAAAGAGCGAAGTGCCGACTCAGTTGCGCGAGCCTGTGCGCCCGAAGCAGAAGGCTCGTCGGCTGCATGCCTCGGGGGCCGATGTCATGGGCCGAGCGAAACCACGGCCGAACGCTGAGCGGTTTCTAGCTTGGGTGCAAGAGGGCGTCGCTAGTGGTGAGCTGGCGTACAACGAATCGAAGGCACGGGTGCATTTCGTTCCTGAAGGAATGCTGCTTGTTACGCCGGGGATTTTCAAGGACTACGCGTCCGAGCATCCCGATGTCATCGAAGCCGAGCCTACAAACGACGGAAAAGAGCCGGAGCGCTGGAAGATTGTTCAGAGGGATTTTCAGAAATCAGGGTATCCGGTTCCCGGCGAACCGATTGGCGCAACCGGCGCCGGCCAACGGGTCGCACGATCGTTCTTACTCCACTACAACATCAAGGGTGCTGGTGGCCGGCAATTGATGGTCATGCGTGTGCCGGAACCGGAGCGGTTCTTTAACCCCGTTCCTCCCGCCAATGCGCTGATTCAATCAAAGCAAGTCGACGACCGCGCGAACGAACGAGGGCGGTCTTGATGGCGTACCCGCTTGAGAATAACTTTCGCAAGCCGGTCGAACTGGCATCTTCACTGATCGCGTTGGCCGCAGCCGGGGTCTTGTGGATTCGTCCGCAGCTGTTCCTGGTTACTCCGTTATCCGGTGGACTGGCCACCGCGGCTCTCCTACTGCTTGCGATCGTGAGAGCCAAGCAAGCGTTCTTCCTAATGCGATTTCGCCGCAACTTGCGACAGTTGCGGGACTACCGACTTTTCCCTACCGAGGTGCCATGGTCTGAAACGGAGGTATTCCTCGGTAAGGGCTTTCGTTGGACAGCATTGCACAGTCAGCGCTTGTATCAAGCGCGGCAGCCAGAAAACCGACATTTGCTAGCGCGAGGACGCCTTTACGAGCGCGCGCGTGACCTTGAGCGCGAATGGCCCGATGGATGGATTTCGAGAATGACAAGGCGGAACGCTTGGTGGAATCCTGTGGCCCCTCTGCCGAATCTGGGCGGCGCGGCGGAGCTACATGGCGTCGAGCCAAACGAGCGCGAAATCTGGTTCGACGTTGGGGAGCGCGTGGGACACATGGCGGTGTTGGGAACGACAAGAGTTGGGAAGACTAGGCTATGCGAGCTTCTCGTCTGCCAGGACATCCGACGGGGTGACGTTGTGATCGTTTTCGATCCCAAGGGCGATGTCGACCTGTTGCTTCGTATGTACGCGGAAGCTTGCCGATGCGGCCGGGAGCGCGAGTTCACCTTCTTTCATCTCGGTTACCCGGACAAATCCGCTCGATACAGTCCGATCGGCACGTTTTCACGGATTACGGAGGTCGCCACGCGGATTGCAGGCAATCTTCCGGACGAAGGGCAATCGGCGGCGTTCCGTGATTTTGTGTGGCGCTTCGTCAACGTGATGGCGCGCGCGATGACGGCGCTCGGTATGCGGCCCACCTATGCGCTGATCTACCAGAACGCGGTCAACATCGACGGCCTCGCGCTTCAGTACCTCGAATTCTGGCTCGATCGAGATCATCTGGGCTGGCGCGACCAGTTGCCGGATGAGGGAAAGGATATCGCCGAACGGGCGAAGAAGACCGGACGCTCGCTCTACGCGGTGCAACTGCTGACGCTGATGCAGACGAACAACTGGCATGAGCCCGTCGCAGATGGGCTAGCCTCCGTGCTTAACAATGACAGGACGTACTTCGAAAAGCTCGTTTCTTCGCTTTATCCGCTCCTGGAGAAGCTCACCTCCGGAAAGATGGGAGAACTGCTGTCGCCGGACTATGACGATCCGAACGACGAGCGACCAGTGTTCGACTGGAATCGCGTGATTGATCGCGGCGGGATTGTCTACGTCGGCCTGGATGCGCTATCGGATTTCGAAGTGGCGAGCGTCGTCGGGAGTGCCATGTTTGCTGACCTGACGTCCACCGCAGGGCGTATCTACAAATATGGTCATGCGTACGGGCAGGGAATGACGGGGCAGAAGCGCAAGGTATCAATTCATGCCGACGAGTTCAACGAGCTAGTGGGAGATGAATTTATTCCTCTCGTCAACAAGGCGGGCGGTGCGGACTTCCAAGTGACTGCGTATACGCAGACGAGCGCCGATCTCGAAGCGAAGGTAGGGTCGCGGGCCAAGGCGGAACAGATCTTCGGCAACTTCAATACGCTGGTGATGCTGCGGGTCAAATATCCGGCGACCGCGAAGATCCTCACAGATCAATTGCCGATGGTCGACGTGAAGTCATTGACGCCGGCCTCCAGCGCGACGGATGCGGTTAAGCGCGGCGAAGGAACCGCGTTCACTGCGCAGACGCACGACAGGATCGCTGTGCGCGAGGCACCGATGCTCCAGCCGGCCGACCTTATGCAGTTGCCCAAGGGACAGGCGTTCGCGCTCATCGAGGGAGGGCAACTGGTTAAGGTCCGGCTGCCGATCCTTGCGAACGACGAGCTAAGCGGCGTTCCCGGGCTGGATGACGTGGTTGCCGACATGCGTGCCAAGTACCTGCTTCATTCGCACACAGGGGAAGAGGTTGACCTCACGGCCGACGGAGCCGGCGATGAACCGTTTGGAACGGGTGCCGAGCTCAACGGGGAGTCGGGTGAGTACTCGCCGCCTGACTGGATCCGACAACCGCCCGAAGTGCAATCGGGTTGGCGGTCGGCGCTGACGATCAAAGGTCGCGGAAGCGATTTGTAAGCTGACTCGGGCGAGACGCGCGATGACCTACGCACGACAACGCGATGCAAACGCCGATGGCGTAAAGTCCTTTTTCTGGATCGTGGACCTAGCTATTCATCTCGCGCTTTGGCTCATTCTGATCACGTTCCTAGCTGTCGTGGCGGACCTCGCTGCGGCGTACACAGTCTGGCGGGCGGATCCGGTTGGCGCCATCCAAGGGCTAGTGCGCTACTACCTTGCGGAGACAACAGCGCCCGAAATCGGGCGCCAGGCGGCTGACGGGCTCTATTGGATGTGGTTCGGTTGGACAGGGATCGATGCATCCGCACGAGCTTACCTCGCGGGTGCAGCGCCGCAACGAGGGCTAGGCGCCGCATTCGCACGCTTGCTGTTCGGCGACGGTAGCAACGCGGTCATCGTGGCCATGTATGGCGTAAAGCTCGTTGCGATTCGCGCGGCGATGCTCGTGATGACGCTTCCGCAGTTCGTCCTGGCCGTTGTTGTCGGCCTCGCTGATGGGCTTGTTGCCCGTTGTATCCGGCGAGCTGAGGCAGGGCACGAATCGGCGACACGCTATCACCACGCCAAGCGGTTGTTGATGTTTGGATTGATCCCACTGCTGTCGACCATCTGGCTCATAGCTCCATTGCGCATTCCGATCGCGGCGTTGTTAGGGCCGGTGTCGCTGACCGTCTTTGCTTCGATTCGAACTTTGGCGAAGTTTTACAAGAAATACACTTGAGACTGATTAGTCATGGGGTTTTTGCGAGGAAAATGTTAGCACGAGTAACCGTGACAAAACGGTTTCCTTGGGCGAATGCCGAGCTGAGACCGACGAAAGCGAGCTTCCGGTGTCGCCGCCACAACCGGCTGTTCGATAGCTTGGCCTGGATCGCTGACACTCTGGATGGTCGCAAGCCTCACGCCGTACATATCGAGAATTTTCGCAGCAGCAACGCTCGGTAATGGCGGAGGGGAGTAGGCAACTTAGTACAGTTTCCCGCCGGTCACGCTGTAATGCCAGTTGATGATAAACCGATGGAAGCGCGCTGGTTCACCGGGACGATAGCCATGTTCCAACTGAACGTCGAACTTGTTGTTGCGCAAAGTCTCGGCGTCGGCATCGAATTGATCGTCTGAATCGCCATGTTCGATGATCGACATGAGAGTGGTCTGAGCATCAGGCGAACGAGCCTTCATATCGAAAATGGAACGGCGCAAGGTGCCCTCGATCCGGTTATCGGTCGGGTCGGTGCGCGGCACCTCATGATCATCAACCTCTTGGATCAACTGTGCATCTTCGGCTGTGAACATATTTTTCCAAAATTAAAAGGAGTTTGACCGAGTGGGCTATTCAGTATAGGTCCTTGCATTGGCGACTGAGCACCCGACCGCGCGCGGGATGCCTGCTTTGCAGCGAAAACAAGCCGCATCACTGTCACCGCAGGCTCGTGGCCGAATACCTACGCAAGAAGTGGACGGCCGTGGAGATCGTCCGTCTTTGATGGACGGCCGTTTTGGTGCGACTCGGTGCGCACGCTATTTACTTCTTGAACCTCGGCGTCCACCTCTCGACGAGATCGTCTTCGTCGCCGCCTTCGTCGGCATAGGTCTCCTGGCCGATCTTGCGAGAGGACAGCACCGTGAGTGTCTTGCCATAGCGGCCGAGCCCGATTACTTCTTCCTTAACGATGCTTGAACGCTTGCCACCGAGCCAGTCCAGAACATCGATCTCATCCTCGTCGTGCTCTGCTCGAGTCACTCTGCTGCCGTCGGCGTTGAAGCGCGCCGTCACCGTGTTCGTTGGCACGGGCGAGCCGCGCTTCAGCCAGATCAGGTCCGGCAGCGACTTCATGGCCTCAGACAGAATGCAGTAGTCAATGACGCGACCAGTGCTCAGGATGATCGCAATGGCGTCGTCCGTCAGTTCCGCGTAGCGGATCGCGGTGGAGGTCAGCGATGTCTTGCATGCCTCGCGTGCGGACTCGATATCGGCGAGGCCAAGCCGGGCCCGGCCCATGAGCTTCTTAAAAGGCTTCGCTGGCATCAAGAGGCCGACCGCGAA
The DNA here is from genome assembly GCF_056498045.1 of Trinickia sp. Z7. Lineage (NCBI taxonomy): Bacteria > Pseudomonadati > Pseudomonadota > Betaproteobacteria > Burkholderiales > Burkholderiaceae > Trinickia > Trinickia sp. Z7. The sequence continues at coordinate 343,899 of NZ_JAUEQW010000006.1, forward strand.
ATTGTCCGCCTCCTGTTCGTAAGGGTCGCCGGATGAAAAGCCTGCGTGTGATGCGTGTATGCCGTCGTTCGGCAGCACATGATCGATGTGACCGTCGAGGAAGTAGTGGCCCAACTCGTGGGCCACGCTGAACCGTTGAAATCCTTCGTTAGGAATGTCCGAGGCGTAGAGGATGCCGAAGGCGTTCCCGTGTCGTAGCAGCATGCCGGACACGCCGGACTCGGTGTCTGGCTTCGCCTGCACCACGATGTCGTGCTTTTGGGCGATCGCGAACGGGTCGACCGGCAGGTCTGTGACCTTCTCTTCGGCAAGGACGGCCTCGCCGCGCTGTTTTGCAAGTTTGAGGCGCAGCAGCAGGCTCGTCATTAATCACTTCCCTTGCTTGTTTCGCTCGGCGAGCATTTTCAAGAAGTCCTTGGCTAGCTCGCGATCGTTGCCCGTCAATTTGCTGACATCTCGGAAGAGCGGGTCAGCAGCTTGTGCCAGTGTCGGGTCGTCGACCCTGCCCAGCAGGTAGTCCGTTGTGACTTCGAGTGCGTTCGCAAGACGCCTGAGCGTATCGAAGGACGGTTTTCGCGAGCCGGATTCGAAATGCGCAATCGAGCTAGGCGGCATGCTCGCCTTCTCGGCCAGTTCGCTCTGGCTCCACTTACGCAACTCTCGGGCCGCCCTCAGTCGCTCCTGGAAGAGGTTGGAGGGGGTGCGTTCATCGATCATGTCTAGTTAGCCATAAAAAAGTTGACTCATATTTTCTGATAATTATATACTGGACATGTTCTGTATGTCGAGTTAGACATGCCTCCCGAGGAAGAAAACCGATGAGCCGAGAACACGTTAGTCATGCCGAGATCGCACGCTTCGCTCAGGACAGGGTTAACCTGCCCCAGGACAAGGCAGACCAATTCCGCGCCCAGGCTAAGCGCTTGCGCGAGCGGCTTGAAACCTACCTGTGCGAGCACCCGGACTTCACGCTGAAGAAGATGCTGCTTGCCGGTAGTCTCGCCAAGGGCACGGCGCTGCGTTCCCTAAACGACATCGACGTGGCCTGCTACATCAGCGGTGCCGAGGCGCCGCACGAGGTGTCGGCGCTCCTGGCGTACCTGGCGGAGAGGCTGCGCAAGGCGTTCCCAAACTTCTCGGCGGATCAGGTGAAGCCGCAGACCTACAGCGTGACGGTGTCGTTCAAGGGCACCGGGCTAGATGTGGACGTCGTGCCGATTCTCTATGACGGCGATACTAACTGGTACGGGAACCTCATCAGCCAGGACGACGGCTCGTTCCTCAAGACCAACATCCCTCTTCACCTCGAGTTCATCCGCAAGCGTAAGCGCGCGCAGCCGGACCACTTCTCCCAAGTGGTCCGGCTGGTGAAGTTCTGGGCGGCACGCATGAAAGCGGCCGACGACAACTTCAGGTTCAAGTCTTTCATGATCGAACTGCTTCTTGCGAAGCTCGCCGACGATGGTGTGTCCTTCTCTGACTACCCGGAGGCGCTACAGCACTTTTTCACTTATCTCGCCCGCACCGACCTGCGGGAGAAGGTGTTCTTCACCGACAACTACCCGGATTCGGCGATCGGCACCTTCAGCCAGCGCGTGCAGATCATCGACCCGGTGAACGCCGTGAACAACGTCGGCCGGCTGTACACGGACGCGAACGCCTCGGCGATCTATGAGGCCGCGATCGACGCCGGAGACGCCATCGACTCGGCGCTCTCGGCGCCGACCAAGCAGGAGACTGTCTACTACTGGGTAAGCGCGAATTTGACCGCACCTAGAATCGGAAGCTGAACAAGCGCAGGCTTGCGTCCGCAACTACAACTTGCGGACGCAACCGATGACACAGAACGAAGTTGATTTCCTGCCACTGCGGGTGACC
>NZ_JAUEQW010000007.1:0-289557 GCF_056498045.1 Trinickia sp. Z7
CCCATCCACACCTCGTCAGGATTTGCAGGATTCACGCATCAATATGCCCGCTTCTTGCAAATCCAACAACACCGTTTCGGCTTCACAGCCTTACTGCATACGCCTCGCACGATTATTCAGGTCCGACTCAGTACGCGGCGCGTATTGCTCGATCCGCGATCTCCATAAAGCTTCATTCCGCCTCCTCGGCTAAGAATCGCGGCAGCGCGTCCGCTGCGTCGGCCGCTTGCCAAGACCGGCAAAGCTCGTGTGCCTGCCGCACGGCTTGGTATACCGCGTTGACGATCGGTGCGCCCGATTGCGACGCAAGGCCGAGCGTCCATATGCGTTCGGGGTTGGCAAGCCCAGGCAGCGACACGCGTAAGTCGGGCGCGACGCGCAAGCTCGCGCCGGCAACGTCCGCTTGCTCGCCCAGCATGATCGCGTGCGCGCTTGCATACAGCGGCGCTTTGCGAAAACCGGTCGCGCAGACGATCGCATCGTAATCGTCCCGTCGGCCGTCGTCCCAGCGCACGGTCCATCGAGCGCCGCTATCGAGAGCCGCCGGCGTTGCCGCCCTGACCGTCAAGCGCTGCGCCCGCGCGTATTCGATCAGCCTGTCGGCGCTTTGCAGCGGACAGGCGAACAAGTAGCGTCCGACGATGCGCGAACTTTCCGCCAGCGCATGACGCTGCCGCTCGACCGGCGCATCACGCAAGCACATCTGCGCAGCGTCCATATGCGCAACGAGAATCTCTTGCCAGTCGGTCGCGCCGTGCCGCGCGAGCTCGGCCTCGCGCCGCATGCGCTCGATCGGCGCGCGGGCGCGCTCCACCTGAGCGCTCAACGGACGGTCCCGTACCGCGCGCGCCGCACGTGCGAGTATCCGCAAGAACCGCCAGGACAGCGTGGGGGCAGCCGAATCCAAGCCCACCCGCGCGAGCGCTGCTACATCGACCGGCACCGGACACGTACGCGGCGTCGCGGTGCGGACGGCAGGCAAACGCCCGGACGGCGACACGATGTCGATCGAATGCCCGGCCGCGCACAGCAGCAACGCGGAATCGAGCGCCGACAACCGGCTGCCGAGCACCAGCACGCGCGAGCCCGAATCGAGTTCGTCCAGCACCCGCCCTTCCGGGTACAGACTCTCGAATAAGCGCGGCTTCCCCAGATGCGGCCTGACGGCGTCGGGGACGTACGGCGCCCCATGCCCCGTGCAGATGAGGACATCGGTCGCATGCAACGTCATGCCGTTCTCGAGCACGACCCGATACTCGCCAGCCGAGTTGCGTTCGATGCGAAGCGCGGCGGCGGTCACGAGCCGGTGTTCGACGCCGGAGGTTCGTGCCAGCGCGGCGTATCGTTCATATCGCGAGGCGAGGTATCCGGACACGTACGCGCGCGGAACGAACCCGTCGCGCGTCGCGATTACGCCGACCGATTGCAGGTACGCGAGGAAGTCATCGGGGTCGTCCTCGACGATCGACATCGTCTCTACCGACGTATTGCAAAGCAGCGCGGGATGCTTTGCCGCGAACGCGGTGCCACGCCCGACGCCTTTAGGATCGACGAGCGCGATCGACCGCGCAACGCTGTACCGCACCGCCGCGACGAACGCGGCGACGCCGCTTGCGCCGCTGCCCACGATCGCCAGGCGGCGCTCCCCCTGCCCTGCAGCCATAACGCTCCTAGGAATCGAAGTCGAATTGAAAGTCACCGCCGCCGTCGGCCTAGCATGTCCTCGACGCCGCGCACGCTAGCCGTATTCGAACCGGCTCGGTCATTAGCGGACCGCGGGCTCGCCGGCAGCGCTCAGGGCGCGCGCCAGCAGCTTCACGCCGTTCCAGCCCCAGTACACGCGATGTTGCGCAATCAGGCCGTGCTCGCCGATGTCCATCATCTCCATGAGATCGACCTGATCGCCGGCCGGCGCAACGCGCGGATACTCCCAAGTCAGTTGCCTGCCATTGACGAAAAACACGCCGGTTCGGTACCACTGGGAAAGATCGCTCGGAAACTTGCGGATGCTGTCTTCGAAGAACGTGAGGATCGTCGAGCGGCCGATGACGACGCCCGACTGCCGCTCGGGGTAGACCGCGAGCGCCAACGGCGTTTCGAGAACCGCATCCTCGGCGTACAGCGCAGCGGTAGACTTCAGATCGCGTTTGCGGACCGCATCGTGCCAAGTCTCGAAAATGTGCAACATCAATTTGGCGTCGGCGGTGTGATTCATCGAGTATCTCCGAGGCGTCGCCAGCCTCCATTCGAGGGCGCACGACAGGAACGCAGACTATAGCCGTGGGCGGGCGCAGCTTGTTTCGACGCGTATCGAAGCATTGCGAGCCGGTAGCGCACGCACGGGCGCACGTGCGAAGATGCGCGCCGCACGATCGAAACCAAGGACATCGAACCATGAGAGTCGCGCATAAGGGGCGCCGAGTCCGCATCGCCGTGCGTTGCGCGGTGGCGGTCGTCGGGTTGACCGCACTGGTATTGCTTGGCGGCGTCATCACGCTAGCGCTGAGCCTGCCGATGCTGGACGGCACGCAGGATGCGGTTCCATTGCGCGCGCCCGTCACCATCGCCCGTGACGCGCAGGGCGTGCCCATCATCGCCGGTGCGACGCGCGAGGATGTTGCGTACGCGACGGGATTCGTCCACGCCCAGGAACGGTTTTTCCAAATGGACTTGCTGCGACGATCCGCACAGGGGTCGCTGGCGGCGCTGATCGGCCCGCCCGCGCTCGAGATCGATCGCGAGCGCCGCATCTACGGGTTCGATCGTCTCGCCGGCAAAGCGCTCGCAAGGCTTGCACCGTCCGATCGCACTCTTCTCCAACGCTATGCCGAGGGCGTCAATGCCGGGCTCGCCGCCCTTCGCGTGCGCCCGTTCGAATACATCGTGCTGCGCACGGCGCCCCAACCTTGGCGTGCCGAAGACAGCTTGCTCGTCATCTGGTCGATGTACTTCGAGTTGCAAGGCAGCTTGCTGCATCGGGAGTTCGCGCGCGGGTGGGTGCGCGAACATACCGATCCCCAAGCGTTGAAAACGTTGTTGCCCGAGTGCAGCGAATGGGATGCGCCGCTCGATGCGCCGTCCGTGACCTGCGGCGCGCATGCAATCGACGGCGCCGCACCGGACTGGCTCGGCGGTTCGGCGTCGCAAAGCATTGCAGACCTTCCCTTCGGGACGCAAATCGGCAGCAACGCCTGGGCGCTATCGGGCAAGCGCTCGACCACGGGTAGCGCCATCGTTTCCAACGATATGCATCTGAGCTTGCGCTTGCCGAACATCTGGTATCGAGCCGTGCTGCAATACCCCGCACCGTCGGGCCAACGGCGCCGCATCGTCGGCGTGACGTTGCCGGGCACGCCCGCGGTGGTCGCCGGCAGTAATGGCGCGGTGGCATGGGGCTTCACCAACAGCTACGGAGATTATCTCGATCTCGTCGAATTGGCGTTCGACGCCGATCATCCAAATGCCTACCGGACATCGGCCGGTTGGACCCCGCTTCGGTTCCACGACGAAGTGCTGCAGGTCAATGACGGACGCGCCGAAACGCTGCGCGTCGCCGAGACCGACCTAGGGCCAGTCTGGAATGCAGGCGGCAAGCGTTATGCGGTTCGATGGGTTGCGCAGGACGATGGTGCAGTGAACTTCGACCCGCTGCGCGCGGAAGGGGCCGCGGACGTTGCGCAAGCATTGGCAGCGGGCCAAGCGGCGGGCATCCCGGCCCAAAACCTCGTGGCCGGGGACATGGCCGGCCATATCGGCTGGACTGTCGCGGGTGCGATGCCCGACCGGCGCGCGAGCTTTGACGATACCTTCCCCTACGCCGCCCAAGCTCCCGCGAAGGGATGGCGCTCGCTATTGGCCGCAAGCCGGCATCCATCGATTCTCGACCCCGCATCCGGCCAATTATGGTCGGCCAATTCCCGGCAACTCGCCGGCCCCGGTTACGACGCAATCGGCGATGGCGGCGCCGACCTCGGGGCGCGGGCGCGTCAGATTCGCGACGATCTTGCCGCGCGGCCGGCGTTCGATGAAGCCGCCGCTTACGCGCCGAGCCTCGACGATCGCGCGCTGTTCATGGCCCCGTGGCGCGACCGTGCATTGCGCGTCCTCGATGCGCAGGCCGTGGACGGCCATCCTCGGCGAGCCGAATACCGGCGCTTGCTGCGCGAAGGGTGGGACGGATGCGCTTGCGTCGATTCGGTGGCATACCGCTTGACCCGGGCTTACCTGAACAGCTTGTACGGCGAGTTGTTCGGCCAGGCCGATGCCGCGATGCATAAGCTCGATCCGCATGCGAGCTTCGCTCAAGCGACGTCTCGCTGGCCCGCCGTCGTGGCTCAGCTTGTCGATCGGCAGCCCGCCGGATGGCTTCCGCGCACGCGAAACTCATGGCGAGAGGTGGAACTTGCCGCCATCGATCGCTCGATTGCCTTGTTGACGGCGAATTCGGCCCGCTTGCAGGACGCCACGTGGGGGCGAAGAAATACGGCGCGCATCGCTCACCCGTTCGGCGCGGCCTTCCCGCTTCTGTCGAGCTGGCTCGCGGCGCCCGCGGCCCCCCTGGCCGGCGACGGCAATATGCCGAGGGTCGCGGCCTCGGCGTTCGGCCAATCGGAGCGGATGGTCGTCTCGCCGGGGCACGAGGCGCAAGGGATTTTCAACATGCCCGGCGGACAAAGCGGTCACATGCTCAGTGGCTATTTTCTTGCCGGTCATCGGGCGTGGGTGGCCGGACAGGCGACGCCTCTGCTGCCGGGGCCTAGCGCTCACCTGCTCATATTGTCGCCAGGGCGGACACCGAAATCGACCGAAGTCGATCGCTCGAAGGAAACGGGCCACGGCTAGCCGCCGCGCAGCAAGGCTTGATAGACGTTCAGATACTCGCGCGCCATGCGAGCGCTCGTGAAGCGCGCCTCGAACGCACGCCGGCAGCGGCGCCGGTCGATCGCATCGAGCCGCGACAGCGCAGCCACAGCCGCATCGACCCCATCGACGATGTACCCCGACACGCCGTCCTCGAGCACTTCGGGCACCGCCCCGCGTCCGAACGCGATCGTCGGCGTGCCGCAGGCCATCGCCTCGATCATGACCAGCCCGAACGGCTCCGGCCATTGGATGGGAAAGACGAGCGCACGGGCCCGCGACAGCAGTTCGACCCGCGCAGCCCCGCCCACCTCGCCCACATAGTCGACGACGTCGCGGTTGGCCGCTAGCATCGGGGCGATCTCCTCATTGAAGTAGCGTTGTTCCCCGGGGTGAACCTTCGCGGCCATCTTCAGGCGCAGCCCCGCCCGCCGCGCGATTTCGACGGCCAGGTCCAGCCGCTTCTCGGGCATCATCCGCCCGATGAACAGCAAATAGTCCTCGCTCTCGTCGTTGCATGAAAACGCATCGAACGGCAGGCCGTGATGAATCGTCGCTTGCCAGTTGGCCCACGGAATCGGTCGCCTTTGACTCTCGGAGATCGAGACGAGCGGCGCCTCCGAAAACGTGCGAAACAGCGGCCCGTGATCGGCCGGCACTAGCCGCCCGTGAACCGTCGTGACGTGCGCGCACGGCAAGAGCCGTGCGATGGGAAAGTACAGCGGATCGATGTGAAAGTGAACGACGTCGAAGCGATCCGCGCGTTGCACGACGGCTTCGACTTCGCGCACGTGGTGCGTGAGCGTGTCCCAAACGCGCTCGTCGCGCCACAAACCGCGCTCGCAGATCGGCACGAGCTCCGCCGAGGTCGTCGAATCGCCGCTCGCGAACAATGTGACGTCATGTCCAAGATCGACGAGCGCTTCGGTCAAATAGTGGACGATTCGCTCCGTCGCGCCATAGCCGTGCGGCGGAACGGATTCGTACAACGGAGCGACTTGGGCGATGCGCATGGCGGCCTCACGATCTCACGAATACGCCGCCAGGGTCGGTTCGCGGCGGCGCAGCGTCATCGCCGCAGCATGGCACATGCCAGCAGCGCCGGGCGCGGCCCGCCGCAGTCGGACCCGCCCAGGGGCACGGCTACTCGCGCCGTCCCCCTGGCAGCATGCCGCCGATGCCGTGCGTCGGCGCGGGTGCGGATCGATAGCGGCACCCCGTGGCCGGACTGCTAAGATGCGTGAACCTATACCTCTGTCGCTTTGGGCTCCGCTCGTCATCGGCTGCTCGACCGACCGCACCGCGTCGGGTGCGCGCTTCACGGCACGCTTGCCCGGCACTCTCTTAGCAAGGAACCCGGTTCGTGACTCACCTGGTATTTTTCTGCGGGCATGCCGGCACAGGCAAAACGACCCTCGCCAAGCGCCTCGTCGGGCCGCTCATGCGGGAAACCGGCGAAGCCTTTTGCCTGCTCGATAAGGACACGCTCTACGGCCGCTACAGCGCGGCCGCGATGGGCGCACTGACGGGCGACCCCAACGATCGCGACAGCCCGCTCTACCTGCAACACTTGCGCGAGCCCGAGTATCAGGGGTTGCTCGACACCGCTCGCGAGAACCTCGAATTGGGCGTGAGCGCGCTCGTCGTCGGCCCGCTCTCGCGCGAGGTGCGCGAGCGCAAGCTGTTCGATCGCACTTGGCTCGGCGTGGGCGAGGACGTGACGCTGCGCATCGTTTGGGTCCATACCTCGGAGGCCACGGCGCACGCACGCATCATCGCGCGCCACAATCCGAACGACGCCTACAAGCTCGCACACTGGGACGAATACAGGCAGCGGCGCTTCGTGCCGAGCGGCGCGGCGCGCGAGGGCCTCATCATGTTCGACAATACGGCGCCGACGGCGGCCGAGTTCGACGCGTTGCTGCGCCAGATCGTCGCGGATTCGGGAGAATAGGCGCCTAGCGGGCTGCCAGCTCATCGACGGGCAAGGCGGGAGGCTCGCCACGCATGCGTCGCCGCATGCGTGGCTGCTCTCTTCTGAAGCGGCTCTCTCGAGGCCCTGCTCAGTGCCGCTTGCTCGGTGCGGCGCGCACGGCTGCGCCGCTTCTCTCAGGCTGCCTCGTCCCGGCGTTGCGCCGGCGGGCATATGCGCTCTCGCCGCGCCCGGTAGCGGCGAGGATGTTTGCTACCGCACGGTCGCGGGTGCCGTTAGGCAGTCGCCAGTGCCTCCAGGGTTGCGCCTTCGTACAGCCGGCCGAATCGATTCGCGAGGAAATCGCGCAGCGACACCTGTTCCTGCCGCACGAACCCGCATTGCGGCAGTTTGCCTTCGCGGAACAAATCGAGCACCGCGCACATCGCGCCGGCCGTGGTGATTTGGATCGCGCTCATGGGCATGCCGCACACGGTCTTTGCGAAGATCTTGCGCGTGAACACATCTTGGATGAGCTGACCGTCGCGCATGCCCGTCACCGTGACGAAAATCAGCACGACATCCTGCGAGGTGGACGGCACGGCTCGCCGCATGATGGTCTTGAGCGTGTCGCGGTCGCTCGATAGACGCAGATCTTCCAGCAAGAACTTCACGAGGTCGCGGTGGCCCGGGTAGCGCACCGATTTGTAATCGAGCGATTCGACCCGGCCCGCGAGCGTCTCGCACAGCGTGCCGAGGCCGCCGGACGTGTTGAACGCTTCATACTCGGTGCCGTCGAGCGAAAAGTGCTCGAGCCCTTCGAGCGGCTGAACCCATTGCGTGCGTGCGTCGCGAATCGCCTCGCACGGCTGGCAGTACTCGTTGATGAGGCCGTCGACGCTCCACGTCAGGTTGTACTTGAGCGCATTCGTCGGAAACTCGGGCAACGCGCCCACGCGCATCTTGACTTCGCGTACTTCCGAAAACCGCTTGGCCAATTCGTGCGCGGCAATGCCGATGAAGCCCGGCGCAAGGCCGCATTGCGGCATGAAGGCCTGCGCCGCGCCTTCGGCGAGCGAGCGAATTGCATGCGTGGCGCGCACGTCCTCGGTCAGGTCGAAGTAATGTACGCCCGCCGCTTTCGCGGCGGCCGCAACGTTGACGGCCAGGTAATAGGGCAGTGCGTTGATCAACGCATCGAAACCTTGGACGGCGGCACGGATCGCGTTCGAATCGGCGGAATCGACGCGTTCGGTCGCGATCCCCTCGCGGGCCAGCTTCTCGAGCGCCTGCGGGTCGCGATCGAACGCCACGACCTCGTAGTCGCCGGTTTCACGCAGCATATGGGCGATGGTGTGGCCGATCAGCCCGGCACCGACGATAGCGACTTTCATGCGGTTCTCCTTAGTTTGACGTTTCGAGTTGTCGTGGCAAAGGCCTTGCGGCCTGCGCGCCGTAGCGGCGCTGCTGCGTTCGAAACAGTGTAGAGAGCCGCGGACACGGAAAATAGGTGCAAAGTGCTGCGCACCGGTGCGAGTTTTCGACGAAAAGTCGAAGGCGCACGACATTTCGTCCGTTTTCGCGATCGACGAAGCGCAAAGGCATGTCGCCTCGCCCAGCCGGAGGCGCCGATCAGCCGCCGAACGAGGTGCGATCGATCTTGCGTGCCAGGATGATCGAGGTCGTCGTGCGCTCGACGCCCTCGAGCGCACCGATCTGATCGAGCAGTTCGTTGAGACGGTCCGGCGAGGGGGCGCGCAGCCAGGCGACATAGTCGTACTCGCCGCTCACTGCGCAAAGCAGTTGGACTTCGGGTATTTTTTCGAGGCGTTTCAATGTGCTCGGGCCGAATTTCGGCGCGAGGATAATGCCGACATAAGCATTGATGCTCGCATCGAGCACGTCCTGCCCTAGCCGCACGCCGTAACCGGCGATCACCTGCATGCGTTCGAGGCGCTCGATGCGAGCGAGCACGGTCGTGCGCGCCACGCCGAGTTGCCGCGCCAGATTGGCCACGCTCTCGCGCGCGTTGGCCTGCAACAGAGTCACGAGATTGCGGTCGAGCTCGTCGAGCTGGTCCAGGCGCGGAGGTCTCATCGGGTGGTGGCGGCTAGAGGGAGAAGAAGGCTCGAATTATCGCCCATGCCGTGCTTCATAGGCTTTTACGTGCGTGTAAGCCAGCTCGAGCAGCGAAGGCCGCCCGTCGTTCGTTGCCGGCGCTTCGCGTCTAGCCAGCATATCGCCGAGGACATGATCGCCCTCGGTGCGCGAGCCGTTCTCGATGTCGCGCAGCATCGATGCCGTCAACGACGAACCCGGCGCGAACAACATGGCGCGCGAGCGTTCGGCGAACGGCGCCCGCATCGCATGTCCATGAGTGGCGGCAATACCGCCGCACTCGTCGAAGAGCGCGCGCATCGCCGCTTCGCCGCCCGGCGCACTCAAAATGGCGCCGACGCTCGCGCGGAACAAACACGTGCTGGCCGCCAGCGTCGCCAGGAAGACCCACTTCTCCCACATTTGTTGCACGATCGCATCGGTTAGATCGACGTCGAAGCCGCCAGCGCTCAGCGCTGCCGCGATGGCGGCGGTGCGTGCGCGCTGTGCGCCGTCCAACTCGCCGAAAACGATCGCGTGCATGTCGGTCATCTGCACGATCGCCCGCGTGGCATCGAGGGTCGCAGCGATCAAGCACACGCCGCCCAAAACGCTCGTAGCGCCGAAGCGCTCGCCGAGCACGTCGAGATGGCGCATGCCGTTGAGCAGCGGCAAAATCGCCGTCGCGGGGCCAACGGCCGGCGCGAACGAATCGATCGCACCGGCGAGATCGTACGCTTTGCAACTGAGCAACACGAGATCGTAAGGCGCGTCGATGTCCGAACTCGACTCCGTCTTCACGTTGGCGAGCTTCGTCTCGCCACGCGGGGTCTTGATGACGAGGCCGTTAGCCGCCAGTTCCTGGGCGCGGGCCTCGCGCACGAGAAAGGTCACGTCTTGACCGGCCAACGCCATGCGCCCGCCGAAATACCCACCAACCGCACCGGCACCCACGACCAAAATCCGCATCATCGCTCCTCGATAATTGCCCGCCGCCACCGTGACGCGAGCGAGAGCGCCACTGTAATACAGCCGCGCTCCCCCCGCTGAAGCGCGGCGCGAGCGCGCACCGGCGATGGGCGGCGGGTGTAGATTCCAAGTTTTTCGCCCAGGTCCTTCCATAGGGCGAATACGTTTCAAATGTAAGCGTATGTCTCATCGTTCGATGCGACGGTTCGAGCGGTGGTACAACTGCCTCCAAATCCGTGCACATGCAGCAAAGCAAGCATGGCCGGTTCCGCCTACGACCACACGACTGCAGGAGGTTCGATGAAACGAACGACGATCGCCATTCTCACTTGCGCCCTCGCCACCGGCTGGGGGCTTGGATCGAGCAGCGCATTTGCTCAAGCGTCGATGCCGGCGGCCGCTTCCGCCGCGCAGCCGAGCGCGTCCAGCGGCCCGGGGGCCGAGACCCATGCGGCCAAACGCGAGGCCCATGTCGAAGAACGCATCGCGTATCTGCATACCCAACTCAAGATCACACCGGCGCAAGAGAAACAGTGGAAGACGTTTGCCGACGTCATGCGCGCGAACGGCCAAAACATGGGCCGGCTGTACCGTCAGCGCATGCAGGCCGAGGCAAGCCAATCCGCGCTCGACAACATGAAGCAATACGCCCTGCTCGCTCAAGCGCACGCCGACGACATGAAGCAGCTCGTGGACGCCTTCGAGCCGCTTTACGACAGCATGTCGCCCGAGCAGAAGAAGCTTGCCGATACGACCTTCCGTCAGCATGAGCACGAGCGCGGTCGCAAATCGGGCGCGCCCTCCAAGCCCTGACCGAAGTGTCGCCGGGGTATGACGAAAGGCGTGCGCGCCACGCGGTTTCCCGCTACGCTCACGCCTTCTCGGCATTTGGCTGATTTCCCATGATCGAATTGAATGACATCGACTTGCGCGACGATCCCGCCGCAGGGCGATATGTGAAAGACGAAGTCGTCGCGGTCGAATTCGCGTCCGCGCGCGGCGAACTGATGAGCCTCGAAGGCGCGAACCGATACGAGAGCGGCGACGCGCTGATCACGGGCACCGGCGGCGCGCGATGGGTCGTCGAGCGCCGCCGCTTCGACGCCAAATACGTCCCAGCCGAAGCCGCTTTGGCCCACGGTGCGCCGGGGCGATACCGCAATCTCCCCACTGTCGTGCTCGCCAAGCGCATGAACGCCCCGTTCTCGATCCCGCGCCGGGCCGCAGGCGACGTGCTGAGCGGCGCGGCGGGCGATTGGGTCTTGCAGTATGCGCCCGGCGATTACGGCGTCGTGCGCGTCGATCGGTTCGCGCAAGTCTATCGCGCCGCCGGGCCTCTGTGACAGCCGCGCGCGGGAGCGGAGCGCCCGGCGTTCGGGCACACCCGCTCTCCTAGGCGAACTCGTCGCCCAGCTCGATGGTCACTTCGCGCGCAACGGTTTCGCCCGCGGCGTACTGTTCCTCGAGCGAACCGAGCGCCGCTTCCACGTACGCACGCAACACGGCATAGCTGCGCGCTTGTGCGCGCGGCGGCAACGCGCGGTAGCGCGCGAACGCCGCTGCGGCGAAGGCGATCGTCAGCGTCATGCGGCGCGCCGTTGCCCCGAAGCGCATCGCCACCCATTGGATCGCTAAAGAAGGCGTGCCGGCATCGTCCACGCGCTCGGCGAACACCGTCTGCTCGGGGAAAAGATCGCTGACCACGCGCGCGAGCGTCTCCACGTCCCCGCTAGTGCATTCGAATCGGTAAGTTTCCATCATGAGGCTCAGTGCTGAGTCGGTCGGGCCGATTCAATAGCGCGCCGGCGGAAACCGGGCGCAAGTCGGGCACGAACGTGTACCGTCAATCGTCGTCGCGCCACACGGTCGAGCGGCGCGCGATGAGCTCCCCCTGCAACATCGCTTCACGGGCAGGTAGCGCCGCGCCCTCGATCCGGTCGTGCAGAAACTCCACGGCGCGATAACCGATGTCGTAAGTGGGTTGTCGAATGGCGCTCACACCAATGAGTTCCGCCCATTCGGGGTCGTCGATCGACAATAATGCGACGCGTTCCTGCCAATGCGAACCATAGCGGGTATGCAGATGCAACGCCAGCGAAAGCGCGACCGGCCCGTTCGCGGCGAAGTAGGCCACGCGGCGCCCGCCCGCCTTGGACGCTTCGTCCAAATGCCGATCGAGCGCGTCGTGTGTGCGCGCAAGCGCGTGCGCATCGTTCAGATCCAGCACGATCGTCTGGCCGCGCGGCGAGGCCGCCCCTCGCGCTTGCTCGAGCGCCTCTCTAAACGCCGCCTCGCGCAAGCGCCGCGAGCTCACGTGCTCGAAAGGCTGGACGACGAAGCGGATGTCGTCGAACCCCTGCTCGAGCAAATGACGCATGCCGAGCCGAACGGCCTCGCCGTTGTCGAGCCCCACCATATCCGCCGTGAGCCCCTCGATCGTCCGGTCGACGAGCACGGCCGGCGTGCCGCCCTCGCCGAGCGGGCGCAGCGTCTCTTCCTTGACGCCAAGGGCATTGACGATCACGCCTTCGACGCGATAGGTGGTCATCAACTGCAAGTAGCGCCGTTCCATTTCGACTTCGTTGGCGGCGTTGCAAACGAGCGGCATCAGCCCGAGCGCATGGCAAGCGGCCTCGACCCCGCGCGCGACGCCCACGATGTAAGGATTCGTGAGATCGGCCACCAGCAATCCGATCAGCCGGTTGCGCCCTCGCTTCAACCCGCGGGCCATTTGGTTGGGCCGATAGTCGAGCCGTTTGATCGCCGCTTCGATGCGCGCGCGTAGATCCGACGAGAGAACGTTCGTTTCTCCGTTCAGGTAGCGCGACACGCTCGTCTTGCCGGTACCGGCCTCGCGCGCGACATCGCTGATCGTCGCACGACGCACCGTGCCCAGAGGGCCGCTGCTCATCGGATGGAGGCGCGCGCCGAGCGCGCGCGATCAATAGCTTGAATCAAGAACGATCTCCTGTTCGAAGGCGAAGGCTCGCGCCCCGCGCCGCACGCGGGCGCATAGACAAAAGCGCGCCGGGGCGCGCTTTACGAAACTTCCAGTCGCGGCATCATAGCGCACGGCGCTACGCCCGGCCACTCGTGTCGGCGGCCCGGGGCCGGTACGGGTGCCGCGTGGCCCGATTTTACGCGCCAGCGCGACCCCTAGAGCGCCAAAACTTCGGGGTTGGCAACGTTTAGACGGAGCGTTCCGGCCAAAGCGGCTACGAGGTTTTCGGCCGCGCAGCGCGCCATGGCGTGACGCGTCTCGCGAGTGGCCGAACCGATATGCGGTAGCGCGACGACGTTGCGCATCGCGAGCAGGGGCGAGTCCGCGGCAAGCGGTTCGCGCTCGAACACGTCGAGGCCGGCCCCGGCGATCGTGCCGTTCGCGAGCGCTTCGATCAGCGCGCCTTCGTCGACGATGGCCCCGCGCGACGCATTGATCAGAATCGCGCTGCGTTTCATCGCGCTCAGCTGCGATGCACCGATCAGATGGCGCGTTTGCGGCGTGAGCGGCGTTTGCAGGCACACGAAATCCGCCTGCGCGAGCAACGCGTCTAATTCCACCCAGCGTGCGCCGTAGGCGCGCTCGGCCGCCTCGTTGGCGTGCCGATTCGTATAGAGGACGCGCATGCCGAAGCCGAGGGCGGCACGACGGGCGAGTGCCCCGCCGATGCGCCCCAGCCCGACGATCCCGATCGTCTTGCCGTGGACATCGACGCCATATTGGGCGGGCCCGATGCTCGCGCGCCAGTGCCCTGCCCGCACCCACTCGGCCAGCTCGACCACGCGCCGCGCCGTCGATAGCACCAGCGCGAACACGGTATCGGCGGTCGACTCCGTCAGCACGTCCGGCGTGTGGGCGAGGACGATACCGCGGTGCGTCAAGTCGTCTAGGTCGAAATTGTCGGTCCCCACCGAGATCGTCGAGATTGCCTTGAGCCGCGCAGCATTCGCAATCATAGCCGGCGTAACCTTGACGCTTGCGCCGATCGCGCCGTCCGCATCGACGAGGGCTTCGCCGAGCGCGTCGGCCAGCGCTTGATGGGAAGCGCCGCCCGCACTGTCCACGACGACGACCTGCGCGTGCTCGCGCAAATAATCGAGCACGTCTTCGGGCAACGTTTTATAAACGACGATTTTAGGCGTCATCGAATTCACTTTCCGTGCGCATGGGCTCGCGTGCCCGCGAGCACCACGTCGCTCGCGCTCTGCGCTTTGACCGCCAGCGTCAGCAAGACGGCGGCCACGAGCGCCGCGCTCATGAAGGCGTACGACGCGGCCGGCGAGCCGGTCGTGCCGTTCAGATAGCCGACGACGTAAGAGCCGACGAACGAGCCGAGCGCGCCCATGCTGTTGATGAGCGCCATCGCGCCGCCCGCGACGTTTTTCGGCAGCAACTCCGGCACGATGGCGAAAAACGGTCCGTAAGGCGCATACATCGCGGCGCCTGCCACGACGAGCAACGCGTAGGACCACCAGAAATGTGTCGAGCCCAGCGCGTACGAGACGGCAAATGCCGCCGCCCCGACGAGCAGGAAAGGCCACACGAAGGCTTTGCGCACGCTGAGCTTATCGGAGGCCCACGAAGCGGCGAGCATCGCGATGGTCGCCATGAGATAAGGCAACGCCGATAACCACCCGGTTGCGACCATGCCGAGCGTCGAGCCGTTCTTGAGGATCGAGGGCAGCCAAAGCACGAAGCCGTAGACGCCGATGCTCCAGCAAAAATATTGTGCGCACAGCATGACGACCGCCGGCGAGCGAAACGCTTCGGCATAGTTGCGCATGGGTTTGATCGCCGCCTGCTCTGCCGCGAGCGTATCCGCGAGGGCTTGCTTCTCGGCTTGGTCGAGCCAAGCGACCTCGCGCGGCTTGTCGCGCGCGACGAACCACCAGCAAAAAGCCCAGACGATCGCCGGCACGCCTTCCGCGATGAACATTTGGCGCCAGCCGAACGAATGCACGAGGTAGCCGGAGACCACCGACATCCACAGCACGGTGACCGGATTGCCGAGGATCAAGAACGTATTGGCGCGCGAGCGTTCCCGCTTGGTGAACCAATTGCTGATGAAGATCAGCATGGCCGGCATGACGGCGGCTTCGACCACCCCTAGCAGAAACCGGATGACGATCAGCGAGGCGACGTTGCTGACGATCCCGGTCAGCGCCGCGCAGCCGCCCCACAGCACGAGGCTGACGAATACGAGCCGGCGCACGCTGCGCCGCTCCGCGTAGACGGCCCCGGGAATCTGAAAGAAGAAGTAGCCGAGAAAGAACAGCGCGCCGATCAACGACGACAGAGCGGGGCTGATGCCGAGATCTTTGTTGATGCCGGCCGCCGATGCGAAGCCGTAGTTCGCGCGATCGAGATAGGCCAGGCTGTAAGTGATGAAAACGATCGGCATGATCGTCCACCAGCGTCGCGGGGAAAGTGTCGTGGGCATGGTTGTCTCCTCCATGGGCCGAGTTGGGCCGGGGTTAGGCGGATGCAGCGGAAGTTTCGATGCGCTCGAGCTCGGTGCGTGTGGGCAGGCCCTCGGAATCGCCGATGACTTGGATCGCGAGGGCGCCGATCCGATTGCCGCGCGTCACGGCCGTCGGTAAATCACGGCCTTCCAGCAATGCGCTGACGACGCCGACGGCGAAGCCGTCGCCGGCGCCGACCGTGTCGACGACGTTCGCGACGGGCTGCGCGGCAACGTAACCGGACTCGTCCGCCGTGCGGAAATAAGCGCCCTGCGCGCCGAGCTTGACGATCACGCCGCGCGATCCCAGGTCGAGGTAGAACCGCGCGATGTCCTCCGGCGTGTCGTAGCCGGTGAGCGCGAGGCCTTCGCCAAGCCCGGGCAACACCCAGTCCGAGAGCGCCGCCAGCGCGTTGAGCGTCACGGCCATCGTCTCGCGCGACGGCCACAGCGTCGGACGCAAATTCGGATCGAACGAGATCGACTTGCCCTGCGCGCGCATCGATTCGGCGAGGCGAAACGCCAATTCCCGCGACGTGGCCGAGATCGCCGGCGCGACGCCGGTCAGATGCAGATGGCGCGCGGCGCTCACGTAAGCGGCGTCGAAATCGTCGAGCGAGAGGTGACTCGCGGCGGATCCCTTGCGAAAGTACTCGACGGCCGGGTCGCGACCGTCAGTCTGCTTGCCTTTCATTTGGAATCCGGTCGGATAGCGCGGGTCGACGCTCACATGACTCGCATCGATGCCCTCGCTCGCGAGCGTGGCGAGCACGTAACGGCCGAAGGCGTCCGCGCCGACGCGGCTCACGTAGCCTACGCCGAAGCCGAGCCGCGACAAGCCGATCGCGACGTTCAGATCGGCCCCCGCGATCCGCCTCGTAAAATGCCCAACGGACTCGAGCGGCCCCGTTTCGTCGGCGACGAAAAGCGCCATGGCCTCCCCGTAGGTCAATACGTCGAGCGAAATAGACATCGATTCCTCCAAGTGTCGATAAAGCGGGCCATCCGGCCGCTTGCCAAGTAACCACGCGGGCCGTGTCTCACGCCACCGCGAGCCATGCGACCCAATTGCTCGCGTCGCCGGCTGGGCGGCTCGGGTCGAGCGGGAACTCGATCGCGCGCGGCGCGGTGCGCGGCAGCATACCGAAGACGGCGGCAAACAGCGGATCCTCGATCGAAGGCGCGATCGGAAAGCGCCTCGCGCCCTCGCCTTGCGACGATTTGCAGTGGACATACTCGACATGGCTCGCCAACGCGCGGGCCGCATCGAGCGGCGCCTGACCGGCCCACAGCCAATTGCCGATGTCGAACGTCATCCCGAGCAGCCGCGGGGCGCCTTCGCGCTCGAGCGCGGAGAATAGATCGACGAACTGAGCGATCGCGCCGCTGTGCTCGCTTTGTCCGTTCTCGACGACTAGCCGCGCGCGGCGTCCAGCGCTCACGCCGGCGATCGCGCCAGCATGCGCTTGGCCGCGAAAGCCGCCCAATTGCAGCTTCAACCAGCGCGCGCCCAGTGCATCCGCCTGCGCATGCGCCTCGGACAATGCTGCCGCGTCGAGCATCCCGTCGTCGCCATACAGTTCGGAGGGCGTCGAATAGACCGCCCACAACCCCTGGGCAGCAATGGCGGCCCCCAGCGCGCGCAACGCCTCGGGCGATGCATCGGCTTCATGAGCGAACAACTCGCGGCGCACCTCGAAGCCCGCCGCGCCCGCCCGCGCGGTGAAATCGAGCCACGCGTCGTGCCCCCGGAGACGCACCGCCTGCGTGCCGAACGCGTTCGCCACGATTGCCACTTCAGTCATAGTCCGCGTTTCGTTCATATGAAAGGGTGAAAAGGCGAATGGAACCGGTTCCAAATAAATTCCAAAAAAACGAGCGAACCGCTCGACCGGGACCGATCTTGCACTCCCGGCCCGTGACTGCGCCATCCTGGAAATCCCTACACCCCGCATCTGGCGACTAGGCCTAAGGCGCGCTTCGCGCGCACGTCGCGCCGCGCCGAGGCATCCTCACCGCGCCCCGACTCCCGCATCGCTTTCGCACAACGCCAAGAAACCGGTGGCGACGCGCGAAGGCGCGCCTTCGTGTGGAACCAGAATGGAAAAATGGCGCGTCAGAGGCGCGGGCCCGAGCGAAAGCGCCGCGAGCGCACCATCCTCATGCCGCATCGCCATCGCCGAGATGAAGCCGACGCCCATGCCTGCGCGCACGGCTTCCTTGACCCCCTCCACGCCGGCTACCGCGAGCGCCACGCGCGGCGCGACTCCCGCAGCCTCGAACGACTGCTCGACGAACTGCCGCACGCCCGAGCCCTCCTCGCGCATGACGAGCGGATAGGCCCCCACCTGCGCGAGCGTCGGGGCCGTCCCATGCTGCGCTGCCTCGGTCGCCAGCGCATGGCCCCGCGGCACGATCGCGACGATTTCATCCTCGCGCCAAACGCGCACGCCCGTTCCTTCCGGTAAACCCGAGCCAACCGGCCCCTCGATCATCGCCACATCCAGCGAGGCAAGGCAGGCCACGATCTCGCCCGTGTTGCCCCCGGCCGTCTGCACTTCCACCTGCGGAAAGCGGCGTTGAAACTCGGCGATCAAATACGGCAGCACATAACTGGCGATGGTCGTGCTCGCCGCGATGCGCAAGGTGCCTCTCGCCACGCCGCGAAGTGCGTCGCGATAGGCCTGGGCTTGGCGGAACGTATCGCGCAGCTTCGCCGCGTAGTCGGCGAGTTGCGCGCCGCTCGGCGTGAGCTGCACGCCCCGGCCGTCGCGCCGATAGAGCGGCTCGCCGAACTCGTCCTGCAACTGCCGAAGCTGCCCCGAGACCGCCGGTTGCGATAGATGCAAGGCGAGCGCGGCGCGGCTGATGTTCAGCTGTTCGGCAACGGCCGCGAACGTTATCAGTTGATCTGGGGTCATGGCGCTAAATGTATCGGTTTAGCCGATATGTTACGTCACAAATGACGATTTTTCATAAGCTTATCTCCCAGATAGGATTAGCCCATCAAAAACGCCCCGAAGAGACAAGACGATGTCCAGCTCTCCCACCCTAGCTGCGCCGGCGCGAGTCGAAGCGCACGGCACGCTCAACGGCATTCTGTTCGTCGCGCTGTTCGCCGCGGCGGTCACGCGGCTGGCGGCATGGCCCGCCATCGCTGCGCTCGGCATCAGCCCGCTCATCGTCGGCATCGCCGCCGGCGCCGTCTACGGCAACACGCTGCGCGCTGGCATGCCCCTCCACTGGGCGGCCGGCGTCAACTTCTCCGCGCGCAAGCTGCTGCGCATCGCCGTCGCCCTGTTCGGGCTTCGCGTCAGCTTGCAGGAGATCGCGCAGGTGGGACTCGCCGGGCTGACCGTCTCGGTCGGTGTCGTCGTGAGCACGCTGATCATCGGCACGTGGCTCGGCATGAAACTGATGAAGCTCGACCGCGATACGGCCATCCTCAACGCAGCGGGCAGCGCGATCTGCGGCGCGGCTGCCGTGCTGGCGTTCGAATCCACGCTGCAATCGAAGCCGGAAAAAAGCGCCGTCGCCGTGGGCAGCGTCGTTTTGTTCGGCACGCTGTCGATGTTCCTTTACCCGCTGATGTACCGCGCCGGTTGGCTTCATCTCGACACGCTCGGCGTGGGGCTATTTTTCGGCGGCACGATCCACGAGGTGGCGCAAGTGGTCGGCGCCGCGAGCAACGTCAGCCCCGAAGCCACGCACATTGCCACGATCGTCAAAATGACCCGCGTGATGCTGCTCGTGCCCGTGTTGCTCGTGCTCGGCGTGTGGCTCGCCCGGGTGCCCCGCAGCGCCGCGCCGGCAGCGGCGGGCGGCAAGCACAGCCGCGCTCCGGCGGCGCGCAAGCTCGCCGTGCCCTGGTTCGCCCTCGGCTTCCTCGCCTGCGTGCTCGTCAACTCGCTGCACGTGCTGCCGCAAGCCGCGACCCAAGCGGTCAATACGCTCGACACGTTCGCTCTGACGATGGCGATGACGGCGCTCGGGATCGAGACGCAAGTGGCGCACGTGCGCAAAGCCGGCCCCCGCGCATTGGCCACGGGCTTTATCCTTTATCTTTGGCTCATGGTCGGCGGCCTAGCCCTCACGTGGGGCGTCGAGCGCCTATTCGCGTAACGTGATTTGGAACTAGCGAGCGGACTACGAGCGCGTCGAGCGGCCATGGGCGCTCGGCGCGCCGCCGCCTTTTCGAAAGGATGAAAATGCCTTACGAACTCTACTACTGGGACGGATTGCAAGGTCGCGGCGAATTCGTTCGGCTTGCGCTGGAAGAGGCGCAAGCGCCGTACGTCGACATTGCGCGGGGCGCCGATGCGCAAGGGCAAGGCGAGTCGGCTCTCCTCGAGATACCGAACAGCAAGACCGAACCTTACGTGCCGTTCGCGCCGCCGTTCTTGAAGGACGGCGATCTCATCGTCTCGCAGACGGCCAACATCCTGCTCTACCTCGGCCCGAAGCTGGGCCTTGCGCCGAAAAACGACTCGCGCTACGCGGTGCATGGGCTGCAGTTGACGCTCGCCGATCTCGTGACCGAGGTTCACGACACGCACCATCCGATCGCAAGCGGCCAGTACTACGAGGAGCAAAAGGAGCCGGCGAAAGCGCGCGCCGCCGATTTTCTTGCCCACCGCCTGCCGAAGTTCCTGCGCTATTTCGAGCGCACGCTGGCGCAAAACCCGCAAGGCGATGGTCACCTCGTGGGCGGTGCGCTGACTTACGCCGACTTGTCGATGTTTCAAGTGATGGAGGGGCTCCATTACGCGTTTCCGCGCGCCACTGCCCGCTTCGCCTCGCGCTACCCGCGTCTAGCCGCGCTGCGCCAAGCGGTTGCCGCGCGCCCGAACATCGCGGCCTACTTGGCTTCCGAGCGCCGGCTGCCGTTCAACGAAACCGGCATCTTCAGGCATTACCCCGAATTGGACGCCCCGGCGCACTAATGCATGGCGCGGCAGAGCGAACCGGGTGTCAGCCCATCCGCCCAAGGCGCGGCAGACGCATCGAGCGAGTCGGGCCGGTGCTATCCTTGCGCTCGTCCCGATGCCCTCGAACCGCAAGCCCACGCTTTTTCCGTGCTCTCATTCCTGCTTCGCCTGCGCACTCGCGCCCAATCGCTGTTTCGCCTCTCGGAGGCTCACACCATGCTCGTGTGGGCCGTGGTCGTCGGCGTGCTCGGCGCCTTTGCGACGGTCGCGTTCCGGCACGCGATCGATGCCTTCCAATGGGCGTTCACGCGCCATACGGGCAGCTTCGTCGCGATGGCGCGTGCGCTGCCGTGGACGATTCGAATCTGGTTGCCGGCGGCCGGCGGGCTAGTCGCGGGCGGCTTTCTCGTCGTCGCGCGCCGCAGCGCGGATAAGCATGCGAGCTCCGATTACATGGAAGCGATCTCGATCGGCGATGGCGTCGTGCCCGTCTGGCAAAGCCTCTGGCGCAGCGTTTCGTCGCTATTCACGATCGGTTGCGGCGGCTCGATCGGGCGCGAGGGGCCCATGGTGCAACTGGCCGCGCTGGCCGGGTCGGTCGTCGGCCGCTGGGTGCATTTCGATCCGCCGCGCCTGCGTCTGCTCGTTGCCTGCGGCGCCGCCGCGGGGATCACCTCGGCCTACAGCGCCCCCATCGCCGGCGCGTTCTTCGTCACGGAAATCGTGCTCGGCTCGATCGCGATGGAAAACTTCGGGCCCGTCGTCGTTTCGTCCGTCGTGGCCAATATCGTCATGCGCGAGTTCTCGGGCTATAAGCCGCCGTACGAGATGCCCGAGTTCCCTGCCGTCGCCGGCCCCGAAGTCATGCTGTTCGTCGCGCTCGGTTTCCTGTGCGGCTTCGTCGCGCCGCAGTTCCTGCACCTGATCGAGGCATCGCGCGCGCGCTTTCGGCGCCTGCCCCTGTCCTTGCCGCTGCGCCTGGCGCTCGGCGGTCTCATCGTCGGCATGATCTCGGTCTGGACGCCGGAGGTGTGGGGCAACGGTTACAGCGTCGTCAATTCGATCCTGCATTCGCCGTGGACCTGGACGGCGCTCGTCGTCGTGCTCGTCTGCAAGATCGTTGCGACGGCGGCCACGGTGGGCTCGGGCGCGGTGGGCGGTGTCTTCACGCCGACGCTGTTCGTCGGCGCGACGCTCGGGTCGCTGTTCGGCTTGCTGATCCACAGCTTTTGGCCGCATGGAACGTCGGGCGCGTTCGCCTATGCGATGGTGGGCATGGGTGCGTTCCTGGCCGGTGCGACGCAAGCCCCGCTGATGGCGATTCTCATGATCTTCGAGATGACGCTCAGCTATCAGGTGGTGCTGCCGCTGATGCTGTCGTGCGTCGTCGCGTATTTCGTCGCACGTGCGATCAACAAGACTTCAATGTACGAAATCACGCTGCGCCGCCACGCCGACGAGCAGGAACGGGTGCGGCTGCGTGCGGCGCAGGTGCGCGAGCTCGTGAAACCGGCCGATACCGTGGTGCCGCTTGGCGCAAGCGTGCAGGACATGACGCGCGTGTTCCTCGAATACCCCGTGAAGTACCTTTACGTCACCGACGACGCGGGACATTTCCGCGGTGTCGTGGCCCTCAAGGACATCACCTCCGATCTGCTCGAGAAGCGCGACACGTCCGCGCGCACTGCCGCCGATTACCTGCAACCGGAATTCGCGGTCCTCACGCCCGATATGCCGATCGCCATGGCGTTGCAGCGCTTCCTCGCGTTCCAAGGAGAGCGCTTGCCGGTCGTCGCGAGCACCCAGGAGCCGACGCTCGTCGGCGCCGTCTACAAGACGTCGCTGCTGGATGCCTACCGTCGGATGAATCCCTCTATCTGACCGGGGCGCCGGCGCCCGGCGCGCAACTCGCGCACGAGCCGATGGCAAAGCGCCACATATTTTCTACAATGAAAGCAGGCCGCCGAGCCTGCCGCGCGCCGCACCCAATGGCGCCGAGCGCAGCCCTTTCGATCGATTAGTCGATTCGGAGCGAAGATGAGCGAACCCTCCCTCGATGCCGTGCGCCGCGACCAAGCGGGTTGGATTTTCGTGCATATCGAAGGCGAGCCCTACGATCGGGGCGAGCAGCACGGCCAATTGCTAGCGGCCGAGATCAAGAACGCGATCCGCACCGCCAAGTATTTGGCTCGCTGGGACACGGGGGAAGATTTCGAGACCTTCACGAAAGCGGCGCTCGCGCAGTTTTCCCCGAAGCTCGACACCGAATTCGCGGACGAGATCCAGGGCATCGCCGACGGCGCGAAGCTGCCGTTCGAGGAAGTCCTGGCGTGGAACGGATACATGGACTTGCTGCAGAGCTGGTGGCCGGCGCAAGTGGCGGCGCGCGACCCGCACTTGGGAGCCAAGCCCTGGCGCGGACGGCGCGGGCACCACTGCAGCGCTTTCATCGCCACTGGAAGCGCCACGCGCGACGGCCGCATCGTCATGGCGCACAACTCGTGGGACCGTTATGCGGCCGGCGATGCGTTCAACGTCGTCTTCGACATCGTGCCCGACTCCGGGCACCGGATGCTCATGCAAGGGCTGCCCGGCTGCATTTCGAGCCTGACCGATTTTTGGGTCACCTCGGCAGGACTCATGATTACCGAAACGACGATTTCGAACTTCGCCGGCTACAACAGCGCCGGCGCCCCCGAGTTCTATCGATCGCGCCGCGCCACGCAATACGCCAACAGCATCGGCGATTGGTGCGAGATGTTCTCGTTGTCGAACAACGGCGGCTATGCCAACAGCTGGTTGCTCGGCGACACGAAGACTGGCGAGATCGCCCGTTACGAGCTCGGCTTGCGCTATTCCGGCTTCGAGATCACGAAGGACGGGTTTTACAGCGGCGACAACACCGCCACGGATTTGAAGATTCGCAATCAGGAATGCATCGGGGAAGGCGAAGACTACACCGATGTGCGCAAGAACGGAGCGCGCCGGTTGCGGTTCATGCAATTGGCCGAGTTGCACCATGGCAAGATCGACCTCGAACTCGCCAAGCAAATGCTAGCGGATCACCACGATGTCTATCTGAACCGGGACGACAACCCCTGCTCGCGCACCATCTGCGGCCACTTGGAACTCGACGATGCGCGCTTTGGCGCATCCGATCACGGCCCGTTCAACCCATGGGGCGCGAACGACGGCAAAGTGGTGGACAGCGAAATGGCGCGCGACCTGGCATTTTGGGCGCGTTGGGGGCACCCGTGCGGCAGGCCGTTCGACGCGCAAGCGTTCATGAAGCGCCACCCGCAGTGGAATTGGCTCAACGGTTACATGCGCGACCGGCCTTCCTGGCCGTGGACGCGCTTCGAGGTGCTGCGGTAACCCCCTATCTGGGCAGATAGGGGATTAGGCACGAGGCGTGCTGTACCGAATGTCGGTGCAAGACGATTTCGATCGGACGGACGGTCCGGCTGCATCGGCGGTGTGCACGCTCTTTCGAGGAAGGAGGTCGAGCGATGAAAGTCTCGACACTGGCAACTATGGCATTGCTCTCGGCTTCGTGCTTCGCGGCACCGATACATACCACGGCGCTCGACAGCGTCACCGCGCGCGCGGCATTGGCGGCTGTGCGGGCGAACGCCGCGCCCGTCGCGCCGCCCGCCCCCGACGTCAAACCGGACATGGCGAACAAGCGCGGGCATTGGACGCGCATCACGCTACCGAAGCAGCACGAACTCGCAAATCATTTCGCCGCCCACGAGCGGCAGGCCCGCACATGAGCGCTCGCGAAAAACCCTCGAACTCGGCGTCCGGCACGCCCGACGGCAACTCGACCCGCACCGCGGCGCAACGGGCGTCGAGCGCCGCATCCGTGCCCAACGAATCGATCGACCTGCAGATCGCCGATGTGCTGCACGCGGTGCCGTACCCGGCCAACAAGGACCATATCGTCGATGCAGCGCGGCAGGCCGGCGCGAGCAACGAGTTGTTGGCGATCCTCGACGGCTTGCCCGAGCAGGATTACGCCGACGTGGATGCGGTCGCGCGCCTGATCAGCAGCAACTACGGACCGGGCCTCGGGTCCTGACGGCAGGCCGAAAGGCGGCTCGGTTCGCGTGCGGCTCGCCGCGCTGCGGCTCAGGCCTGCTTCGGGCCGCCATCGTGCCCGAACATGACCTTCGAGAAGAAACCGGCCAGCACCGCTTCCGTGAGGTTGTCCGTCACATGCTGCGGGTCGCACATACGAAACGCGTGCACCCCCTCGCACAAGCCGATCAACCCGAGCGCGAGCACTTCGGCGGGCAACGACAACGGTGTGCCTACGCGCTCGGAAAACATGCGGATATAGCCGCTGAGAAACTCGCGCTTCTCATGAGAAAACGCGTTGAAGCGCGCACGAAACTTCGCGTCGCGCGTGGCGAGCAGTTTCGCTTCCGCCCACAACAAGAAACAATCGTCTTCGCGAAAAAACTGGCTGTAAAGCGTGAGCGCGCGCGCTTCCATCTCCTCGCGGGTGGCGGTGTCGTCAATGATCGAATGCAGATCCGACTGCATGCGCTCGTGGTCGCGCAGCAACAGCTCCATCAAGATCTCGCCCTTTCCGCGAAAGTTCGAATAGAAGGCGCCGCGCGTATAGCCGGCCGCGTTGGCGATGTCCTCGACGCTGGCCGCGACATAGCCTTTCTTCATGAAAATGGTTTGCGCAGCATCGAGCAGACGCAAGCGCGTCTGCTCCTTGCTTTCTTCGCGGGTCAAGCGTTTTCGTTTCATAAAGCGAAGTTTAGCACCACCGGCCCGATCAATTCATCTTTGCATTCAAATACACTGTTGTATTAGAATGCAACGCTGTAGTTGCCGTGCGGTGCCGCTTTCTGCACCGCATGGCAGTGGCGAACCGTGCGGCGGCGCCTCCTTCTTGCAAGCCGATGCAGCTTGTCCCGATTCGATGTAGCTCTTCTCTCTGGGGTCATCGTGACACGTCCCGGTGTTGACGCGCCTAGCACGGCGCGGGTGCAATTCGACGATTCTCCCTTCACCCGCTGGCACGTCGCGATGCGCCGCTGCGCAGCGACCCTTGCCATCGGCGGCGCACTCGCTTTGACCGGTTGCCATGAGCGCGCCGGCGTTGCGACGCCGCCGCGGCCCGTCGTTGCCGTCGCCGTCCATCCCGATGGCGCCCCTCCCGAAGCCACCCTTCCCGGCGACGTCCAAGCGCGCTACAACACGCCGCTTTCGTTCCGAGTCGCCGGCAAGATCATCGAGCGCGACGTGCGGCTGGGCGACACCGTCAAAGCGGGCCAGGTAGTCGCACGGCTCGATCCCGCCGATCTGCAAAAGAATCTGGCAAACGCGCAAGCGCAGTTGGACGCAGCCCAGCATCGATTCATCTATGCCAAGCAGCAACTCGAGCGAGACAGCGCCCAAGCGCACGAAAACCTGATCGCGCCGGCTCAATTGGAGCAGACGCAGGACGCCTACGCCTCGGCCGCGTCGCAACGCGACGCCGCCCTGGCGCAACTGTCGCTCGCGCGCAATCAGCTCGCCTACGCGGCGCTGATCGCCGATCATGCCGGCGTGATCACGGCCGAGCAGGCCGATACG
This sequence comes from Trinickia sp. Z7, assembly GCF_056498045.1. NCBI lineage: Bacteria > Pseudomonadati > Pseudomonadota > Betaproteobacteria > Burkholderiales > Burkholderiaceae > Trinickia > Trinickia sp. Z7. The sequence goes on from NZ_JAUEQW010000007.1 coordinate 25,824, forward strand.
GGGCAGAACGTCACGGCGGGCCAAGCCGTCTATGGCCTCGCATGGACGGGCGAGGTCGACGTCGTGTGCGACGCGCCCGAAAGCGCGCTGTCGTACCTGCGCGTCGGCAGCGCGGCGCAGGTCAGCCTGCCGGCCATCCCCGGTCAGCGGTTCACGGCGCGCGTGCGCGAAGTCGCCCCCGCCGCCGATCCGCAAAGCCGCACCTATCGCGTCAAGCTCACGCTGGCCGCGCCCGATGCGCGCGTGCGGCTCGGCATGACCGCGCAAATCGCCTTCGCTCAAGTGCAAGCGCGGCCCGGTGCGCATCCTTTCACACTGCCCGTCACCGCATTGTTCCACCAGGGCGCCGATCCAGCCGTCTGGGTCGTTCGCTCGGGCGCCGACACGCTCGAGTTGCGGCGTGTCGCCGTGGGGCGCTACGACGAGCGCACGTTCTCCGTGACGCAAGGTTTGAGCGACGGCGACCGCGTCGTTTATCAAGGGGTTCACACCGTGAGCGCGGGCGAGCATGTGCGCGTCGTCGCGCCGCTGCATCCCGAGGACTTCGCATCATGAGCGGGTCCGATCGCCGCGACTCGGCCGCCCCGCCTGCTCCGTCCGCGTCGACCGCTGCCGCCGGCGCGCCGGCCTTGCATGCGGATCCGCAAACGAGCGTTCATGACGAGGGCCGCTTCAACCTTTCGGCGTGGGCGCTCCGACATCAAGCGCTCGTCGTCTTTCTGATCACGCTCGCAACCATCGCGGGCATCCTTGCCTATACGCGCCTTGCGCAATCGGAAGATCCACCGTTCACGTTCCGGGTGATGGTGGTCCGTACGCTATGGCCGGGCGCGACCGCGCGTCAAGTTCAAGAACAGGTGACCGACCGAATCGCGCGCAAGCTCCAGGAAACGCCGTACATCGACTTCCAGCGCAGCTACTCGCGCCCCGGCGAATCGATGATTTTTTTCTCGATGAAGGACTCGGCTCCCGTCAAGGAAGTGCAGCCGACTTGGTATCAAGTCCGCAAGAAGATCGGCGACATTGCGGCGACATTGCCGCCAGGCGCCGTGGGGCCGTTCTTCAACGATGAATTCGGCGACGTCTACACCAACGTCTACACGCTCGAAGGCGACGGCTTTTCCGCGGCACAGCTTCACGACTACGCCGACGAGTTGCGCACCGTGCTCCTGCGCGTGCCCGGCGTCGCGAAGGTCGACTACTTCGGCGATCCAGACCAGCACATTTACGTCGAGATCGCCAACGCCGAGCTCACGCGCCTGAACATCTCGCCGCAGCAACTCGCGCAAGCGATCGCATCGCAAAACGCCGTCGCCTCGCCCGGCACCGTCACGACCGCCGACGACCGTGTATTCGTGCGTCCGGACGGCCAGTTCAAGGACGTGCGGGCGCTAGCGGACACATTGATCGCGATCGGCCATCGCAACGTGCGGCTCGGCGACATCGCCACGATCAAGCGCGGCTACGACGATCCGCCCGTGACGCAAATGCGCAATCATGGGCGTGCCGTGCTTGGCATCGGCGTGACGATGCAGCCGGGCGGCGACGTGATCCGCCTGGGCAAAGCGCTCGACGCCACGAGCGGGCAACTACGCGAGCATCTGCCCGCGGGCTTGAAGCTAGAGCAAGTCTCGAGCATGCCCAAAGCCGTGGCGCATTCGGTCGACGACTTCCTCGAAGCGGTCGGCGAAGCCGTTGCGATCGTGCTCATCGTCAGCCTCGTTTCACTGGGATTTCGCACGGGGATGGTGGTCGTGATTTCGATCCCGATCGTGCTGGCCGTTACCGCGCTCGTCATGTCGATGTTCGACATCGGCCTGCACAAGGTATCGCTGGGCACACTCGTGCTCGCCCTGGGCCTGCTCGTCGACGATGCGATCATCGCCGTCGAAATGATGGCCGTGAAGCTCGAGCAAGGCTGGAAGCGCACGCGCGCTGCGGCGTTCGCCTATACGAGCACGGCCTTTCCCATGCTGACCGGCACGCTGGTCACGGTATCGGGCTTCTTGCCCATCGCGCTCGCCAAATCGAGCACCGGCGAGTACACGCGCTCGATCTTCGAAGTGTCGGCTATCGCTCTCATCGCGTCGTGGTTCGCCGCGGTGGTGCTGATCCCCCTGCTCGGCTACCACCTGCTGCCCGAGCGCAAGCGCGCCCATGGCGAAGCGCACGACCACGAGCACGAAATCTACGACACGCGCTTTTATCGGCGGCTGGCCATCTGGATCGAGTGGTGCGTCAAGCGCCGCTTCGTGGTGCTCGGCATCACCGTCGTGCTCTTCGTCCTCTCGCTCGCAGCCTTCTCGCTCGTGCCACAGCAGTTCTTCCCGAGCTCGGATCGCCCCGAACTGCTGGTCGACGTGCGCCTGCCCGAAGGCGCATCGTTCGAGGCGACGCTCAGACAAGCCGAACGGCTCGAGAAGACCCTCGACGGCCGCCCCGAGATCGATCACTTCGTCGATTTCGTCGGCACGGGCGCACCGCGCTTCTACCTGCCGCTCGATCAGCAACTGCAACAACCGAACTTCGCGCAGTTCGTGGTCACGGCCAAATCGGTCGAAGCGCGCGAGCAGCTCGCACGTTGGCTCGAGACGCGGCTCGAAAACGACTTCTCGGGGGTGCGCACGCGCTTGTCGCGCCTGGAAAACGGCCCCCCCGTGGGCTACCCGGTCCAGTTCCGCGTGAGCGGCGACGACATTGCGAAGGTGCGCGCCATATCCGAAAAAGTGGCGTCGACGATGCGCGCCGACAGGCACACGCGCGGCGTGCAATTCGACTGGGACGAGCCGGCCGAGCGCTCGATGACGTTCGAACTCGACCAGAACAAAGCGCGCCAACTCGGCGTGACCTCGCAAGACGTGTCCAACTTCCTCGCGATGACCCTCTCGGGCTATACCGTCACGCAGCTTCGCGAGCGCGACAAATTGATCAGCGTGGACCTGCGAGCGCCCAAGCGCGAGCGCGTCGATCCCGCCCGCTTGCTGGGTTTGGCGATGCCCACGCCGAACGGCCCCGTGCCGCTCGCCTCGCTCGGACATATGCGCAACACGCTCGAATACGGCGTCATTTGGGAACGCGATCGCCAGCCGACGATCACGGTCCAGGCCGATGTGCGCGGCAACGCGCAGGGCATCGACGTGACGCACGACGTGGACCGGGCGCTCGCGCCGATCCGCGCCTCGCTGCCGCTCGGCTATCGAATCGACGTCGGTGGCTCCGTCGAAGAGAGCGCCAAGGGGCAAAACTCGATCAACGCGCAAATGCCGCTCATGGCGATCGCCGTCTTGGTGCTCTTGATGATCCAACTGCAAAGCTTCGCGCGCGTGCTGATGGTGGTGCTGACCGCGCCGCTCGGGCTGATCGGCGTCGTCGCGACGCTGCTCGTCTTCGGCAAGCCATTCGGCTTCGTGGCGATGCTCGGGGTGATCGCCATGTTAGGCATCATCATGCGCAATTCGGTGATTCTCGTCGATCAGATCGAGCAGGACATCGCGGCGGGGCACAAACGCTTCGATGCGATCGTCGGTGCTACCGTACGCCGGTTCCGGCCGATTACGCTCACCGCGGCCGCTGCGGTGCTCGCGCTCATTCCGCTTTTGCGCTCAAACTTCTTCGGGCCCATGGCCACCGCCCTCATGGGCGGCATCACGAGCGCCACCGTGCTGACGCTCTTTTATTTGCCCGCGCTCTACGCCATGTCGTTCAGAGTGCGGCTCGACGAGCGCGATCCGTCGCCGGACGCGCAAGCGCATACGGGAAATTGACCATGAGCATCTTGCGCATCGTTCATGAACGCCAAGCGCTCGGCTCTGCGCTTGCGCTCGCGGCCGTCCTCGCTTTGGCCGGTTGCTCCTTGGGACCGAACGGCGAGCCGCCCGCCATGCCCTCTCCTGCGCACTACGGACGAACCGCACTGCCCGCGCAAACGGCGGTTGCCGGGGGCGTCGCGCAGCAGTTCGATGCCGGCGCGCCAGCCGTGCCGCAGTGGTGGCGCTCGTACCGCTCGCCGCAATTGGATGCCCTTGTCGATGAAGGCTTGCAGAACAGCCCGACGCTGGCGGCAACCGAGCGAACCCTTGCAGGCGCGCACGAACAGTTGCGCGCGCAAATCGGCTCATCGCTGCTGCCGACCATCGATGCGGGTGCGCAGGCGACGCGCGAACGCGCGCTCGGTATTCCCGAAGCCGGCCCGCCGACCGTGCGCTACAACGTTTTCGTCGGTCAGATCCAAGCGCATTACACATTCGATTTGTTCGGCGCCGTGCGCTATGCCAATGCGGCGCTTCATGCGCGCGTAGACGTGCAAGCGTTCGAGCTCGATTCGGCTCGGCGTGCGCTGGCGGCCAACATCGTCACGACGGCGATCACTGCGGCGGCGCTCGGCGACCAGATCGAATCCACGCAGCGGCTGATTGCGCTCGCGCAACAAACGGCGCGCGAGGACGTGCGGCGCTATGACTTGGGCGCGGCGCCCCACGTACAAGCGTTGACCTCCGAGCAAAATGCAGCGGCGCTCGCGGCCGGCTTGCCCGCGCTGCAGCAACAGCGCCAAGCCGCGTTGCACGCGTTGGCGGTACTGATCGGCCGCACGCCGGACGCCGCGCCGAGCGTGCCCTCGCTCTCGACGATCGCATTGCCTGAGCGCGTGCCCGTTGCCGTGCCGTCACAGCTTTTGCATGCGCGCCCCGACATCGCCGCGGCCGAAGCTTCGCTCAAAGCCGCCGCGGCCGAAGTTGGCGTCGCGACGGCGCAGTTGTTCCCTAGCCTGTCGCTGACGGCGTCGATGGGGCAAGGCGGGTTCAGTTGGCCGACGGCGCTTTCGGGAGCCGGTGCGCTATGGAGCATCGGCGGCTCGCTGACCCAGCCGCTGTTTCATGGGGGCGCGCTGCTGGCGCAACGGCGCGCCGCGATCGACTTCTACGAAGCGGCGGCCGATCAATACAAGGCAACGGTGTTGTCGGCGTTCCAGAATGTCGCCGATACGTTGGCCGCGCTCGAACACGATGCGCAGACGGCAGCCGCGACCGAGCAGCAAACGAACGCGGCACGGCGCGCGTTCGACGAAACGGCGGCGCGGGGGCGCTTGGGCGCAGTGTCGCCGGCAGCCGTGCAAGCCAGCGAGCAGCAATACCGCAATGCCGAACTCAGCGCGATTCGCGCGACGGGGCAACGGTTGATCGATACGGCCGCATTGTTCCAGGCAATGGGTGAGTCGCCGGAGCGGCGCATTCCTGAATAGTAGGAAATGAACGCATGCCTCGGCGCATTCGATCGACCGTTCAAGCGACCGGCAAGCTAAGCTGACGGAGCGTCTTGCGCCGACGAGGTGCCGGTTTCATGCCCGAAAGCATCCGCGGTACGAAAAACCGACCCGAGCGGCTTTGATGGAGTACGGGACCTCTATGGCGGCATACGATCGGGGTCCCCGTTCCCACCGCGCCATCGGTGGCCTCAGTCGAGGAAGCGAATGCCAGGGTCACCCGTAACGCACCGAACACCCCTCGTGCCCCGACGCAAGCGGGCCGCATCGCAGTCTCTCTCGGTAGGCGGTCATCGAGCACAGGATGTTTACGACAGCCCCCCGGCCTCGGCGCCGCCGCTGCGGCGATTGCGGCGCGGTCAGTATGTTGGCAACGCACGCCCCGGCCGAACACCGCCTCGGCTCGCGGTTGTAGAGGAGCAACGAGCCACGCAGGGCGCCGCGGCCGCCAACGGCCAGCAGGCACCGGCCGCCGAGGCGGCTTGGACCGGGGCATCAGGGCAGGCATCCACGACGGCCACCACGACCACGCCTGCGCCGCCTCCCGCCATTCGGCACCAGGACGTGACGCCGAACTCTACCTACTGGCCCGTTTCAGCCGAGCACGAAAAGGCAATACGTAAGGCGAACGAGATTATCCGCGACGTGAAGACGTTCCTTCATCGGGGGAGCGCAAACCAAGCTTGGAATTTCGCCGCTTCACAACACCAGGGCGACGAGGCGACTAAAAGAGTGCAGTTTCTGTACAACCGTGCCAGTTTCTACCTGGACGACGAGCTGCGGCGCTATATCGAGCGATGGGAACCGGCGCAACGTGCCGCCTGGGTCGACGCGCGGCTCGCGGCTTATGCGAAACAGATCGAGGATAAAGAGGCGCCCGAGGCGGATGCCTTGAAACAGACATTCCAGCGTACGTTGACAGCCGCGCTCGGGCCGACGGCGGCTGAAGCGAGCGCGGCAGAGGTTTCGAACAAGGATGTCAAAAGGGCAATGGACGACCTGCGCAGCAAGGTGATGAACGAAAAACCGAGACTGCGCGCGCACGCAGCCCTGACGGTCGAAGCGGGAAACTGCGATCAAATGGCCGCACTCACGTTTATGTATGCACGCGAACGATACGAGCCCGACTATCTGGTGCAGTTGATCGGCGTTCCGGGTCATACGTTTTGCCGCGTCGGCAAACGGCATTGGCCAGACCCATACTTCGTGGTCATCGACCCTTGGCCTCGTAAGGCATATGCCATCCTTGCCGGGCACCATTTGGGATACGCCAACAAGATGGGCCTTTATCGCAGCAAACCGGCCCTAGGCGCTCCCATATCGAGTGAGAAACAAGCGCGCTACGCGAGATTCCGCGAGTGCATGTGGTCCGCGTTCTCCGATTACGAGACGAACACGTGGGCGCATTTGAATCAAAGCGACTGGTACTGGACGGGCGATCACTTCCATAACTGCTTGTATCCGACCCCTGCGGATCAGTCGACGATCGTGGACTACCCTGTCGATGAGGCCGCTACAGAGGAAGAGGAACGAGCGCTGGCTGTGTATGAAACGCTGCAAGGCGTGCTGGGAGAGTTGGACGGGCAGCAACGTCGGGAGGCAAAGCGACTGCAGTTGGAACGACTGCAGCAGGTCGGCCAACCGTCGGTAGTCGGACAACCGCCGCAGGCTGGACAACCGCCGCAGGCCGAAGACCAACTGGCATGGTTCCAAGGATTGGCCCAATTCTACGGCTTGGGTTCGCCACCGTACGGCTTTGACGAGCTTTGATTCGAACCAAAACCGCCGCGCCCGCGGCAAGCCGACAAAATGCCTTACACGCTACCCGCCAACCGCTTCTTCTCGGCCCTGAGCATGAAGTAATTGATCGCGATGACGCCAATGGTGACCACCCCGATAAATAATGTCGCCAGCGCATTCATCTCGGGATTGAGCCCCAGCCGTACGCGCGAGAAGACGACGAGGGGCAGCGTGGTCGAACCCGGCCCGGACAAAAACGCCGACAGCACGAGATCGTCGATCGACAGCGTAAACGATAGAAGCCACCCTGCCATCAGGGCTTGCGAGATCAACGGCAGCGTGATGGCGAAGAAGACCTTGAACGGCGTCGCACCGAGGTCCAACGCGGCCTCTTCGAGCGATGGATTCAATTCGCGCACGCGCGACTGCACGATGATCGCGACATACGACATGCACAGCATGACGTGACCGATCCAGATCGTCACGAGCCCTCGCCCTTCGGGCCATCCCAGCCACTTGCCCATTTCGATGAAAAGCAGCAGCAACGAAATGCCTTGGATGACTTCGGGAATGACGAGCGGCGCGTTGATCATGCCCGAGAACAGCGTGAAACCGCGAAACCGGCCCATCCGGGCGAGCACGAAGCCGGCCCACGTACCGATGAATACCGATGCGAACGCCGTCAACAGCGCGATGCGCAGCGAAAGCCAGAATGCGGCGATAAGTTCGTCGTCCTGCGCGAGCGCAGCGTACCAGCGCATCGAAAAATGCGTCCAGACCGTCACGAGTTGCGACTCGTTGAACGAATAGACGATCAGGCTCAGGATCGGAATATAGAGAAACGCAAACCCAATCCCAAGTGCGGTCAGTTGCAAAGAGCGATTCGGTTTGATCATCGCCGCGCTTCCAGTTGTTTGGCCTGAAAGTGCTGGAACATCGCCATCGGCACGAGCAATAGCAAAACCATTGCGCAGGTGACGGCAGACGCCATCGGCCAATCGGCATTGTTGAAGAATTCGTTCCACATGACGCGGCCGATCATCAACGTATTCGCACCGCCGAGGAGTTCGGGGATCACGTACTCGCCCACCGCGGGAATGAAGACGAGCAGGCAGCCGGCGATGATGCCGTTCTTCGATAGCGGCAAGGTGATCTGCACGAAGGCCTTCCACGGCTTGGCGCCGAGATCGTAGGCCGCTTCGAGCAGCGTCAAGTCCATCTTCACGAGGTGGGCGTAAAGCGGCATCACGAGAAACGGCAGGTAGGAATAGACCATGCCGATGTACACGGCCGCGTTCGTCCGATATAGCTCGATGGGCGTGTGAATCAACCCGATCGCCATGAGGAAGTTGTTGAGCAGCCCGTTGTTCTTGAGGATGCCGATCCATGCATAGACGCGAATCAAGAACGACGTCCAGAACGGCAGCATCACGGCCATCATCAGGAGGTTGCGCGACTGGGGGTTCGAGCGCGCGATGTAGTACGCCATCGGATAGCCGAGCAGCAGGCAGATCAGCGTCGTGACGGCCGCGACGACGACCGAGTTGACGTAAGTGGCGAAGTACAGGCTATCGGTGAAGAGGAACGCATAATGCGCCACGTTCAGCGAAACCTGGACGACGCCGTCTTTGAATGCGACGAGTTCGGTGTACGGCGGGATACCCAGTTGCAACTGCGCGAAGCTGATCTTGACGACGAGCAAGAACGGCACGAAGAAGAACATCAGCAACCAGAGGAACGGCCCCGCAACGACGGCCGTGCCGCCCGTCAACTTCAGCTTGCGAGCGGGCCATGTCGAGAGCGCGAGCAGAAGCGTCTTCATGCCGTCAACACCACACCGGCCGACGCGCTCCAACGCACATAGATCTCATCGCCCAACGTGGGAGAATCGATTTCCGTTAGCGCAAGGCTCGACACGTTGGCAATGACCGTCTTACCGGAATCGAGCTTCACATGATAGAGCGAGTACCCGCCCATATAGGCAATGTTCGAGACCGTGCCGCGCCCCCAGTTGTACGCGCCTTCGGGCGGCTTTCGCGTCAGCGCGATGCGCTCGGGGCGGACCGAAATCGTCACGGGCATGCCGAGCGGCCCGGTGATGCCGTGATTGACGTACAGTCGGCAAGGCAACTGCGTTGTCTCGACGAACACGTGATCGGGCTCGTCTTCGACGACATGCCCGTCGAACAAATTGGTGGAGCCGATGAACTCCGCCGAGAACCGCGAGTTCGGATATTCATAGACTTCATGCGGCGTGCCGAGCTGCACGATCTGGCCTTCGCTCATGACCGCGAGGCGGTCGGCCATCGTCATCGCCTCTTCCTGATCGTGCGTCACCATGATGCAAGTGACGCCCACCCGATCGAGAATGTTCACGAGCTCGATCTGCGTGCGCTGGCGGATCTGCTTATCGAGCGCCGACATCGGCTCGTCGAGCAGCAGCAGCTTCGGCCGCTTCACGAGCGAGCGAGCGAGCGCGACGCGTTGCTGCTGCCCGCCCGAGAGCTGGTGCGGCTTACGTTTGGCGAAACGCCCCATCTGCACGAGATCGAGCGCATCTTGCACTCGCGCCTTCAATTCGGCCTTCGCCACGCCTTCTTGCTTGAGCCCGAATGCGACGTTCGACTCGACGCTCATGTGCGGAAAGAGCGCGTACGACTGGAACATCATGTTGATCGGCCGGCGATACGGCGGCATGAGTGCCAAGTCTTCTCCGTCGATCAAGATCTTGCCCGAGGTCACCGATTCCAGCCCCGCGAGCATTCGCAGCAACGTGGATTTGCCGCAACCCGAGCTGCCGAGCAGCGCGAACAGTTCGCCCTTCGCTACCGAAAGATCGACATTCCTGACCGCGACGGTTTCCCCAAACTTCTTGACGACGTCGACGATCTGCACAAAATGGTCCGCCGATGCATCGTCGGCGAACGTTGCAGTGGCGGGTCGCGCGCCGGCGGGCGGCTGTGAGCTCGACTGATCGCTCATGATGTCCTGCTTGACTCCACTCGTTTGATGTACAAAGCCCCCGGCAACGTCTCCGGGGGCTTGATGACTGCATGCCGCGTGCGGCGATGAGGTTATCGGCCCGACTTGAACTCAGTCCAAAGCCGCGTCTGCAACCGTTGAATTTCCGGTGGCAGCGGCTTGAGCAAAAAGAGCGTCTTGACGACATCGGCCGGCGGGTAGACGGCCGGGTCGTTGGCGATCTTGGGATCGACGTACTTCTTCGCTTCCGCGTTCGCGCTCGGATAGAACACCGCGTTCGTGATCGCTGCGTGAACCTGGGGCGTCTCGATATAGTTGATCCACTCGAGAGCCGCTTCCTTGTGCGCGGCATCTTTCGGGATCGCCATCACGTCGAACCATATGGGTGCGCCGCCCTTCGGAACGTAGTACTCGATCTTGTAAGGCTTCTTCGCTTCCAGCGCGCGATGTTTGGCGATCACGACGTCGCCCGACCAGCCGTAAGCGAAGCAAATGTCGCCTCCGACCATATCGTTGATGTAGCCGGACGAGTTGAACTGCGTGATGTACGGGCGGATCTTTTTCAGCATCGCGAGCGCGGCCTGATAATCGGCCGGGTTCGTGCTCACAGGATCCTTGCCGATGTAGTGCAGCGCCGCGGCGAAGACCTGATCGGGCGCGTCGAGCACCGAGACGCCGCAGGCTTTGAGCTTCGAGATGTTCTCAGGCTTGAACAGGAGGTCCCAATTGTCGAGCGCAACGTTCTTGCCGAGGATTTGCTGTGCCTTCGTCACGTTGTAGCCGAGGCCCGTCGTGCCCCAGGCCCAAGGCACCACATACTTGTTGCCCGGGTCCGCGCCGGCGACGAGCGCCATCAATTGCGGGTCGAGGTATTTGAGATTCGGCAGCTTCGATTTGTCCAAGGGCGTGAAGATGCCCGCGGCGATTTGCTTGCCTGCATAGTTGCTCGTGGGGACGACGATGTCGTAGCCGGAATTGCCGGTCAGAAGCTTGGCTTGCAGCGTGTCGTCGCTATCGTAGTTGTCGTAGCGGACTTTGACGCCGGTCTGCTTCTCGAAGTTGGAGATGGTGTCCTTGGCGATGTAATCGGACCAGTTATAGACGTTCAGCTGCGTATCTTTCGCCGACGCCGCCCATGGCGCCGCGCACAAAAAGAGTGCAGCCAGCGCGCCCATTGCCTGTTTTTTCATCCCGTTCTCCGATGCGGACCGGTTCGCCGGCCTCAACCCCGCCATGCCGCGACGCCCTGCGCGCGACTCCCGTGAAAAACCCGAAAGCTACCATCAATCATTGGCGCGCGACATAAAAATGCGAGCGGATCGGACCGGCTGTCGCACAAACGGCACAGCCTCATCGAGAACACCGGACGCATGCTTGCCGCGGACTCTCGCGCAACGACAAATCGGGCGCAATTTTATCGGGTTATCGCCCCATGTCTACCGGAATAAAACCTGCCTCGGCCTTTCGGGTAGCCTGCAGCCGTGCATCCCCCCTACGCGCAGGGTGATTGTCGAAGCGCCGTCAGCCTCGGATACCATACGGGCAACGCCCGTTTTCGAGACCGCTTTCGATGGCTTCCAACCTCCACGCCCTACCCGATAGTCCCTGCATCGGGGTCTGCTCCACCTTGTTCGACGAAATCTGCAAAGGATGCGGGCGCACCGCCATGGAGGTCTCCAATTGGGTCTTCATGAGCGATGTCGAAAAGCGCGCGGTGTGGGAGCGTATCGAGCGCGAAGGCACGGCGATGCGCTTTCGCAACGACAAGGACTAAGAGCGGTTTGCACCAATGAAAAACGCCGGACTTGCCGGCGTTGGAGATACGAAGCGCAGCGCGCAGCGGTCAGAACTTCATGCCGATGCCCACGCCCACGACCAACGGGTCGATATGCAGCGTCCCGAGAGACGCGCCGCCAAGCGATGCACCCGTCTTCATCCAAATCTTTTTGATATCGGCGTTCACATAAAGCTTCTTCGTGATCTGCACGTCCACGCCCGCTTGCACTGCCGGTCCGAAGCTGTGATTGTCGATCGAAATCGATTGGCCGCCTGCGCTGAGGCCATTGTTGTAGAACAGCGTGTAGTTCAAACCGGCGCCGACGTACGGTCTGATGCGTCCCTGATGGTTGAAGTGGTATTGCAGCAAGAGCGTCGGAGGCAGGACGCCCACGCCACCCAGGTTGCCGAGGCTGGACGTCACCTGATGGCGCGACGTGGCGAGGATCAACTCCACACCGAGATAGTCGCGGATCATGTAGGTGAAGTCGAGCTCGGGCACGATCGCATTGTTCACCCCGACGTTCAGCGCGGAGAGCGTCTCGTTCGTGCGTGCAGCCGGCTCGATGCTGATCGCGCGCAGCCGCACGAGCCAATCTCCGGCGTGCAATGCGCCGCCGCCGGCGTCGGACGCCGCTGCGGCAGGCACGTTGGCCGGCGAAGACGCATCCGCTGCGAAAACGTTCGTCGCTGCGAACGGTGCGCCAAGCATGCAGACGAGCGCCGCACAGCGTTTGATGAGGGTGAGACCTTCGGTTTGCATATCAACTCCCTGTCGTCTAAACCCCTACATGATTTAGGGGTTATCGACGAGGGAATTTGACCCTAGTCAAGTTAGGGCTAACGCTAGCCTGCGACAGCGGGCCGCGCGGACATGCGGCCCTTCTTCACCCATGACGACGGACGTCGATGTCGTCCGGCAGCCCCAACATCGGCCGCTGCCGGCAACGAACAGGCTGGCCAGCGCCGCATGGCGGCACGGCGCAGCGCTAACGGGTCGCCTTAGTTCGCCGCTTAGTTCGCCGCTTTGTATTGCATCGACTTGTATTCGAGATATTCTTCGAGGCCGTAAGCGCCGTTTTCGCGACCGTAACCCGACTGTTTGAACCCGCCGAACGGCGCCTCCATGTTCCAGGCTCCCCCGTTGATGTCGACCTGCCCCGTGCGAATCCGCCGGGCAACACGCTCGGCGCGCTCGTCGCTGCCTGCCCATACAGCGCCGCCAAGGCCATACGGCGTATCGTTGGCAATGCGGATCGCTTCTTCCTCGTCCGTGTACGTGAGGATGGACAGGACCGGCCCGAAGATTTCCTCTTGCGCGATCGTTGCCTTCGGGTGCACGCGGCCAAACACGGTCGGCTTCACGAAATAGCCCTTGGACAATCCGTCCGGCATCTGGGCGCCACCCGTCACGAGTTCGGCGCCCTCAGCGATGCCCCGTTCGATGTAATCGCGCACGCGCTTCAATTGGGCGGCAGAGGCCAGCGGTCCCAAGCGCGTGTTTTCATCGCGCGGATCGCCGACCACATATGTCTCGGCGGCCGCCTTCGCCAGTTCGCGCGCTTGTTCGTAGCGCGCGGCGGGCACGATGAGCCGCGTATGCGCCGAGCAGGTTTGCCCTGAATTGAGATAGCACGCCGCGACGGTGCCCTTCACCGCGCTCTCGAGATCCGCATCGTCGAGCACGACCGACGCCGACTTGCCGCCCAATTCCAATGCCACGCGCTTGACGCTGGCCGCCGCCAGTTCGGCCACGCGCTTGCCCGCGCGCGTCGAACCCGTGAACGAAACCATATCGACGAACGGATGACTCGCGATGATTTCGCCGACGACAGGCCCGTAGCCGCTCACGAGATTGAACACGCCGTCCGGCAGCCCCGCCTCGTGTATCGCTTGCGCCAGCATGAACGCGTTCAGCGGCGCGATCTCCGAGGGTTTGAGCACCACGGTGCAACCGGCCGCGAGCGCCGCTGCGACCTTCAACGTGATCTGGTTGAGCGGATAATTCCACGGCGTGATCGCGGCCACTACGCCGACCGGCTCGCGCACCACGAGCGAATTGCAGACCCGTGCTTCGAATGGGAACTGCCGCGCGAGTTTGGCGTAAGCCTTCCAGTTATAGACGGGGCTGCCCACTTGAATCGCGCGCGACAGTTTGAGCGGCATCCCCACTTCGCCGCAGATCGTCGCGGCAAGCTCGTCGGTGCGCGCCTTCAAATTCGCGGCGATCTTTTCGAGGCATTCGGCGCGCTGCGATGCGCTCGTCGCAGCCCAGCCGTCGAATGCGAGCTTCGCCGCTTCGACGGCCGCTTCGGCGTCGGCGGCCAGTCCCTCGGGAATGCGGCCCATGATAACTTCCGTGCCGGAATCGACGACGTCTATCGTGCCCGTGCCCGAAGGCGCGAGCCATTTGCCGCCGATGTACAGGTGATCGTAGGTCTTCATGCGAGTTCTCACCGATTGGGTTTCGACTCGCCTATTCTACGCGGCAGGGTGAGGCGCGCGCGGCCTCGCGAGCCAATGCCGATCCCAAGATTCGCGCGTGAGCGGCAGGTCGGCCGAACGCGCGCTGGGTCGGATCGTCGCGATGTTGACGCTCGAGATTCGCGTATGCCAGATTGGACATCTCGCTCGATAAAGCGACCGCTAGGATCGGCAGAACCGGAGCAAGGCGACGATGCCATCGTACAGAGCGCAGTATGCCCAATTCAGAGAAGAGGTAGACGCCGCGATGGGGAGAACGCGCGGAAGATGGGCGCGCTTCAAAACGTTCTTTCTTCGAAACAGTTTCGGCCCCGAGCGCAAAGCTGCCATCGATCGAGCCGTGAAATGGAATGAGCTCAAAGCCCGCATCGAAGCCAATGCGGCAAAGCTATGCCGAACGCACAACATCATCGGCAGCACCGGGAGCCCCGGTCAACGGCCGAGCGTCTACTATCGCAGCAACAGCGGCACCTTCGGACATATCACGCAGTTCCATGCGCTTGCCGAGAACGTCGGTCGCGAAGTGCCGAGACGTCACGCTCAGTACACCTTAGCCAACACAGGTCCGAAAGGAGCACTGGAGGAACGGGTGCGAGCCGAAGTCATTCATCTGTCTCGTCACCCTTTCGTGTCGGTACGAAGCGACGAGGAGCGCGAAGCTTTGAGCCACGCCCACCGCCACTTCCCGAAAATCAAAGAGGAATCGTTGAAACGAGCACGTGAGCAGAAAGTCCTCTATCTGGCGCCTTAGCCAATCGCGTGTGCCCCGGGTACGAACAATCCAACGGCGCTGCGTTTTACTGCACGCCTTGGCTCGCGAGAAACTCCTCGTAATTGCCGCCGAAGTCGTACAGCGTACCGTCCGTGCGCACTTCGATGATGCGATTGGCCAGACCGCTCACGAATTCGCGGTCATGGGATACGAAAATAAGCGTGCCGTCGTACTTGTCGAGCGCAATCTGCAGCGACTCGATCGACTCCATGTCCATGTGGTTCGTCGGCTCGTCCATCAGCAGCACGTTATGGCGGCCCAGCATGAGCTTGCCCCAGATCATCCGCCCTTTCTCGCCGCCCGAAAGGACCTTGACGGACTTCTTGATGTCGTCGGCGTTGAACAGCAACCGCCCCAACGTGCCGCGCACCATTTGTTCGTCGTCGCCCTCTTTGCGGTAATCGTCGATCCACTCCGTCAACGTGACGTCGTTCGGGAACTCTTCATACGTGTCCTGCGGCATGTAACCGACGTTCGCATTTTCCGCCCATTTGACCGAACCGCCGTCGAGCGTCAAATTGCCGTAAAGCGCACGTAGCAAGGTGGTTTTGCCCGCTCCGTTTTCCCCGATGATCGCAATGCGCTCGCCCGGCTGCACGCTCAAATCGAAGTTCTCGAAAATCGTGCGCTCGTAGCGCTTCGTGATGCGCTCGGCCACCACCGCGATGTTGTACAACTTCTTTTCGTACTCGAAACGAATGAACGGGTTCTGGCGCGACGACGGCTTGAATTCCTCGATCTTGATCTTGTCGATCTGCTTCAAGCGGCTCGTGGCCTGACGGGCTTTCGATTTGTTCGCCGAAAAGCGGCGCACGAAATCCTGCAGATCGGAGATGCGCTCCTTGGCCTTCGCGTTGGCGGCGGCTTGACGCTCGCGCGCCTGCGTCGACGCGAGCATGTAGTCGTCGTAGTTGCCCGGGTAGATCTTGAGCGTGCCGTAATCCATGTCCGCCATATGCGTGCAGACCTGGTTCAGGAAGTGCCGGTCGTGG
This sequence comes from Trinickia sp. Z7, assembly GCF_056498045.1. Lineage (NCBI taxonomy): Bacteria > Pseudomonadati > Pseudomonadota > Betaproteobacteria > Burkholderiales > Burkholderiaceae > Trinickia > Trinickia sp. Z7. The sequence goes on from NZ_JAUEQW010000007.1 coordinate 41,830, forward strand.
GAGATGATGATCATCGTCGAGTTGTACTCGTTGAGGATATCTTCCAGCCAGCGGATCGAGTTGATGTCGAGGTTGTTGGTCGGCTCGTCGAGCAACAGCACGTCGGGGTTCGAGAACAGCGCCTGAGCGAGCAGCACGCGCAGTTTCCAGCCCGGCGCGATGTTGCTCATCGGGCCGTTGTGATCTTCGATGGCGATGCCGATGCCGAGCAGCAACTCGCCCGCGCGCGCCTCGGCCGTATAGCCGCCGTACTCGGCGAACTTGGCCTCGAGCTCGGCCGCGTGCATGTAGTCGTCGTCGGTCGCATCGGGATTGGCGTAAATCGCATCGCGCTCGCTCATCGCGGCCCACATTTCCGTGTGGCCCATCATGACGACGTCGAGCACGCGCATGTCTTCGTAAGCGAATTGGTCTTGGCGCAACTTGCCCAGGCGAACGTTCGGCTCGAGCATGACCGTGCCGGAGCTCGGCTCCAGATCGCCGCCGAGAATCTTCATGAACGTCGACTTGCCGCAGCCGTTCGCGCCGATGAGACCGTAGCGGTTGCCTTCGCCGAACTTGACCGAGATATTCTCGAACAAGGGCTTCGGCCCGAATTGCATGGTGATATTGGCGGTAGACAGCACAGCGCGTCCCTTTGAATGGTGATCGGCGAAAAACCGCGTATTTTACCAAGCTTTCGCCGACTTCACCGGTTCGCGCCAGCGGAATGTCAGCCGAGCGCGGCTCGCGTCGCTGCGTGGATAAGCTCAATGCGGCTCAATGCGGCTCAATGGGCTCAATGCGCCGGCCCCGGCCGCACGCCCGGCGGCGGCGCGTGCGGCGGTTGACGCATTTGCGCGAGCAATGCGGCGCATGGCGTCGGCTCGGAGCGACTCGGCGCGATCAACGGAATCAACGCCGCGAACGGGTTGAGCAGCCCGAGCCCCACCGCCGCACCGGCCCGCAAAGCGATCGCGGTTTTGCTGACCCCGACGTCGGGATGCTTGAAGGTGCCCTTCACGTACAGCGGCGAGCGCAGGGTAAAGACGCGGAACCCTTTCGTATGAGGATGGATCGTCAGGTCCATGCTCTCGTCGCGTAAATTGATCTTGCCGTCCATGCCGATCACGGCGTCGGTCGTATCGAGCGCAAACGTGCGCGTATCGAGCACGCCGTCAGTCGCCGTAAAGTCGGCCGCCATGCAGTTGATGTCGATATCGCGCGTGCCGAACAGCTTTTCATACACGACGTTGGCGACGTTCAGTCCCGCCGCCTCCATGATCAAGAGGCTGACCTTGCCTTGCGTGACGAGCGCTTTCGCCTCGCCGTTCAGCGTCCCGGCAAGCGCGGCGGGCGAGTTGCCGGTGGCCGACAGTTGCGCATCGCCGTTCACTTCGCCCAGCGCCGATTGCATCGGCTTCTGTGTCGCGAACAGTTGCTTGAGCTTCAAATGCCGCGCCGATAACTGCATGCGCGCGCGCAGCGGCGCCTTCCCGCCGTCCAGATCGAAATCCGATGCCAGCGTACCGCCCGCAACCCCGAAGCGCAGCGGATGGAACGACAGCACGCCATCCTTCATCACGATGTGCGCATCGACGTCCGTGATCGGCAACGAGGGGCTCTTGACGATGCGCTCGCCCTTGAAAACGACGTCGGCATCGATCGCCTTCCAGCGGTCCGTGTGAAACGGCTCCACCGGAATTGCGCGATCCGCCGGCTGTTTGACGGCTTCGCCCCGCCGCACCTTATTCGCGTTGGAATCGGCGCCGATGATGGGACCCAAATCCGAGAACTGCAGCAGTTTCGACGAGACGTGTCCCGTCAACGAGGGGCGCGGCGCCCGCGATTCGTACGTCAGCGTGCCTTCGACGTCGCTGTGGCCCACGCGGCCCGTGAAACCGCTATAGGTGAAGACGTTGGCGCCGGTTTGCAGGCGCCCGGCGAGATGCCCGTCGGTGGCATACGGCGGGGTTTGCGGCAGCGTAACGCCCGTAATGGAATAAAGATGCGAGAGACTTTGACCCTGCAGCCACAACCTCAGATCGAGCGCCGATAGATGCACCGGATCGGTCAACGTGCCGACGAGCGCGAGACGCGTGTCGCCTATTTTCACATCCGCTTGGAGCGGAAACGGCCGCTGCGGGTCTCGCAGTGCAAGCACGTTGCCCAGTTTGCCCGAACCGGAGATGTCCGTCTTGCGATAGCTCCCCTTGGCCTGCCAGGCGAGCGTGTAGATGAGCGGTGCGGCGCTAGGGGCAGTCGGGCCCGGAGCGGCCGCTGCCGGTGAAACGTCCTGCGCCCGTGCGGCGCTCGAAACCGGCGGCATGCTCGACGTGGCCGCAGCGCTCGATGCATTCGGCGCAATCGTCGGACGGGCCGAAGTGGCTGAACTCGCCGAACCGGCCAGGCTCGACGCGGCGATCTGCGCCGACGCTGGCTGAGCAGCCGCCGCGCTCTGCGTCTGCGCGGCGAGCCGGCGCGCGCCGCTTTGGCCGATGATCTCGCCGGCCGCCCCGTGCGACGCACTCTCCTGCTGTTTCAACACATCGCCGATCGCCAGCGGTTTGCCGAGCGTGTCGACGTCGACATGCACGTCCACTTGCTTGATCTGATCGGACAGTGCAATGTGCGCTTGCGCGAACCCGAGATCGGCCAGACGCAACGTCCAGCGCGACGGCCCCTTCGACTTGGGCAAATCGAACGTCCAGTTCTCGCGTCCGTCCTCGAGTCGTTCGAGATCGATCGAGGGGTTGACGAGGTCGATCGACGGGACCGATATAACGTGCCCCAGCAACGGCAGCACCTCGACATCGAAGCTGATCTTATCGAGCTTGGCGAATGTCGGCGAGGCCGCCCACGAAGGGTTGCCGACCGTCACGTCATAGGCCGAGAATCTCGGCCAGGGCACCCATGCGCGCCAACCGTGTTCGCTTACGGGGCGCTGCCAGTTCAGGCGCAAGTCGCCGTGGATGGCGAAGGGCCGCCCGATTGCCTGCGAGACTTTGTCGTCCACCCAGGGCCGCGCTCGATTCCAGTCGAACGTGACGACGAACACGGCGATCGCCGCGCACAGCACGAGCACTGCGACGACGATCCAGGCGAGGATTTTGCCGGTGGTGCGAGCGACGGTAGACGGGTGCGCCATGCGGTTCTTCTGGATGATTGTTCGTGTTGCGGCAGCGTGACAGGCGGCCTCCTGCGGCGTGCCGTGCCCTCCTAGCTCAATGAAGCAGCAATACTCGTGCCGCCCGCTGTGCTAGGCTCGCCGCTCAGCGCCGTTGCGCCGGCTGCGCGCGCCGCGAGCGAGAGCGTTTCTCCCTCACTCGCGGCAGCTGCCGAAAGGGAAATATTTTGCGCCACATTGTCTCGTCGACGATTCTTGCCCCATGACCGCTCCGATCCTGTTGGAAGCGCGCGGCGTCGTGCGCCGCGACCCGCATACGGCCAGCACACTGCTGGCGCAAACCGATTTCTCGCTCGCCGCAAGCGAGCGCGTCGTGATCTCCGGTCCTTCCGGCTCCGGAAAAAGCGTATTCCTGCGCGCATTGGCCTTGCTCGATGCGCTCGACGGCGGCGAAGTGCTATGGCACGGGCGCACCATCGAGCGCCGCGAGATCCCGCGCTTTCGACGCTGCGTCGCCTACGTCCGGCAGCGCCCGGCCGTAATCGACGGCACGGTCGAAGACAATCTGCGCTACCCCTACACGCTCCATGCCTACCAAGATTTGCGCTTCGACCGGGCACGCGCCGAACAGCTTGCCCGCGCAGCAGGCCGGGGCGCGCACTTTCTAGATAAGCGAGCGAGCGAACTGTCGGGCGGCGAGGCCCAGGTGACCGCGCTCGTTCGCGTGCTTCAACTCGATCCCGAAGTATTGCTGCTCGACGAGCCCACCGCTTCGCTCGACCCCGAAACGGTGCTTGCAATCGAAACCCTCGTGGACCATTGGTTCGCAACCGCTAGTGCAGCGCGCGCGTTCATCTGGGTTTCGCACGATCCGGCGCAAGCGGCCCGCGTCGGTCGACGCCAACTCACGCTTTGCGCGGGCCGTCTCGCGGGGCGTCAGGAGAATCTCGCTTGAACCCCGTCTTGCACACACTGAGCCTAGTTGACGTCGGCATTGCGTCGCTGCTCATCGTCGTGAACGGCGCGCTTTCCGTCGCGCTCTCGCTTGGCCTTGGGCGTCAGTTGGCGCTGGCCGCCGTGCGCACCGTGGTGCAATTGCTTGCGATCGGCTATGTGCTCGGCTGGGTGTTCGCGGTCGATCGCTGGTATCTGGTCCTTGGGCTGATGGCGCTCATGACCGTCGTAGCAGGCTTTGCAGGCGCCGCGCGCGGCGCTCGCACCTATCGCGGGCAGCGGCTGGACAGCCTCGCATCCATATGGATGAGCGCGTGGCTCGTGACCGCCGTCGGCCTCCTCGCGGTCATGCGGATCCATCCGTGGTACCAACCGCAATACGCGATCCCGATACTGGGCATGATCCTGGGCAATACGCTGACCGGCGTGTCGCTTGCGATCGAGCGCATGACCGAGGAACTGACGGCGCGGCGCGATCGCGTCGAAATGGCGCTGGCCTTGGGGGCTACGCGTTGGGAGGCCGCGCGCGGCCCCGCGCGTCAAGCGGCTCGAGCGGGCATGATACCGACGCTGAACCAGATGGCCGTCGTGGGCGTGGTCAGCTTGCCGGGCATGATGACCGGCCAGGTGCTTGCCGGGCAGTCGCCGCTGCAAGCCGTGCGCTATCAGATCGTCATCATGTTCCTCATCGCCGCCGCATCCGCCCTGGGTACGGTCGCGGCGGTGCTGTTCACCTACCGGCGGCTATTCAGTCCCGACCATCGATTCAACGCCGGCGAGCTCGTCGAGCGAACCCGCTCCCGGTGATCACGCGTGTGCTAGCGTTTGGCCGAAACCGTGACCTGCGATCCGTCGCTGAGCGTTACGGTCTTGGCGCTGCCGTTGGTCGACATCGTAAAGCGCACGATCTGGCTCAACGTTTGAATGCCGGGGCATTGAATCGTCTTGCCGGCCACTTTCGCATTCGTTTTGCCGTGCGGCGTGCTGGCTTGGACACTGAGTTGCACGTTCGCCGTGCCGTTCTCGGCCACGATGGGCGCCAGCCGAATGCGCACCGCCCGCTGCGCCGAACCGTTGCCATCGAGTGAGAACGAACTGTAGTTCGGGCATCGCTCAGGTACGGCGACGGCGCCGCCCGGCGGCGCCGTCATCCAGGTGTAATCGTCCGTTTGGCCCGACCGGATGGTGCGCGTCTCCTGAGCGTTGCCATAGATCTTCGAAGCGATTTTGACGGTGTATTGAATCGGCCCATCGGCCGGCGTCTTCGATGTCACGGTAATGGGCGGCGCCGCTTGTGCGAGCGTGGCGAGACCCGCAGCCGCGAATGCTGCGGCCGAAAGCAAAACGGCTACCGGCTTCAAACGAACCCTCATGCTCATCTCCTGGCTGGGCGCGCTCGGCTAAGCCGCGCACGCCGACTGGTCAACGACGCTTCGTCAGTCTAATCCCAACTCGCGCGAAAGACTGCTTTCGAGGCTCGGGGGTTGCCCCGCTTGCGTCCGGCATCGTTATCGAGTTCAGAGGCGAGCGCTGCGTGACCGGCATGGACGATTCCGCGGCAAAGCGCTTGCCTCGCCTCTTGCCTAGCATCGCGGCGGCATGACGCAAGCACGGTATCGGTTCGCTAAAGGGCTTGCGGGCAACGGCCAACAAGAGCCGGCGCGGGCCTCGACCGGCTACAATGACCGGCTACAATAGCCGGATTTTCCGCCCGCGGCGGCGGCCGGTTTCCTTCAGCGCATCGTCATCTTCCATGAATCTCGTCGTCCAAAGCCCCGAGCCGCTCGCGGCAGCCCATGTCAAGCCGCTCGTCGCGCTCGCTCGCGGCGCCCAAGTGCATCCGATCGACGCCCATGCGGTGCGCATCGACGATGCAGACCCGCACCAGCGTCTCGATGTCGAATCGTACTGCGCGACCCACGCGCTCGATTACGCCTACGTGCCGCCGGGCCGTTCGCTCGAAGATTTCGGGCTGATCGCGATGGACATGGACTCCACGTTGATCACGATCGAATGCATCGACGAGATCGCCGATTTCTGCGGGCTCAAGGCCGAGGTCTCGGCCATCACGGAAGCGTCCATGCGCGGCGAGATCAAGAACTTCAACGAAAGCTTGAGTGCCCGGGTCGCGCTGCTCGAGGGGCTCGACGCCTCGGCGCTCGAACACGTGTTCACCGAGCGGCTGCGTTTGTCGGCCGGCGCGCAGGCGATGCTGGCAGGCGCCAAAGCCGCCGGCTTGAGCACATTGCTCGTTTCGGGCGGTTTCACGTTCTTCACCGAGCGGCTCAAAGCGCAACTTGGGCTCGACTTCGCGCACGCCAATACGCTCGAAATCGTCGATGGCAAGCTGACCGGCAAAGTGACGGGCGAGATCGTCAACGCAAGCGTCAAAGCGCGAACCGTGCGCGAAACCTGCGCGAAGCTCGGCATCCCGACCTCTCGCGCGATCGCGCTCGGCGATGGCTCCAACGACTTGGAAATGATGGCGCAGGTCGGCCTCTCGGTGGCCTTTCGCGCGAAGCCCGTCGTGCGCGCGGCGGCCAACGTGGCGTTCAATTACGTCGGCCTGGACGGGCTGCTGCGCTTGTTTTGAGCGCCCGCGCGCCGGCGCTCGCTAATAGCCCCTAAACCGATAGCCTCTGAACCGATAGCCTCTGAACCGATGGCGCGACGCCCCGCGTCGCGCGAGGGCGAACGAGGCCCGCGCTCGTTGCAGGCATCTCAGCCTAGCGCGGCCACCATGGCATGTTCGATATCGGCGCGCAAATCCGCATCTTCCTCGAGCCCGACATAAAAACGCACCAGTGTGCCGCGATGCGGCCATTGCGACGCCGAGCGCATCGACGCCACGTCGTAGGGCATCGCCAGGCTATGTGCGCCGCCCCAGCTCCAGCCGATGGCGAACAGTTCGAGCGCCTCGACGAAGGTATCGATCTGCGTCGCGCTGTAGCGTTCGTCGAACACGACCGAAAATAGCCCTCCCGCGCCCGAGAAATCGCGCATGAAGCAGGCATGGCCTGGGCAATCCGCTAGCGCGGGGTGCAGCACCGCTGCGATTTCCGGCCTCGTTTTGAGCCAATGGGCAAGGGCCAAAGCGCTGCGATCGTGCGCTTCGAACCGAGCCTTCATGCTCGGCAAGCTGCGCAGCACGAGCGAACAATCGTCCACCGACACCCCGATCCCCATCCGCATGCGCGCGCGCTTGAGCTCGTGATGAAGCTCGTCGCTGGCGGTGATCGTGGCGCCCATCAGCACGTCGCTGCCGCCCGACTGGTACTTCGTGAGCGCTTGCACGGAGATGTCGACGCCATGCTCGAGCGGCCGGAACGCGAGGCCGGCCGAATAGGTGTTGTCGATCGCCGTCACGACATTGCGCGCCCGCGCCGCGGCCGCGATCGCCGGTACGTCGGGCACCTCCATCGTCACCGATCCCGGCGCCTCGATCCAGATGAGCCGCGTATTCGGGCGAATCATATCGGCGATGCCGGCGCCGATCATCGGATCGTAGTAGCGCACCGATAGCCCGAAGTCATGCGCAAGCCAATTGCCGTGCTCGCGATTGGGCGAATAGACGTTATCGGGAATCAAGACGTCGTCGCCGGCCTTGACGATGCCGAAGTACACGTTCGAAATCGCGGCCAAGCCCGACGGCTGCAGCAGCGCATGTTTGCCGCCTTCGATCTGCGCCAGACGCTGCGTGAGCGCCGCCGAGGTGGGTGTGGCATGCAGCCCGTAGCGCCACTGCGCATCATTGCGCCAATCGGCGCCGCGCACGGCGGCCAAATCGGGGAAAACGACCGTCGATGCGCGCATCACCGGTGTCGAGAACGACTCGAAACCGGGCGCGAGTTCGAGGTCGGGATGAACGATACGGGTTTGGCGTGCGCGAGAGGAAGCGGAGTCGGTCATGGTAAGGGTGTCGATGAGGAGCCCGCTAGCGGGCGGAGATCGAACGGCTGGGAATCGGAATCGTCGAGGTTCATGCGCTCTCCGGCGAGGGAGCCGTCGGCGGCGAAGCGCCCGACCCAGTTGCCGGTGATCGACGTGCCGTCGGTCGATTCCTCGATTTCTAGGACGTCGCCTTCACGGTCGCCGGCCACGAGCACGACCTGGCCCGTATCGGCGAACTGATATTCGCCATGCACGCCCGAGGGTTCGTCCGTCTTCTTGCCGAGACGCAAGACGATGCGGCGCGAGCCGAGCATCCCGCTGTAACGCGGAAATCGTGCGAATTCGGGATTGGGTGCGAGTGCAGCGGGTGCGCGCGGCACGGTTTCGGCTGCCGCATCGGCGGATTGCCTTGCCATGGCCCCCGCCGCGTCCGCCGACTGTTGCGAGACCGCTTCGGCCGCATCCGAGGCGCCTTGCCCCACCCAGGCGGCCGCGTCCTGGGCCTGCTGCGCGACGGCGACGGCGGCCCGAGTCGGTGGCTTTTGGGCCCACGAGGGACCGGACGCGAGTCCGATCGGCGCCGCCATCCCGAGCCACATCGCAATCGCACATCCTGCCCGCTTGCGCGCCGTGCTTCGCTCTCGAGATTGCCTATCGAACCACCCGATCATCCGTCCATACCCTCGTTTCGAAATTCGCGCCGATTCCCCTCGAAAGGCGAGGCGTGGCGTTGAACCGCCATGGCACGTCGTCAGACTTCGCCCCAAAGATCGTGGCCGTCGGCGCCCGTGATTCGGACGGAGACGAACTCGCCCGCCTTGTAGCGCTTGGACGCCTTTGTCGCGGGAGCGACATAGACCACACCGTCGATCTCGGGCGCATCGGCCGCCGTACGGCCGATACCGCCGTCGGCATTGACTTCGTCGATGAGCACTTTGAGCGTTTTGCCGACTTTGCGTTTCATCCGCCGCGCGGACACTTCCTCGGCGACTTCCATGAAGCGCGCGCGCCTCGCCTCACGCACCTCGTCGGGCAGCGCACCGTCGAGTTCGTTGGCCGTCGCACCTTCCACGGGCGAGTACGCAAAGCAGCCGACACGATCGAGTTCCGCCGCGCGAATGAACTCGAGCAGCGTTTCGAACTGGGCTTCCGTCTCCCCGGGGAACCCGGCAATGAACGTGCTGCGGATGGTCAACTCGGGGCACATGCGACGCCACGCGGCGACGCGCTCCAACGTGCGCTCCGCGTTGGCCGGCCGCTTCATGCGTTTGAGCACTTCGGGGTCGGCGTGCTGGAACGGCACATCGAGATAGGGCAGCACATGCCCCTTGAGCGCGCCTTCGGCCATCATCGGGATGATTTCGTCGACGTGCGGATACGGATAAACGTAGTGCAGCCGCACCCAAGCATCGTACCGCGCCGCCAGCTCGCCCAGCGCGCCGACGAGTTCGGTCATGCGCGTCTTGAGCGGCCGCCCTTCCCAGAAACCCGTGCGGAACTTCACGTCGACGCCGTAGGCGCTCGTGTCTTGGGAAATGACCAGCAATTCCTTGACGCCCGACTTGAACAAAGCCTCGGCCTCGAGCATCACTTCGGCTACGGGCCGTGAAACCAGATCGCCGCGCATCGACGGGATGATGCAGAACGTGCAGCGATGGTTGCAGCCTTCGGAAATCTTCAGATACGCGTAGTGGCGCGGCGTGAGCTTGATGCCGGCCGCCGGCACGAGGTCGACGAACGGATCGTGAGGCTTGGGCAAATGGCTATGCACGGCCTGCATCACTTCGCCGAGCGCATGCGGCCCCGTCACGGCGAGCACCTTCGGATGCACTTGCTCGATGAGCCCCTCGCCGCTCGCGCTCTTCTTCGCGCCGAGGCAGCCCGTCACGATGACCTTGCCGTTTTCGGTGAGCGCCTCGCCGATAGCGTCCAAGCTCTCCTGCACGGCTTCGTCGATGAAGCCGCAGGTATTGACGACGACGAGATCGGCGCCGTCGTAGGTGCCCGAGATCGCGTAGCCCTCGGCGCGCAATTGCGTGATGATTTGCTCGGAATCGACCAGCGCCTTCGGGCAGCCGAGGGAGACGAAGCCGACCTTTGGTGCGGCCGGCTCAGTTGCGGCGGAGGTCGAGGCGGGGGAAGCGGGCGTGTGCGGCATGAGGTGATCCGGCGAATGGCGACGACTACGGGACAGATCGCGCGGCAAGCACTAGTGCACGACGCCCCAGAATAGCCGCGTATTGTACCGCGAGGCCCTGCCGGCTTGCACGATCGCTGCCGGAACCTCGCGCGAAGCACATTCGCGCTCAGCCGTTATACGACACGGCGCCAACTGCGACCGCCCTTTGCCGGTGCAAGGACGGCTCACCTCGGATGCGGCGTCGACCCGCGGACGAACGCGCGGTGTGGACTCGCGCCGCCGCGACGCGCTACTTCTTTTCCGGCTCGGGACCCGTGCCAGGTTTGTTGAACGTGAATGAACTGAACATCGTCTTGGCTTGGTTCTGCATCTGCTCTTGCATTTGCACGAACATGTTTTTCGATTGCTCGATGTAGCTCGTCATCATGCCTTGCATCATCGGCGCTTGCATGTTCATGAACTGCGACCAGACCTCGGGATTGAGCGCATTGCCTTCGTAGAGATTCTTCGATTGCTCGGCCAACTTGTTTTGAATCTCTATGAACGCTTGGATGTTCTTTTCCAAGTAGGTGCCCATCATGCCTTGCATGGCGTGACCGTAGAAACGGATGATCTGCGAGAGCATGGACGAAGAGAACATCGGCATTCCGCCGCTCTCCTCTTCGAGGATGATTTGCAGCAAGATGCTGCGCGTCAGGTCCTCGTTGGTCTTCGCATCGATGACCTTGAAGTCCTCCTGATCGAGCACGAGCTGCTTGACGTCGCTCAGCGTGATGTAGGTGCTCGTCTCCGTATCGTAAAGCCGACGGTTCGGGTACTTTTTGATGAATCGCTCGGCTGTTTTCTTTGTAGTCGACATGTAATGCCTTTTATGAACGCAACGCAGCGCAATGACGGCGCTCCTCAAGCCCACCGCGTCTCCCGCAGCGAACCGGACCCCTGAAACCCATACACTTTAACGCGTTTTGCGCCGACAGCCATCCGAATCGCCGCCGGCGCAAACACGTTAGCCCATGTGCAAACCGCCGTTCAGCGAGAAGTCGGCCCCCGTGGCGAAGCCCGATTCGTCCGAGGCCAGCCACGCGACGATCGACGCGATTTCGTCGGGGGTGCCAAGACGCCGAACCGGAATCGTGGCGATGATCTTCTCGAGCACGTCCGCGCGGATCGATTTGACCATGTCCGTGCCGATGTAGCCGGGCGACACCGTATTCACCGTCACGCCCTTGGTCGCCACTTCCTGCGCCAGCGCCATGGTGAAACCGTGGATACCGGCTTTGGCCGTGGAATAGTTCGTTTGGCCGAACTGTCCCTTTTGACCGTTCACCGACGAAATATTGATGACGCGGCCGAAACCGCGCTCCACCATGCCGTCGATCACTTGCTTGGTGACGTTGAACAAGCTCGTCAAATTGGTATCGATGACGGCCGTCCAATCCTCGTGCGTCATTTTACGGAACACGACGTCGCGCGTGATACCGGCGTTGTTGACGAGCACGTCGATTTCGCCCACTTCGGCCTTGACCTTGTCGAACGCGTCCTTCGTGGATTCCCAATCGCCCACGTTGCCCTCGGAGGCGATGAAATCGTAGCCGAGCGCTTTCTGCTGCTCGAGCCAAGTGACGCGCCGCGGCGAATTGGGTCCGCAGCCGGCGACCACCTTGAAGCCCTGCTTATGCAGGCGCTGGCAAATACCGGTGCCGATGCCACCCATACCGCCCGTTACGTACGCAATACGCTGTGTCATGAATCACGCTCCATTCCTGATTTTTCGCGGGGCGCCTCGCGGCGCCCCTTGTGTTTGTCGCCGCGCCCTGCGGCCGCGCGGCGACGCTTGCGCGCTTCTTCTTAGATGCGCTCGACGGCCAGCGCTACGCCCATCCCCCCGCCAATGCAAAGCGAGGCAAGGCCGCGCTTCGCATCGCGCTTTTGCATCTCGTGCAGCAGCGTCACGAGAATCCGGCAGCCCGATGCGCCGATCGGATGGCCGATCGCGATCGCGCCGCCGTTCACGTTGATCTTGGACGTGTCCCAGCCCATTTGCTTGTGGACTGCCAGCGCCTGCGCCGCAAACGCTTCGTTGATCTCCATCAGATCGAGCTCGCCCACGGACCAGCCCGCCCGCTCGAGGCAACGGCGCGAGGCCGGCACCGGACCCATGCCCATCACTTTCGGGTCCACGCCGGCGCTTGCATACGCCTTGATCCGCGCAAGCGGCGTCAAGCCCAGCGCCTCGGCCTTCTTGGCGGACATGACGAGCACGGCGGCAGCGCCGTCGTTGATGCCCGACGCGTTGGCCGCCGTGACCGTGCCTTCCTTCGAAAACGCCGGCTTCAGACCCGCGAGCGACTCGGCCGTCACGCCATGGCGCACGAATTCGTCGGTAGCAAAGCGCAGCGGCTCGCCTTTGCGCTGAGGAATCTCGATCGGGACGATTTCATCGTCGAAGCGCCCCGCCTTCTGTGCCGCCTCGGCCTTGTTCTGCGAGAGGGCCGCAAACTTGTCCTGCTCTTCGCGCGTGATGCCGTACTCCTTGGCCACGTTTTCCGCCGTGACGCCCATGTGGTACTGGTTGTAGACGTCCCACAAGCCGTCGACGATCATCGTGTCGACGAGCTTGGCGTCCCCCATCCGGAAGCCATCGCGCGAGCCCGGCAGCACGTGCGGCGCCGCGCTCATGTTTTCCTGGCCGCCCGCGACGACGATGTCGGCGTCGCCGGCGATGACGGCGTTCGCCGCCAGCATCACGGCCTTCAGGCCCGAGCCGCACACCTTGTTGATGGTCATGCCCGGCACCGCGCTCGGCAGGCCCGCCTTGATCAGCGCCTGACGCGCCGGGTTCTGGCCCGCGCCGGCCGCGAGCACTTGCCCCAGGATGACTTCGCTTACTTGCTCGGGCTTGACGCCCGCGCGCTCGAGCACCGCGCGAACCACGGCAGCGCCCAGCTCGGGCGCGGCAATCTTCGCGAGCGAACCGCCGAACTTGCCGACCGCGGTGCGAGCAGCCGATACGATCACTACGTCAGTCATTTGAGACTCCTTGCATGAGGCGGCCTTAACCCTTAAGGCCACGCATCGTAGTTAAAAACCTTCGAACGTCCCCGATCGATCGCCCGATCAATCCCGCTCCAACACATAGCGCCCGGGCGCCGGCTCGATGACCGGATATTCGGCCGATCCGAGCTGCGCGCGAACCTTCACTTTCTTGCCGCCGTACTGGTCGAGCCATGCCATCCACTCGGGCCACCAGCTGCCGGGCTTCTCGACCGCGCCCTCGAACCAGTCGTCGGGATTCTCGGGCAGCGCCCTTTCGTTGCCCTCGTGACACCAGAAGCTGCGCTTGCCCTTGGCCGGCGGGTTGATGACGCCCGCGATATGTCCCGAAGCGCCCAGCACGAAACGCTGCGGGCCCGTCAGCAAAGGCGCCGAAGCATATGCGGTGCGCCACGGCACGATATGGTCGTCGCGCGAGCCGTAGATGAAGGTCGGCACGTCGATGCGCGACAGATCGAGCGCCTCGCCGCACACCGTGACGGCGCCGGGTTCGCGCAACCGGTTCTCGAGGTAGGTGTTGCGCAGATACCAGACATACATCGGCCCGGGCAGATTCGTCGAATCGCTATTCCAATACAGCAAGTCGAACGGAGCGGGCGTGCGGCCTTTGAGATAGTTGTCGACGACGTAGTTCCACACCAAATCGTTTGGCCGCAGAAACGAGAATGCGTTCGCGAACTCCACGCCGCGCATGAGTCCCGGCGGCGCGCCGTTGAGGCCGCCGATCGTCTGCTCGCGCATGCGCACGTGAGCTTCGTCGACGAAGATGTCCAGCACGCCCGTATCGGAGAAATCGAGCATCGCGGTGAGCAGCGTCATCGAGGCAGCGGGATGCTCGCCGCGCGCCGCCAACACCGCCAGCGCCGTCGCGATCATCGTGCCGCCGATGCAAAAGCCGAACGTATTGATCTGCTCGCGCCCGCTGATGCGCTTGACCACGTCGATCGCGGCCAGCACCCCGTCGGTCGTGTAGTCGTCCCAGGTCTTGCCTGCGAGCGATGCGTCGACGTTGCGCCACGAAATCATGAAGACTTGATGGCCGCACTCGAGCGCATGCGCGACGAGCGAGCTCTCGGGCTGCAAATCGAGAATGTAGAACTTGTTGATGCACGGCGGGACCATCAGCAACGGCCGCTCGAACACGCTCGGCGTGCGCGGCTTGTACTGGATCAACTGCATCAACTCGTTTTCGTAGACGATTGCGCCCTCGGTGGAGCCGATGTTCTTGCCGACGATGAAGCGCGATTCGTCGCTCTGCGAAATTTTGCCGCGCCGCATGTCGGCAAGCAGATTCATCACCCCTTGCCGCAAGCTTTCGCCATGGCTTTCCAGCAGGGTCTTTTGCGCCTCGGGATTGAGCGCGAGAAAGTTGCTGGGCGAGGCGGCGGCCGTCCACTGCTGCACGGCGAAGCGAATTCGCTCGCGTGTCTTCACATCGGTGTCGAGGGCGTCGGCAAGCGCCTGCAAATAACGCGCGTTGAGCAGATACCACGCCGCCACGTAAGCGAAGGCCGGCGTCGCTTTCCAGGCGTCGGCGCTAAAGCGTCTGTCGGGCAGCTCGGGCGGCGGTTTGTCCGCCGCGCTCGCCTGTTGCAACAACGCGAGGCAATCGCGCGAGTAGTCGGCCTGCAACTGGCTCAATCGTTCGGGCGGAATCGACGCTGCCGGCAAATGCATGCCCGCGAACGCCTGCCCCGCATCGGCCATCATCGCGGGCAGCCCCATCGCGGGGAACCCGCCCGCCGGCACCGGCGGCATGGCGAAGGGAAACGAAAAGGGAAACGGCGAGGCGCCCGCGTTGCCGTTCGACGCCTGCTGGGCCATCCCCTGCATCTGGGCGGCCTGAGCCGCAGCGGGCCATTTGCTCGGATCGGCGAACGAACGCCACGCGCCCATCCAAGCCTCGAACATCCGCTGCATGTCCGCATTGCCTGCTTGCGCTTGCTGCTCGCGGCTCTGATGAGTTTCGGTGTGAGAAGAAGTCGATCGACGTTTTGATGCAGTCATACCCGCTTTGGCCGTGAGTCTAGGAAGACTGAATGAGAGGCGGGCACCGAGCGCACATGGGCGAACCCTTGCGACTCTCGCTGCGCTCACCCTTGCGAGCGGTCATTCTTGCTCCCCGCCATGAGGCATGTCAATGCTTTGGACCGATTTTGCCGCAGCGCGATAGCTTTTTTATTATCGTTTTCCCGATGCCGATCGATCGCGCGCAAGCCAAGCCCGGGCGGGCAGGCGCGCCCTATCACAAACCCGGCGGCGGGCGCACCTGGGCATCCACGTAGGCGCGCGGGACCGCCGTTCTTGTGCGCCGCAGGGTCGCATCGGCGCCTTCACCGGGCAAGCCAAATCAACGCCGCCATGCGCCCCGTCACCCGATCGCGGCGATACGAATAGAAACGCTCGGGCTCGGACACCGTGCACGCGTCGCCGCCTGTCACGCGCGTGACACCCACCCGTGCTAGGCGTTGCCGCGCAAGGGCGTAGAGATCCGCCCAATGCTTGCCGGGCGAATGCGGATGGGGGACGAAAGCGTGCGCAGTCCCCTCGCGCTCGGCGGGCTCGGCCGCGGCGAGGAACGCTTCGCGCACTTCATCGCCCACCTCGAACGCCTTCGAGCCGATTGCCGGCCCCAGATAGGCGTGTAGATCGGCGGCATCGCCTTGCGCGAGCGCTGCAACGCGCTGCGCCGTCTTCTCGATAATGCCTGCCGCGAGGCCGCGCCATCCCGCGTGAGCCGCTCCCACCGCCCTGCCTTCCCCGTGGCAAAGCAAAACGGGCAAGCAATCGGCCACCATGACCACGCACGCGATGCCCGGGGTTGCGGTCACGCTCGCGTCCGCGCGGGCATCGAGCGGTGCGTGCGCGGCATCGACCACCGTTGCGCCGTGCACTTGTTCGAGCCAGGCGGCGCGCACGCCCGCGAGCGAAAGCAAGCGCGCGCGGTTCTCATGGACGTGCGCGGGATCGTCGCCCGTATGCAGCCCGAGATTCAACCCGCCTTGCGTTTCGCACCCGGCCACCCAGCGGCCATAAGGGGGCACGCTGACGCCGCCGGCGCGCGTCGTGACGAGCGCGCGCACCCGCGGCGAAACGCGCCAGGGCGGGTACAGGCAATCGGCTTCGGTCAAGGCAGAGTCCGTCATCAATGTTTCGCCATCCTCGTGCGCAGTCATGCAGTTATTCGGTGACCGTCCGTCGTTTCCTGCTTGCTTCTTGTTTCTTGTTTTCCTGCTCGATACGCGTGGGCCCTCGCCTATCCGAGATGAGCTGCCGCACGCTCATTCGATGTCGGAATCGTCTTCCGGCTCGTCCTCGTATCCGGCTTCGAATCCTTCATACGCATCGTCATCGTCCGCCACGTCCGACTCGAGGGCCGCGCCATCTTGTCCGAACCCCAATGCCGAGATCAGCACTGCCATATCCTCGGGCAAATCGGCGCGCCAGCGCATCGCGCGCCCCGAACTCGGATGCACGAGACCGAGTTGCCACGCATGCAACGCTTGTCTCGCGAAACCGCCCGGCAGCGGCGCGCTGGAGCGGCGGCCGCGCGCATTGCCGTACACCGGGTCGCCCAGCAGCGGATGCCCGGCGTGGGCGCAGTGGACACGAATCTGGTGCGTGCGCCCGGTCTCCAAATCGCAATGGATGGCGCTGATGGCCTGCCCATTCCAGACCGTTCGATAGACGAGGCGAAACCGCGTGCGCGCACGCTTGCCG
The DNA here is from genome assembly GCF_056498045.1 of Trinickia sp. Z7. Taxonomy (NCBI): domain Bacteria; kingdom Pseudomonadati; phylum Pseudomonadota; class Betaproteobacteria; order Burkholderiales; family Burkholderiaceae; genus Trinickia; species Trinickia sp. Z7. The sequence continues at coordinate 58,695 of NZ_JAUEQW010000007.1, forward strand.
GTTGCGCCAGTAACGACGGCCATGCGCGTGCGTTCGCGCGGATCGCGTCCGATGGGCGCATCGATGATCCCTTCCTCGGGCATCGCCCCCCACACGAGCGCAACATAGCGGCGCTTCACCGTACGCGCCTGCAACTGACGCACGAGATCGGTCTGCGCCTCGAGCGTGCGCGCCACCACCATGAGCCCCGAGGTTTCCTTGTCGAGCCGATGCACGATACCGGCCCGCGGCAACCCGGCCGCGTCCGGGTACCGATGCAGCAAGCCATTGAGGATCGTGCCGCTCCAATTGCCCGCGGCGGGATGGACGACGAGGCCGGCAGGCTTGTCGATGACGACGAGCGCATCGTCTTCGTACAGGACGTCGAGCGGCACGGCCTCGGGGGTAAATGCAAGCTGCTCGGGCAGCAGATCGGGCGTCAGCTCGATGCGCGCGCCGAGCGGCACGGCCTGTCGCACCTTGGCGGGCGCGCCGTTCAGCAGTACCCGCCCCGCTTCGGTCCAGCTCTGCAAGCGGCTGCGAGAAAACTCGGGAAACACTTTGGCGAGCACTTTGTCCAGGCGTTCGCCCGCCAGCGCAGGCGGTACGTGCGCCACGCGCGGCGAGGGCGCGCTCGCTTGCTGCGAAGCGTCGGAGCCCCGGATGAAACGATCTGCGCCGGCATCGTCTGCCCGCGCGTCGGCGGAGCCGACGCTTCGGCTATAATCGTCGCTTCTATCGATAGGGCCGAGCATGTTGCCGGAAGCACGTGTGCGGGTCATTGAAACTGGATCACTGAGTGAGACTGATTGCTAGGATGCATGGAGAAATGCGGCGAGCCCTCAACACCATGATGCGCACGGCCTCGTGCGCAGCGAGCCGCGCGGCTAAGCGTGCGCTTCAATCCGCTTCGGCCGGCCTGGCCCTCGCCGCTGCCGCGGTGCTCGTGGCCGGTTGCCACGGCCTGCCGCAAAAGACCGACGAGACGGCTGCCTGGCCAAACAACAAATTATACTCGGAGGCCCAAGACGCTTTGAGCGGCGGCGATTGGGGCAAGTGCGCGAAGTATTTCGAAGCCCTCGAGGGCCGCGATCCGTTCGGGCACTTTGCGCAACAAGCGCAGATCAACGTCGCCTATTGCGACTGGAAAGACAGCGAGACGGCCGCCGCCGATCAGGCGGTCGACCGCTTCATCGCGCTGCACCCGGATCACCCCGATATCGCCTACGCGTACTATCTGAAAGGGATGATCCACTTCAACGACGATTTGGGTCTGTTCGGCCGCTTTTCCGGTCAGGACATGAGCGAGCGCGATCCGAAGTCGCTGCGCGAGTCGTACGACGCATTCAAGATCGTGGTCGACAAATACCCGAACAGCAAATACGCGCCCGATGCGGCGGCGCGCATGCGCTACATCGTCAACGCGCTTGCTTCGTATGAGGTGCATGCGGCCGATTACTACTATCGCCGCGGCGCCTACGTGGCCGCCATCAACCGCGCGCAGTTGGCGATCAAGGAGTACAAGAACGCGCCTGCGATCGAAGATGCGCTGCATCTCATGATCTTGTCGTACACGAAGCTGAACGAAACGAAGCTCGCCGACGATACGCGCCGCGTGCTCGCAGGCACGTTCCCCGATAGTCCGTACATCACGGGGCACGCTCGCCCCGGTACGCAAAAGTCGTGGTGGCAGTTCTAACGCCTAGCTGAGCGCACGCTCGCCGTCCCCGCGGCGATAAAACAAAACCGGCCTCGAGGGCCGGTTTTGTTTTGGGCGGGCGTGCCGCGCGACATTCGCACCGGTAAAGGCGCCGCAGTTGCTGCCATGCCCGGCCCCGCCTGCGTTACACAACGCGAAACCCGACAGCGCCTTTATGCGCCGTATGCCTTCGGCTGCTCCGAATCGGCAAAGAACTCCCGCACCACGTCGATTTCGCGGGTGCGCTTGAACGGCGGCAGGCTCTGCCAGATACGGCGCCCGTAGGGCTTGTCGACGAGCCGGGTATCGCAAATCATCAATACGCCACGATCCGTTTCCGCGCGGATCAAACGTCCCGCGCCCTGCTTCAACGTGATCACCGCTTGCGGCAATTGATGCACGGCAAAGGGACTCAGGCCCTTCTTAGTCAACGCATCTAGGCGCGCCGACAGCACGGGATCGTCCGGCGGCGCGAAAGGCAGCTTATCGATGACGACGAGCGACAACGCGTCGCCGCGCACGTCGACGCCTTCCCAAAAGCTCTGGCTGCCCACGAGGATGGCGTTGCCGTAGGCGCGGAAGCGGTCGAGCAACTCCGTGCGGCTCGCATCGCCCTGCGTGAGCAGCGGCGTCGACCAGCCACGTGCTTCGATGACATCGCGCAGCTTCCCGGCGATTCGATCGACGGCTCGCAGGGTCGTGCATAGGAAGAACACGCCGCCACCAGCCGCTTCGATCGCCGGCAGCGCCGCCTCGAAGACGGCGTCGGTAAAGGCGGGAGAAGACGGTTGAGGCAAGTTGCGCGGCACGTAAAGCAGAGCTTGTGTGCCGTAGTCGAACGGGCTCGGCAACGTCATCGAGCGGCGTGCGTCGAGCCCCATCTGCGCGGCGTAGTGCGTGAAGTCGCCACGCACGGACAACGTCGCCGACGTAAAGATCCATGCGCGCGGCACGCCCGCCCGCTGCTTGGCGAAGATCGGCGCAACGGAAAGCGGCGTTTCATGCAGTTGCACGGAGTGCGAGAACACCTCCACCCACCGGATACGCTCGTCGGCATCGCCCTTCGCGGCCGCGTCGCTATTCGCCGGCGCACCGGGGCGGCGCGACGCCGCGCTCGCATCGTCCTCGCCCGCCGGCGGCGCGGTCCATCGCCCAAGCTGATCTTGCAGTTCGCGAGCGCGCCTGAGGCAGGCACCGAGCGATTCCGCACGTTCGGCTTGCCCTGCGAGCGCAGCGGCCAGCGCTTCGAGCGCGTCTTCCAAAGCATCGAGCGCGCCGTATAGAGGATGATCTTCGCCAAGCTGAGCAGCCGAAACGCGCAGCGTATCGTCATTGAACGCGAGTCGTACGTCCCGAGCGGCGCGTTCGAGCCCCGCCCCGAGCTTGACCCATTCGACCGCATCGCGAGCATGCGCGAGGCCTTCGGCGACCGTGTCGCGCGCAAGCTCGAGCAACTGCGCCGTCGATAGCGTTTCGCCGAAAAACAGGGTCGCCGTCTCCGGCAATTGGTGGGCCTCGTCGAAGATCACGGTGTTGGCCGTCGGCAGCAATTCGGCCATGCCCGTATCGCGCAGCATGATATCTGCGAAAAACAGGTGGTGGTTGACGACCACGATATCCGCCTGTTGCGCTTCGCGTCGCGCCTGCATCACGAAGCATTCTTTGTAGTGCGGGCACTCCTGGCCGAGGCAGTTCTCTCGCGTGGAAGTCACCATCGGCCAAACGGAAGACGTCTCCGGTACGCTCGCGAGTTCGGCCTTGTCCCCCGTGCGCGTGATCTTGGCGAACCGTACGATATCCTGCAGATAAGCGGTGTCCTGCCGCGACGGCAACCTGCCATTGTCGGCGGTGCGCTGCAGATAGTAATGACACAGGTAGTTCGCCCGCCCCTTGAGCATCGCAACCGACACCGGCACCGCCAACGCGTCGCGCACGGTCGGAATGTCGCGCTGAAAAAGCTGATCCTGCAGATGCTTGGTGCCCGTCGAGACGATGACCTTGCCGCCCCATAACATGGCGGGCACGAGGTAAGCGAAGGTCTTGCCGGTGCCGGTGCCTGCTTCCACGATCAATGTGTTTTCGCCCGCGGCGGCCGCGTCGTCCGTGCCGGGTACGGGCGTATCGCCGCCCGGTTCGGCGCGCGCATCGGCATCGGCGCGCAAGCGACGCGCCGGACGGCGCTGCGCTTCGAACATCGCGGGCTCCGGCATGGCGCGGCCCGACGCCTCCATGGCAGCCGCCACTGCACACGCCATTTCGATCTGCGATGCGCGCGGCCGATAGCCCTCGATGGTGCGCGCGAGCAGCCCGTCGCCGGCAAAGATGGCATCGAGTTCGGCGCGCCGCCGTGGCGCGAGCGAGGCCGCCAGCGCGTGCGGCTTACGCACCGGCGGCTGCGGCGCCGGTTGCGCGGCGTGATCGTCAGCCCCCTCGGGCAAGTTCGGCGCCGGTATGCGCGGCGCGTCGGAAGAGGCATCGAGCGGTGAATTCAAGGCAAGCATTTCCCTGCAATGACCGGCGCTGAGCGCGCGGCGGAAACGCCTGCTCGCTCCCCGCTTACGCGTGCCTGTCCGGTTCGAGCTGCAATTGCAGCAACAAGATGTCGTCTTTGACTTTGAGCTTGCGCTTTTTCAGGCGACGCAGCTCGAGATCGGTAATGTCCGACGACTCCGCCAATTTGTCGATCATGCGATCGAGTTCGCTATGCTCCGACTGCAATTGCAAGATGCGGTCGCGTAGCATGTCCGGTTGGATCGCCTGTTGGCCGCGCATGGTCGCCTCCTCGGTTCGGTAGGCGGGAAGCCGCCCACGCAGCCGCCACGCCTGAGGTTGCCATCCAGCAAAAACCAACTTGCCTCAGTCGCTATCCTTCTCCTGCTGCAAGCGCTTTTGCTGTTCCTGCTGCTGCATCTGCTGCTCCTGCTTTTCCTGCGCCTTCTGCGCAGCCTGCTTCTGACGGGCTTCGACGTCCGCCTTGTGCTGCTGTGCATCGACTTGCTTCTGCGAGAAGCGCTGCGCACGTTCAGCGCGCTCCTTTGCATCCTGCGCCGCGTTCCGCCGGGCCTCGTCGAGCTTGCGCTGGAAATCGGCCTGCTTGCGATCGTATGCCGCTTGATCGGCGGCGCGCTGCGGCGCCTCGGCATTGCGTCGCGCTTCGTCGAGCGCATGCTGGCGCTGCTTGTCCTCGTACGCCTGCTCGTTGCGGGCCGCGCTCGACGCGCGCTGTGGGGCTTGCTCGGCGTCGCGCTCGCGCCGCAGCGCGTCTTGCTCGTCGCGTTGCCGCGCGTGCACGGTACGGCGCTCGTCGTCTAGCGCCAGTTGCTCGGCCCGAATCTTCGCGCGCACCTCGCGCATCTTCTCGCGCGCGCGGTTGATGCAAGCGTTGACGAAGAACTTGCTGTAGCAGTCATGCACGGCGACGCCGTACGCGTACTCGTTCTCGGCGGTGCGATCGTCGAGCGCCTGCTGCCGCGAGCTGAAATCGGGCGCACCCGCCTGCGCCGCATCGCTCGCGATCGGGGCGGGCGCCGCTCGGCCCTCCGGCACGGCTTGCGCGCGCGCGGCGATGGGCATGCAAAACGGCACGGCAAACACCACCGCGGCCAATACGGCGGCGCGCAGGGCGACTGACAAACGGGTGGTTGGCAACGTCGTAGGCGGGGATCGGAACATGGCCGAAATTCTAACACCCGCGCTCGGGCGCCCGAGCATTTGTGGCAAAATGCGCCGCTTCAGCAACCCGGCCCCGGGCCAGCGTTCCGGCTTGCGCCGCGCGCGCCGCTCTAGGCCAAGCAGGCACACGTATCTTCTATGACGGACTCCGTAGCTCTCAAGATCGTACAGCGCATCGCCGCCGAATTGACCGTACAGCCGCGCCAAGTCGCCGCGGCCGTGCAACTGCTCGACGAAGGCGCAACCGTGCCGTTCATTGCCCGCTACCGCAAGGAAGTCACCGGCAACCTCGACGACACGCAGTTGCGTCATCTCGAAGAGCGGCTGCTGTATTTGCGCGAAATGGAAGACCGGCGCGCGACGATCCTCGCGAGCATCGAGGAGCAAGGCAAGCTCACCGACGAGTTGCGCACCGCGATCGAAACCGCGGATAGCAAGCAAGCGCTCGAGGATCTCTACCTGCCCTACAAGCCCAAGCGCCGCACCCGCGCGCAAATCGCCCGCGAGGCGGGGCTCGAACCGCTGGCGCACGCGCTGCTCGCCGATCCGCGCCTCGATCCGCAAACCGAAGCGGCGGCCTACGTCGACGCCGAAAAAGGCGTGGCCGACGTCAAAGCGGCCCTCGACGGCGCGCGCGACATCCTCTCCGAGCAATTCGGCGAAACGGCGGAACTGCTCGGCAAATTGCGCGACTACCTAACGGAGCGGGGCGTCGTTTCGTCGTCGGTCGTCGAGGGCAAGGAAAACGAGGAAGGCGAGAAATTCCGCGATTACTACGATTACGCCGAGACCTTGAAAACCGTGCCTTCGCACCGCGCACTGGCCCTCTTCCGCGGTCGCAATGCCGGCGTGCTGATGATCAAGCTCGGCCTCGGAGAAGACCTCGATGCACAAGTGCCGCATCCATGCGAAGCGATGATCGCGCGCCATGCCGGCATCTCGAATCAAAATCGCCCCGCCGACAAATGGCTCTCCGATGTCTGCCGCTGGTGCTGGCGCGTCAAGGTACAGCCTCATCTCGAAAATGAATTGCTCACGCAGTTGCGCGAGACAGCCGAGCATGAGGCGATCCGAGTCTTCGCCCGCAATCTGAAGGACTTGCTGCTCGCCGCGCCGGCGGGCCCCAAGGCCGTCATCGGCCTCGATCCGGGCTTGCGCACGGGCGTCAAAGTGGCGGTGGTCGATCGAACGGGCAAGGTGCTCGCCACCGATACGATCTACCCGCACGAACCGCGCCGCGACTGGGCTGGCTCCATCGCGAAACTTGCGCGGCTGGCGGCGCAAACACAGGCGGAACTGATCAGCATCGGCAACGGCACCGCCTCGCGCGAAACGGACAAGCTGGCAAGCGAGTTGATCGCACGGCATCCGGAACTCAAGCTGCAGAAGATCGTCGTGTCCGAGGCCGGCGCATCGGTCTATTCAGCGTCGGAGCTGGCCGCGAAAGAATTTCCCGATCTCGATGTCTCTTTGCGTGGCGCCGTCTCGATCGCGCGCCGTCTGCAAGACCCGCTGGCCGAGCTCGTCAAAATCGAGCCCAAGGCAATCGGTGTCGGCCAGTATCAGCACGATGTCAATCAGCGCGAACTCGCGCGTTCGCTCGACGCCGTGGTGGAAGACTGCGTGAACGCAGTGGGCGTGGACGCCAATACGGCGTCGGTCGCGCTGCTCGCACGCGTATCGGGATTGAACAGCACGCTGGCGCGCAACATCGTGGAATACCGCGACGCCAACGGGCCGTTCCCCTCGCGCGAGCATTTGCGCAAAGTCCCGCGCCTCGGCGATAAAACGTTCGAGCAAGCAGCCGGATTCTTGCGCATCAATGGTGGCGAGAACCCGCTCGACCGGTCGTCGGTGCACCCGGAAGCCTACCCCGTGGTCGAGCGCATGCTGGCGAAGATCCGCAAGCAGATCGGCGACGTGCTCGGCAACCGCGAAGCGCTCGCAGGCCTGTCGCCCACCGAGTTCGTCGACGAGCGCTTCGGTCTGCCCACGGTCCGCGACATCCTCGTGGAATTGGAAAAGCCCGGCCGCGACCCTCGCCCGGAATTCAAGACCGCCACGTTTCGCGAAGGCGTCGAAAAGATTTCGGACCTGGCGCCTGCAATGGTGCTGGAGGGCGTCGTCACCAACGTCGCTGCATTCGGCGCGTTCGTCGATATCGGCGTCCATCAGGACGGGCTCGTGCACGTCTCCGCGCTGTCGACGAAATTCATTAAGGATCCGCACGAAGTCGTGAAGGCGGGCCAAGTCGTGAAGGTCAAAGTGCTGGACGTCGACGTGAAGCGCCAGCGCATTGCGCTGACGATGCGCCTGGACGACGACGCCGCACCGGCATCGCGCAGCGGCCCGCGCGACGAGCGCAGCGCAAGCCGCCCGAATGGCCCGGGGCGCAGCCCGCAACGCGCACGTGAGCCCGAACCGGGCGGCGCAATGGCCGCTGCCTTCGCCAAGCTCAAGCAGCGCTGACGCGTTCGGCGCACCCTGCCGTCGCGGCCGCCGTGATACCACGGCGGCTTGCGCGGGCAAACGTCGTCAACGGTCGAAATCGAAGCCGAAAAAAAAGGCCCGCGCCCGTGAATGAACTGCTCACGGACGCGGGCCAGTGTTTTTTCAACCCTATCCGGCCTCGGGCCCGATAAGGTTCTTACAACGATCAAATTTCGATCTTCGTCCCGAGTTCGACGACCCGGTTCGCGGGAATGCGGAAGAAATCGGTAGGCTTGGCCGCGTTTTGATGCATCCACGCGAACACGCGCTCGCGCAAGATGGACATTCCCGGCAGTTGCGTCGGCACGACCGTTTCGCGGGCGAGGAAGAACGACGTGTCCATGAGCTCGAATTGCATGCCATAGGCGCGTTCGAGTTCGAAGAGCACCGCCTTGACGTCGGGCGTTTCGTTGAATCCGTAAGCCGCCCTGACGAGATACAAGCCGCCGCCGACATCTTTGAGCGTGATGCGGTCGTCCTCTTTGACGTAGGGAATATCTCGGGTCAGGAAGGTCAAAAAGATCGTCCGCTCGTGCAACACCTTGTTGTGTTTGAGGTTGTGCAACAAGCTGACGGGCACGAGCGAATCGCTGCCGGTGAGATAGATCGCGGTGCCCGATACCCGATGAGGCGGATGCGCGAGCAAGCCCTGGACGAACGGCGCCAGCGGGATACCGTCGGCCGCGGTGCGCTCCTTCACGAGCATGCGGCCCTTGTACCACGTCATCAGCAAGAAGAAGAGCATGGCGCCGATGCCGAGCGGCAGCCAACCGCCTTCCGCCACCTTGAGCAGGTTCGCGCCGAAAAACGCGAGGTCCACCGCCATGAACGCCGCGATGATGATTGCGACCAGCACCTTGTTCCAGTTCCAAACCTTGACCATGACGACGCAGGCAAGCACCGTCGTGATCACCATGGTGGTGGTGACGGCGATACCGTACGCGGCGGCCAGGCTATCCGAGCTCTTGAAGCCGACCACGACGCACAGAATGATGAACAACAATAGCCAGTTCACGACGGGCACATAGATCTGCCCAATCGCGAGTTCCGATGTATGAAGCACTTTCATGCGCGGCACGTAGCCGAGCTGAATCGCTTGACTCGTCAGCGAATACGCGCCGGAGATCACTGCTTGAGATGCGATCACCGTCGCGACCGTCGACAAAACGACCAATGGCAAAAGTGCCCACTGTGGCGCCATCAGAAAAAACGGGTTCTCGATCGCCTTCGGGTCTTGCATCAGCAGCGCGCCTTGGCCGAAATAGTTGAGCACCAAGGCCGGCATGACCAGCAGATACCAGGCGAGGCGAATCGGGCGCGCGCCGAAGTGCCCCATGTCGGCGTAGAGCGCCTCGGCACCCGTCAGCACGAGGAATACGGAACCGAGCACCACGTACGCCTGCAGCATGTGCATATGCATGAACGACAACGCATAGTACGGATTGAGCGCTGCGATGATCTGGGGCGCGCGTGCGATGTGATTGACCCCGAGCAATGCGATCGTGGCGAACCACACGAGCATGATGGGGCCGAATAACTTCCCGACGAGCGAGGTGCCGTGCCGCTGAATCCAAAACAGCGCAACGAGGATCACCATCGTGATGGGCAAAACGAGATGAGACAGATGCGGCGTGGCGATCTCAAGGCCTTCGACAGCTGAAATCACCGAAATGGCGGGCGTGATCACGGCGTCGCCATAGAACATGCATGCGCCAAAGATGCCCAGCATCATCAACACGCCCGTCACGCGCGATTTCGATGAAAACGGCCGCAACGACAGCGCCATCAAGGCGAGGACACCACCCTCGCCATTGTTGTCGGCGCGCATCACGAACAGCACGTACTTGATCGACACCACGACGACGATCGCCCAAAACAACAGTGAGATCACGCCGAGAATCGAATGATCGGTCAGCGCAATCCCGTGTGCGGGACTGAACGCTTCCTTGAGCGCATACAGCGGGCTCGTGCCGATGTCGCCGAATACGACGCCAATGGCCGCCAGGGCAAGCGTCGGCAAGGAATGCTGATGAAGGTTGTCGGGGTTGTTTTGTGTCATAAACGCAAGCGATTCGTACCGGATCAGCCGGCACCGAGCGCTATTCTAGCGGTGCATCGATGGCGGATACACATAAAAAGAGCGGGGTCGGCCGACTCCGCTCTATCGTAGATGCGCTTGCAATAGCGGTACGCAAATCAAACGCAACTTGCATGCCGCAGGTCAATCCTGAGCGACGCCACGCTTGATCCACGCGCCCAAATTGTGTGGCCTGACGGTGTCCCACTCTTCGAACGGCTGATGAATCCAAGGATTCGTGGGCAAAGATTGGACGAAATAGTCGGGCTTGATCTTCGAGCAGCCCTTGTACCAAAGCACCGCGGAGCGCACCGCGGCAACGGCCGGATAGCGCTCTTTCAAGTGCTGCTGAACCCGCGCCAGCGTGACGCCCGAATCGACGAGGTCGTCGACGAGCAGCACATTGCCCGCTAGATTGCCACGCGTCATCGTGATGTATTGCGCGATGTCGAGCTCGCCCTGCTGCGTCCCGGCCGCTTCCCTATACGAACTCGTCGCGAGGATAGCCAGCGGCAAGTCGTAAATGCGCGACAGCTGATCGCCAACGCGCAAACCACCTCGCGCCAAGCAAAGGATTTGGTCGAACTTCCAGCCCGATTCATGCACCGTGAGTGCAAGCAACTCGATGAGCCGATGGTATTCGTCCCAGCTCACCCAGAGATTCTTGTCGTCGTTGCGCGGATCGGTCATGGCGATCATCGTCATGTTCTGCGTCATCGTTCAACCCTTGAACGGATGACGCAGCAAGATCGTTTCGTCACGATCGGGGCCCGTGGAGATCATATCGATCGGGATGCCGGCCACCTCTTGCACGCGCGAGAGATAGGCCTGGGCATTAGCCGGGAGCTCGCTCCACTGCGTGATTCCGATCGTGCTTTCCTTCCAACCCGAGAACGTCTCGTAGACGGGTTCGCAGCGCGCAACCTCGGCCGCCCCGCGCGGAAGCAGATCCACGCTCTTGCCGTCGATTTTGTAGCCGACGCACAGATTCACTTCATCGAGGCCATCGAGCACGTCGAGCTTCGTGATACAGAGGCCCGACACGCCGTTGATTTGAATCGAACGGCGCAACGCCGCGGCATCGAGCCACCCTGTGCGGCGCGGCCGGCCCGTGACGGAGCCGAACTCCTTGCCTACGTTCGCGAGCGTGACGCCGACCGCGGCTTGCCGCTGCGGGTTATCGGCGTCATACAGTTCGCTCGGGAAGGGACCCGAGCCGACGCGCGTGCAGTATGCCTTGGTGATACCGAGAACGTAATGCAGCTTTTGCGGCCCGACGCCGGCGCCCGCCGCTGCGGCCCCCGCGACGCAGTTGCTCGACGTCACGAAAGGATAAGTGCCGTGATCGACGTCGAGCAAAGTGCCCTGCGCGCCTTCGAACAGCAGATTGCGGCCGGCGGCGTTCTCATCGTACAAGCGTCGCGATACGTCCGCTACCATCGGCGCCAGGCGCTCGGCATAGCCGAGCATCGTATCGAGCGTTTGTTGGTAGTCGACGGCCGCCGCCCCCAGATATTGGGTCAGCACGAAATTATGGAAATCGAGGGCTTCGCGCAAACGCTCCGAGAACGCGGCCGGCGCGAATAGATCCTGCACGCGCAGCGCACGGCGGCCCACCTTGTCTTCGTAGGCGGGGCCGATTCCGCGCCCCGTCGTACCGATCTTGCTCGCACCGCGACGCGCCTCGCGCGCCTGATCGATAGCGATGTGGTACGGCAGGATCAGCGTGGTCGCTTCGGAAATGAACAGGCGCTTGCGCACGTCGACGCCAGCGGCTTCGAGCTCTTCGATTTCCTTGAACAACGCTTCGGGCGAGAGCACGACGCCGTTGCCGATGTAGCAAGCGACGCCCGCGCGCATGATGCCCGACGGAATGAGGCGCAAGATCGTTTTCTTGCCGCCGATGATGAGCGTATGACCGGCATTGTGACCGCCCTGGAAACGCACGACGCCTTGCGCGTGGTCCGTCAGCCAGTCGACGATCTTGCCTTTGCCTTCATCACCCCACTGGGTCCCGACGACGACGACGTTGCGCCCCGGGGCCGCGTTCACTGCACTGGCAGACATGTTGTTTCGTTAGCTGGTTAAAAACGTATTCTACCCATGTTCGCCGAAGCTTCCGAATTTTTCCGTTTCGCTTCAACGGCATGGACCACTTGCACGCCCTGCCGGGGGCATGCCTCGGTCGCTTCGCTCAACCGCCCGTTTGCAGCGGGCGCGCCTCGACGAGCCAAGCGCCTTCGCGCTCGACGAGCACGCGGTCGAAGGCGAATTCGTCGAGCGCGTGATCGTGCCCCGGCAACGCTTGGATCACGACTTCGCCCGCATCGCGCAGTGCGGCGACGCGCTCGCGCAACGCTTCGTCGTGCTTCCACGGCGCGAGGATCGCACTGCTGCGAGCCTCGATCGGGGAAATTCGCGCGATCTCGCGCAAGTCGAGCGAGAAGCCCGTGGCCGGCCGCGCCCGCCCATACGCTTGACCGACGTGATCGTAACGGCCGCCGCGCGCCAGCGCGTTCGGCACGCCGTCGACGTATGCCGAGAACATCACGCCGCTGTGATAGGCGTAGCCCCGAAGGTCGGCGAGGTCGATCGCCGCTTGCGCCCCTTCGACCTGCGTCGCGAGGAACGTCAAATCGTCGAGCGCGCGCGTGATGGCCGGCCATGGCGGCAACTGCCGGCGCGCGAGATCGAGCACCGAAGCGTCGCCATACAGCGACGGCAGCGCGCGCAGCGCGTCGCGTACCGTCGGGTTCAGGTCTTGCGTGAGTTCCGCGATACGCGGTACATCCTTGCCTGCTAACGCCTCGTAAAGCGTTTCGCCGCGCTCGGCGGCGATCGGGTCGCGCTCGAACAATTCGAGCAGCACGCCCGCATGACACAAATCGAGCCGGACGTCGGTAATTCCAGCCAGGCGCAGCGCATCCAACATCAGTTGCTGAACTTCGAGATCGGCTTCGAGTCCCGCATGACCGTATATTTCGGCGCCGATCTGAATTTGCTCGCGCGTTGCGTGCAGCCCGCGCGGCCTCGTGTGCAACACGCTGCCGGCATAGCAAAGCCGCGTCACGCCTTGGCGGTTGAGCAAGTGGGCGTCGATGCGCGCCACTTGCGGCGTGGTATCGGCACGCAGCCCCAAGGTTCGCCCCGACAATTGATCGACGAGCTTGAACGTGCGCAGGTTCAAATCGGTGCCGCCGCCCGTCAACAGCGATTCGAGATACTCGAGCAGCGGCGGCATCACCATCTCGTACCCGTACGTACGAAAACGGTCGAGGAGCGCGCGCCGCAGTTCTTCGATTTTGCGTGCCTCGGACGGCAGCACGTCGGCGATATTTTCGGGAAGCAGCCAGGTCGACATCGGTTCGGTCCTACAACGTTAATGGGGCGCGCAACGCGCAGCCGGAAGCGGGTCAAGCGAAGCGCGACACGCGCCAATGGCGGTCGCCTTCGTAGCGTTCAGGTGGCGGCGACGAGCAACAACAAGCCAAGCGCCATGACGATCAAGCCGCCGATGCGGATATGATGCGCCGGCCGCTCCGCTATTCTACGAAACGTCTCGCGCCACGCTTTCGGGAAGACGAACGGGAACATGCCCTCGATGATGAGCATCAGAGCGATCGCGAGCAGTAACGAACCGGCCATGTCCATGGGAGTGCCGGCGCCGCCGATCGATCGGCGGCGCCCCTGAATCAGTGTTTGCGTGACGCCGAGGCGGCCGGATTGGGTGAGACGGCGTTCCCGTCGGGGCTACGCATGAAGCGGAAAAACTCGCTGTCGGGATCGACGACGATCACGTCGCCTGCCTTGAACACGCTTCGATAAGCCTGCAGACTTTCGTAGAACTGATAGAAACCGGGATCGCGGCCGAACGCGTCCGCCGCAATGCCGGCCGCTTTCGCATCGCCCTCGCCCTTGATCGCCTGCGCGGACGCGTAGGCATCGGCCAGGACGGCTTGGCGCTGTCGCTCCGCGTCGGCTTTGATTTGCGCCGCTTGCGCCGCGCTCTGGACGCGCACGTCGCTAGCCACTTGTTCCCTTGCGGCCGCCATGCGCTTATAGACCGCATCCGCGCTCGCTTGCGGCAAGTCGACGCGCAGTAGTTGCAGATCGACGATCTCGATCCCGAGCGCGCCTGCGGCGCCGGCCATCGCCGCCTGTGCTTCTTGTACGACCTGTCCTTGGTTCGCGATTGCCTCGTTGAGCGAACGCTTGCCGAGCGCTGCACCCAACGCGGCGCGCAACTGTGCGGCCAGACGCTCGTTCGCGCTCTGCTGGTCGCCGTCGGTCTCGTTGAACAGCTTCAGGGAATCGGTCACGCGGTACTTGAGCGCGGGCATGACGAGCAGGTCGCTTTTGTCCGAAGTCACGTAACGATCGGGGTCGGCCGGCACTAGCGTGCGCACGCGCGTATCGACGACCATGGCCGCTTGGAGCGGCGCGGGCAGCTTCACGTGCAAACCGGGGCCGAGGACGGCCGGGTTCTTGCCGCCGCGCGAATAGACCACGGCGACATGCCGCTGATCCACCACGAGCAACGTCGAGGAGCCGAGCAACAGCACGGCCACGACGACGACGACGAGCGCAATAATGCGATTCATATGGAGCGCTCCCTATTGCTGCTGTAGATCGTCTTCGCGCGAACGGCTACGCAGCGCATCGCGTGAACGCACTGCCTCGCTCGCAGCGGCGGCCTGACTGGCCGCGCTCGGGGCTGCCGCCGGCAGCTGCGCCGACGCGGCAGGTGCCGCCGTGCTCGCAGTTGCCGCGGGGGCGGAGGCGGCTGCCTCGGGCGTTGCGCGCCGGTTCGACTCGAGGAGCTTGTCGAGCGATAAATTCAGCGCGTTGTTGCCGCCCTTGCTGCCGACGAACACTTTCGTCGTGTTCGAGTAGATCTCGCGCATGGTGTCCAGGTACATTCGCTCGCGCACGAGCGCAGGCGCTTTCGCGTATTGGGCGTAAACCTCCTTGAAGCGTTCGGCATCGCCCTGCGCCTGCGCGACGGCGCGTTCGGAATACGCCTTGGCATCGTCGATCATGCGCTGCGCTTGTTCCTTCGCCCCGGGCAAAATCTGGCCGGCATACGCCTGCGCCTCGCTTTTCGCGCGCGCCCGCTCCTGCTCTGCGCGCACGGCATCGGCGTACGCGCTCTGCACCGCTGCGGGCGGCTCGATGGATTGAACCGTTACCCCCGCCACGGCAAGGCCGGTGCGATACCGGTCGAGCGCGCGTTGGATCGCTTGCGCAAGCGGCTCGCGAATCGCATCGCGATTGCCCTCGAGCAGGCTCGCCGTGCTGCGCGCGCCGACGATCTCCCGCACGGTCGATTGCGCCGCCTGCGTCACGCTCAGATCGGGATCGGCGGTGCGAAACAGATAATCGGACGCCGATTTCACCTGATACTGGACCGCCACGCGCACATCGAGGATATCGCCGTCGCGCGTCATCACGGACGCATCCTTCATGCTCGAGTCGCTCATCGGGTTGCCGCGCCCGATTTCGACCGACCGCACCTGCGCGACGTTGACGATCTCGTGGGTTTCGAACGGATAAGGCAGCCGCAAATGCACGCCAGGCTCCGCCGTTGCGCGATATTTGCCGAATTGAAGCACGATGCCCGTTTGGCCATCCTGAACGACGAAAACCCCACTGCCGATGTAGATGGCCACGAGGACACCGATGACGATGCCCACACCGATACGTGCCGCGCGCCCGTTGTCCGGGCGGCGATCACCGGGACCGGAGCCCTGCCCTTTGCCGCCGAACAAGCGCGACAAGCGGCGATTGAAGTCGCGCCACATTTCGTCGAGATCGGGCGGCCCGTTGCCGTCGCCGGGCCCGCGCTTCGGTTCGTTCGGACGCTGCCGGTTACCGTTACCGTCGCTGCGCCCCCAACGAGGATCGCTGATCGAAAGAATGGCGCGCGCACGCAGCCAGAAACTCCGCTCGTTGTATTCGTTCACCTGTGTTCTTTCGCTCGAGTTGGGAGAGCCGGTCAATGCAAATCGGAGCGCCATGGCCGCGCGCCCGACGCCGACGCGTCGAAGTCTTCGCGCTCATGCCCCGGAGGTGCTTCGCCCGGCTGCGCTCGCCCGCTATCTGGGAGATGTTCTGAGGTGGCGATTTCGGCAATGGCGGCGCGCAGCGTATCTAAACCCTGCCCCGTGCGCGCGCTCAAAAAGACGCGCGAAATATTACCATACTCATCTCGCTCGACCGCCTCGCCGCGGGCCGCCAATTCCGGCACCGCATCGATCTTGTTGAAGACGAGAATTTGCCGCACCGTGTGCGCCCCGATCTCTTGAAGGACTTCATTGACTTGATCGATTTGGTCGAGCCGCACGGCGCTCGATGCGTCGACCACATGCAGCAGCAAATCGGCGTGAATCGTCTCCTCGAGGGTCGCGCGAAATGCCGCCACCAGTTGGTGCGGCAGCTCGCGAATGAACCCGACCGTATCGGAGATGATCACTTGCCCCGCCTCGTCGCCGAGGTAGAGGCGGCGCGATGTGGTATCGAGCGTCGCGAACAACTGATCGGCCGCATAGGCTTGCGCTTTCGTCAGCGCATTGAACAGCGTCGATTTCCCGGCGTTGGTGTAGCCGACGAGCGAGACGGACATGGCCCGATTGCGGGCGCGCTGGCGCCGCTGCGTGCCATGCTGGCGCCGCAGCTTGTCGAGCCGCCCTTTGAGCATTTTGATCCGATCGCCGATCAGGCGGCGGTCGGTCTCGAGCTGCGTCTCGCCCGGGCCGCGCAGGCCGATACCGCCTTTTTGGCGCTCCAAGTGAGTCCACGCGCGCACGAGCCGCGTGGCCATGTACTGCAATTGCGCCAATTCGACTTGCAACTTGCCTTCGTGGCTGCGCGCCCGCTGCGCAAAGATGTCGAGAATCAGACTCGTGCGATCGACGACGCGCCGGTTAAGCGCCCGCTCCAAATTGCGCTGCTGCGCCGGAGCCAATGCGTGGTTGAAGATGACGATCTCGACCTCGTTGGCCTCGCACGCGAGACGCAATTCCTCGGCTTTGCCGCTGCCGACAAACAAGGCGGCATCGGGGCTGGAACGGCGCCCGGTCAGCGTCACGGCGGGATGGGCGCCCGCGCTTTGCGCGAGCAAGCTGAGTTCTTCGAGGCTGGCTTCGAAGTCGATCTTGCCGAAATCGATGCCGACTAGCGCTGCGTTGATCAAATTGATGAGCGTCTAAATGAGAAGCGGCCGGCACAGCGCGCCGATGGGTCGGCGCCGTGCCGGCCGCTGGGATGAATTTAGGCCGTTTCCGAATCAGGGTGGAAATTGACCGGACGGGCCGGCACCACGGTCGAAATGGCGTGCTTGTAAACCATCTGGGTCACAGTGTTACGGAGCAACACGACGTACTGGTCGAACGATTCGATGTTCCCTTGCAGCTTGATGCCGTTGACCAAGTAGATGGAAACCGGCACGTGCTCTTTGCGCAGTGCGTTCAGAAACGGGTCTTGTAACAATTGCCCTTTGTTGCTCATAGCAAACTCCGTCGTTTTTTTGCAGGTTGGATCCAGATTGGGACGAAGAAAAAGAAATCCGCCACCAATCGCTACACTATAGCCGATTTTCGTTGTCGAACGGGGCCACTAGGCCATCCGGCCGCCCCCGCCGAGCGCGGGAATCAGCCTTTGTCCGCGTACGGATTCGTCGACGAGCGGAACTCTATGCGCAATGGAGTTCCCGTCAGCGAGAAAGTTTCTCGGAAACGGTTTTCGAGATAGCGCTTGTAAGTCTCGGTCACCGCGTCGAGCGCGTTGCCGTGGATGACGATGATCGGCGGATTTTGGCCGCCCTGGTGGGCGTAGCGCAGTTTCGGGCGCACGGGGCCGCGACGGCGTGGCTGCTGGAATTCGACGGCCTCGATCAACGCGCGCGTGAGCTTGGGCGTGGGCAGCTTGGCCATGGCGGCGGCGTAGGCGTCGTCGACCGAACGCATGAGCGGGCCGATCCCCGTCTTCTCGGCGGCTGAAATGAAGTGGAATTTCGCGAATTCGAGAAATTTGAGCTTGCGCGTCATGTCCGCTTTGGTGCGTTCGCGCACGTGAGTATCCAGCCCGTCCCATTTGTTGACGCCGACGACCAACGCACGCCCTTGCTCGACCACGAACCCGGCGATGTGCGCGTCCTGCTCCGAAATGTCCTGGCGCGCGTCGAGCAGCAGGATGACGACGTTCGCATCGGCGATCGATTGCAGGGTCTTCACCACCGAGAATTTCTCGATGGCTTCGAACACTTTGCCGCGACGGCGCAGACCGGCCGTATCGATCAGCGTGTACTTCTTCCCCTGGCGCTCGAAATCCACATAGATCGAATCGCGCGTCGTGCCCGGCATGTCGAAGGCGATGACGCGGTCCTCGCCGATGAGCGTGTTCACGAGCGTGGACTTGCCGACGTTCGGCCGCCCGACGATCGCGATCTTGATGCCACGCCCGTCGCTCGGCTCCGGCTCTTCTTCAGGATGCCCGGCATAGGCGAGTTCGAGCGCGTCGTTGATCATTTCCGTGACGCCGTCGCCGTGCGCAGCCGAGATCGCTCGCGGATCGCCCAGGCCGAGCTCGTAGAAGTCGGACGCCACTGCCGTGTATTTCATGCCCTCCGCCTTATTGACGACGAGCATGATCGGCCGCCCCGTCTTGCGCAGGTAATCGGCGATGGCCTTGTCCTGCGGCGCCAATCCGTTGCGGCCGTCGACGATGAAGACGACGACGTCCGATTCCTCCACCGCCTGCCGCGTCTGCAGCGCCATGGCGTGCAGGATGCCGTCCTTCGCCACCGGCTCGAAACCACCCGTATCGACGACGAGGTACGGGCGTTCGCCGACGCGCCCTTCGCCGTAATGGCGATCGCGTGTCAAACCGGGCAGATCGGCGACGAGCGCATCGCGCGAACGCGTGAGCCGGTTGAACAACGTGGATTTCCCCACATTGGGGCGCCCGACGAGGGCTATAACGGGTTTCATCTGATGTTGCCTAAATGGAGCTCGCGCCGCGGCACCGGCTCGTCAAAGCGACGGGCCACGGGAGCAACCGGGTTTCGGTGCGCGACAGCAAGCGATGAGAGCGGGCACGGCGTGCCGGTGACCGCACGCGCTGCCGGCTGCACGACCCGATGCGCGCGATGGCCGCTTAAAAATTATCACGATACAACGGGCGAAAACCGCCGCGTATCAATTCGCCGGTCACGCACCCTGCGCGCCGGCACCTGAAACAGCTGCGGCCGGCTAAGCCGGCCCGCAGTCGCGATTGGACGAGATGCCGCGTTCAGCGCGACACGAACCCGTACAGATCGCCGTCGTGCGTTTGCACGATGAGCGTATTGTCCACCGCCACGGGCGCGGCCGTGATCGCACTGCCGTCCGTCTTCGTGCGGGCGAGGAGCGAGCCGTCGTCGCGGGAAAGAAAGTGGACATAGCCTTGGTAATCGCCGACCACCACGTTCGGCCCCAGCAAGTACGGCGCGCTCAAGTCGCGATTTTTGAGCTTATCGTTCTTCCAAAGCGGATTGCCTGTCGTCACGTCGAACGCATGCAGCACCGACCAGTCGTCGGGTGCGACCACCGCTCTGTTGTCTTCGGCCAAGCCGCTGACGCCCGAGAACGGCTTCTCCCACACGCTCTGGCCGTTGTTCGCGTCGAAACAGCTCAAGCGGCCTTGGAACGTGACCGCGCAAGCTTGCGCGCCGACCAGCGTAGGCGCGCCCGTCACGTCGTTGATGCGCTCGACTTCGGTCACGCCCTTCGGAAACGACACGGGCGCCTGCCAGTAGTCATCGCCGGTCTTCAAATTGATGGCGGCGAGCGAGCCTCCCGGGAAACCCGCCAGCACGGCCACCTGCCCGGCGAAGGTCATCCCGGCCGAGACCCGCAGGTTCAGCGGGACCGCCCGGTTGCGATACTGCCAGCGCAATTCGCCGGTCGACGCGTTGAACGCGCTGATCTGGCCGTCGATCGTGCGCACGATCACATAGCCGCTACCCACGAGCGGCGGCGAAACGATCTCGCCGGGCACGGATGTCTTCCAAAGCAGCTTGCCGTCCGAGCCGATGACCTCGACGCCGCCCTTTTCCGCGCCGACCGCCGTGTACGTGCCGTCGCTGCCCACCCCGGCCGTCAGGTCCGTATGCAGCTTGGTGCGCCAAATGTCTTGCCCGGTCTTGCCGTCGATCTTCGCAACGGTCCCGTTCGAGCCGGCCGCATACACTGCGTCGCCGACGACGACCGGGGAGAAGAAGTAACGCCCCGCCTTGCCGACGCTTGCCTTCCAGGCCCGCTCGACGTTGAAGACAGGCTTGAACTCGGTGAGCGGCACCGGATTGCGGCGCTCGTCCTTGGTGGACGAGCAAGCCGTCATCGCGAGGACGGTCATCGCGCAAGCGATGGGCACGGCGATACGTTTCAGCAAATTCATCGGTGAGCGAAGCTTCGTCAAAAGTTGTTCAGGTTGGGCCGGCTGGGTCGGTGCGCGCGCGGCTTAGCCGCCGAGCGCATCGAGCTTGAATTGGATGAGCTGCCGGGCGGACGTATCGCTCTTGCCGAGCGAGGACAGCGCGAGCTGGTACGCACCGCGCGCGTCGGCACGTTTGCCCGCGGCCGCGAGCAGATCGCCGCGGCGGTCCGCCACTGCGCCCTGGAAGCCTTCGGGCGGGGTGCCGGCGAGCAACGCGAGACCGGCATCGTATGCCTTCTCGTCCAGCAGGAGCGCCGCAAGACGCAGCTTCGCGACTTCTTTGTACTCGTCGTCCTTGGCGTGGTCGACGGCCCACTGCAGTTGCGCTTTCGCGCCCGCCGCATCGCCCGCTTCATAGAGCGCCTTGGCGGCTGCCAGGGCCGTCATTTGACCATAAGCCGTGCCGCCATAGCGCGATTCCATATCTCCGGCATCGCGCGCGACAGCCGCTTTGTCCTTCGACGACACCGCTTGCTGCACTTGCTCATAAAGCACGGCGGCCTGCGTGGCCTGACGGCGCTGCCAGAAATTCCAACCGTTCCATGCCGCCGCGGCAACCAGCGCCGCGAGAACGATCCAGGTGGTCGTATCGCCCCATTGCGCCCACCATGCCTTGAAGCTCTCTATCGATTCTTGTTCGTCGTGATAACTCATCGCTAAGCGATTCCTTCTTGTCTCGCGCCGATCGGGTCATGAGCGGCAACAGTTGCGTCAGTCGTCGCCGTCTTCGGCGGTTGCAACCATCGCATTGATTAGAAATTCGGTCAAGTTTTCGACCGGCACGCTCTGCTGCTCACTCTTTTCGCCCGCGCCCGCCGCCTCGCGCAACGGCTTGACGCCGACCGTCCCGCTCGCCACTTCGTCCTCGCCGAGCACCACCGCGAAGGCCGCACCGCTCGCGTCGGCGCGCTTCATTTGCGACTTGAAGCTCGCCTGCGCGCCGTCGGCGCTGCAATGCAGGATGACGTCGAGGCCCGTATCGCGCAGCCGCTCGGCGATGATGAACGCCTGCTCGCGTGCGTTCTCGCCTTGATGCACGACATACACGTCGCAGCCCTCTTCCTGCGGCACGAGCGACTCTTCCTTGAGCAATTCGAGGATGCGCTCGACGCCCATCGCCCAGCCGCACGCGGCCGTCGGCTTGCCGCCCAACTGCTCGATCAGCGGATCGTAGCGGCCGCCGGCGGCCACCGTGCCTTGCGCGCCGAGCTTATCGGTCACCCATTCGAACACCGTCAAGTTGTAGTAATCGAGGCCGCGCACGAGCCGCGGATTGATCGTGAACGGGATGTTGTTGGCCTTGAGCAGCCGCTGCAGCCCTTCGAAGTGCGCACGGGAAGCGTCGCCGAGGAAATCGATGAGCTTGGGCGCGTTCTTGGCGATTTCCTGCAGCGCAGGATTCTTCGTGTCCAGCACCCGCAGCGGGTTCGTATACAGCCGGCGTTTGGCGTCCTCGTCGAGCGCGTCCACGTGCTTTTCGAGATAGGCGATCAATTCCACGCGATGCGCAGCACGTTCGTCGGCAAGACCGAGCGAGTTGATCTCGAGCCGAATGCCCGTGAGGCCGAGATCGTCCCACAGCCGCTGGCACATCAGGATGATTTCGGCGTCGGCATCGGGACCGCCGAAACCGAGCGCCTCGACGCCGACTTGGTGAAACTGGCGATAGCGCCCACGCTGCGGACGCTCGTGGCGGAACATCGGGCCGATATACCAAAGCCGCTTCGGACCGTCATAGAGCAAATTGTGCTCGATCGCCGAGCGCACGACGGCCGCGGTGTTTTCGGGACGCAGCGTCAGATGTTCGCCGTTCAGCGAATCGACGAAGCTGTACATCTCCTTCTCGACGATATCGGTGACTTCGCCGATCCCACGCGTGAACAGTTGCGTGTGCTCCACGATCGGCGTGCGAATATTTTGATAGCCGTATGCCCGCAGCATCGACTTGACCGTCGCTTCGAAGAAGTCCCACAACACGGCATCCTGCGGCAGGATGTCGTTCATGCCTTTGACGCCCGCAAGCTTTTCGAGCTTTCTCTTCTGTTCTGTCATCGTTGTCCGGTCGATACTTTAGTTAGCGACGCTCGCGCTGCCGTAACGGCGCTCGACGTAGTCGCTCACGATTTGCTGAAATTCCTCGGCGATGTGTTCACCGCGCAGCGTTTTGACCTTTTCGCCGTCGATGAAAACCGGCGCTGCGGGATTTTCCCCCGAACCCGGCAGGCTAATGCCGATATTGGCCTGTTTGGATTCGCCTGGGCCGTTCACGATGCAACCCATCACCGCCACGTGCATCTTTTCGACGCCGGGGTATTGATCGCGCCACACGGGCATCTGCGCACGCAGGTAGTTCTGAATTTGAGACGCCAATTCCTGAAACAGCGTGCTCGTCGTGCGACCGCAGCCGGGGCAGGCGATGACCATCGGCGTGAACGAACGCAAGCCCATCGTCTGCAAGATTTCCTGACCGACGACGACTTCGCCCGTGCGCGAGGCGCCGGGTTCCGGCGTGAGCGAGATGCGGATCGTATCGCCGATGCCTTCTTGCAGCAGCACACTGAGGGCTGCCGTGGACGCGACGATGCCCTTCGAACCCATGCCGGCCTCGGTCAGCCCCAGGTGCAGCGCGAATTTGCAGCGGCGCGCAAGCTCTCGATAGACGGCAATCAAATCTTGGACGCCGCTCACCTTGCAAGACAAGATGATCTTGCTGCGGGACAGACCGAGTTCTACCGCGCGTTCGGCCGAACCGATCGCCGATTGAATCAGCGCCTCGTACATGACGCTCTGCGCTTCCCACGGCTCGCTGCGCGCCGCGTTTACGTCCATCATGCGCGCAAGCAAATCTTGATCGAGGCTGCCCCAATTCACCCCGATACGCACCGGCTTGTCGTAACGGATCGCCGCTTCGATCATCTGGGCGAATTGCGTGTCGCGTTTCGCGCCCTGACCGACGTTGCCGGGATTGATCCGGTACTTCGACAGCGCCTCGGCGCACGCCGGGTAATCGCGCAGCAACAGGTGGCCGTTGTAATGGAAATCGCCCACCAGCGGCACGGCAACGCCCATGCGATCGAGTTGCTCGCGGATGGCAGGCACGGCTTGCGCCGCCTCGGGCGTGTTCACCGTGATGCGAACGAGTTCGGAACCCGCTTGCGCCAGTTCTTTGACTTGAATGGCCGTGCCTATGGCGTCGGCCGTATCCGTGTTCGTCATCGATTGAATGCGCACGGGCGCGTCGCCGCCGATGGTCACGAGCTGGCCGCCCCAGCGAACGTCGACCGCATGGGAGGCGCGCCGCTTCGCGGGACCGCCGAAAACCGGCTCGGAAGAACAAATCTGACTGCTGCTGTCGGTAGCCATCGAAAGACCCTTGAGTCCTAGTTGTGCTGCGCGCGCGGCGCTGACCGCCACTGCGCGCCCGAATGAATGAAGCGCGGCACGCTCGCCGCGGCTGTCGATCGTCAAGCCCTCAAGGCAACGTGAAGTGCGCGACGTTGCCCTTATTGGGGCCGAATTTTGCCGCGTCGACCTTCTGCCCGTCGAGCGTCACGGAATCGAGCCCCGCACGGTTACCCGCGGTGATCTTGAACGGCGGCATGCCCGAGAGTTCCTTGGTGTCGCCAGCATGCACGAGCCCGGAGAACACTTCCTTGCCGTTCTTGTCACGCACGCTGAACCAACTGTCTTGAGTGACCTTGACGGCGATCGTCGCTGCGCCCGGCACCGGCGCTTGCGCCGCGGCCTGAGAGGCCGGCGTCGACGCAGCCGCCGACTCTGCCGCGCCGGCGCTCGCCGGTTGGGCTTGCTGCTGCGCCGTGGCCGCGGACGACGATGCCGCGGCCGAGGCTGCCGATACCGCCGGCGCCGCCTGAGCGACGACCGGTTCAGAAGCTGTGTCCGTCGGCTCCAGCCGCGTGATCGCAGGACCGCTCGCCTGCGGCTCGGAAGCGGGAGCGACGCCCGACGCGGCGGCCGGCTGCTCGCCGACCGAGCCCACCGCCGTCACCGCCGTGCCGGGCGCCACGGCGCTCGACGCCGGGCCGCCCGGATTGGCCGCCATCCCGCCCGCACTCGCCTTCAGGCGCGCGAGCCAGGCCGACGAATCGCCGCCCTGCCGCCACATCGCGAGCGCAACGAGAACGATCGCGCCGGCCGCAACGCCCCACCACCGCGACCGGTGCTTCGGCGTGCCCCCGAGGGACACCGAAACCCGGCCACGCGGCAAATCGGCGCCCCTCGATGCGGGCATCGACAAATCGGGCTCGGGTTCGCCTTTGACACGTCGCAGCGCCTGCGCGAACGGTTCGGGATCGGTGCCGAGCATCTTGGCATAGCTGCGAATCACACCCAACGCGAACGTCGTGCCGGGCAGTTGGCTGATGTCGCCCGCCTCGAGCGCGCGCATCTTGTTCGGCGCGACTTTCAAGCGCGCGGAAACGTCGTCGACGGACCAGCCTTTCGCGTTTCGCAACTGCGCCAGACGGGCGCCGACCGCCGCCAGCGAATCGAGCGGCGCAAAGGTCGCGCCGGGCGCCGTTTGCGGTACGGCGCTTCCCCCCGCGCCCGAACGTTCCGCGCTCGTCTGTATGCCTTCTGATTGCGGATGCTGCGGCTCACTCATCCCTGATCCTCGCGTCGATTCTCTTTATCCACTCCGCGCCCCGCCAATCCGACTCATTGGCGTCGATGCGCGAACCGTCAATCCATTCACTCCGTGGGCGCGCGCCCCATTTGCCTGCCACGCGGCGCTAGCCGCGGCGCGCCCGCTTCCGTACCACACCGCCCCCCGTCAGCGCACGTGCCGCACCTCGATCACTTTGCTCGTTCGGCCATCGGCCCCTTGAGCGCTTGCGCCTCGGCCTTGCGCGCCGAGCCCCATCCGTTCGGCGACGCGCGTGCGATCCTTCACGGCGCCCGCGAGCTGACCGCACGCGGCATCGATGTCGTCGCCGCGCGTCTTGCGCACCGTCGTGACGATGCCCGCGTCGATGAGGATCTGCGCGAACCGCTTGATCCGCTCCGGCTTCGAGCGAAAGAGCCCGGATTCCGGGAACGGATTGAACGGGATCAAGTTGAATTTGCAAGGCACATCCGCCGTCAGCGCAAGCAACTCGCGTGCGTGCGCGTCGCTATCGTTCACACCGTCCAGCATGCAGTACTCGAACGTGACGAAATCGCGCGGCGCCACTTCGAGATAACGCGAGCAGGCGGCCATCAGCTCGCGCAGAGGATACTTCTTGTTCAGCGGCACCAGCATGTCGCGCAGCGCGTCGTTCGGCGCATGCAACGATACAGCCAGCGCGACGGGCAAATCGGCGCCGAGCCGATCCATCATCGGCACCACGCCCGAGGTAGACACCGTGACCCGGCGCCGAGAGAGACCGTAGGCGTTATCGTCGAGCATCAGCCGCAGCGCGGGGACGAGCGCGTCGTAATTGAGCAACGGCTCGCCCATGCCCATCATGACGACGTTCGTGATGACGCGCTCGCCTTTGCTGTCCGGCGCGTGTGGGCGTCCAAGCGCGGCCCGCAACGCGAATTCGGCCATGCGCAACTGGCCGATGATCTCGCCCGTCGTCAAATTACGGGAAAAACCCTGCTTGCCCGTGGAGCAAAACCGGCAGTTGACGGCGCATCCGGCCTGCGACGATACGCAGAGCGTGCCGCGCGTTTCTTCCGGGATGAACACGGTCTCGACGGCATTGCCGTTGCCGACGTCGACGAGCCACTTACGCGTGCCGTCGGTCGAAACATGGTCGCTCACCACGGGCGGCATGACGATCGCCGCGCGGTCCTTCAGCTTCGCGCGCAACGACTTCGCGAGATCGGTCATGCCGTCGAAATCCGCGGCGTTGTACTGGTGAATCCAGCGCTGCAGTTGCTTGGCGCGAAACGGCTTCTCGCCCAGGCTGTCGCAATATGCGACGAGACCTGCGGCGTCGAAGTCGAGAAGATTGACGGGAGTGCTGCTCGTCATGTCGGATCCTGCTGTTTCAATGCGGGCCGCCCATCGCCGCCGAAAGAAAGCGGCGGCGATGGGCGAGCCGAGCGCGCCAAGCGTCGATTCGCGGGCTCGATTCGCCCCCGCCCTGCGATCAGCGCGAGTAGACGTTGATTTCCGGGAAGAAGAATGCGACTTCCACGGCCGCCGTTTCCGCCGCGTCGGAGCCATGCACCGCATTGGCGTCGATGCTGTCGGCGAAATCGGCGCGGATCGTGCCCTTGTCGGCCTTCTTCGGATCGGTCGCGCCCATCAGGTCGCGATTCTTCAGAATGGCATTCTCGCCTTCGAGAACCTGGATCATGACCGGGCCCGAAATCATGAATTCGACGAGGTCCTTGAAGAACGGGCGTGCGGCATGCACGGCGTAGAACTTTTCCGCGTCGGCGCGCGAGAGCTGAGCCATGCGCGCCGCGACGATCTTCAGGCCCGCGTTTTCGAAGCGGCTGTAGATCTGGCCAATCACGTTTTTCGCCACTGCATCGGGCTTGATAATCGACAGGGTACGCTCGATCGCCATAAAAACTCCAAAAAATTAAGGGGTTACGGATTCTAACGAATCTGCAATTGTAGCATGTTCCAGTGTATGATTGCGATCGAACCCTTACGCCTCGGAAAGGTGGTGCAAAATACCCCGGAGCGCTTGAAACTCGTGCGCACCGCACCGATCTTAGGAACGGGTGAGCCAGATCCCGGCTCTTCGCCGGGCATCGAACGGCCCAGTTCGAATGCGTTTTTACGCAAGGAGAAAGCATGAACGACTATCCGTACAACGTCGCCCGCGGCGGCGCCGCCGGTTCGACCGCCCTGCGCAACCGGGTGCTACGGAATACCTATTGGCTGCTCGCGCTGTCCATGGTTCCGACGGTGATCGGCGCATGGCTCGGCGTTGCAACCGGCTTCTCGCTCTTTGCCGCCACGAGCCCGGTGATGAGCATGTTCGCGTTCCTGGCGATCGCGTTCGGCTTCATGTTCGCGATCGAGCGAACGAAGGAAAGCTCCGTCGGCGTGCTCGTGCTGCTCGGCTTCACGTTCTTCATGGGCCTGATGCTCTCGCGCATCCTGACGATGATCCTGCACTTTTCGAACGGTGCGTCGCTGATCATGCTCGCGTTCGGCGGCACGGCCGTCATATTCGCGGCCATGGCCACGATCGCCACGGTCAGCAAGCGCGATTTCTCGGGTCTCGGGCAGTGGCTGTTCATGGGTGTGATCGTGATCATCCTCGCGAGCGTCGCCAACATGTTCCTGCACCTGCCGGCGCTCATGTTGACCGTCTCCGTGCTGGCCATCGTGATCTTTTCGGCCTACATGCTGTTCGACGTTCAGCGCGTCGTCAACGGCGGCGAAACGAACTACATTTCGGCCACGCTGTCGATCTATCTCGATCTCTACAACGTTTTCGTCAATCTGCTGTCGCTGCTCGGCATTTTTGGCGGCAATCGGAACTGATCCGGCGCGGCGGCAACGCCGCTGGCGCCCGCCGCCCCATCGCAAGACTGAGCCCCCGTACGCCTGGCGCGCCGGGGGCTCATTGTTTTGCGGCGAGGCGTCCGGGCTCCGCCCGATCCGCCGCGACGCGATGACGGCTCGAACTTCGAGACGGGTTTCAACTTGGCGGGAAATAACGGGATAGCTAGGATGGGCGGCTCACCAATGCATCAGGCGTCGAATCCGCGCGCTGTGCGTTGTCCACACCACGCTTTTTCCCCAGCCTATTAGATCTCCTTGCCCGCCGCGCCGCCTGTCCCCGCCCCCCTTCATCGCCCCGCGAATCATGCCAACGGGCACTGCGGCAAACGATATGCTGCGCCGTCGCGCCATGCGCCGGCCGTTGCAACGTTAGCCGTCGTTCTCCTGCTGCACGGGCTGGCGTGGTGGCGCCTCGATGCCGCGGCGGCGGATGCGAGCGCAGAAGCAGCGCCCCGCCGTCCGGCCCTAGTAGTCGCATTATTGGCACCGCCTGCGGCGCCCCGCGCACCCGACAATGCATTCGCAGGCAACGTTGAAACACCGCCTCGGCCGCCGATCCGCCCGGGCAAGGGTGCTCGAGTGCGCGCCCCCGCAACCCCATCGACTCCCGTGGCGGCTCGCCCCGCGCAGCAACGGATTGCGCCGCAATCCGGTACGCTCGATCCCGCCATTGGCCCGCAAAGCGCCCTCGAGGCGATCGACAGATCGGGATCGTTCTCCTATCGCAGCAACGCGGAACGCGCCGCTTCGAGGGCCGGCTCGGCCCACCCCGCTTCGGCACCCGCAGAGTCCGAATTGACCCGGCAGACGGCAAAGGCGGCCTACGCCGATTGCCGCCGAGCCCACGCGGATATGGGCTTGCTTGCTTTGCCAATGCTTGCTTACGATGCGCTGAACGGTTCGGGCTGTCGTTGGTAGCAACGGCCGCGTTTGCCGCTCCCGGTGCCGGTGCCGTTTGCGCCTGCCGTTTGCGCCTGCCGTTTGCGGCTGCCGCTTGCCGTTCGCCGCTGCTGTTTGCCGTTACCCGCGTTCGAACAACGCAATCGATTCGACATGCGACGTATGCGGGAACATATTGACCACACCCGCGCCCTTCAAGCGATACCCTGCCTCGTGCACGAGCAAGCCGGCGTCTCGCGCGAGCGTCGCCGGGTTGCATGACACATACACGATTCGTCCCGGCAGCGATCCCACCCCGCTTTGGGCGATCTCGGCAAGCGCCTTCGCGATAGCGAGTGCGCCTTCCCGCGGCGGGTCGACGAGGAATTTGTCGAACGGCCCGAGCGCACGCAGATCGTCGGCCGTCACCTCGAACAGATTGCGGCAAGCGAACGACGTGTGACGATCGACGCCATTGACTTTTGCGTTGGCGAGCGCGCGCGAAGTCAGCGCCTCGCTGCCTTCGATGCCGACGACTTCGCGCGCCAACCGCGCAAGCGGCAAGGTAAAGTTGCCCAGACCGCAAAACAGATCGAGCACGCGTTCCGAGCGGCCCGGCGCGAGCAGGCGCAGCGCCCGACCGACGAGCACGCGGTTGATCGCATGATTGACCTGGGTGAAATCGGTCGGCTTGAACGGCATGCGAATGTCGAATTCGGGCAACCTGTAATCGAGCTCGACGTCTTTCGGGTAGAACGGCGCGGCCGTGTCGGGCCCCTTCGGCTGAACCCAGAACTGCACGCCGTATGCATCCGCGAACGCGCGCACCTGTGCCTCGTCTTCGGCTGTCATCGGCTCGAGCACGCGCAGCACGAGGGCGGTTACCGTCGAGCCCACCGCCAACTCGATTTGCGGCAAGCGATCGCGGATCGAAAGGCTTTCGACGAGCCGGCGCAGCGGCACGAGCATGGCCGAAACATGAGGCGGCAACACTTCGCAGCTCGTCATGTCGGCAACATAGCTGCTTTTTCTTTCGTGGAACCCGACGAGGACACCGCCTTTTTTCGCGACATGGCGAACGGTCAGCCGAGCGCGGTAACGGTAGCCCCATGACGGCCCGTGGATGGGCCTGAATACAGTCTCGGGCCGAATTTTTGCCAGGTGCCAGAGGTTATCCTCGAGCACGCGCTGCTTGATCGCCACTTGTGCACGCTCGTCCAGATGCTGCATCGAGCAGCCGCCGCATGTGCCGAAAAACTTGCATTGCGGCGCGGTGCGCATGGGACTTGCTCGTAAGATGTCGACGACTTGCGCCTGCTCGAAGCTCGCCTTCTTGCGATAGCTCGAGTAGGTCACACGCTCGCCCGGCAGCGCACCTTCGACGAAAATGACCTTTCCGGGTTCGCCGTTCTCGGTTGTCAAACGGCCGACGCCACGCGCCTCCATATCGAGCGAGTCGATTTCGATAATTGGGGCTTGAACGACTTCGGCGGGCGATGCGCCGCGCTCGCTGCGACGCGCGTTACTACGAGGAAATTGGGACACCTGCGGCTTCCTGGCGGACATGAGACGAAAGGCGAGATTGTAGACGAACGGCGCAACGCAACGGAGGCGACTGTGAAGCTCGTAAGTTGGAATGTGCAATGGGGGCGCGATGCCCACGGCTGCGTCGATCTCAAGCGTACCGTCGAACAAGCAAAGCGTATCGCCGATTTCGACGTGATCTGCATGCAGGAGGTCACGCGCGGGTTCGGCGTGCTGCCCGGCGGGCCGGGCCCAGACCAATTCGCCGAACTGGAGCTGGCGCTTTCCGGGTACACCGTGCTCGACGCGATCGGGGCCGACCTGCCGTCGCTCGACGGATCGCCTCGGCGGCGCCAGTTCGGCAATGCGCTTGCGACTCGATTGCCGGTTTCGCTTGTCATACGCCATTCATTGCCATGGCCTGCCGATGCCGCAGCCCCGTCGATGCAACGGGTCGCGCTCGAAGCAGTCGTCGAAACGAGCGGCGGCGCGCTGCGTATCGTCGTCACTCATCTCGAATTTTATTCGTTGAAGCAACGCCTGGCGCAAGTGGACGAGTTGCGGCGGTTGCAACAAGAGGCAGCCGATCACGCCGCGCATCCGGCAGCGGCCGAGAACGCCACGGGCCCATTTGCACCGACCTCGCGCCCTGTCAGCGCGATCGTCTGCGGAGATTTCAATAGCGCGTTCCGCTCGCAGGCGTATCAACGGTTTATCGCACCGTTAGCGGGCTCCCCCGGCTTCGTCGATGCGTGGACTGCATTGCATCCGGGCCGAACGCCCCCGCTCACCGCCGGCGTCTACGACACCCAGCAATGGAGCGACGGCCCCATGACCTGCGATTTCGTGTTCGTCACGGACGACCTGCGCGCTCGGCTGCGAAGCTGCGAGATCGATGGTACGACGCAAGCTTCGGATCACCAGCCGATCGTGCTGGAGTTGGATTGAGGGAGAGAAAGCGGTTCGAACCGCTCGAGCATGCGCACGAACCGGGTACGCCGGGGTTGCGCTCGATGCGAAGTCAGTTCGGCGCGGCGCCGCCGGTCGCCTCGCCGAAAGCGGCAAGATATTGCACCCAGTGCGGTGCGCTTTCTTGCCCGAGGGACTGTTTCACGAAAGCGATCTCGTCCGCGTACTCATCAGGGGAAAAAGCGCCGCGCATCAGTTGAAAGCGACAGTAGAGCAGATAAGTGTTGACGACATCCGTTTCGCAATAGTTGCGGATTTCTTCGATACGCCCTTCGCGGAAGGCCGTCCATACCTGCCCCCCGTCCATCCCGAGCTTGCCCGGAAAACCGCAAAGCTTCGCGAGCGAATCGAGCGGTGCATTGGCGCGCGCCTGGTACATGGCGAGAACATCCATCAAGTCGGTATGGCGCGAGTGGTACCGGCTGATGTAGTTATTCCACTTGAAGTCGCGATCGTCTTCGCCGAGATCCCAATACCGGGAGGCGGAAACGCCATGCACCAGCGCCCGGTAATGCAAGACGGGCAAGTCGAAGCCACCGCCGTTCCACGACACGAGTTGCGGCGTGTACTTTTCGATGACGCGATAAAACGATTGAATGAGCGCGGCTTCGCCATCTTCCACGGTGCCCAGCGAGCGGACCCGGAACCCGGTGCGATCGCGGAAGACGCACGAGATCGCCACCACGCGTTGCAGGTAGTGTGGCAGAAAATCGCTGCCGGTTTTTTCACGCCGCGCTGCAAAAGCGTATTCGGCCACTTCGGCGTCAGTCATCGACGCGGGCAGATCGTCGAGACGACGAATGCCGGGGACATCGGGAATCGTCTCGATGTCGAAAACGAGAATCGGGATCATGAACCAGGATTCGTTCCGCAGAGGAAACGCGCTAGCGCCGTCACGCTAAAGGACCGCGTCCTTACGCACACCGTTGGATGCGAAAAAGCGTTTCAGGCGCACGAGCGCCTCTTGTTGAATTTGTCTCACGCGTTCACGCGTGAGACCCATTTCGTCGGCCAACTCTTCCAGCGTGGCCGGCTCGATGTGATTCAGGCCGAAGCGTCGCTCGATGACATGCCGGTGTTTGTCGGACAAACGCGACAGCCATGCCCGCGTCAAGGTTTCGAGTTCGCGGTGCTGCACTTCGGCGTCGGGCGATTGGCTTTGATCGTCCGATAGCAGATCCAACAGGCTGCTGGCCGGATCCAAATCGAGTGGGGCGTCGAGCGAGGCCGTATGTTCGTTGAGCGCCAGAATATCGGTTACTTCATCGGTGGTTTTGCCGGTGAGGTATGCGATATCGTCGATACTGGCGTCGCGCCGCTCCACCGGCTCGCCCGAATTCATCGAATTCTTTTCTAAATGGCGCTTTGCACGCAGCACCTGATTGAGTTCGCGAATGACATGGACGGGCAATCGCACGGTGCGCGCCTGGTTCATGATCGCCCGCTCGATGCTTTGGCGAATCCACCAAGTCGCATAGGTCGAGAAGCGAAAACCGCGCGTGGGGTCGAATTTCTCGATCGCGTGCATGAGGCCGAGGTTGCCCTCTTCGATCAGATCGAGCAGCGGCACGCCGCGATTGAGGTAACCCTTGGCAATGCTGACGACGAGCCTCAGGTTGCGCTCGATCATCACTTGGCGGGCCTCGAATTCGCCCGCCTTGGCCAACCTCGAATAGCGCTGCTCTTCCTCGACCGTCAGTAACGGCTTCACGCTGATGCGGTTCAAATAATGCTGAATCGTATCGGCGGTCAACTCCGCCTGCAGGAGCGCCCGAAAATCGTCGGGATCGGGGGCCGGCTCCGCCGCTTCCTCGCGCCCTTCGCTCTCCTCGCCTTCCCCGGAAGCCGCCTCGGGCTCGAAATCGGTTTCGGCTTCCGCGGATTCCTCGTCGGGCTCGTGCGTCGAAGCGCCGGCGTCAGGCACCCGGTCCTGTGTGACGAGCGTGTCCGTTTCGGCTTGCTGCTTGCGGCGCTTCGATGTCGGCATGGTCGTATCGCTTTATTGCGGCGGCAAGTATGTCATCGGGTCGACAGGCTTGCCCTGCCGGCGGATCTCAAAATGCAGCATCACGCGGTCGGAATCGCTATTGCCCATCTCGGCGATCTTCTGCCCCTTCGTCACCGCGTCCCCCTCTTTTACCATCAAAGCGCGGTTGTGTGCATAGGCGGTGAGATACGTCGCGTTGTGTTTGATGATAATGAGATTGCCGTAACCGCGCAGCCCATTTCCGGCGTAGACGACGCGCCCGTCCGCAGCCGCCTTCACCGCCTCGCCCGGCGTGCCGCCGATGTTCAGCCCTTTGTTGCGGTTGTCGTCGAAGGTGTTGAGAACATTCCCGTGCGGCGAGACGGGCCAAGAGAACGTTATGCTGCCGTCGCTCGCGGCCGCAGGAGAGGGCGTGCTCGCCGCCGGCTGCGGTGGAATGGTGGTGGCGGTCGAGCCGGGGCCTGCGCCGTAGATGGGCGGCGCCGACGCGTTCGCCGTGGCCGTGCCCGAGGTGGCCGGAGCGCCTGCCGCCGGCGGCGCGAGCGGCGCGCCTGAAACGGCGCCGCCATTCGTTACGGGCGCCGTGGCCACGCCCGGCGTCATCGCGGCGGTGTTTGCACCGGGGGGTGCGACGCGCAGCAGTTGGTCGACCTCGATTTGGTTCGGATTCGCCAGATTGTTCCACGCCGCGATATCGCGGTAGTTCTGCCCGTTTTCGAGCGCGATCCGATAGAGCGTGTCGCCAGGCTTGACGCGGTAATACCCGGGCGGCGGCGGGCCGAGCGGCACCGCCGGCTGCGACGCGCCGAGGGCGGCTGCGGCGCCCGTGGCCAGCGGGCTCGAGCGGTCGACCACGGGCGCCTGATCGAGCCGCGTCGCACATGCGGCGAGCGTCGTGAGGGCAAGCGCACAGACGACGCGCTGAGCGGCGGTCGATCGCGCCTGTTCGTTGTTTGTTTGCATCGCGCGCAACGTAAACATCGGTGTCAAATCACTCCGGATTTCAAGGGGACAAAGAAAACACGATCGAGACGAGACTCGCGCCACTGGTTGGCGGCCACCCGCTCAACAAGCGTGAGCACCTGAGCCTGCCCGCTCTGCGAACCGACCGGCGCAACGAGCCGGCCACCCACGGCCAACTGATCGAGCAGCGCCTGAGGCACATCGAGCCCCGCCGCCGCGATCACGATCGCGTCGAACGGCGCAACGCTGGGCAATCCGACCCGGCCGTCACCGTAATGCAACCGGATATTGGGCACCCGCAGCGGCCTCAAGTTGAGCTTGGCCCGCTCGTAAAGCGGCTTGATCCGTTCGATCGAATAGACGTCGCGCGCAATACGGGCGAGCACGGCCGCCTGATACCCGCAGCCGGTGCCGATTTCAAGGACGCGCTCGAGCGGACGGCCAACCGCGGCGAGTTCCAGCATGCGTGCGACGACCGAGGGCTTCGAGATGGTCTGGTGATGCCCGATCGGTAGCGCGGCATCCTCATAGGCCTGTGCCGCCAGCCCTGGATCCACGAACATATGGCGCGGCACGGCCGCCATCGCATCGAGAACCCTCGCATCGGCAATGCCGTTGCCCCGCAGGCGTTCGACCATTCGCTCGCGCACGCGTTCCGAGGTCAGCGCCAGCGCGCTCGTGAGCGGGACGTTGGGTGCGCCCATTTTGTCGGCGCCATGCGACGCGTGCGCGTCACTTCGACGCGACGCCAGCTCGCGCCCGACAAGCGGTTCGCGCGTGCGTTCCGTGGCCGTGCGCGGCTTGCGCTCGAGATCGGCCAGCCCGAGCGGAAAGCGCTTGGCGCGTTCGCCCGTCATGAATCGCGACGCCCGGCCCGCGCCCACTCGCGCGTGGCGGCCATCATTTGCGTATGAGTGAGATCGAGCTGCAGCGGCGTAATCGAGACGCGGCCGTTCGCAAGCGCATGAAAATCGGTGCCCTCTGTCGCATCGAGCGCCTCGCCCGACGGGCCGATCCAGTAGATCGGCTCGCCGCGCGGGTTCGTTTGGCGAATCACGGGCTGCGACGGATGCCGCTTGCCGAGCCGCGTGACCTCCCACTCGCCCAATTCGTCGTAAGGCCTGTTCGGGATATTGACGTTCAAGAGCGGGTGCGCGGGGAGCGGGTGCTCCAAAAAGTGGCGAACGATATCGGCCGCGACATGCGCCGCATCGTCTAGATGCACCCAGTCCTTCTCGACGAGGGAAAACGCGATGGACGGCACGCCGAACATGACGCCCTCCGTGGCCGCCGCGACCGTGCCCGAGTAAAGCGTATCTTCACCGACATTCTGGCCGTTGTTGATGCCCGACACGACGAGATCCGGCTTGTGATCGAGCATGCCCGTCAACGCAATGTGGACCGAATCGGTGGGGGTGCCGTTGACGTAATAGAAGCCGTTGCCCGAGCGCCAAACGGACAACGGGCGCGCGAGCGTCAGCGAGTTCGACGCGCCGCTGCAGTTCTGCTCCGGCGCCATGACCGTGACCTCGCCGAGCGGCTTGAGCGCATGATAAAGCGCCGCCAGCCCGGGCGCGAGATAACCGTCGTCGTTGCTCAATAGGATTCGCATGCGGCGATTGTAACCGAGGAGCGTGAGCACCTCTACGCTTGCGCGCGCGGTCGGCGCCACGATTCGTTCCTCTCGAAAAGGCACGGTCGTTCGAGTTGATCTACACTGCGTCGACACGCCTTTTCCCGCCAAGGACCATCAGATGCGCGCCATTCGTTGCAACCGCCACGGACCGCCTGAGACGCTTGAACTCGAGACGCTGCCGGACCTACAGCCGGGTCCCGGCGAAGTCGTCGTCGCTGTCGAAGCGGCAAGCGTGAACTTCCCCGATGTCCTCGTCATCGAGAACAAGTATCAGTTCAAGCCGCCGCTGCCGTTCACGCCCGGCTCCGAGGTGGCCGGGCGGGTGCGGGCCGTGGGCGAAGGCGTGCAGGGCCTGCACGTGGGCATGCCCGTGGCGGCCTTTACGCGTGTCGGCGGCTTCGCCGAGCAGGCGATCGCCGCGGCCGACGCATGCATGCCGCTGCCCGAGGGAGCCGACTTCGCCACTGCGGCGGCGTTCACGCTGGCCTACGGCACCTCGCACCACGCCCTCGTCGATCGTGCCGCCCTGAGCGCCGGCGAAACGCTGCTCGTGCTCGGCGCTGCCGGTGGCGTCGGGTTGGCCGCCGTAGAAATCGGCAAGGCGATCGGTGCGCGCGTGATCGCGGCCGCATCCAGCGATGAGAAGCTCCGGCTCGCACGCGAGCACGGCGCCGACGCGACGATCTGCTACGGCCGAGAAGATCTGCGCGAGCGCATCGGAGCCCTGACCGACGGCCGCGGGCCGGATGTGATTTACGATCCGGTCGGCGGCGCGCTCGCCGAGCCGGCGTTTCGCAGCATCGGCTGGCGCGGCCGATACCTCGTCGTCGGCTTCGCTAGCGGCGAAATTCCGAAGCTGCCACTGAACCTCGCGCTGCTCAAAGGCGCAAGCATCGTCGGCGTCTTTTGGGGAGAGTTCGCCAAGCGCGAACCGCAACACAACGCGCAGGCGTTCGCCGAGCTCTTACGCTGGCTGGGCAATGGCAAGTTGCGGCCGCACATCAGCGCGCGCTATCGGCTCGAGGAAACGCCGCGGGCGTTGGCGGATATGGCGCAGCGGCGCGTGACGGGCAAAATCGTCATCACGCCGCAGGCCGATGCGCCGGGGCCGACCTGAACGAACCCATCCGGCCAGGCGCCGCATTCCGACTTCAGACGACCTTGAGCTCACGCAAGCGCTGGATCGACGCGGTGTCGTAACCGAGCGAGCCGAGCACTTCATCGGTATGCTCCCCCAACGCCGGCCCGAGCCAGCGGGTGCCGCCGGGCGTCTCCGATAGCTTGGGCGTCACGTTCGGCAACGCGACATCGAGCCCGTCCTGCCACTTGAAGTGCTCGATCATCTTGCGCGCGGCGAATTGCGGATCGGCGAACATATCGGCCGCGCTATAAATACGTCCCACCGGCACATCGGCGGCGTTGAGCACCGCCAGGGCTTCGTCGATGGTGCGATCGGCTAGCCACGCCCCGATTGCATCGTCGATCTCACGCGTGCGCGGCACGCGCCCGTCGTTGTGCGCCAGCGCCGGATCCTCCGCCAAGTCGGGGCGCTCGATCGCCAGCATCAAACGCTTGAAGATCGGGTCGCTGTTGCCGCCGATCACCAAGCTGCCGTCCTTGCACGGATACGTATTGGACGGCACGATGCCGGGCAAGGAAGCGCCGGTGCGCTCGCGCACGGCGCCATAGACGCCGTACTCCGGCACGATGCTCTCCATCATGTTGAAGACGGCCTCGTAGAGCGCAACGTCGACGATCTGCCCTTTTCCGCCGTTCGCTTGCCGATGGTGAAGCGCCATGAGCGCGCCGATCACCGCATGCAGCGCCGCGATCGAATCGCCTATCGAGATGCCGATGCGCGGCGGCGGCAAATCGGGATAGCCGGTGATATGGCGCAGGCCGCCCATCGCCTCGGCGATCGAGCCGAAGCCGGGCCGGTCGCGATAGGGCCCGGTTTGCCCGTACCCCGACAATCGCACCATGACGAGACCGGGGTTGCCGGCGCTCAGCGCGTCATAGCCGAGGCCGAGCTTTTCGAGCAAGCCCGGGCGAAAGTTTTCGACGACGATGTCGGCTTCGCGCGCGAGTCTTAGCAAGATCTCCTTGCCCTGCGGCGCTTTGAGGTTCAGCGTCACCGATTTCTTGTTGCGGGCCTGCACCGCCCACCAAAGCGAGGTTCCGCCCGCCTCCGGATACAGCATGCGCCACTTGCGCAGCGGATCGCCGCCATTCGGATCCTCGATCTTGATGACTTCGGCGCCAAATTCGCCGAGCAAGCGCGAAGCAAACGGACCCGCGATCAGCGTGCCGAGTTCGAGCACCTTGACGCCCGCGAGCGGGCCTGTCGATGCGCTCATGTCGATCTTCTCCTCAATCCAAGAACGTGGGACGACGGCTGGCAACGCCGCTGTGCCTAGCCGGGTGGCGCGACCGGTTGCCGCGGTGAGCTACAGCGAGCGCCGATCCAGCACGGCGCGGGCAATGGTGCCCGCATCGACGTATTCGAGCTCGCCGCCCACCGGAACGCCGCGTGCGAGGCGCGTCACGGTCAGCGCCCGCGCTTTGAGCGTTTGCGCGAGGTAGTGAGCCGTGGCCTCCCCTTCGTTCGTAAAGTTGGTGGCGAGCACGACTTCCTTGACGATGCCGTCCGAGGCTCGCTTGACCAAACGGTCGAAGTGGATCTCCTTCGGGCCGATCCCATCGAGCGGGCTCAAGCGCCCCATCAGCACGAAATAGAGGCCCCGGTAGGTCAACGTCTGCTCGAGCATGATCTGATCGGCGGGCGTCTCGACAACGCACAGTAGCGTCGCATCGCGCGACTCGTCGCTGCAGACGTCGCATACGCGCGCCTCGGTGAACGTGTTGCACTTTTCGCAATGACGCAAATGCTCGGTTGCGAACAACAGCGAACGGCCGAGGCGCTCGGCCCCTTCCCGATCGTGTTGCATCAGGTGATAGGCCATGCGCTGCGCGGACTTCGGTCCGACGCCGGGCAGTGCGCGCAGCGCTTCGACGAGCGCAACGAGAGCGGAAGGCTGTTTCATATCAGTCGTCAGTACGCGCCGCACCAAGAAGGCGCCCTCGCACGCCGCAGGTCGGCAAAGGCCTTCCTCCAAGCGCTTGCGGGCGCCGGCCGCGCCCAAGCGTCAGAACGGCAGTTTGAACCCGGGCGGGAGCGGCAGACCGGAGGTCATGCCGCTCATTTTTTCTTGCGCCGTCGCTTCGGCCTTGCGCACGGCGTCGTTGAACGCGGCCGCGACGAGATCTTCGAGCATGTCCTTGTCGTCGGCGAGCAAGCTCGGGTCGATCGACACACGGCGCACATCGTTCTTACAGGTCATAGTCACTTTCACGAGGCCGGCGCCGGACTGGCCCTCGACCTCGATCTGCGCCAACTGTTCCTGCATCTTCTTCATGTTTTCCTGCATCTGTTGGGCCTGCTTCATGAGCCCGGCGAGTTGGCCTTTCATCATGGTTATGCTCCTTCGATCGTGGTGTCGTTACCTGCGGCCCTCGCGTCGACGCGACGCCGCCAATGAGTGGTTGGGAAGAGGTGTCTCTGGTTGGCCGCGGTGCGGGCGGCACTCAGTGCGCGCCGGCGCCCGCCTCGGCGTCGGGTGCGATCGGCCTGACCGAGCCCGGCACGATGCTCGCGCCGAAGTCGCGAATCAGCGACTGAACGAAGGGATCGGCGCCGATTTCGCGCTCCGCCTCACGTTGCCGCTCGGCGCGCGCAGCGGCGTCCAGCACGGCCGCCGTGCGGCGCGCGGGGCCGACCGTGACGCGCACTTCGAGGGGCTTGCCGAGTTTCTCGGCAAGCGCCGTCTTCAGCTTCGCCACTTGCGCGGCGTCGGCGTACTGCGGCACGGGAACGCTCAGCGAGAGCGTGTCGCCGGCCAGTTCCGTCAATTCGCTATTGAACGCCAATTGGTGCGCCACGCCCGTCAACCCGAGACTGCGCGCCAAGACCGGCCAGTCACCCACGAAGCCGATGGCATCGAGCGCCAGCGGCGGCGGCAGTTGGCTCAAATCGACCGCTGGCGTCGTCGGCGCCGCGGGTGCGCCGAAGTGCGCGTCCAGCCGAACGTCGTCGGGACCGGCGCCGAATGCGGGGGGGAAGCCGTCGTCGGGCATCCCAGAGAAATAGTCGTCCTCCGATGAGGGCGGCGGATAGTCGCCGATCGCGGGCATGTCGTCCCATGGCGCCGGGGTCGCCGAAGCCGACCCTGGCGGCTGCGGCTGCGGCTGTGCTTCGACTCGGCGCGGACGCGGCGTAGGCACAACGACGGGCGCTCGCGGCGCAGCGCTTTTGGCTGGCGCAACCGCGGCCGGCTTGGCAGCCGTTTTGCCGCGGTCGGTCGACACGCGCAGGCCCGCATTGCGCAAAACGTCTAACGCGGCGCTCGCGCCGCCACGCG
The DNA here is from genome assembly GCF_056498045.1 of Trinickia sp. Z7. Classification (NCBI taxonomy): domain Bacteria; kingdom Pseudomonadati; phylum Pseudomonadota; class Betaproteobacteria; order Burkholderiales; family Burkholderiaceae; genus Trinickia; species Trinickia sp. Z7. Next base: position 98,938 of record NZ_JAUEQW010000007.1, read on the forward strand.
TGCGTGTTGGGTCGTCGAGCGGCGGCGTAACGGCCGCGAGCGAAGGCTCCACGGGTGTCGCCGCCTCGCGCGCATCCCGTGTGCGCAGCGGTTCGATGCGGGTTGTCTCGGCCTGATTCCCCTCGCGCGAACCTTCTACGCTTTGCGGTTCGATGCCGGTCGCGTGGACCTGCGATGCCTCGTGCGGATCTTGTGCGCTTGGCGGCTCGAAGTCGGTTGCCTGGACCTGCGTTGCCTCGCGCGGACCTCGAGCGCTTGGCAGTTCGATCTCGGTTGCCTCGATCTCGGTTGCCTCGGCCTGCGCTGCCTCGCGCCGACGTTGCGCAGCTGACGGGAGTTCCATGCCCGGCGCCGCATCGAGCGTACCGCGATCGTCGGCGCCGCTCGGCGTGACGGTGCGCCCGCCGCGCAATGCATCGCCGGCAGCCGGCGCGGCGGCCACGGCTTGAGCCGCCCCGGCCGGATTCGCCTGCGCGGTCACGGCGGCCCGGCGGCCGGGCCCGGGAGGCGATGCGCCCCCGCTCTTCGACAAGGGCCCTGCTCCCGATCCGGGCGGCAACGCCGGCTCGAAAGCAAGCATGCGCAGCAGCGTCATCGTAAAGCCCGCATACTCGTCCGGCGCCAGCCCAAGCTCGGCGCGGCCGAGCGTCGCAATCTGATAGAACAACTGAACCTGTTCCGGAGCGAGCGCCTGCGCGAAACGCCGCAGGTCGGCCGCATCGGGCCATTCGTCGAGGACCGACGCTGGCGCGAACTGCGCCCAGGCCACGCGATGCAGCAAACTCGCCAGATCTTGCAGCGCGGCGGAAAACGACAAGCTGCGCAACGCCATTTCGTCAGCCACCGACAACACGAGCGCACCGTCGCCGGCAACGATCGCATCGAGCAATCGAATCAGATAGCTCTGGTCGAGCGCGCCCAGCATGCCGCGCACTGCTTCCTCGGTGACCTGGTTGGCCGAATAGGCGATCGCCTGGTCGGTCAAGGAAAGCGCGTCGCGCATGCTGCCTTCGGCCGCCCGCGCGAGCAAACGCAGCGCTTGCGGCTCGAACGCAACGTGCTCGGCGGCGAGAATCTTTTCCAGATGATCTACGATGTGTCCGGCCGGCATCTGCTTCAAATTGAATTGAAGACAGCGCGAGAGCACCGTAACCGGGATCTTTTGCGGATCGGTGGTTGCGAGAATGAACTTGATGTGCGGCGGCGGCTCTTCCAGCGTCTTGAGCATCGCGTTGAACGCGTGGTTCGTCAGCATGTGCACTTCGTCGATCATATAGACCTTGAAGCGCGCATCGACCGGTGCATACACTGCGCGTTCGAGCAGCGCGGCCATTTCGTCCACGCCGCGATTGCTCGCCGCATCCATTTCGACGTAATCGACGAACCGCCCTTCATCGATCTCGCGGCAGGCGCGACAGACGCCGCACGGCGTAGCCGTGATACCCGTCTCGCAATTGAGCGCCTTCGCGAAAATACGCGAAAGCGTCGTTTTACCGACGCCGCGCGTGCCGGTGAACAAATAGGCGTGGTGCAGGCGCGCGCCGTCGAGCGCGTGCGTGAGCGCGCGCACGACGTGTTCCTGTCCGACGAGCGAGGCGAAATCCCTCGGCCGCCACTTGCGTGCGAGAACTTGATAGGTCATCGCGAAATTGTATCAGCAACGCCGCGGCGTCAACGCAACCCGGTGCGTGGCGTGAAGCATGCGAAGCCTCGAGCAAAAACCCGAAGGCCGCGAAACCGCGCACGCGAACAGACGGCCTCTCGATGAACCGACGCATCATGCAGAGAACGGAGAAACGGCAGGTACCGCACGGCAAAGCAGCGGTGAGAGAAACGCGGTGGAAACGTGGGAAAGGAGGTGCAGCGAAGATGTAGAGCGAGGTAAAGCGAAAGGTGACGAGCCCGACCCTCGGCACTGGTGGAAAACGGCTGTGGCTGCTTCGTTCCCGACCTGACCAGGTTGACCGCCCCTCCATGCGAGGAGGCCCGTCACGAAGCATTCTATCACCGAGTGCCCCCGCGCGCGACTGCCGCGCGCGGATTTCTTTCCAACATTCGGCGTGCAGCCGGCTCGCGGTCAGCCCATAGTCGTCGGCCCGCAAGCGTGCGCGATGGCGCTCGCACGGGCGCTATCGCTTTGCACGAGGCATAGCGATTTGGGCTAATATGACAAACAGACGACCCGCAAGCGAGCCCAGCGCATCGACCGGCTCGCGCGCTTTCCTGCGAAACGAGCGCCGTATGCGCTGCCGGGCAAAGTTCGACAGCTCGCGCGCGCTCGGAACGATTTCCCGTTTTGGTGTATCGTGGCGAGCACTTTCAGACGCGGGCCTCGAACCCGAAGAGGTACTTTTACATGAGCGAACAAATCAAGCACATCAGCGACGCATCGTTCGAACAGGACGTCGTGAAATCCGACAAGCCCGTGCTTCTCGATTTTTGGGCCGAATGGTGCGGCCCGTGCAAAATGATTGCCCCGATCCTCGACGAAGTCGCCAAGGACTACGGCGACCGCCTCCAGATCGCGAAGATCAACGTGGACGAGCACCAATCGACGCCGGCCAAATTCGGCGTGCGCGGCATCCCCACGCTGATCCTCTTCAAGAACGGCGCGGTGGCGGCCCAGAAGGTCGGCGCATTGTCGAAGTCGCAATTGACGGCATTTCTCGACTCTCACCTGTGATCGGCGCGGGCCGGACCTGTTGCAACTGGACAACAAGCCCGGCCCGCGGCAGAGCGTCCGTCTGGACGGCTGCCAGCGTGTGCTATGCTACAACCATAAGACTTCAAGACGTATAAGTCTCTGAGCGGTTCCGCTCAACTCTCCTCCCATATTTCTTTTCGTCGCATCTTCTCCCCCGCGGGATCTCCGTATGCATTTATCCGAGCTTAAGTCTCTGCACGTGTCTCAATTGATCGAGATGGCGAATGGCCTCGAGATCGAAAGCGCGAACCGCTTGCGCAAGCAAGAACTGATGTTCGCCATCCTGAAAAAGCGCGCCAAGACGGGCGAGACTATTTTCGGCGACGGCACGCTCGAAGTGCTGCCCGATGGCTTCGGCTTTCTGCGTTCGCCGGAAATGTCCTACCTCGCAAGTACGGACGACATCTACATCAGCCCGTCGCAAATCCGGCGCTTCAATTTGCACACCGGCGACACGATCGAAGGCGAAGTGCGCACGCCGAAGGACGGCGAACGCTATTTCGCGCTGGTGAAGGTCGATAAGGTCAATGGCCAGCCGCCCGAGGCCTCGAAACATAAGATCATGTTCGAGAACCTCACGCCGTTGCACCCGAACAAGCCGCTTCTGCTCGAGCGCGAAATGCGCGGCGAAGAAAACGTCACGGGTCGCATCATCGACATGATCGCCCCCATCGGCAAGGGTCAGCGCGGCCTGCTCGTGGCGTCGCCGAAGTCCGGCAAAACGGTCATGCTTCAGCACATCGCGCATGCGATCAAGCAGAACCATCCCGACGTCGTCCTATTCGTGCTGCTCATCGACGAGCGCCCCGAGGAAGTGACGGAAATGCAGCGCTCGGTGGCCGGCGAAGTCATCGCCTCGACTTTCGACGAACCCGCCACACGCCACGTTCAGGTGGCCGAAATGGTCATCGAGAAGGCCAAGCGTCTCGTCGAAATGAAACACGACGTCGTCATTCTGCTCGATTCGATCACGCGTCTGGCGCGCGCCTACAACACCGTCATCCCCGCATCGGGCAAAGTGCTTACCGGCGGTGTCGACGCCAACGCGCTGCAACGTCCGAAGCGCTTCTTCGGCGCGGCGCGCAACATCGAGGAAGGCGGTTCGCTGACCATCATCGGCACGGCGCTCATCGAAACGGGCAGCCGCATGGACGACGTCATCTACGAAGAGTTCAAGGGCACGGGCAACATGGAAGTGCACCTCGAGCGGCGCCTCGCTGAAAAACGCGTGTACCCGTCGATCAACTTGAACAAATCGGGCACGCGCCGCGAAGAACTCTTGATCAAGCCCGAGATTCTTCAAAAGGTCTGGGTGCTGCGCAAATTCATCCACGACATGGATGAAGTCGAAGCGATGGAGTTCTTGCTCGACAAAGTTCGCCAAACGAAGAGCAATTCCGAGTTCTTCGATTTGATGCGCCGCGGCGGATAACGGCAACCGCGCCGCCCGCCATTACGGTGAGGGCGGCGCCCATCGGCCCTTGCCTATCTCTCGATGCTCGCCAAGCTTACGCACTGGCTCGATAGGCGCCGTCGCGAGCGCGCGCTGCGCGAGCACGCCATCGACGACGCGCTATGGCAAGCCACGCTGAAGGGTTTGCCTTTTCTCGATTACCTGAGTCCCGCTGATTGCGCGCGGCTGCGTGAAACGACAAGCCTATTCATTGCGCAGAAAGAATTCTCGACGGCCCACGGTCTCGAGCTGACCGACGAAATCGTCGTCGGCATCGCCGCCCAGGCGTGCCTGCCCGTGTTGAACCTGAGCCTCGATCTCTATCGAGGCTGGGTGGGCGTGATCGTCTATCCCGGCGAGTTCGTGATTCGCAAAACCGTGGAAGATGAAGATGGCGTCGTCCACGAGGTCGAGCACGACGCAAGCGGGGAGGCATGGGAAGGCGGGCCTGTCGTCCTTTCGTGGGAAGACGCGCAACTGACGGACGGACGCGACGCCTACAACGTCGTCATTCATGAGTTCGCCCACAAGATCGACATGCTGAGCGGCGCGACGGACGGCCATCCTCCGCTCTTTCGGCGCTGGCATGCTCCGCTGGATGCGCAACGCTGGGCGGACGTGTTCGATCATGCTTACGACCGCTTCTGCGCAGACGTCGACGCCGTCCCGCGCCGCCGCTGGGCGCGCTTCGAGCGCGAATCGCTGATCGATCCGTATGCGGCCGACCACCCTTCCGAGTTCTTCGCGGTTTGCAGCGAGGCGTTGTTCGTCCAACCCCACGCATTCGAAACACAATACCCGGAGCTTTACCGCTTGCTCGCGCGGTATTACCGCCAAGATCCCGCGGGCACGGGCGTTCTGGCCGGCGCGTGAACCGCGAGGCCGCTCGGGGCCGCTCGTCTCAGTGTTTCGCTCATCCGCCCGCCGGGGCAGGCGGCGACCGTGCGCGCGCCCAACGCCGTGCCCGAGCGGCCCCGCCGTGCAGTCTGGCGGCTGCCGGCGCCGCGCGATGCGCGTGAAAATTCGTCAACCAACTGATTTTCTGGCATAATCGCCGTTTTTCGACCTTAGGCAAGTGGCTCGCGCCCTGGGCGTGCCGCACGTAAGCCCCTTCGTTGGGGCCACATGCCGGCGCCGCAGCGTGGGTTGGCTACCGCCCGACCAAAGGAAACACCATGAAAGAAGGCATTCACCCCAATTACCGCGAAGTCGTTTTCCATGATCTGTCGAACGGCTTCATGTTCGTGACGCGCTCCACGATTCAAACGCGTGAAACGGTCGAATACAACGGCAAGACGTATCCCCTCGCCAAGATCGAAGTCTCGTCGGAATCGCACCCGTTCTACACGGGTCAACAAAAGATCATGGACACGGCTGGCCGCGTCGAAAAGTTCAACAAGAAGTTCGGTGCCCGCGCAGCCGGCAAGGCCGCAAAGTAAGCACCCGCCAAAATACGCATCCGGCCTCAGGCCGGATACGACCTCAAGGGCAGCGATGGCTGCCCTTTTTCATTGCTGCAGCGATCGCGCACGCGCACCGCATGGCAGGCGGCGCGCGGCGCGACTACAATGCCGGATCGCGCGCCCCGAGGCGAGCGCCCGTCAGCATAACAACCGCCGTTCGAGATCCGCTCCGCCTGCATGAGACCTGTCGTCCGCCTCACCGCCTCCGCCACGCGCGCCCTTCCGCGCTGGCTGCTGCTCACGCTTTGCATCGTCTATGCAGCCTTTGGCTTGTTCGGACGGGATCCGTGGAAAAACGAGGACGCCGCCGGGTTCGGCGTCATGTGGACCATGGCACGCGGCAACACGCACGACTGGCTTCTACCGAATCTCGTCGGCAAGTTCATCACCGATGACGGCCCGCTCGGCTATTGGTTCGGCGCAGCCTGCATCCGCGCGCTCGCGCCGTGGATAGACGCTGCCGATGCCTCGCGGGTGGCAACTGGCGTGCTGTTTTGTGCAGCCTGCGCTTTCGTCTGGTACGCCGCCTATCTACTCGGCCGTCGCGCCGAGGTCCAACCGTTCAAGTACGCATTCGGCGGCGAGCCCGAGCCGCGCGACTACGGGCGCACGCTTGCCGACGGCGCGCTCTTGATTCTCGTCGCCTGCTTCGGGCTGGCCGAGCGCGGGCACGAAACTACGCCGCAACTATCGCAGTTCGTGGGCGCGGCCATGCTCGTCTACGGATTCGTGCGCGGTATCGACAAACCGCTGCAAGGGGCGCTCTGGTGGGCCTGCGCAATCGGCATATTGGCTTTGTCGGGCAACCCGCTGCTCGTGCTCGCGCTCGTTGCGAGCACCGTCGTCATGTTCTGCGTCGTGTCCGAAATGCGCTCGCCGTGGTTGCCGCTCGTGGGGCTGCCGCTCGCCGTGGCGCTTTCGCTTGCTTGGCCGCTCGCGATCTTGCACGCCTACCCGGACGATGCGCACTGGTTCCTCCAGCAATGGGTCAACGGCAGCATCAATCGCTTCACTGCGCCGTCGGGGCACGTCTGGTTGTACGCATTCAAGAACCTGCCGCTGTTCACCTGGCCCGCATGGCCGCTGGCGTTGTGGGCCTGGGTCAGTTGGGGCGGGGTACGCCGCAAGCCGCACGTCGCGATTCCCGTGTTCGTCGCCCTTCCCCTGCTCATCCTCGCGGTCTTGCAAAGTCACCAAACGAACCGGTTGTACATCCTGCTGCTGCCGCCGCTCGCGACGCTGGCCGCGTTCGCGTTGCCCACGCTCAAGCGCGGCGCGATCAATGCGTTCGATTGGTTCGCCGTCCTGAGCTTCTCCATTCTCAGCGTCTTCGTCTGGCTGGTCTGGCTCGCCGCGCAAACCGGCTTCCCGCACCCGCTTGCCCGCAATCTTTCGCGCCTAGTGCCCGGGTTCGAACCGCAGTTCAGCGTTCTATCGTTCCTGTGCGCCATCGTCGCGACCGTTTCATGGCTGGCGCTCGTTCGTTGGCGCATCGCACGACATCCGAAGGTGCTTTGGCGCAGCGTCATTCTGTCGAGCGCGGGCACCACGCTGATGTGGGTATTGCTGATGACCTTATGGCTGCCGATGGTCAACTACAGCCGGACCTATCGCGACGTGGCGTTGCAAATCGCCGAGCACCTGCCCGACGATTACATCTGTATTTCTCCTGTTCGGCTTGGCGATGCGCAGCTTGCTTCCTTTTCTTATTTTGCCGACATGCAGTTTTCGTTCAACGAGGACTGCGACGTCCTGCTGCGGCAAGACAGCGCCGATTTCAGCGCGCCCAGTCCCATGCTGAACTATGCATGGAAGCTCGTATGGGAAGGCCGGCGCGCCGCGGACCGCGACGAACGCTTCCGGCTATACGTGCGCGTCGATCGCCCCGCGCCGAAGATCGAACGGCATCGACGCCCCACTCGCAAACGCTGACACCAACGCCCGCGCGCCATGTTCGCTGATATGCGCAAAATCGCCGGCCTTGCCTGGCCGGTGCTGATCGGACAACTCGCCATCATCGCGTTCGGGGTGATGGACACGGTGATGGTCGGCCGATATTCAGCGGTCGACCTGGCCGCGCTCGGTCTCGGCTCGTCCGTGTACATCTCGGTGTTCGTCGGCTTGACCGGCGTCGTGCTCGCGCTCCAGCCGATTTGCGGACAACTCTACGGCGCGCGGCGCTACACGCAGATCGGCGAAGAAGTGCGTCAGGGCTTTTGGCTGGCAGCCGGCTTGGCGCTCCTCGGCTTTGTCGTCATGTTCTTTCCGGGGCCGTTGCTCGCGATCTCCCGCGTGCCGCCGGCGCTATACGCGCGCACCGAGAGCTATTTGCGCATCGCGGCGCTCGGCTTGCCCGCAAGCCTCGCCTTTCGCGTATATACCTCGCTCGCCAACGGCATCGGCAAACCGCGCCTTGTCATGATCCTGCAAGTGAGCGCGCTGCTCGTCAAAATCCCGCTCAATCTGTGGTTCATTTTCGGCGGGCTAGGCCTGCCCGCGCTCGGCGGCCCGGGCTGCGCCCTCGCCAGCACCGTCATCAATTGGACCTTCGCCGCGCTCGGCCTCACGCTGCTCGCCCGGCTCGATTTGTTCACGCCCTTCGAAATTTTCAAGCACTTTTGCTGGCCCGAGCGCCGCAAGCAAATCGCGCTGCTCAAGCTCGGTGTACCGATGGGCTTGTCGTATCTGATCGAGGTCACGTCCTATACGTTCATGGCCTTGTTCATTGCGCGCTTCGGCACCACGACATTGGCCGGGCACCAGATCACCGGCAATTTCGGGGCCGTCCTCTATATGACGCCGATGTCGATCGGCATCGCGACCTCGACGCTCGTCGCGCAAGCGCTCGGAGGCCAGCGCCACGAAGCCGCGCGCACCCTGGCGCTGCACGGTATCGTGATGGCTTGCGCGATCGGCCTCGGATATGCCCTGATCGCCTTCGCGCTGCGGCCGACGATCCTCGCCGGCTACACGACCAACGCCGCGGTGATTGCAGCCGCGATGCCGTTGTTGCCGATCATGCTCGTGTATCACATCTTCGATACGTTCCAGACGGTGACGGCCTTCGTCTTGCGCGCCTACAAGGTCGCCGTCGGTCCGACCGTCATCTATGCCGTCGCGCTTTGGGGCGTGGGACTTGGCGGCGGTTACTGGCTCGGTTTCGATGTGGGCGGCCTCGTGCCGCACTGGCTGACGGGGGCGCGCGGCTTTTGGGCCGCCAGCGCCGCGAGCCTAGCCGTGGCCGGCGCCGGCTTGTTCGCGCATTGGCGCATCGTTAGCGAACGCCAGGCGCGCGCGGCCCGAGGCGCGCACGTCGACGTCGTTTGACCGAAGCCACGCGAGACCCCGTGCTCAAGCCGGTTCGGCGCATGCGGGCGCTACTGCGTCGCACGCCGCGAACACCTCACGTGCGGCGGCTCGTAATATCGCAACGTATGCGTCGTGACGCCTAGCGCTTTGGCCATACGGCCAATGGTCAATGCTGCCCACATGACACCCTCACGTTGAGACTTGGAGCGCACTCGAAGTCATGCGCGTTCGTGCGGTTGGCAAACAAAAAAGGCCGAGCGTTTGACCGCTCGGCCCCATGAGGCTAATGCCGGGCCGCTCGCCCGGCCAACCGCGTCAATGCACGACGCGCTCGAAGACGAACTGGCCGCCTTCGACATCGACAGGGATCACGTCCTTCGGCCCGAAGCGCCCGGCGAGAATGAGCTTGGCGACCGGGTTCTCGATCTCCTGCTGGATCGCTCGCTTGAGCGGCCGTGCCCCGAACAGCGGGTCGTAGCCTACCTTCGCGATCTGCTCGAGCGCACCGTCGGAGACGACCAGTTCCATATCGAGCTTCGTCAGCCGGTCACGCAGATGCTGCAACTGAATCTTCGCAATCGATTCGATATTGCTGCGATCGAGCGCGTGGAACACGACGACTTCGTCGATCCGGTTCAGGAACTCGGGGCGGAAATGCTGCTTGACCTCGACCCAAACCGCCTCGCGCACCGCTTCTTGCGGCTCGCCCGACATCGACTGGATCATTTGCGAACCCAGGTTCGATGTCATGACGATCACCGTGTTCTTGAAGTCGACCGTGCGACCCTGCCCGTCGGTCATGCGTCCGTCGTCGAGCACCTGCAGCAGCACATTGAAGACGTCCGGGTGCGCCTTCTCCACTTCGTCGAGCAGGATCACGCTATAGGGCTTACGGCGCACGGCTTCGGTCAAGTAGCCGCCCTCCTCGTAGCCGATATAGCCGGGCGGCGCGCCGATCAGCCGTGCGACGCTGTGCTTTTCCATGAACTCGCTCATATCGATCCGAATCAGGTGTTCTTCGGAATCGAACAAGAACGCGGCCAGCGCTTTGCACAGCTCGGTCTTACCCACACCCGTCGGGCCGAGGAAGAGGAACGAGCCGTAGGGGCGGTTCGGATCGGCCAGCCCCGCGCGCGAGCGCCGGATGGCATCGGCCACGGCGCTGATCGCTTCGTCCTGTCCGACCACACGCTCGTGCAGCTTGTCTTCGATCTGCAACAGCTTCTCGCGCTCGCCCTGCATCATCCGCGAAACCGGGATGCCCGTGGCGCGCGAGACGACTTCCGCGATCTCTTCCGCGCCCACCTGCGTGCGCAACAGGCGACGATGCGTAGGGTCGTGCTGCTCCTTCGCCTCGGCCTGCGTCACCTGTTTCAGACGCGACTCGAGCTCGGGCAGCTTGCCGTATTGCAGTTCGGCCACCTTTTCGAGCTTGCCTTCGCGCTGCTGACGCGCAATTTCCGCACGCGTCTTCTCGATTTCCTCTTTCAGTTGAGCACTGCCCTGCACGGCCGCTTTCTCGGCCGTCCAAATCTCTTCGAGGTCGGAGTACTCGCGGTTCAGCCGCTCGATTTCCTCTTCGATCAATTGCAACCGCTTTTGCGACGCCTCGTCCTTTTCCTTCTTCACGGCTTCGCGCTCGATCTTCAATTGGATCAAGCGGCGGTCGAGCCGGTCCATTTCCTCCGGCTTGGAGTCGATTTCCATCTTGATCTTCGAGGCGGCCTCGTCGATCAAATCGATCGCCTTATCCGGCAGGAAACGATCGGTGATATAGCGATGCGACAGCTCGGCCGCGGCCACGATCGCCGGGTCCGTGATTTCGACGCCGTGATGCAGTTCGTATTTCTCCTGCAACCCGCGCAAGATCGCGATCGTCGCCTCCACCGACGGCTCATCGACCAGCACCTTCTGGAAGCGCCGCTCGAGCGCAGCGTCCTTTTCGATGTACTTGCGGTATTCGTCGAGGGTCGTCGCGCCGATGCAATGCAGCTCGCCGCGCGCCAGCGCCGGTTTGAGCATATTGCCTGCATCCATCGCGCCTTCGGCCTTGCCCGCGCCGACCATGGTGTGAATTTCGTCGATGAAGACGATCGTCTGGCCTTCGTCACGCGCGATGTCTTGCAGAACCGCCTTGAGCCGCTCTTCGAATTCGCCGCGATACTTGGCCCCCGCGAGCAAGCCCGCCATGTCGAGCGACAGGACGCGCTTGCTCTTGAGCGATTCGGGCACTTCCCCGTTGACGATACGCTGCGCGAGCCCTTCTACGATCGCCGTCTTGCCCACGCCCGGTTCGCCGATCAGCACGGGATTGTTTTTCGTGCGCCGCTGCAAGATTTGAATCGAGCGGCGGATCTCGTCGTCGCGGCCGATCACGGGATCGAGCTTGCCGGCGCGCGCGCGCTCGGTCAAATCGATCGTGTACTTCTTGAGCGCCTCGCGCTGGCTTTCGGCATCGGCGCTATGCACCTGAGCGCCGCCGCGCACGGCGGCGATCGCCGCTTCGAGCGACTTGCGCGTCAGGCCGTACTGGCGTGCGAGCCGTCCCGCTTCGCCTTTGTCGTCGGCGACCGCGAGCAGGAACATTTCGCTCGCGATATAGGTGTCGTTCAGCTGTTGGGCCTCTTTGTCGGCTTGGTTCAGCAAGCCGTTGAGCTCCCGGCTGATCTGCAGGTTGCCGTCGGTGCCCTGCACCTGCGGCAAGCGTGAAATCGCCTCGGTCAGCGCCGTTTGCAGCGCCTGCACGTGCACGCCCGCGCGCGAAAGCAGCGAGCGGGCCGAACCGTCCTGTTGCGCAACGAGCGCCGCGAGCACATGCAGCGGCTCGATGTACTGGTTACCCCGCCCGACGGCGAGGCTCTGGGCATCGGCGAGCGCTTCTTGGAATTTGGTGGTGAGCTTGTCGATTCTCATGAAGAGACCTCCAATTTTTAACTATCACCAAAATGAGGCGCTCTCGGCTCGTTTCAAGCGGATTTTTCGCGCGCCGGCGCACAAAATGCCGCACCCAGGGCGCCGCGCTCGCGCCGGCGGCGCATGCGCGATCGCCTCGGGCCTGCGCTAGCGGGCCGTGATCGGCACCACGGGCCGGGCTTTGCCGCTTGGAGAGACAGCGCTCAGGCCTAGCAGATCGGCCAGCGGCGCCGCTGGGCTCGCCAGCTCGCTCAGCGTATGCCGGTCGAGTTCCGCAAGGAATGCGCCGCGGGCGGATTCGAATACATGCTTGAGGCGGCACTGCGGCTCGATGACGCAGTTGCGCGGCTCGACACCCTCACGCGCAAAGCATCCGACGATCGCAAAATCGCCTTCCGTGGCACGTACGACCTGTCCGATCGTCAGCGCCAGCGAGCGCTCGTTCAGGCACAGGCCGCCATTGCGTCCGCGCACGGTGTCGATCCAACCGAGTTCGCCGAGCCGTTGCACGACCTTCATCAGGTGGTTTTTCGAAATCCCGTATGCGTCGGAGATGTCTTGAATCGTGGTCAGCCCCTCGTCGCGCACGGCCAGGTACAGCAGCACGCGCAGGGCATAGTCGGTGTAGTCGGTCAGTCTCATCGGCGGACAATAACTCGAACGTGGCGCGGCGCATCATTGGGCGACGGCTGCACACCGCCCGCAAGACCGCACCGCGCGAAGGGTTGTATGGAAGGCGGCTTGACCATAACATGCATCCGGCGCGCAGGTATGCCGCCTGCTGCGAGACCGAAGCGTATGCTTGTAATTTAGCCTGCTAGCCTGCTTTGCGCGCAGTTTTTGGCAGATCCTGTTCCAAGTCCAGCGACCGACCCTGCATTTCGATGTCCATTTCTACTCAAACCGGTTCCGGTGGCCCCCCGGAGCGCTATCGGGAGCCCACCGAGGCGAACATTCGCGAGCTCGTCTACGCGTTTTACGATCGCGTGCGCGCCGATCCGCTGCTCGGTCCCGTCTTCGACGCTGAGCTCGAAGGCCGGTGGGACACGCATTTGCCGAAGATGTGTGCATTCTGGGGCAGCCTGGTGCTTGGCGACAAGCGCTACCGCGGCAACGTCCAACAAGCGCATCAACCGCTCGAAGGCGTCGAGCCACGCCACTTCAGCCGCTGGCTGCATCTGTTCCTCGATACCGTCTGCGAGCGCTTCGAGCCGGCCGCGGCCGTCCGTTTCATGGAGCCGGCGCTGCGGATCGCCCAAAGCCTGCAATTGAGCCGCTTCGGCTGGGACTACGCCATTCCGCCCGAACAACAGGCGCTGCTCGCGCGGATCGCATCGAGACGGTATGCGCCCGGCGCTGATTCGCCTAGCGCACCAGGCCACCGCGCAGAGCCGTTCCCCGCGACGATCACCGGCCGTTCCACGCCGGGCTCGGACGCCGACAGCGGCGAATGACCGCGGCCCGCTCTTCGCCCATTACTCATCGCTCGGCGTAACGTTCGTCGACGTCAGCCCCCAGCGGGCTAGCGCCGCGTCATCCGAGACCCGAGCATCGACCCAACGCTCGCCGCTCGGCGTCGTCTCCTTCTTCCAAAACGGCGCTTGCGTCTTCAGATAGTCCATCACGAATGCGCAGACATCGAACGCATCGTGCCGATGCGCCGATGTGGCCGCCGCCAGGACGATCTGATCGCGCGGATACAGCTTGCCCACGCGATGCACGATCAGCACTCGCGCCCCCGGCCAGCGGCGCTCGGCGTCCTCGGCGATCGCTTCGAGCGCTTTTTCCGTCATGCCGGGGTAATGCTCGAGTTCCATGGCGGAAATGTCTTCGCCGTCGTTCAAATCGCGCACCGTCCCCACGAAGGCGACAACGGCGCCGACTTGCGCATTTTCGGCCCGCAGGGCCGCGATTTCGGCCGATAGGTCGAAATCCTCGGTTTGCACGCGAACGGTCATGATGGCCTCGGCTCCAGTCGATTGCGACAACGCACGCGCGCTCAGCCGCCGGTGACAGGCGGGAAAAAGGCGACTTCGCAGCCGTCCGTGAGGCGCGTTCCCGCGTCGGTCATGGCGTGGTTGCAAGCCATGCGCAGCGCCCGCCCCTCGGCAAGCGTCTCGGCCCACGCCCCGCCGCGCGCACGCAACCAGGCTCGCACATCACCGACGGTGGCGACGCCGTCAGGCACCTCCACCGCTTCCTGCGCCGTACCGAGCGCCTCGCGCACGCTCGCAAAGTACCTCAGCTCTAGTTTCATGTCCGCTTACCGCATGATTGGGGCGATCGATTCGGCGTTCAGCCGAGCAATTCGGAAAAGGGAAGGAACCGGACCGTCTCGCCGGCGCTGATCGCGTGATTGGGAGGATTGTCGATGAGCCCGTCGGCCCACACCGTAGAGGTCAGCACGGCCGAGCTCTGGTTCGCGAATAGATCGAGCCCGCCCGCCGCATTGATGCGGGCACGCAGAAATTCGTTGCGGCGGTCGCTCTTGGATTGCGTGAAGTCGGCTCGCAACGATAAAGCCCGCGGCGCGACGTCGCGCACGCCCGATAGGCGCAGCAGAAACGGGCGAACGAACAAGAGAAACGTCACGAAACTCGACACGGGGTTGCCGGGCAGGCCGATGAAATGCGTTTCGGTGACCTCCTCACGCGCTACGCCGTGCGGCAGCTTGCGCACCTCACCGAACGCGAGCGGCTTGCCGGGCTTCATCGCGATTTGCCACAGCGAGAGACGGCCCAGGGATTCGACGGCCGGCTTCACGTGGTCTTCTTCCCCGACCGAGACGCCACCCGAGGTCAGAATCAAATCGTGATCGCGCGCTGCTGCGCCCAAGGCCTCTCGCGTCGCATCCAGTCGATCGGGCACGATGCCCAAGTCGGTCACATCGCAATTGAAGCGCGTGAGCAGAGCAACGAGCGTGAAACGGTTCGAGTTGTAGATGCCGCCGGGCGCGAGCGGCTCGCCCGGCATCGTCAGTTCGTCGCCGGTGAAGAACACCGCGACTTTCAAGCGCCGCGTCACTTCGAGCCTCGCGCAACCGACCGATGCCGCAAGCCCGAGCGCCTGCGGGGAAAGCCGTGTGCCGGCCGGCAGGATCACCGCGCCGCGGCGGATATCCGCGCCTTGCGCCGTGATCCACTCGCCGACTTTGGGCGTGTGGAGGATCGAGACGAGGCCGCCGTCCGCTTCGGCCTGTTCTTGCATGACGACGGCATCGGCGCCGGGCGGCACCGGCGCGCCCGTGAAGATGCGGGCTGCCGTTCCCTCGGCCAGCGGCTGCGGCGATTGGCCTGCGGCCACGCGGTCGGAGATGGGTAAGCGCCGCTCTCCGTGGATCAGGTCTGCCGCCCGCACCGCATACCCGTCCATCGCGCTCGTGTGCACCGGCGGGACATCGAGCGTCGATACGACATCCGCGGCCAGGACGCGCCCGAGCGCATCGCGCGTCGAAACCCATTCGGTTTCGGCCACGGGAGCGGCGGCCGCCAATAGCGCAGACAGGGCTTCAGCGGTGGATAACAGGGGGGCGCGGTAAGCGGATTGGTTGGGCGTCGACATCGGCAAGCGATTCTCGCTGCGAAAACCCTCATTGTAGCGAGGCGGCGCCGATACGGCATGCCTTGCGCAGGACGGCCGGCGCGTGCGCCGATGGCGGACCTGCCCTTGGCCAGGAACGCGAACACGGCCGCGGGCGACTCTTGGCTAGTCGTTAGCTAGCGGCGGGCCGCTTTATCGCCGCCCGCCGCCCACGTTAGATGATTCAATCGACCGCGTGCTCGGCGATGAACGCCTTGACCCGCTCCGCCTTCGCCGGCAGCACCTCGAAGCGTTGCGGCAGCGCTTCGAGAGCGTCGAACGCCGGCGGACGCTGAGGATCGCGCCCGAGCGCTTCGCGGATCGACTCGCCGAATTTGACCGGCTGCGCCGTTTCGAGCACGACCATCGGCACGCCCTCGTCCAAATGCTCGCGTGCGACCTTCAGGCCGTCGGCCGTATGCGTGTCGATGACCTGCCCGTAACGCGCGAACACGTCTCGAATCGTCGCAATGCGATCGTCGTGCGTGCTGCGCCCCGACACGAAACCGAACTCGCGCACGCGGGCGAAATCGCCGCTGGCGGCCAGATCGAACCCGCCCTTTTCTTCGACGTCGCGAAAGAGCTGCAGCACGCGCGCCGGATCGCGGCCGAGCAAATCGAACACGAAGCGCTCGAAATTGGACGCTTTCGAGATGTCCATGCTAGGACTGCTCGTGTGGTAGGTTTGCGCCGCGGCGCGCACCCGATAAGCGCCCGTGCGGAAGAATTCGTCGAGCACGTCGTTCTCGTTGGTGGCGACGACGAGCTTTTCGATCGGCAACCCCATCATCCGGGCGATGTGCCCCGCGCAGACATTGCCGAAGTTGCCCGAGGGCACCGTGAACGACACGCGCTCGTCGTTCGAGCGGGTCGCCGCGAAGTAGCCCTTGAAGTAGTACACGACCTGCGCGACGACGCGCGCCCAGTTGATCGAGTTGACCGTGCCGATCCGATGCTGCGCCTTGAATGCGTGATCGTTCGAGACGGCCTTGACGATATCCTGGCAGTCGTCGAATACGCCTTCGATCGCCAAATTGAAGATGTTCGGCTCTTGCAAGCTGTACATCTGCGCCGTTTGGAAGGCGCTCATCTTGCGGTGCGGCGACAGCATGAAGACGCGGATGCCGGCCTTGCCGCGCATCGCGTACTCGGCCGCGCTGCCCGTGTCGCCCGAAGTCGCGCCGAGAATATTGAGTGTTTGCCCATGCTTGGCGAGCGCGTACTCGAACAAATTGCCGAGCAACTGCATCGCCATATCCTTGAATGCGAGCGTCGGCCCGTTCGACAACGCAAGCAGGGACAGTTGCGCGCCACCTTCGACTCCCAGCGCCGTGAGCGGCGTAATGTCGCTCGCGTTCTCGCCGGCGCGCACGTTGCGGTAGACGTCGGCGCGATAAGTGCGGCGCGTGAGCTCGTGCAGGTCGGCGGCGGGAATATCGTCGCAGAACTTGCGCAGCACCTCGAAGGCCAGGTCGGCGTACGCAAGCGTGCGCCAACGCGCAAGCTCCTCGGCACTCACGCGCGGATACGCGGCCGGCAGATAGAGTCCGCCGTCTTTGGCGAGCCCCGTGAGCAAAATATCGGAGAACGTATGGCGCTCGCCGATGCCGGCGCCTCGCGTCGAGATGTAGTTCATAGTCGGCTTCGTGACTTCGATTTCGGTGAGTGGCTCAGCATTCCGCTTCCATTCGCAGCTTCGTCACGCTCGAAACGACGGTCGAAAGCGCTTCGATGCGCGCGATCGCCGCATCGACGTTCTTCTCGAGCGTGGTGTGCGTGATGATGACGACGTCCGTCTCGCCGTTGTCCGCGATCTGCTCCGATTCCTTTTGCAGCAGCGCGTCGATGGAAATGCCCGCGTCCGCCAAGATGCGCGTGATATCGGCCAGCACGCCCGTGACGTCCGCCACGCGCAGGCGCAGATAGTAGCCGCTCGTCACTTCGTCGATCGGCAGCACGGTGGTATCGGACACGCTCTGCGGTTGGAACGCGAGATGCGGCACGCGATGGCCCGGATCGGCCGTATCGAGGCGCGTCACGTCGACCAGATCGGCGACCACGGCCGAAGCCGTCGGCTCCGCACCCGCGCCCTTGCCGTAGTAAAGCGTGGCGCCCACGGCGTCGCCATGCACCTCGACGGCGTTCATCGCGCCCTCGACATTGGCGAGCAAGCGCTTGGCCGAGATCAGCGTCGGATGCACGCGCAGCTCGATGCCCCGATCGGTGCGGCGCGTGATGCCCAGCAGCTTGATGCGGTAGCCGAGATCCTCGGCGTATTTGATGTCGATCGACGCGAGCTTGCTGATGCCCTCGATATGGGCGCGGTCGAATTGCATCGGAATGCCGAACGCGATCGCGCTCATGATCGTGAGCTTGTGCGCGGCGTCCACGCCTTCGACGTCGAAGGTCGGATCGGCTTCGGCATAGCCAAGCGCCTGCGCGCCCTTGAGCGCCGTCGCGAAATCGAGCCCACGCTCGCGCATCTCCGACAAGATGTAATTGGTCGTGCCGTTGATGATGCCCGTGATCGATTGGATGCGATTGGCCGTCAAACCCTCGCGCAACGCCTTGATGATCGGAATGCCGCCCGCCACCGCGGCCTCGAACGCCACCATCACGCCCTTGGCCCGCGCCGCCTCGAAAATCTCGGTGCCATGCACGGCGAGCAACGCCTTGTTCGCCGTCACGACATGCTTGCCCTGGGCGATGGCGCGCAGCACGAGCTCGCGCGCGATGCCCGTGCCGCCGATCATTTCGGCGATGATCGCGATGGAGGGATCGTCGACCACGGCCGCAAAGTCGCTGCCCACTTCGACGCTGCCCGCGCTATCGCCGAGCACGGCGAGCGTCTTCGCGGGATTGCGCACGGCAATGCGGGATACCTCGATCCCGCGGCCCGCGCGGCGTTTGATCTCTTCCTGGTTGCGGCGCAGCACCGTGAAGGTGCCGCTGCCCACCGTGCCGAAGCCCAACAAGCCAACTTTGATCGATTCCATGCAGCGTGTTCTAGTTAGATAAATCGTTGAAAGGCAAGCGCGCGGCGCCCGCCGAGCCCGATGCGGCCCGGCCCGTGCCGCGATTAGCCGCCGTGGCGCTTGCGATAGCCTTCGAGAAAGCGTCCGATCCGATTGATCGAATCGGTCAAATCATCCACGTTCGGCAGAAACACGACCCGGAAGTGATCGGGCCGCGGCCAATTGAAGCCGGTCCCTTGCACGAGCAATACGCGTTCTTCGAGCAGCAGATCGAGGATGAACTGCTGGTCGTCCTTGATCGGGTAGACCTCCGGGTCGAGCCGAGGAAACATATATAGCGCCGCTTCCGGCTTGACGCAGCTCACCCCGGGAATCGCATTGAGCATGTCGTAGGCGACCTGCCGCTGTTTGTACAGGCGCCCGCCCGGGGCGATCAGATCGTTGATGCTTTGATAGCCGCCGAGCGCCGTTTGAATTGCATACTGCCCCGGCACGTTCGGGCACAACCGCATGGAGGCAAGGATGCCGAGCCCCTCGAAGTAATCCTTGCCATGGCGGCGATTCTCGCCGGTCAAGCCCGAGACGTACATCCAACCGGCGCGGTAGCCGCACGAGCGGTAGCTTTTGGACAGGCTGTTGAACGTGACGGTGAGCACGTCGTCGGAGAGCGCGGCAAGCGAAGTATGCTTCTTGCCGTCATAGACGATCTTGTCGTAGACCTCGTCCGCAAAGACGACCAAGCCGTGCTGGCGGGCGATCTCGAGCAAGTCGAGCAAGAGTTCGTCGGAATACAGCGCGCCCGTGGGGTTGTTCGGATTGATGACGACGAGCGCGCGCGTGCGCGGCGTGATCTTGGCTCGCAAGTCGTCCAGATCGGGCATCCAGCCGTTCGATTCATCGCACAAATAGTGCTCGGGCGTGCCGCCCGACAGGCTGACCGCCGCGGTCCAGAGCGGGTAGTCGGGCGCCGGCAGCAACACTTCGTCGCCATCGTTGAGCAACGCCTGCATGGCCATCACGATGAGTTCGGAGGCGCCGTTGCCGATATAGATGTCGTCGAGCTCGACGCCCAGCACGCCTTTTTGCTGCGAGTAATGCATGATCGCCTTGCGCGCGGCGAACACCCCTTTCGAATCGGAATACCCCGCGGAAGCCGGCAAATTGCGGATCACGTCTTGAATGATCTCGTCGGGCGCATCGAAGCCGAACGGCGCCAGATTGCCGATGTTCAGCTTGATGATGCGGTGCCCGTCGTCCTCGAGGCGCTTGGCGTGCTCGAGCACGGGGCCACGGATGTCGTAACAGACGTTGAGCAGCTTGTTCGATTTTAGAATCGGTTTCACGGCGGGCACTATTTCCTGGGGAGAGCCGAAACACGGGGAGCGGTGGCCGAGCAAGCGGCGCTCGGCGCGATCAAGCGCGTCGCGCCCGGGCAGCGTTGAGTGTGCCGGTCGAACGTGCGCAGCAGACCGTCCTCGACGGCGGCGCTTTTGGCGCGCGCAGGGGCGATAAGTGGAGTTCGCTCGCGCGGATGCACGATGCCGGCCGCCGCATGGCGGCTAAAAAGCTATAATTTAGCGGATTTCGGCCGACTTTCGCAATGCACAATCGTCGCGAGAGGCCCCTTTCGGGCAAGCGGCCGAGCCACGATGCGGTTGCGGCCGGCCCTGCCGCGCCCGGCGGAACTACGGAAACCGATTTGAAATTACACCAGGACTCCAGCGGTGCGCTGAACACCGTGACCGGTTACGGCGCCCATTACGTCGACGTCAACCTCGTTCGTCATGAAAGCAGCATCTTGCTGCTGCCCGATACGCCCGTCATCGATTGGCCGGTATCGTCGTTCGACGCACTCGACCCCGCGCATTTCGACCTGCTGCTGGGCCAAACGCCCGAGGTGGTCGTGTTCGGCAGCGGCGCGCGGCTGCGCTTTCCGCATCCGCGGCTCACGGCATCGCTCAATGCCCGCCGCATCGGCGTGGAGACGATGGATTTCATGGCCGCTTGCCGTACGTACAACATTCTGATGGCCGAAGGCCGGCGCGTCGCCGCGGCGTTGCTCATCGAACGATGAGCGCAGCCGCGCTGCGCCGTTGCGCAAAGCCGCGCGCGTGCGGGCGCTGCCCGCGCGGCAGGGCGCCGTTTCAGCATCGGGTTCGCTGCGCACCATCCGTTCGACCCACCTAAACAGACACTGATACCGATTCCATGTCGTTTCAACGCTACCCGCGCGCCGTCGGCGCCGCTCGAAGCGCCGGCGCACCGCAAGCGGACGGCGCCGCGACAGCTTGGCCCGTCAGCGGCATCGCGATCGCCATGCTCGTCCTTGCGCTCGCGCTCGTCTGGTTCGTCCCGCTGGGATGGCGCCATCTCGTGCCCAGCGACGAAGGCCGCTACGCCGAAATGGCGCGTGAAATGTTCCTCACGGGCGATTGGATCACGCCGCGCTACAACGGCTACAAATATTTCGAGAAGCCGCCGCTCCAAACTTGGATGAATGCGTTGACGTTCGCCTGGTTCGGCATCGGCGCCTGGCAAGCGCGGCTCTATACGGCGCTGACCGGTTTCGCGGGCGTCCTGCTGGCCGGCTACACGGGCGCTCGCGTGTTCAACGCGGCGGCCGGCTTCGCCGCCGCACTCGTGCTCGCGGGAGCGCCTTATTGGGAGTTGATGGGTCACTTCAACACCCTCGATATGGGCCTCTCGTTTTGGATGGAGCTGACGCTGTGCGCGATGCTGCTGGCGCAGCGCCCCCACGTGGCGCCGAGCACGGCGCGACGGTGGATGTGGGTATGCTGGGCCTCGATGGCCCTCGCGGTGCTGTCCAAGGGGCTCGTGGGCGTCATTCTGCCGGGCGCGGTGCTCGTGCTCTACTCGCTCATCGCGCGCGACTGGGCGCTGTGGAAACGGCTCTATCTGCCGAGCGGGCTCGTCGTCTTCTTCGCGATCGCCACGCCCTGGTTCGTGCTCGTGCAGCAGCGCAACCCCGAGTTCCTGAATTTCTTCTTTATCGTCCAGCAGTTCGACCGGTACCTGACGCCCGCGCAGAACCGGCCGGGCCCGGTCTACTATTTCGTGGGCGTCCTGTTGGTCGGCTTCCTGCCGTGGCTTTCGCTGGCCTGGCAAAGCGTGCGCCATGCGCTGCTGCAGCCGCGCCAGCCGAACGGATTCGCGCCCGGGAAGCTGCTCGTCGTGTGGTCCGGCTTCATCTTCCTGTTCTTCAGCGCGTCGCACTCGAAGCTCGTCTCGTACGTGCTGCCGATCGCCCCGGCGCTTGCCCTCGTCATCGGCGCCTATCTGCCGCGCCTCTCGCGGCAAGCGTGGCGCCGGCACCTGCTCGGCTATGCCGCATTGCTCGTCGCCGCGGCCGTGGGCGCCATTTTCCTGGTCCGCTTCGGCGACGCGCGCACCCCGAACGCGATCTACCGCGAGTTTCGCGTATGGGTGTTCGCGGCACTCGGGGTGGCGCTGGTCCTCACGTTGGCGGCCTTGGCCGTGCTGCGGCGCAGCGAGCGCGGCACGCTGGCGTCCGCCGTCGTCTTCGCCGCGAGCTGGATCATGCTCTGCACGATCGGCGGCACGGGGCACGACGTGTTCGGCCGGCAAAGCTCGGGGGCCCTGCTCGCCCCGGCAGTCAAAGCCGCCCTCGCACGTGCGCCCGCCGGCACGCCTTTCTATGCGGTCGGCTATCTGGACCACACGCTGCCGTTTTACGTCGGCCACACGACGATCATGGTCGCCAACCCCGACGAACTGAGCTTCGGCGTGGCCCAAGAGCCGTCCAAATGGGTGCCGACCGTCGACGCCTGGATCGTTCGCTGGCGGGACGACCCGCATGCGCTCGCCGTCATGCGGCCGGAGCTCTATAACGATCTAGCCGCCCGGCACGTGCCGATGCGCGTCGTGGCGCGCGACACACGGCGCGTCGTCGTGGAAAAACCGTGAGAACCGTGAATGCACCCCTGTGCCCACAGAGTCCAACCGTCCGAGCATCGATGAACCCGATTTCGCTTTTTTGCATCCTGTTGGGCGTCGCACTGAACGCCTGCGCTCAATTGCTGCTCAAGGCCGGCGTCAACGCCGTTGGACACTTCGATTTCACCCGTGCGAACATTCTGCCGATCGGGCTGAAGCTCGCCATGCAAGTGCCGATCATCGGCGGCCTCGCCTGCTACGTGGTCAGCGTCGTCGTCTGGATCGTCGGGCTCTCGCGCGTCGACGTGTCGATCGCCTATCCGATGCTCTCGCTCGGCTACGTGGTCAACGCGGTGGCGGCGTGGTACTTGTTCGGCGAAGCGCTGAGCCTGCAACGGCTGATCGGCATCGGCATCATTCTGATCGGCGTGCTCGTGCTTGCACGCAGTTGAGCTGCCCCGTGGTTGAGCGCCCCAGCCGCGGCTAGGACGCTTCGGTTGTACATCGACGATAAAAAAAGGCTGCGCCCCGAGCGCCGCCCCAAACTCAACACTTTCGTACTCGAGCGAAGCCCATGACTGAAGACTCTCTTCCCTTCCTGCCTTTCGTGCGCCCCGAAATCGACGAGGAGACGATCGCGGGCGTCGTCGACGTGCTGCGCTCCGGCTGGATCACGACCGGACCGCAGAACCAAGCGTTCGAACAGGCGCTGTCGACGTATTGCGGCGGCCGTCCGGTGCGCACGTTCAATTCCGGCACGGCGACGCTCGAGATCGGGCTGCGCATCGCGGGCGTGGGCGCGGGCGACGAGGTGATCACGACCCCGGCGTCTTGGGTATCGACGGCGAACGTGATCCTGGAAGTGGGAGCGACACCCGTCTTCGTCGACATCGACCCCGTCACGCGCAACATCGATCTGAATTTGCTCGAAAAGGCGATCACGCCGCGCACCAAGGCGATCATTCCCGTCTATCTGGGCGGGTTGCCCGTCGATATGGACCGGCTCTACGAAATTGCGCGCGCCTATAGGCTGCGCGTGATCGAGGACGCGGCTCAAGCATTCGGCGCAACTTGGCGCGGCGAGCGCATTGGAAAACTCGGCGATATAGTCTCGTTCAGCTTTCACGCGAACAAGAACCTAACGTCGATCGAGGGCGGCGCACTCGTGCTCAACGACGAGCAAGAGGCCGAACTGGCGCGCAAATACCGGCTGCAGGGCATCACCCGCAAGGGATACGACGGCATGGACTGCGATGTGCTCGGGGGCAAGTACAATCTAACCGACGTGGCGGCGCGCGTCGGCCTTGGTCAACTCGCGCAGATCGAACGGTTCACGGCCCAACGCAAGAAGCTGGCGCGCGCCTATTTCGCGGGGTTCGAAGGCGGCGCGGCCGCGAAGATCGGCATGGGCTTGCCCCCGGCCGACTTCGAAAACGGCAATTGGCACATGTTCCAAGTCACGCTGCCGCTCGAACGCCTGACGATCGATCGCGCCGCGTTCATGCAAAAGCTGCATGACGACTACCGGATCGGCTCCGGCGTGCATTACCCGGCCATTCACCTGTTCACGCTGTACCGCGCGCGCGGTTTCGCGCTCGGCATGTTTCCACATGCCGAGCGCTTCGGCGCGTCGACGGTCACGCTGCCGATGTTCACGCTGATGACCGAGCGTGACGTGGCGCGCGTGTGCGACGCCGTCAACGAGATCTGCGAACAATTTGGGAAATAAGCGGACATGAGCTATACGGAACACCGTTCGGCACACCCTGAAGTCTCGATCGTCATCCCCGTCTACAACGAGGAGGCCGGGCTGCGCGCGCTGTTTGCGCGTTTGTATCCGGCGCTCGACGCGCTCGGCACGACCTACGAAGTCATCTTCATCAACGACGGCAGCCGCGACAAATCGGCCGCGATGCTCGCCGAGCAGTTCCGGGCGCGCCCCGACACGACGCGCGTCGTGCTGCTCAACGGCAACTATGGGCAGCATATGGCGATCCTCGCCGGGTTCGAGGAGTCGCGCGGCGATATCGTCCTCACGCTCGACGCCGACTTGCAAAACCCGCCCGAAGAGATCGGCAAGCTAGTGGCCAAAATGCGCGAAGGATACGACTACGTCGGCTCGATCCGCATCCAGCGTCAGGACACGCTCTGGCGGCGCAAAGCCTCGCGCGCGATGAACCGCCTGCGCGAGCGCATCACGCACATCAAGATGACCGATCAGGGTTGCATGCTGCGCGCCTACAACCGGCAAATCATCGATACGATCAATCGATGCGGCGAGGTCAACACGTTCATCCCCGCCCTTGCCTATACGTTCGCGCAAAATCCGATCGAAGTCGAAGTCGCGCACGAAGAGCGCTTCGCAGGCGAATCGAAGTACTCGCTCTACAGCTTGATCCGGCTGAACTTCGACCTCGTGACGGGCTTCTCCGTCGTGCCGCTGCAATGGCTTTCGTTCATCGGCGTCATCTTGTCGATGGGCTCGGCCGGTTTGTTTCTGCTGCTCGTCATTCGGCGCTTCGTCATCGGCGCGGAGGTTCAAGGCGTGTTCACGCTGTTCGCCATCACGTTCTTCATGCTCGGCGTCATCATCTTCGCGCTGGGGCTGCTCGGCGAGTATATCGGCCGCATCTATCAGCAGGTTCGCGCACGGCCTCGCTATCTCGTGCAAACGGTGCTCGAAGGGCGTCCGGGCGATACGCTCCCCGTCGCCGCGCGAGCCGTAGATGCCGCGCGAGCCGTAGACGCGGCGCGACCCGCGCCGAGCGAGGAGCGCGACCGATGAAGCCGCGCGCCGTTGTCTTCGCATACCACAACGTCGGCGTGCGCTGCTTGCGCGTGCTGCTTGCGCGCGGCGTGGACGTCGCGCTCGTCGTCACCCATGAGGACAACCCCGCGGAACGCATCTGGTTCGGCAGCGTCGCGCAAGTTGCCGCCGAGCACGGCATCGAGACGATCACGCCCGCCGATCCCACGAGCGCGGCGTTACGCGAGGCGCTCACGCGGGCCCGGCCCGATTTCATCTTCTCGTTCTACTACCGCCACATGCTGCCGGCGGACCTGCTGGCGCTGGCGCCGCGCGGCGCCTACAACATGCACGGATCGCTCCTGCCCAAGTACCGGGGCCGCGTGCCGACGAACTGGGCCGTGCTCAACGGCGAAACCGAAACCGGCGCCACGTTGCACGAGATGGCGCACAAGCCCGACGCCGGAGCGATCGTCGGACAAACGAGCGTGCCTATCCTGCCCGACGACACCGCGCAGGAAGTGTTCGATAAAGTGACGGTCGCGGCCGAACAAACGCTCTGGCGCGTGCTGCCGGCCCTGCTCGCGGGCGAAGCGCCGCATCTGCCGAACGATCTCGCGCGCGGCAGCTATTTCGGCGGGCGCAAGCCCGAGGACGGCCGGATCGATTGGTCCAAACCCGCGCAACAGGTCTACAACCTCGTGCGCGCGGTCGCCCCGCCGTACCCTGGCGCGTTCACCGAAGTTGCCGGCGAGCGCTTCGTGATCGCGCGGGCGCGCCTAGCCGGGCTCGAAACGATCGCCCAGGCCCATTTGGCCGATTTGCCCCCGGGTCTGCACGTAAGCGATAATGCGTGTTTCGGCGTATGCGGCGATGCGCGCGCGATCGCCATTTTCGAACTGCGGCATCAGCGCGACGGCCAAGAAACCGTCGTCACCCCCGCCCAGTTCGCCCAGCTCACTTACCGTTCCCGTCATTCATGAATTCCGCCAAAACCGAACGTTCCGCTAAGAAAGTCCTGATTCTCGGCGTCAATGGCTTCATCGGCCACCATTTGTCCAAGCGCATCCTCGAGACGACCGACTGGGAAGTGTTCGGCATGGATATGCAAACGGACCGCCTGGGCGATCTGACGAAGCACGAGCGGATGCACTTCTTCGAAGGCGACATCACGATCAACAAGGAGTGGGTCGAGTACCACGTGAAGAAGTGCGACGTGATCCTGCCGCTCGTCGCGATCGCAACGCCGGCTACCTACGTGCAACAGCCGCTGCGCGTGTTCGAACTCGATTTCGAAGCGAACCTGCCGATCGTGCGCTCGGCGGTCAAATACCGTAAGCACCTCGTGTTTCCGTCTACGTCCGAGGTCTACGGCATGTGCGCCGACGACGAGTTCGATCCCGAGGCATCGGCGCTCACCTATGGCCCGATCAACAAGCCGCGGTGGATCTACGCCTGCTCGAAGCAGTTGATGGACCGCGTGATCTGGGGCTACGGCATGCAAGAAGGCCTCAATTTCACGCTGTTCCGCCCGTTCAACTGGATCGGGCCGGGCCTCGATTCGATCTACACCCCGAAGGAAGGCAGCTCGCGGGTGGTGACGCAGTTCCTGGGGCATATCGTGCGCGGAGAGAACATCAGCCTCGTCGACGGCGGCTCGCAAAAGCGCGCGTTCACGGATATCGACGATGGCATCAGCGCACTGATGAAGATCATCGCGAACAAGAACGGCATCGCCTCGGGCAAGATCTATAACATCGGCAACCCCAGGAACAACTTCTCGGTGCGCGAACTCGCCCACAAGATGTTGGCGCTCGCGGCCGAATACACCGAATACGCAGAGTCGGCCAAGGCCGTGCAACTCGTCGAAACGTCGTCGGGCGCCTACTACGGCAAGGGTTATCAGGACGTCCAAAATCGCGTGCCGAAAATCGACAATACGATGGCTGAACTCGGCTGGGCGCCCACGGCCACCTTCGACGACGCCCTGCGCAAAATCTTCGAAGCGTACCGCGGCCACGTTGCCGACGCCCGCGCGCTCGTCGAGCAGCAGTAAGTTCGCCTTGGCCGCGCCGATGCAACATTTCGAGGTCCGTCTTTGCCCCGCATCGTTCTGAAAATCGACGTCGACACGCTGCGCGGCACACGCGAAGGCGTGCCCAATCTCGCGCGCATGCTCGACCGCTTCAAGGCGCGCGCAACCTTTCTGTTCAGCCTCGGCCCCGACCACACGGGCTGGGCGCTGCGCCGAGTGCTGCGGCCGGGGTTCCTGAAAAAGGTCTCGCGCACATCCGTGCTCGAGCATTACGGCGTGAAGCAACTCATGTACGGCGTGCTGCTGCCTGGCCCCGACATCGGCCGGCGCGCCGTGGCCGATATGCGCGCGATCCACGAAGCGGGCTTCGAATGCGGGATTCACACATGGGACCACGTCTACTGGCAGGATAACGTTCGCTCGCGCGGGCGGGACTGGACCGTCGGGCAGATGCAAAAAAGCTTCGCGCGGTTCGCCGATATTTTCGGCGCCCCGCCGGCCACGCACGGATCGGCCGGCTGGCAAATGAACGAGCACGCTTTCGAACAGATCGACGCTTGGGGCATGGCGTACTCCTCCGATGGGCGGGGTCACTCGCCGTACCGTCCCGTCGTCCACGGTAAAACGCTTCGGCACGTGCAACTGCCCACCACGCTGCCCACGCTGGACGAATTGCTGGGCATCGACGGGTGCGACGAAACGAACGTCGCCGAGCGCCTACTCGCCGCCACGGCCCGCAGCGCTCACGATCAAGTCTTCACGCTGCATGCCGAGCTCGAAGGGCAAAAGCTTGCCCCCGTGTTCGAGCGCTTGCTTGCCGGCTGGCAAGCACAAGGTCATACCTTTGCGACGATGGGCGATTACCATGCTGCGCTGGACCCTGGCCTGCTGCCATCGTACCCTGTCGCCTGGGGCGCGATTCCCGGCCGTTCGGGCGAGTTGATCGTCCAGCCGGACTGATCGCCCGGCAGCTCGGCGCCACATCGGCGGCTTGCGCGGCCGTGCGGCCCGTGTCGAACCACTCGACGATTTGCGCGATAAAAACAGGAGAACCACGTGCCTATTGCAGTCGACCAACCCATCCCCGATTTTTCGGCGCCAGCGACCGGCGGCGAGATCAGCGTGTCCGGCCTGCGCGGTAAAAAGCTGGTGCTGTATTTCTATCCCAAGGACAACACGCCCGGGTGCACCACGGAGGGTTTGCGCTTTCGCGACCTCTACCCTGAGTTTCAAAAGGCGGGCGCCGAGATCGTTGGGGTATCGCGCGACAGTCTGCGCTCGCATGAAAACTTCAAGGCGAAACTCGAACTGCCGTTCCCCCTGATTTCGGACACCGACGAATCGCTGTGCTCGCTGTTCGGCGTCATCAAAATGAAAAAGATGTATGGCAAGGAAGTGCGCGGCATCGAGCGCTCCACGTTCCTGATCGACGCTCAGGGCGTGCTCAGGCGCGAGTGGCGCGGGGTGAAAGTGCCCGGACACGTCGACGAAACGCTCGAGGCTGTACAAGCACTTTGACGCGCGTTATATTGCATTGCAATGAGTTCCCGTTCACTTCGTCTTGTCCGCAGCCGCGCCGGCGTCGTCGCCATGGCAGACGTTTTACGCGCCAGGCGCCGCGCGACGCTCGCAATCGAGCCGCTTGCTCCATCACAACAGGAGCGGCGGCTTTTTTGTTTTCGGCGGCCCCGTGCTGTTCGGCCGTCGGCCTTTGCTAAGGAGCTGATCGAAATCTAGGCGAACCGGCGAACCGAAACCTGAAACGCGCCGCTAGCAGGCCGGCCCGGGACCGCGGGCAGTCTCTGCATGGCGGCGCATGAGATGCGACCCGATTCTTAGAGGGAAACCATGCCTTTGCCTACCCCGCCCAGCAAACTCGGCAGTCTTTTGCCGCCCGACGAATTCAAAGCCAAAGCCAGGCCGGCGCGCACCGCCAAAAAACAGGGCACGATTGGGGAGCAAGCAGACGCGACCGAGTATGACGCGGTGAGCGGCACCGCTTCGGTCGCCGCCCCGATGGGGCCTGCCGCCAATGCGGGCGCCGCGGTGCGTTCGCTGCCGCCTTCGCCCGCCATCGCCGAGCAAGCGCCCGGCGGCCGCGGCCGCAAGCCGAAGCAGACAGCGGCCCTGTTGCAACCGGCCACGACGGCCGCCCCCGTGCAAGCACGCACGCAAACACCCGCCGCCACGACGCCCGCCGTGCAAGCGCAGGCTGCGCCCGCCGTCAAGCCGCGCAGCCGTAAAGCCGGCGCGGACGAGGTGGACGTGCGCAAGCTGTTCGTGCTCGACACGAACGTGCTCATGCATGATCCGACCTCCCTGTTCCGGTTCGAGGAGCACGACGTCTATCTGCCGATGATGACGCTCGAAGAACTCGATAACCACAAGAAAGGCATGTCCGAAGTCGCGCGCAATGCGCGGCAAGTCAGCCGCACCCTCGATGCGCTCGTCGCCAACGCGGGCCCGATCACGGAGGGGTTGCCGCTCGCCCGCCTTGGAAGCCGCGAGGCGCTGGGCCGTCTCTACTTCCAGACGAAGCTGGCCGACATCGAGCCGGTCGAGGGACTGCCTCAGGGCAAGGCCGACAACCAGATTCTGGGGGTCGTGCGCGCGCTGCAACGCGAGCGCGAAGATCGGCAAGTCGTGCTGGTGTCGAAAGATATCAACATGCGGATCAAGGCGCACGCGCTGGGTCTACCGGCGGAGGACTACTTCAACGATCAAGTGCTCGAGGACAAGGATCTGCTGTTCTCGGGCGTGCGCGCGTTGCCGCAAGACTTTTGGACCAAACATGCCAAGGGCATGGAAAGTTGGCAGGACAACAAGACCGGCACGACCTATTACCGCGTGACCGGGCCGCTGTGCCCGTCGCTGCTCGTGAACGAATTCCTTTACCTGGAACCGCAGACGGGCGAGCCTGCCTTCCAAGCCATCGTGCGCGAACTGAACGGCAAGACGGCCGTCTTGCAGACGCTGCGCGACTACAGCCACAACAAGAACAACGTCTGGGGCATTACGGCGCGCAACCGCGAGCAGAACTTCGCGTTGAACCTGCTCATGAATCCGGACATCGACTTCGTGACGCTACTGGGGCAAGCGGGCACCGGCAAGACGCTCGTCGCGCTGGCGGCCGGCCTTGCGCAAGTGCTCGATGAGAAGCGGTACAACGAAATCATCGTCACGCGTGCGACGGTGCCGGTGGGCGAAGACATCGGTTTCCTGCCCGGCACCGAGGAAGAGAAGATGCAGCCGTGGATGGGCGCGTTCGACGACAACCTCGAAGTGCTGCAACGGACCGACGACAGCGCGGGCGAGTGGGGGCGAGCCGCCACGCAGGAGCTGATTCGCTCGCGTCTGAAGGTCAAGAGCATGAATTTCATGCGTGGGCGCACCTTCGTCGACAAATACCTGATCATCGACGAAGCGCAGAATCTCACGCCCAAGCAAATGAAGACACTGGTCACGCGCGCGGGCCCCGGGACGAAAATCGTCTGCCTCGGCAACATCGCGCAAATCGATACGCCGTATTTGACCGAAGGCAGTTCGGGCCTCACCTACGTCGTCGATCGCTTCAAAGGATGGGCGCACAGCGGTCATGTCACGCTTGCGCGCGGCGAGCGCTCGCGCCTGGCCGATTACGCGTCCGACATCTTGTGATCGTGTAATGGGGCACGATGCGCTCAAGCTTACTCTCTAGCGTGTCTGCTCTCACCGCTTAGCTTTTAACGCCCGGTTCGCCGGGCGTTTTTTTCGACCTGTTCGGGCAGGGCTCGGGGCATCGGCGGGCGTATCGGTCAGGCAACGAACGCGCGCAAAACCTCAAGTAATTGATGAAGAATTGTTGCCGAAGGCCCGCCGCCAGGGCTACCATCGGCCGCAGCGGCCCGCGCGAACATGACGCAAGCGGCGCACCGCGCGATGTGGCGCCACTTCGATGCGGCGTCCTATATACCTGACTTTGCTGGCATCGGCCGCACCGGTGTCCGAGTTCATGCTGCGATTCTGGCTGGTTCTTCTCGTCGTGCTGTCATTGGCTGCGTGCTCGAGCGCGCCGCCGAAGACCGCGCGCGCCGGCGGCAGCCCTTCTCGCGGCGAGTATGCCCTGCGCACGATGCCGCCGGGCTCGCCCCGCTTCGTGGACCACAGCATTGGCCGCGAAGAAATCTCGATTCAAGCGATGAGTCTAGTCGGCGTCCCGTATCGCTGGGGCGGCAACACGCCCGACAGCGGCTTCGATTGCAGTGGGCTCGTGCGCTACGTCGTTGCGCGCGCAGCCGATGTCGAGTTGCCCCGCACGACCGCCGATATCAGCCATCGCGGGGAATCGGTCGAGCCTGACGAGATTGCGCCGGGCGATCTCATTTTCTTCAACACGACGGGCCGGCCGCATTCGCACGTCGGAATTTACGTCGGCAAATTGCGCTTCGTGAACGCGCCGTCGACGGGGGGCACCGTCCGGCTCGATTATTTGACGAACCCGTACTGGGCGAAACGCTTCGATGGCATTCGGCGCGTCGCTGCTCCGCTCGAGCCGCCATCGCCATTCGACGCCCCCACCCGGTTGGCGGGACAGCAGGCGCCGCCCACCGCGAAACCGACGGTCGAGGCCGCGACAGGAACGGCAGCCAACGCAGCGCCTGGGATCGCTGTGCCGGCGGCGGCTACACGGCCAACCGCTGCGCGGCCGCCGGCGCTCGCCGGCGTGTCGGGAGTCTCGTCCATCGAAGCATCCGAAGCGGTCACACCGGCCGCATCGATCGGAACCGGCTCGACAACACCCTCGCCGATCGCTGGGAACGCTGGGAACGCTGGGAACGCTGGGAACGCTGGGAACGCCGGGAACGCTGGGAACGCCGGGAATGCCGCCACACGCCAAGCGGCCGTGCCCGCCCCAGCGGCCGAAGATCCAATCGATGCGGTAGCGGACGCGTTCGAGCCGCCGCCTGCCGCGGCACAAGCCGAGCGACAAGCAAGGCGCGCCGGCGCATTGCCGATTCAGCCCGGGCCGCCCGAATCCACCGTGCAAATCATGCGCGCTTCGACCATGCCGCGCATTCAAAACGCGCCGCGTTCGACCAACGACGATCCGATCGCCCAATTCGCGAACGGCCGCGACTGACGCAATACGACGAACGCGCGAGCTGCCATGGGCGAGCGAACGCCGAGAGGCGGCGCATCGCTGTCAAGAAGCTGCGGGTTCACGCAGCAGTCGTGCGGCTACAGAAGCCGATGTCCCAGCCACCAGCCGGCTGCCGCCAGCAACGCCGACGCGGGAATGGTCAACACCCAGGCCCAAACGATACTGCCCGCCACGCCCCAACGCACCGCCGACAGTTTTTGGGTGGCGCCGACACCGACGATGGCGCCCGTGATCGTGTGCGTCGTGGAAACGGGCACACCCATGGCAGACGCGACGAACAGCGTAATCGCACCGCCCGCTTCCGCGCAGAAACCGCCGACCGGTTTGAGCTTCGTGATCTTTTGGCCCATCGTGCGGACGATGCGCCAGCCGCCGAACAGCGTGCCTAGCCCCATCGACATGTAACACGCGCCGATCACCCACACCGGCGGCGCGTCGGCAGTGACCGAGGCGAAGCCGGTCGCGATCAGCAGCATCCAGATGATGCCGATCGTTTTTTGCGCATCGTTGCCGCCGTGCCCGAGGCTATAAAGGCCTGCCGAAATCAGTTGCAAGCGCCGGAAGCGCCGATCGACCTTGCTGGGTGGCGTGCGAAAGTAGATCCACGACACCGCGGTCATGAAGAAAGAGCCCAACACGAAGCCGAGCAGCGGCGAAATGAAGATGAAGGCGACGGTCTTCATGATGCCGTCGATGTTCAACGCCCACCATCCCGATTTGGCGAGCGCGGCGCCCACGAGCCCGCCGATCAACGCGTGCGACGAACTGGACGGGATGCCGAAGCGCCAGGTCAGAATGTTCCAAATGATCGCGCCGAACAGCGCGCCGAACACCACGTAGTGATCGACGATTTTCGGATCGATCGTGCCTTTGCCGACGGTCGAGGCGACCTTCAGGTGAAAGATGAAATAGGCGATGACATTGCAGGCGGCGGCGAAAGCGACCGCCTGCTGTGGCTTGAGCACGCCGGTGGAGACGACGGTCGCGATCGAATTCGCGGCGTCATGGAAGCCGTTCATGAAGTCGAAGACGAGCGCGACGGCGATTAACGTCGCGAGCACCCAAAGGGCGATCTGGATCGATTGCATCGGTTTTGTCCGCTCGCTTTACGCGTTTTCCAGCACGATGCCTTCGATGATGTTCGCGACATCCTCGCACTTGTCGGTAATCGATTCGAGCAGTTCGTAGACCGCCTTCAGCTTGATCAACGTCTTGACATCGTCTTCCTCGCGGAACAGCTTCGACATGGCGGAGCGCAGCACGCGGTCGGCTTCCGACTCCAAGCGATCGATCTCCTCGCACGCCGAGAGAATCTGGCGCGCCTGCCGCATGTCCGACAGCATGTTGACCGCTTGTTGCACGTACTTCGCCGTTTGCGTGCAGATATGCGCGAGCTGGCTGGCCTCCGACGGCATCACGCGCACGTCGTAGAGCGAGACGGCCGTGGCGACGTCCTCCATCAAATCGAGGATGTCGTCCATCGTCGTGATCAGCTTATGGATTTCGTCGCGATCGAGCGGCGTGATGAACGTCTTGTGCAGCAGGTCGATCGTTTCGTGCGTCAGCTTGTCGGCGGCCTTCTCATTGGCCTGCACGCGCTGCTTATGCACTTCGGCTTCGCCGAGAT
The DNA here is from genome assembly GCF_056498045.1 of Trinickia sp. Z7. Taxonomy (NCBI): domain Bacteria; kingdom Pseudomonadati; phylum Pseudomonadota; class Betaproteobacteria; order Burkholderiales; family Burkholderiaceae; genus Trinickia; species Trinickia sp. Z7. Next base: position 132,797 of record NZ_JAUEQW010000007.1, read on the forward strand.
TATCGACTAGCCGTTCGAGCTCCTCGCTCGCGGAGACGATGCACTTCGCGTGCTCGTTGAAGATTTCAAAGAACTTGCCCTCGGTGGGCATGAAGCGACCGAACATTGAGATCCCGATAGGTGGTCATATTGGGCGCCCCAACTCCGCGGCGGTAGATACCGCTGGGCCGAAAACGAATCCGCTGCGAAGCGATCCGCGCTAACGCACAGCGATTCTCGGGGCTGACATGAAACTGCAACATTGTACCGGGTCATGCGGGTGCGCCCAACGCCTGGTTGCACCTTCGCATGAGAATGCAACAGCCGCGCCCCACGCTGGGGCACTACGCCTACTCGCCCCCGTAGAACGACTGCGCACCGGCAAAATTATCGAACTTCGTGTATTGCCCCATGAACGTGAGCCGTACAGGCCCGATGGGACCGTTACGCTGCTTGCCGATGATGATCTCGGCCGTGCCCTTGTCGGGGCTGTCGGGGTTGTACACTTCGTCGCGGTAAATAAAGAGGATGACGTCCGCGTCCTGTTCGATTGCGCCGGACTCGCGCAGGTCCGACATGACCGGGCGTTTGTTCGGGCGCTGCTCCAAGCCACGGTTCAACTGCGACAGCGCGATGACGGGCACGTCCAGTTCCTTGGCCAGGCTTTTGAGCGAGCGCGAGATCTCGGAGATTTCCGTTGCGCGGTTCTCTCCGGACGACGAGCCCGACATCAGTTGCAAGTAATCGACGATGATGAGGCCGAGCTTGCCGCATTGACGCGCCAAGCGACGCGCGCGCGAGCGCAGTTCCATCGGATTCAAGCCGCCCGTCTCGTCGATGAACAACTGGGCCTCGCTCATTTTTTGCACGGCATGAGTGAGCTTGGGCCAGTCTTCGTCGGTCAAGCGCCCCGTGCGCATTCTATGTTGGTCGAGGCGGCCGACCGAGCCGAGCATCCGCATGACGAGCTGCGTGCCGGGCATCTCCATCGAGAACACGGCGACAGGCAACCCATATTCGACGGCAACGTATTCGCCGATGTTCATCGAAAACGCCGTGTTGTGCGTCACGACGTAGTCGTCGGTCACATACAGACGCGACGGATGGGATACCGAGATACATTGCGTTGGCGCACGCCGAGTCGGCTCGATCGAGATCAGGATGGGCTCACTGCTCGCGCGTGAGTCGCGCCCAAGGCGCTCGCAATTGCCATCGAAGAGAAACAGGCTTTGCGGATCCGGGTGGCGGATCGTGCAATGGTAAGTCGTTGCACCCCGATCGGGCCGCCCGCCCCCGATCGAGCTCGCCGGTTCTTCCGCAACGGAGCACCAGCCCCCAAGCGAGCGCACGAGTTCGCAGACATCGTTTGCGAGCCGCGGGCTTGCCGTGCAATAGCGCAGCGTGCCCGAGGCGTCGATGTGCCCGCCGGTGTCAAGCAGCCCGCTGAGCAAATCCCGGCGCTCGGGTCTCGCGGCGTCCAAGTACGCGCGCGGAATGAATTTGTCATGGCTCGTGCAACCCCAGAGCCTGAGGCGCTCGAGCGCCTGTTCGATCGGGTCGACGTCGAGGCCTGGGCCCTGCTCGCATTGGCCGCGGCGCTCGGTTCCCCGATCAACCGCACGCCAGTCGTCGCACTGCACTGCCGCCGCGGCGCGCACGCCCGCCCGCATGCGCTCGAACGCTTCGAGGGTTTTGCCGCCGAACCGTATGGATCCTGCGCCGATCGCTCTGTCGCCGAGCAACGCGCCGAGCACCCAAGGATCGAGCGGTAGCGCTTGCCCATGGCCGAACTCACCGCTCGGCACATCGATCGACAAGCGATTTCGATACTGCTTGCGACTCAGCAAGGCGCGCAAGTGAGCGGTGTCGACCACACGTGGCGCTAACCAATCGCGGCAATGCACGCGCCAAAGGTGCTCGTCGCAGCATTCGGCCGAGCGGCCATCCGAAAATCGAACGCGATAGACCTGCCGATCGCCTTGCGGATAGATGCCCGTCACCCTGGACGGTGCCCCATCCACCGACGCCAACGCATCGCCGAGCTGCAATTCGCCCATGCGTTTCCAGCCCGAGAGCGTTTTGACCCGCGCATCGAGCGGCTGCGCCTTACCCATCGACGGGCGTCCCGCCACGATGATGAGCTCGCCGCCGTGCATGCCGGAGGTCATCCGGTCGAGATCGACGAAGCCCGTGGGCGTGCCCGTGACATCACTGGGATTGGCCGTGTGATACAGCGTATCGATGCGCTCGACCACCTGCGTGAGCAACGGGCCGATTTCGAGGAAGCCTTGCGTGCCGCGCGAGCCTTCCTCGGCAATCGAAAACACCTTCGATTCGGCCTCGTCCAACAGTTGCCGGACTTCCTTGCCTTGCGGGTTGAAAGCATCGGCGGAAATTTCATCGGCGACGGAGACGAGCCGGCGCAACACTGCTCGATCGCGGACGATTTCGGCGTAGCGTCGAATGTTCGCCGCGCTCGGCGTGTTCTGGGCCAGCGCGTTCAGGTACGACAACCCGCCGACATCCTCGGCTTTGCCCGACGTCGTCAGCGCTTCGTACACCGTGACCACGTCGGCGGGCCGCGTCGCGGCAATGAGCCGCCCGATGTGCTCGTAGATGATCCGGTGGTCGTACCGGTAAAAATCGCTCTGGGACAAGAAATCGGCAATGCGGTCCCATGCTGCGTTGTCGAGCAGCAAGCCGCCGAGCACCGATTGCTCGGCCTCGATCGAATGCGGCGGGACTTTCAGCGATTCGAGTTGCGGATCGTTCGACGGTGCGTTCATGGGGAGGCATTATCGCGAAATGGCCGCGGCTTAGCCAGCAGGCAAAACGAGGCCAAAACAAAAAAGGCAGGACCCGGTGTTCCGGCTCCTGCCCTCTTCGAGATTGTGAGCCGAACCGGAAACTACACCCGGAACGGCCGGTATTGCGTCGCGATGCTTACGCGTGCTCGCCGAGCACCGACACGGTGATGTCGACCACGACATCGGTGTGCAGCGACACTTGCACGGGGTGATCGCCCACCATCTTGAGCGGACCCGTCGGCATGCGCACTTGCGCCTTTTCCGCCTTGAAGCCTTGCTTGGTCAGCGCTTCGGCGATATCGGCGTTCGTGACCGAGCCGAACAGACGGCCGTCGACGCCAGCCTTCTGGCCGATCTGGACCGTCAGGCCAGACATCTTCTCGCCCTGCGCTTGCGCGGCGGCGAGCTTCTCGGCCGCGGCCTTTTCGAGGTCGGCGCGGCGCACTTCGAATTCGGCAACGGCCTCCTTCGTGGCGCGGCGTGCGAGCTTTTGCGGGATCAGGAAATTACGGGCGTAGCCGTCCTTGACCTTCACCACGTCGCCGAGGTTGCCCACGTTGACGACTTTTTCCAAAAGAATGATTTGCATTCGGATTCTCCTTATCGCGTCGTCTGATTAGGCCTTGTGCAGGTCGGTGTACGGCAACAGCGCGAGGAAGCGCGCGCGCTTGATGGCCGTATCGAGCTGGCGTTGATAATGGGCCTTCGTACCCGTCAGACGAGCCGGCGTGATCTTGCCGTTTTCGCCGATGAAGTCCTTCAGCGTGTCGAGGTCTTTGTAGTCGATGTACTCGACGCCAGCAGCCGTGAAGCGGCAAAACTTCTTGCGCTTGAACAGCGGGTTTTGTTGCTGACGGCGCTTGTCGAATTTCTTACCAGTGGGGCGGGCCATGTTCAGTCCTTTCCAATGTCCTGCAATTCTGTGATGTGAAACACCAAGGTTCTCGCGTTGCGGCTTTTTTTCGCCAGGAAGCCGGTGAAGAGCGTTTCGACGCCCATTTCACACGTTTCGAGCTTCCCGCTCGCCGCGCCCGCGGCTAGCGCGGGCATCGTCAATTCGATTTGCCGCACGACGCCGGCTTCGACGACTTCCCCGCGATGCTGCAGCGTACAGCTTGCGATCGGCACACCGGCCGGCGTATAGCGCAGCGGCTCGCGTTCGATGACGCTGGCCGTGAGTTGCAGCCGGTTCACGGGGGCGAAAAAACCTGAATCCTTGGTGGCTTAAACCGTGAGTACCGTTAAGCCTGCGCTTCGGACGGCTGCGACGAGGCGGCCGCCTTCTTGGCTTCTTCGCGCTGCACTTCCTTCATCATCGGCGACGGACCGGTTTCGGCCTTCTTCATCTTGACGATGAGGTGACGCAGCACGGCGTCGTTGAACTTGAACGCGTGTTCGAGTTCTTCGAGCGTGGCTTGGTCGCATTCGATGTTCATGCAGACGTAGTGAGCCTTAGCGAGTTTCTCGATCATGTAGGCCAACTGGCGACGGCCCCAGTCTTCGATGCGGTGGATGTTGCCGCCGCGCGCGCTAATCGTGGATTTGTACCGCTCGATCATCGCGGGCACTTGCTCGCTTTGATCGGGGTGTACGACAAAGACGATTTCGTAATGACGCATACACACTCCTTGTGGATTGAAGCCACCCGGGCGTCAATGGTCCGATTCGTTGATCGGACCAACCGGTGTGGCAAGTGAGAAGCCGGGCATTTTAACCCAACTAGTCAAAGAACGCAATTTGCGCCTATTTGCCCGCGGCGAACCGCCGGCCGCCGCGGGCTCGCCCTCGAGCGTTGCGCCGCCGGCGCCGCATCGTGCGGGCCGCTTAGGCCGATACTGGCTATGCCCCCTCGCCCCAATACCTCGGCCGCGTGTACACCTGCTTCAGATAATCGATGAAGTACCGCACCTTGGCCGGCACGTAACGCTGCTGCGGGTACACGGCAAGGATGTCGTACTCGGGCAGCGCGAACTCGTCCAGCACCGTCTCGAGTTCGCCGCGCGCGAGTTGCTCGGCGATTTCCCACGTGGAGCGCCAACCCAGGCCCAGTCCTTCCGAGACCCACCGGTGCAGCAGTTCGCCGTCGTTGCAATCGAGCGTGCCGCTCACGCGCATCGTCACGCGCTTGCCCCCGCGCAAGAAGTACCAGCCGCGGTTTTGGCCGCCTTGCAAATTGAAGGCGAGGCAATTGTGAGCGGGCAAGTCCTCCAATGCACGCGGGCGCCCATGCCGCGCGAAGTACCCCGGCGTGCCGCAAACGACGCGCCGGTTCGTCGCGAGCTTGACGGCGACGAAGTTCGGATCCACGGCGCCGCCGATGCGGATCGACAAATCGTAGCCCTCGCGGACGAGATCGACGACGCGATCGGTCAAATTGAACGACATCTGCAACCCCGGTTTGTCGGCCAAGAAGGCCGGCGCAAGCGGCGCAACGTGCTTGCGGCCAAAAGCGGCCGGCGCCGAGACGATAAGGTGCCCGCTCACGGCCTGCCGCCCCACGGCCAATTCGTTCTCGGCCTGCTCCCAATCCGTCAGTAGCCCTTTGCAACGTTCGAGAAACGCGGCGCCCGCTTCGCTCACCACGAGCCTGCGCGTGGAGCGGTACATCAGTTTCACACCGAGCCGTTTTTCGAGCGCATCGATGCGCCGACCGAGGATGACCGGCGAGACCCCTTCTTCGAGCGCGGCCGCCGCCAAGCTGCCGGCTTCGGCCACTCGCACGAATGTTTCGATCTGCTTGAAGCGATCCATCGTCAATCCCCTCGCTGCACCCCTCTCCACGCCTGAGCGGACCGGCTCGGCGTCCTATTGCGGCGGCGGAATCGACCGCGATCCGAGCGTCCCCTGCCCGCTGCCTTGTTCGGCACCGCCATTCAATACATTTTGTATCGGATCAAAGAACTTATCGCGATCTTATCAAACTTTTTCTGTGGTTCTACAGTGCTCCTAACCCGCGACCGAACGCACTGACGAACAGGATGAGGAGAGACCCATGCCGAAGATGAGAGCCATCGACGCCGCCGTACTGGTGCTGGAAAAAGAAGGCGTCGATACGGCGTTCGGCGTGCCCGGCGCCGCGATCAACCCGCTTTACTCGGCGCTGCGCCGAGCAGGAGGCATCAGCCATGTCCTCGCGCGCCATGTCGAAGGCGCTTCGCACATGGCCGAGGGCTACACGCGCGCCGCGCCGGGCAACATCGGCGTATGTATCGGCACGTCCGGCCCCGCCGGCACCGACATGATCACCGGACTTTATTCGGCTTGGGCCGACTCGATTCCTATTCTCGCTATCACAGGTCAAGCGCCTCGCGCCCGGTTGTACAAGGAAGACTTCCAGGCAGTCGACATCGAATCGATCGCCAAGCCCGTGACCAAATGGGCCGTCACGGTGCGCGAGAGCGCGCTCGTGCCGCGCGTGTTCCAGCAAGCGTTCCATCTGATGCGTTCGGGCCGCCCCGGCCCCGTGTTGATCGATTTGCCGATCGATGTGCAACTGGCCGAAATCGAGTTCGACATCGACACGTACGAGCCGCTGCCCGTCTACAAGCCCAAGGCCTCGCGCAAGCAAGTCGAAGCCGCGCTTGCCTTGCTCGATGCGGCCGAGCGCCCGCTCATCGTGTCGGGTGGCGGCGTGATCAACGCCAACGCCGAAGCGCTGCTCGTTCAATTCGCCGAAACCACGGGCGTGCCGGTCGTGCCCACGCTCATGTCGTGGGGTGCGATAGCAGACGACCATCCTCTGATGGCCGGCATGGTGGGCCTGCAGACGTCCCACCGCTACGGCAACGCGACGATGCTCGCATCCGATTTCGTCCTCGGCATCGGCAACCGCTGGGCCAATCGACATACGGGCAGCATCGAGGTCTACACAAAGGGCCGCAAATTCGTGCACGTCGATATCGAGCCGACGCAAATCGGCCGCGTCTTCGGGCCCGATCTCGGGATCGTCTCCGATGCCAAAGCCGCGTTGGAGCTGTTCGTCGAGGTGGCGCGCGAGTGGAAAGCGGCAGGCAAGCTCAAAGAGCGCGGCGCGTGGAGCGAAGCCTGTCGCGAACGCAAGCGCACCATGCAGCGCAAAACGCACTTCGACGATGTGCCGATCAAACCGCAACGCGTGTACGAAGAGATGAACAAAGCGTTCGGCCGCGACACGTGCTACGTGAGCACGATCGGGCTGTCGCAAATCGCCGCGGCGCAGTTTCTACACGTGTACGCGGCGCGCAACTGGATCAACTGCGGACAAGCAGGCCCGCTCGGGTGGACGATTCCAGCCGCGCTCGGCGTGCGAGTGGCGGACCCGAGCCGTCCGATCGTCGCGCTCTCGGGCGATTACGACTTCCAATTCATGATCGAAGAGTTGGCCGCCGGCGCGCAGTTCAAGCTGCCTTACGTCCATGTCGTGGTCAACAATGCGTACTTGGGCCTGATCCGGCAGGCACAGCGCGGCTTCGACATGGACTACTGCGTGCAACTCTCGTTCGACAACGTCAACGCCCCCGAACTGAACGGCTATGGCGTCGATCACGTCGCGGTGGCCGAGGGTTTGGGTTGCAAAGCGCTGCGAGTGTTCGAACCCGATGACATCGCGCCCGCCTTGCAAAAGGCGCAAGCGATGGCGGCCGAGTTCCAGGTGCCCGTCGTCGTGGAGGTGATTCTCGAGCGCGTAACCAACATTGCGATGGGCACGGAGATCGACGCCGTCAACGAATTCGAGCCGCTCGCCGACTCGCGGGACGACGCGCCGACGGCCATTTCTCTGCTCGATTGAGCCTCGCCCGCCGTGCCGCTTACCCCATCGTCGAGCGAGCGGACGATCGCCGGGAAAGCGGCGATCGCCTCTCTCGTGAATGAATCACCGACCGACCAATCCGCGAGCGCATCATGCCCAAATTTGCTGCCAATCTAACCATGCTGTTCAACGAAGTGCCGTTCCTCGAGCGTTTCGAGGCCGCGGCACGCGCGGGTTTCTCCGCCGTCGAATTTCTGTTCCCGTACCCGTACTCGGCTGCCGAACTGGCCGAACGGCTCGAGACGAACCGTTTGCACCTGGTGCTGCATAACCTGCCGGCCGGCAACTGGGAAGCCGGCGAGCGCGGCATCGCGTGTTTGCCCGAGCGCATTGCCGAATTCCGCGACGGCGTGGGCCGCGCGATCGAATACGCGAAAGCGCTGCGCGTGCCGCAGCTCAATTGCCTCGTCGGCATCCCGAGTCGCGACGTCAGCGCCGAGCGCGCCCGCGCAACGATCGTCGAGAACCTGCGCTTCGCCGCAGCCGCACTCGCAAAGGAACACATCCGCCTGCTCGTGGAGCCGTGCAATTCGTACGACATCCCGGGCTTCGCACTGAACCGCTCGAGCGAGGCGCTGGACGTCATGCGCGACGTGGGCTCCGACAACCTCTATCTGCAGTACGACATCTATCACATGCAGCGCATGGAGGGCGAACTCGCGGCGACACTGCAGCGGCAACTACCGCGCATCGCGCATATTCAGCTTGCAGACAACCCCGGCCGGAACGAGCCCGGCACCGGCGAGATCAACTACGCATTCCTCTTCGACTGGCTCGACCGGCTCGGCTATAGCGGCTACATCGGCTGCGAGTACAAGCCGCGCACGACGACGCTCGAAGGCCTCACCTGGTTGCGTGACATCGCCAACGTACATGGCGCGCGATAGCGCGGCCCTGCGGGGATGTCCCAAAGCGGCGCCTCGCTTTCCCACGACACGACGAATCGCAAAAACGGAAAACATCGACATGGCAAAGATCGGTTTCATCGGCCTCGGCATCATGGGCGCCCATATGGCGCGCAATCTTCTCCAAGGCGGTCATACGCTGTACGTCAACGGCGCCTATCCGGTGCCCGACGACTTGCGCGAACGCGCGCATCTCGCGGCCGACTCGACCGCCGTGGCGCGCGAAGCGGACATCGTCATCTCGATGGTGCCGGACACACCCGATGTCGCGAAAGTCCTGTTCGGCGACGACGGCGTGGCAAAGGGCCTCTCGGGCGGCAAGCTCGTCATCGATATGAGTTCCATCTCGCCGCTCGATACACGCGACTTCGCCGAACGCATCAACGCGCTCGGCTGCGACTATCTCGACGCGCCGGTGTCGGGCGGCGAGGTCGGCGCGCGCGAGGCGACGCTCTCGATCATGGTGGGCGGACCCGTTGGCGCATTCGAGCGCGCGAAGCCGCTGTTCGAGCTCATGGGGAAGAACATCACGCACGTCGGCGACAACGGCGCGGGCCAGACCTGCAAGGTCGCCAATCAGATCATCGTCGCACTGAACATCGAAGCCGTGGCCGAGGCGCTCCTATTCGCGGCGCGCTCGGGCGCCGATCCCGAGCGCGTGCGCCGGGCGCTGATGGGCGGTTTTGCGTCCTCGCGCATTCTCGAAGTCCATGGCGAGCGGATGACCCAGCGCGCGTTCAAGCCGGGTTTCCGTATCGACTTGCACCGCAAGGACCTGAACCTCGCGCTGGACGGCGCGCGCAAACTCGGCATTGCGCTGCCGCACACGGCCAGCGCCCAGCAGTTGTTCAGCGTCTGCGCGGCCCATGACGGCGGCAATTGGGATCATTCGGCGCTCTTGCGCGCGCTCGAAATCATGTCGGGGTTCGAGATCGCCGAAGCGCCGGGGCAAACGCAGAGCGCCGCACCGGCGCGCTGAGGCTACAGGTCAAGGAGGATTCGGCCGTTCGGGAGGCGCGCGCGAACGGCCGGCACGTGGGGCGCTTCCCCTTTCGGGCGTGGCAAGGCTCGGCTCCGTTGCGCATCGTCGATGCGCGGCGCAGGCCGAACAAGCCGAGCCGCAAGCGGCAGGGGAAGCAAAAGCCGCTTTCGGGCTGAGAGCGGCAGTGGGGTCCGCAGCGGCACCCGGCGGCGCCGGGGAAGCCTTGGTCGGTCAGACGTCGTCGTCGGGTGTCCGTCTGTCGGATTGCCAACCATTCGATTCATCGCCAGCACGTTCACTCGTTCGGAGCGCATGCCTTCAGGCCGGCATTTCGCCGCTCGGCGCTGGCCAGTAGCGGCCGAGCCACTATCTGGCACGGCTGCCCGAAGCGGAATCGATACGTGCCGAAAATTGCGTTTCGCCGCTCGGCCCTGCCCGCAGCAGTGGAGCCGCTCGCTGCCGCGGCGTCCCGGAGCCGAATCAATACGTATCGAAGATCTGCTGCAGCGCGGCCGGCTCACCCTCGCCCGCCGAGAGCGCAAGCATCAGCAGCACCCGCGCCTTATAGGGGTTGAGCGTGCCGGCGCTGACGAAACCGAGTGCATCGTCGGGAGCGGCGCCGTTGCGCATGACGTGGCCGGAGCCGACGCGCGAGGCACGCACCACTGCGATGCCCGCTGCGCGCGCCTCCCCAAGCGCTGCTTGGACCGTTGCATGGATCGAACCGTTGCCGGTCCCAGCGACGACGATGCCCCGCACACCGGCTGCAACGAGCGCGTCGACGGCCGTGCGCGACGCGCCCGCGTAGCTCGCGACGACTTCGACATCCGGCCACGATGCGCCGAGCACGAATGGCGTCGCGCTGGTATGTGGCCGCAGCGCGGCGCGCTGAAACTCCACGCGGCCGTCTTGCACCCAGCCGAGCGCGCCGATCTCAGGTGAATGAAAGGCATCGACGGCGTAGGTGCTCGTCTTGACGACATCGCGCGCGCAGTGAATCCGATTGTTGAAGGCGACCAGGACGCCCCGCCCCCGCGCAGCCTGCGAACCGGCGACGGTCACGGCGCCGAGCAAGTTCAGCGGGCCGTCCGCGGAAAGGGCCGACGAAGGCCGCATTGCGGCCGTCAGCACCACCGGCTTGTCGGTTTTGAGCGTCAAATGCAGCGCGTACGCGGTTTCTTCGAGCGTATCGGTGCCATGCGTGACGACGATGCCGTCGATGTCCTCGCGCGCGGCGAGTTCGGCGATGCGCGCAGCGAGCGTGGTCCACAAGGCGACGTCCAGATCCTTGCTGTCGATGCTCGCGACCTGTTCGGCCTGGACGCGCGCCACCTGCGACAGCGCCGGCACGGCGGCCAATAGCCGATCGACGCCGACGACGCCGGCTTGATAGCCGGAAGTCTGAGCGGCATCGGCAGCGGAGCCGGCGATCGTGCCGCCCGTGGCGAGTACGGCGATGCGCGGCAGCGCCGAGGGGGAAGCGGAGGTATGGGTCGTAATCATGGGCGCCATTCTAACCGTGCCGCTCGCCCGAATAAATGCGCGTTGAATGCGCGTTGAGAATGCGCTTTGCGTTCGCGACGCGGCCAATGCAAGCGCCGCCGCGCCACTCGGCGTTTATGCCGCCTCGCGCAACTGCCCGGCGATGTCGCTCTCGGAAAGGTGCGGCGCGAACATTTCGATGAAGCGATAGGCGAAAGCGCGCATGAACGCCCCTTTGCGCAACCCCACCCGCGTCGTGCTGCCTTCGAACAGGTGTTGCGAGTCGAGCGCGACGAGTTCCGCATCGCGCTTGGGATCGTGCGCCATCGCCGCGACGATCCCCACGCCCATCCCCAGCTCGACATAGGTCTTGATGACATCGGCATCGATCGCCGTCAGCACGACGTCGGGCAGGACGCCCGCTCTCGCGAACGACTCGTCGATATGCGAGCGGCCGGTGAAATCGCGATCGTAAGTGATGATGGGGTACTCGGCGACCTCCTCCAACGAAACGTCGGCCCGCCCGACGAGCGGATGGTGTTTCGGCACGACGACGACGTGATGCCACGAATAGCACGGAAACGTGACGATGTCGGCGAAGCGATCGAGCGCCTCGGTGGAAATGGCGATGTCCGCATCGCCGTCGATGAGCATTTGCGCGATTTGCCGCGGGTTGCCCTGGCGCAACGCGAGCTGCACCTTCGGAAAGACCTGAGTGAACTCGCGCACGACCTTGGGCAACGCGTAGCGCGCCTGAGTGTGCGTCGTCGCGACGACGAGGTGCCCCGTGTCCTCGTCGGCGAATTGCCGCGCGACGCGGCGCATGTTCTCCGCATCGAGCAACATGCGCTCGATCAACTGATGCACGGCTTTGCCTGGCTCGGTCAAGCCGGTGAGCCGCTTACCGCGGCGCACGAAGATATCGACGCCCAGCTCGTCTTCCAAATCCTTGATTTGCTTGGACACGCCCGATTGGGAGGTGAAAAGGGAGTTGGCCACCTCGGTCAGGTTCAAGTTGCGGCGTACCGCTTCGCGCACGAAGCGTAGTTGCTGGAAGTTCATGCTGACCTCTTCGACAAAGCGCGAGTGTTGTAATCGATCGATGCGAACGGCCGGGTCGCGCTCACGCACCGCTCGCCCCAGGACGCCTACATGAGGGCGCAAGAATCATCGGCGGCCGCCGCGTCCCAACGACCGTTGCGATCTTCGCCCAAGGACTTCGGGCCGCGCGTTCAGGCGCTCAGCGGCACCCCCCTGCCACGTCCGGCTCCGGGCCGGGCAGGCTCGGAGCGGCCAGTCTATGCACTCCTGCTTATTCCGAAAACAAATAAATCATCATTCCTTAATTCCTTTTTCTGCTAAGCGCCCACTGCGGGGTCGCAACATAGCACTTGTGTTCCGGCGAGTACTGTATAAAAATACAGCGACTGTCTATCCATACAGTGGCGCTATGACCAAACTTACCGCACGGCAACAGCAGGTTTACGATCTGATCCGGCAATCGATCGAACACAGCGGGTTTCCGCCCACGCGGGCGGAGATCGCGGCCGCGCTCGGCTTCTCTTCGGCGAATTCGGCCGAAGAGCATCTGAGGGCGCTCGCGCGCAAAGGCGTCATCGAATTGGCCGCCGGGGCATCGCGCGGCATCCGGCTGCTGGCGTTCGAGGACATGCCGCATCAATTGTCGTTGCCGCATCCGGCGTTGATGCAGTTGTCGTTGCCGCTCGTCGGGCGTGTGGCGGCCGGCAGCCCCATCCTCGCCCAGGAACACATTGCGCAACACTATGCCTGCGACCCCGCGCTCTTTTCGAGTAAGCCCGATTACCTGCTCAAGGTGCGCGGGCTATCGATGCGCGACGCCGGCATCCTCGATGGGGATTTGCTCGCCGTGCAAAAGCGCAGCGAAGCGAAGGACGGACAAATCATCGTCGCGCGGCTGGGCGACGATGTAACGGTCAAACGGCTGAAACGGCGGCCGAACGGCATCGAACTGATCGCCGAGAATCCCGATTACGAGAACATCTTCGTCCAAGCCGGCAGCGCCGATTTCGCGCTCGAAGGCATCGCGGTGGGGCTCATCCGCCCCACCGAATTTTGACTCTGAACACGCCACACGCTTAGGAGACGCCATGGATCGCCTTGCTCGCCTCATGCCTTTTCGCGCTTTCGGCCGCCTGCGTCACTTGCGCAGCCTCATTCCGTGCCCGCCGCTCGAGACGGTTCGCGCAAATGCCGCACATCAACGCGAGGAGGATCCGTGCGCCCGCATGCAACCTTCCGCGCTACCGGCGTTCGCGCGCGTGTCGCTCAACAACGCATTGCATGCCGAGCCGGCTCGGCGGGCGCCCGTGCGGGTCTACCACGGCGCGTCGCGCGTCATTCTCGTCGGCACGATCGACGCCGTTTGCAAAATGATCGACCGGTGCATTGCGGACGAACGCGCTGCGGCAACCACATAATGCAACCCATCGTGGGTTTCGCCACGCTCGTTAGGGATCGTTTCGGCGCGGTCGTTGTCTCTAAGGCTTGGACCTCGACAAAGACCGACCCCTTATGACACAAGAGAAGACACAAGCGAACCGCACGGCAACCCGAAAACCCCTCGCTGCCGCCGTTGTGACGGGCGTTGCGATCGTGGTGCTGGTGCTCGTCGTCTTAGTTTACGCATCGCCCTATCTGGTGCTGAGCCGGGTGCGTGACGCGGTGCAGCAGCGCGACGCTCAAATGATTAATCGTTATGTCGACTACCCGGCGCTCCGTGCGAGCTTGAAGCAGCAAGTCACGGAAATGCTGAGCCGACGAGTTCAAACGCAAAAATTGCAGCATCCGCTCGCAGCGCTCGGTGCGCTCGTCGGCATGGCGCTCGTCGATCCACTCGTAGACGCCTACGCTACGCCGGACGGCGTAGCGGCCCTGCTCGCCGGCTTGCCGCCGCGGGGCGAGCCCGGCGAGGCGCCGCCGCCCGTTATCGCTCAGCAATCCGAACCGGCGTCGCAACAGTCCGAGGCGCCGCCCTCTGCCGGGTCTTCCGCTACGCCGCAAGCGCCGCGCGCAAGAGGCAGCGCCGGTTATCGCGATATGAACACGTTCGCCGTCAGCTATGCCGGCGGCGGCGAACGCCCCGCGTACAGTGTCGTCTTTCATCGCCGCGGCTGGTTTTCTTGGCAGATCGACGCCGTCGAATTGCCCTCGTAGGCCACCTGGCGGCGCCGCAGTGACCTAGCGACATACGCCATGCAAGAGCCTATGCACGCAGTCCCCTGCGCAGCGGCTTTTGCTCATGGCACTACTCGCTGCGAAGGGCTATGGGGCGCCCAAGGTTACGTCACGGCGCCGCTTGGCGCGGCCGGCGTCATCGAAGGCGCCTCCTGCTCGTTGCGTGTGGAGACAGCCACCAGGATGCTGCAAGAGACCCGGTCGAGCAAAGGCGTATTGCCCGAGCCCATCCACCATCGCGACAGCCCACTACGTGAGCGATGGCCCACAACGACGAGATCGACAGCGAGTTCCTCCGCAAGATTGGCGATTTCGTCGATCGGATGACCGAACGCAAAGTGACCGTGCGCTTGCACGCCACGCTCGGTTAGCCAGTCCACCCCTTCTTGCAGTATCTCGCGGGCGGCGTCCTCGAAGCGCCCGCACGCAACGTCGGTCAACAGCCCTGCGCTTTGCGCAATGCTCGTACGCATATCGACGACGGACAGCAAGTGCGTCTCCGCCTTCAGATCGAGCGCGAGATCCGCCCCGCAGCGCAGCGCTTTACGCCCCTCGCGTGTGCCGTCATAGCACAACAGAAATTTTTTGTAGCTTGCCATCGTTGGCCTCCCAATCCGCGCCGATCGCGGTTCGCCTTTTCATCATGGTGCGATGCACTGGGTCTTGCAAGGCTAGGAAAACGCCTACGCGTCGCACTTCTGGATATCGATCCGTAGCCGCGGTGCCCCCTGCTGACGCTGCATTGCACCACCAGCGTGCTACGCGCGGGGGCGAGGCGTCGGTGCGCGATGCAATAGAATGAGGCGCCGTCCGCTTCAAACATGTGTGGCTACGCTCGTTTGTTTTCATGTCCAACAACACCATCGAATTGTGCGAAGTGCTCAAGCGCTACGGTGACAAAAACGTCGTCGACGGCTTGTCATTTCATGTCCGCGCGGGCGAGTGCTTCGGCTTGCTCGGCCCCAATGGCGCGGGGAAAACCACCACGATCAAGATGCTGCTCGGGCTGGCCGAACCCGACGCGGGTGTCGTCTCGCTATGCGGCCACCGCGTGGCGTCGGGCGCGCGCTTTGCGCGCCAGCGCGTTGGCGTCGTGCCGCAATTCGACAATCTCGACCCCGACTTCAGCGTCCGAGAAAATCTGCTCGTGTTTGGCCGCTACTTCGGCCTGTCTGCCAGCAAGACACGCGCCATGGTGCCCGAGCTGCTCGAATTCGCCCGGCTCGAAAATAAGGCGGACGCGCGAGTCGGCGAGCTATCGGGCGGGATGAAACGCCGGCTGACGCTGGCGCGCTCGTTGATCAACGATCCCGACGTGCTAATTCTCGACGAACCGACGACGGGTTTGGACCCGCAAGCGCGCCACCTGATCTGGGACCGCTTGCGCTCGCTGTTGGCAAGAGGCAAAACGATTTTGCTGACGACGCATTTCATGGAGGAAGCCGAACGCCTTTGCCACAGGCTGTGCATCATCGAAGAAGGCCGCAAAATCGCCGAAGGGGCGCCGAGCGAGCTCGTGGCAAGCGAGATCGGATGCGATGTGATCGAGGTATACGGCGCAGCGCCGGCCGCATTGCGCGACGAGCTAGCACCGCTGGCAATGCGCACGGAAATCAGCGGCGACACGCTGTTTTGCTACGTGCGCGATCCAGAGCCCATACACGCGCGGCTGGCGGGTCGCGCGGGCCTGCGCTATCTGCATCGGCCGGCGAATCTCGAAGATGTCTTCTTGCGGCTGACCGGACGAGAAATGCAGGATTGAACGGCTTTTGCGGCGGCCGCCCGTGGCGAATTCGGGAGCACCGCCGAAACCGGAACCAAGCGCGAAACCGAGGATAGCTGCGCCGCGCCGGTGGCCGCGCCCTCATTTAGACTTTCAGACTCGAAGGCAACGCAAGATGGATGCTCCTCCTTACGATACGCAGGTGCGCACGCGTGACACCGCGTCGCCCCATCGAGGCCGGCGCTGGAAGCTCGCGCTGCCAGCCAATGCAACGAACTGGGTGGCGGTTTGGCGACGCAACTACTTGGTCTGGCGTAAGCTCGCGGCCGCATCGATGCTCGGCAACCTAGCCGATCCGATGATTTACCTCTTCGGGCTCGGCTTCGGTCTCGGCTTGATGGTGGGCCATGTCGACGGGGTCTCGTACATCGCGTTCTTGGCGGCCGGCACCGTCGGCTCGAGCGTGATGATGTCCGCTTCGTTCGAGTCGATGTATTCGGCCTTCTCGCGCATGCATGTACAGCGTACTTGGGAAGCGATCATGCATACGCCCTTGACGCTCGGCGACATCGTCGTGGGCGAGATCGTTTGGGCGGCCAGCAAGGCGGTCTTGTCGGGGGCCGCGATCATGCTCGTCGCGGGCCTGCTCGGCTACGCGAGGTTTCCCTCGATGCTGCTCGCCCTGCCCGTCGTTGCACTGGCCGGTCTCGCGTTTGCGAGCCTCGCGATGATCGTGACGGCGCTCGCGTCTTCATATGACTTCTTCATGTTCTATCAGACGCTCGTGCTCACGCCGATGCTCCTGCTCTCGGGCGTGTTTTTCCCGCTGGGGCAACTACCCGCGGGCGTGCGCCACGCTGCGATGGCATTGCCGCTCGCACATGCCGTCGAACTGATCCGCGCCGCCATGCTGGGGCGGCCGATCGTCGATGCCGCATCGCACGTGGCCGTGTTGATCGCTTATGCGATCGCACCGTTCTTCGTCTGTGCCTGGTTGTTCAGACGCCGGCTCATGCGCTGAAAGCGCGGAAGCGAGCGGGCGCCCCGCCGACCTCGGCGCCCCATCGCCTCACTCCTCGTCGTCGCTCCAAGGAATCTCGACATCGCTCAGAAACGCCACGGTAGCGAACGGCTGCGCCTCGTGGCGACCGATCTTGCCGTCGGCCCGCTGCCATTCGACGCGAAAGACCACGGAGGGCGTGTCCGCCAGCAGCCAAACCTTGCGAATCTCGTCCGGATCGGCTTCCTCGACCGGACCGTCGAGCGAAATCAATAGCGTCTGCGGCCAAATGCCCCCGTCGGGATCATAGATGCGGTCGCCATCGGGAATGGAAGTGAATGCCTCCACCCCGATCGTCGCGCAGGCATCGACCACCATTTTGCCTAGCGCCTGGAGCACGGTGGTGGCGCGCACGGAATTCGCTTGGCGGATTGCGAGATCGCCGCGTGTCAGCGCCTGTTCGAGTTTCGGGTGGGTCTTCTGTTTGCCCATAATGAAGTCGTGATTTGCTCGATGCTTGGTTGTTCGTCGCCGGCGCTCCGTAGGCGCGCCGCCCCAATTGACGAATCGTACCACCTGCGCTGCGCCGGTCCGCATGTCGGCGACGTTGCACGCGGCGATAGCCCCAGCTTCAAAGGCGTGTCGAAATGGGCGATTCGGGCGGCGGCGCGGAATCGCGTCGCAAATAGCGAACCGCGGCCAGCCGGTTGCGTCCATTCGTCCATGCCGCCGACGTGTAGACGCCCTTCTGCCCCAGCGAAGCAAGGATGTCCCGATAGTGCGTCACGGTGGCGACGTGATGCGGCTTCACGCCGGGCCGGAAATGGATGACGCCCGGCAGCGGCCCCATATTGACGCCACCGGCATAGGCGGCGTCGTTGCGCTCGCTCCACTCGTCGTGCGCGCCATGCTGAACCGGCGAATGCGGCAAGACGCCGAACTCTTTTTCGTGCATCGGGGTGCGGTACTCGAGCAAGCTTGCGGCATGCAACCCGGTCGCGGTGAGATCTGCGTTGAACAGCGGCACGAACGTACCGGCACCGATGCGTTCCGCCTGATCGTCGGCCACGCGTCGGTAGACGCCGTGAATATCGATGTCGCCGTAAAGGAAGTTGCCTGCCGCATCGCGCAAGCCGTGCAGCGCGTCCGTCAGCGGCCGTAATCGCAATCCCTCGGTCGCCAGGACGCGCAGCGAACGCGATGCATGGCGCGGGTCCGGATGGTCGATTGCGAGCAGATCGCGCTTCGCCTTGACCAGTTCGTTATCGCGATAAACGACCAATCCAGGGAAGCGGTTCTCCTTGCTGGTCTTCTGATATACACCGGCCGGTTTGGGCCGCAGGCCTGGGCGGCCGACGTTCGCCGCGCGCGAGACATGTCCCGTTCGGACGAAAATCTCGTAGCGATGCCGATCGGCAAGGGATTGAAATACGACGGCTTCGCGCGGGTGCAAGCCCAACGATTGGAATTGACCGTCTTCGGAAAGCGTTCCGTTTTGCGGATAAGGGCTCGCCACGGTGTAACGGCCGCGTTGCCAGAACATGCGAGCAAACGAGCGCAGCACCGAGCGCACCCGCGATGGAGCGCCGGCCGTTCGGGCAGCCGTATGCCGCGGCGTTGCACCGAGGCGCTCGGGGAACTGACCGGCATGCGTATGGGCCATCGGCGGCTCCAGAGGGCGTGCGTCGCGATCGATCCCGGCGCTGCGCGCTACGTTGCGCGAGCCCAGCGCCGCGCGCATCGTCACTTTATCCCCAAGCTGCCGGCGCGTATCCGTGCGGCGCCAAAAAGCCAAAAGCCCAGTCCGAAGAACTGGGCTTTTGGCGAAATTTGGCTTGGGGTGGCTGATGGGACTCGAACCCACGACGACAGGAATCACAATCCTGGACTCTACCAACTGAGCTACAGCCACCACTGTACGACACGTTCTTGCGCCGGCGTGACCAACGAAGAAGCGAGATTATACGAACAGAAATGCTGCTTGCCTAGCCCCCTCAGCCGATTATTTCCGACGGTTCGCGCAAGTAGCGGCGCGCTTCATCGAAAATCGCCAGATCGCCGGCCGCAAGGCGCTTGTTGTCGGAAAGCACGCGCCGCCAGCCGCGCGCGCCAGCAGCACCGCGATAAAGCCCGAGCGCGTGGCGCGTGACCGCCCCAAGCGGCGTCCCACGCGCCAACTCCCGCCCACAGTATTCGATCAGCGCCGTTTCCACTTCGTCACGCGTTGGCGCCGCAGCGCCGCCATAGAACCGCGCATCGACCTCGGCGAGCAGGAACGGGTTGTGATAGGCCTCGCGCCCCAGCATCACACCGTCGACGTGCTGCAAATGAAGCTCGACCTCGTCGAGCGTTTTGACGCCGCCGTTGATGACGATTTCGAGCGCGGGAAAATCGCGCTTGAGTCGATACGCATAGTCGTACTTGAGCGGCGGAATTTCGCGGTTCTCTTTCGGCGACAATCCTTTCAAAATGGCGTTGCGCGCGTGCACGATGAACACTTCGCAACCGGCCTCGGCGATGCTACCGACGAAATCGCGAACGAACGCGTAATCCTCGACGGCATCCACACCGATCCGATGCTTGACCGTGACGGGAACGGAAACGGCGTCGCGCATCGCGCGCACGCAATCGGCGACGAGCTGCGGCTCGTTCATCAAACACGCGCCGAACGCCCCGCGCTGCACCCGCTCCGACGGGCATCCGCAGTTCAAGTTGATTTCGTCGTAGCCCCACGCTTGGCCCAGCTTGGCCGCGCGCGCGAGATCGTCGGGCTCGCTGCCGCCCAGTTGCAGCGCGACGGGCGCTTCCTCGGCGGTGAACGCAAGGTGGCGTCCGACGTCGCCGAACAAGAGCGCCCCGGTCGTCACCATCTCGGTGTAAAGCCAAGTATGGCGCGAGATGAGCCGATGGAAGTAACGACAGTGACGATCGGTCCAGTCCATCATAGGGGCGACGCAAACGCGGCGCGGACTGGGGCGGAGGGCAAGCGACATGGCGGAAATGAAAGACGGCTGGAACGGCATCGGCGGCTCAAACGGCAAGTTCGCAATTTTACCGCATCGGCCCGGTGACGCGGGCCGCCTTGCGCGCCGAGGGTCTCGGGCAACGCCGAGTCGGCTCGCCGATTCTGCCAACGCCTACGCAAGCGTCCCGGCTAGAATGGAGGCCCGCGAAACCTCGCGGCGCGTCACGACACTGCCGCGCCGGCCACGGATAAGGAGCTCGAGTCGATGAACGACGGATCGTCCCGTCAGTGCCTCACGGGGCGCGTCCTCCTCGCTTTGTTGCTGTCCTCGCTCGCCGGTTGTAGCACCTGGTTCGCGCCGCCCCCGGCCACGCAAACCGAGCAGCCCGTGCCCGAGCCCGCGCCCGTCGAGGAAGCACCGCCCGCCCCGGCATCCGAAGCGCAGGCCTCGGCTCCCGTCGTCGCCGCGCCGCCGCACGAAACGACGGAACCCAAACATATCGCGCCCAAGCCCGTTTATAGGGCGCCGCCCAAGCCTCGCCCCGCACCGCCGCCGCCGCAAACGCCGCCGCCCGTGCAGCCGCCGTTGATCACGACGCGCACCCTCGCAGCCGCCGATACGCACAGCTTGCTCGACGCTCGCGTGCAGCGTCCCGACGGCAAAGTCATCGGCCACGCCATCGACATGTTCGTCGACGCAGCCGGCAAGCCGCGGGAAATGCTCGTCAATCTTGCGGGGTTCCTGGGCATCGGCGATCGCAAAATGCGCTTCCCTTGGACGGACTTCAAATTCGATGCCGCCCAGAAAAAAGCGCCGATCACGCTCTCGATTCCGCGCGGCGAACCGCCGGCGGCAGCATCGTCCAAGCCCAAGGACAAAGCAACCGGCAAAGCCGCCGCAGCGGGCGCGAACGATGCGCACTTGCTCGGTGTGATCGATGCGACGGCCGAGCGCGGCAATGGTGCGCGCGTGGGACGGGTCATCGACGTACTGATCGACAACCATGGCGAGCCGCAAGCGGCCGTGGTCGACGTCGGCAGTCTGATCCATGAACGCCGCAGCATCGCCGCGGACTGGGCGGCCCTGCGCGTCGTCGCCAAGGGCGACGAGCTTTCGCTGCAAACGGACCTGTCCGACGCACAAGTCGACGCGGCGCCCCCCTATCTGCCGAATCAACCGGCGCGGGCGGTCGCACCGGCTCCGGCCGCTGCGGCCGCTTCCGCCGCTCACCCCACTCGATGACCAACGCGCAGATGGCAATTTCTCGAAGTCTTCGCGCGCTCGACTGGTTGAACTTCTTTCTCGCCAATGTGCAGACAGGGTTCGGGCCATTCATCGCGTCGTATTTGACGGCCAACAAGTGGACCCAAGGCGAAATCGGCGTCGCCTTGAGCGTGGGCACCGCCACGGCCATGTTGAGCCAGGTGCCGGCCGGGGCGCTCATCGATGCGCTGCGCAACAAGAAAGCGGCGGGCGCCGCCGCGATCATTGCGATCGCCGCCTGCGCATTGCTGCTCGCGGCGAGCCCCACGCTGCTGCCCGTGCTCGCCGCCGAACTTTTTCACGGCTTCGCCAGTTGCATGCTCACACCGGCCATTGCAGCCATCTCGTTCGCGCTCGTCGGTCACAGGGCACTGGGCGATCGGCTCGGCCGCAATGCGCGCTTTGCCTCGATCGGCAGCGCTTTCGCGGCTGCGGCTATGGGCGCGTTCGGGGAATATTCGTCCGCGCGCGCCGTCTTCTGGCTGACAGCGGCGCTGACGGTGCCGGCCATCATCGCGCTGTCGATGATCGAAGATACCGGCCGGGCCGCGATCACCGCCGCGCGCGAGCGCGCCGGGGCGCCGCCCCCGCTCGCCGACCCGCATCGAGAAAGCATCGCCTCGTTGCTGCGCGATCGGCGCGTGATCGTATTCGCCGCTTGCATCGCACTCTTTCACCTGTCGAATGCGGCGATGCTCAACCTGGCTGCCGGCGAAGTCACGGCGCATATGAGCGATAACGTTCAGCTCGTGATTGCGGCCTGCATCATCGTGCCGCAAATGGTGGTCGCGGCGCTCTCGCCATGGGTAGGGCGCTCGGCCGAGCGCTGGGGGCGGCGCCCGCTTCTCATCATGGGATTTGCCGCATTGCCCGTCCGAGCCCTATTGTTCGCGGGCGTCTCGAGCCCCTACCTGCTCGCGCCCGTACAACTGTTCGACGGCATCAGCGCAGCGGTCTTCGGCGTCATGTTGCCGTTGATCGCGGCCGATGTCGCCGGCGGCAAGGGCCACTACAACCTGTGCATCGGGCTGTTCGGGCTCACGGCCGGTATCGGCGCGACACTGAGCACACTCGCGGCCGGCTTCGTGGCCGACCGTTTCGGCAACACGGTCAGCTTCATCGGCCTCGCCGTAGCGGGCGCACTCGCGGTGGTGCTCGTTTGGACGGCTTTGCCGGAGACGCGCGAGACGATCGATGACGAAGCGGCAGAGCCGGCGCACAAGCCCTCGACGACCTAATTCGCCCCACCCGGCCGCAACGGCCCGCCCGATGCGGCGCGAACCGCGGAGGAACCGGGGCAGCGCCGGGATGCGACCGGCAGCATCGCCCGCAAACGCGCTTTACTGCCGGCGCGGCCACGCGCAGGCGAGCTCCGCCTCGACGGCCGCGCGCGCCGCCTCGAGCGCGTGCTGCGCGGCATGTCGCTCGGTCGGCCAGGTATCGTCGATGGCCACGAGGCGCCAATCCAACGCCACCTCGTCGTCCCGCCACACCCGATAGTGCGATTTGAGCCCGGTCATGACCTGCTCGACGGCGACTTCGAGCGTAAACGAGCGGTAGCGCTCGACGTAGTCGCCCATGTCGACCCCATTCGATTCCATCGTGCCCTCCAAATCACTGGCGCGCACTGCCCGCCGCCGGCTTCGCTAATCGCAATCCCCGGACAAATACTTTCGGCCGTCGCACGTGATCTCGATGGCGCCGTTGCCGTTTTCGTCGGCAAGCCCCGCGCCCAGCAACTCGGCGGCAATCGATGTCGAAACGAGCGGCGGCGCTTGGCCTATGCCGACCTCGTTCAAACGCCGCAACGCTTCGATGGCTTCCGGACTCAAGGATTTGGACATCGCCCGCTCCTTTTCGCTGGCTATCGCAATTCAGATTAGCACTTTCCCAGCGGTTCGCCGCACGTACGCCTCGCCTCGCCTCGCTTGCGCCTAGCGCCTAGCGCCACCTGGGTTGCGGGCGCGTCCGCCTATAATGTCGCTCGTTCCAGATTTCGCGAGCGCCCGCTCGCGTGAGCCGCGCCCCGTTGCGCGATCCGCCGCCGAGCCCTCGCCCCGCACTCCATGCAAAAAATCATTCTGCCGTTCGTTTCAGGATTTCTCGCCGCGCTCTTTTTTCGCGAAGCGACACTCGCCTTGCTGCACGCCGCGGGCTTGATCGATGCCACGGGCTTTTCGACAGAGCCCTTCATGCCGCTCGGCATGCCCGAATTCATCGCGAATGCCATTTGGAGCGCAGCCTGTGCGGTGCTGATGGCGTGGCTGCTGGGCGTCGGCCCAGAACGCGCCGCCCCGTGGGTGCAAGCGTTCGTCTTCGGCGGCATCGTGTTGACGGCAGCGCGCGTCTTCATGGTCGACCCGGCGCGCGGCATCTGGCCGAGCGGCAACATGTTGCCGCGCCTGGCCGTGGGCTTTGCAGCGAATGCGGTGTGGGGCTGGGGCGCGCTCGTGTTCATGCGCGCCTTCATGAGCTCGCCGCTGGACGAAAGTTGAGGCCGAGCGAAGCGGCCCGGCCCTCACCCGATGAGATGGCGCAACGGATGCGTCTCGGGCGTCCAAGGGCTCAGGAACATATGCTCCACTTCCGCGCGGGTGACATCCTCGATGTTCGCAATACGCCATACGGGGCGATTGTCCTTGTCGACGATACGCGCGCGTACGCCTTCCACGACGTCGCCGTAGTCGAACATCGAGCGAGTCAAATCGAGGTCGCGCCGCAAGCAATCGGACATCGGCCCCTCCGCGCGCGCGACGACCTCGAGCGACACGGCCATCGATAGCGGCGAGCGCTCGCGCATCGCGCCGATCGTCTCTTGCGCCCACTTGCGCGCGTCGCTCTCGCTCTCGGCTTCGAGCGACGCGATGATGCTCGCCACGTCGGCGTGGCCGAAATGCCGGTCGATCCAGGGCCGCAGCGCGGCCAGCGAAAGCGTACTGGCTGCGCCAGCCGGCGCCGCTCGCTCGGCGGACGCAGCCGGTGCGCTGGCGCTCGCGAAGCGCTCGACGCAAGCGAGCACGTCGCGTTTTTCCTCGAAGTGCGTCGTTGCCAACGCTGCGATGAGCTGCGGTATCGCCGCCGTATCGAGGTAGGCATCGGCCAGACCGGCGTAGAGCGCATCCGCGGCGTCGATCGTCGCCCCGGTGACCGCGAGATAGCGGCCGATCGCGCCCGGCGTGCGCGCGAGGAACCAGCCTGCACCGACATCGGGGAACAGGCCGATCCGCGTCTCGGGCATCGCCATCTTGGTCGTCTCGGTGACGATGCGCAGCCCGCCCGTGCGATGCGCGCCTTGCGAGATGCCCATGCCGCCGCCCATGACCACGCCTTCCATCAGAGCAATGTAGGGCTTGCCGTAAGTGAAGATGGTGTGATCGAGCGTGTATTCGCCAATGAAGAAGGCATCGCGCCCCGCGACATCGCCCCGCCGCCCCGCTTCATAGAAGTAGCGTACGTCGCCGCCGGCGCAGAACGCGCGCGAATGCAGGCTGCGCACGACGACGGTCAACACGCGCGGATCGTCGCGCCAAGCGTCGAGCGCAGCCTGCATGGCTCGAATCATCGGCAGAGACAGTGCGTTGAGCGCTTGCGGTCGATTCAGTTCGATGAAGCCAATCCGATTTTCGACACGAGTGCGCACTTCGTCGATATCGACGGGCATCGGTTCGGGCGTGGGCATGAGCGACGTACGAGAGAGTCGAGAAGCGCACAAGGTAGCACGCGCTCGCGGCGCGCGGTGCGACGATCGCCCCCGCGCACGACGAGCCGCGCGCTCAGTGCGCCTTCATATCCGAAAAGAGGTTGAGCACGACCACCCCGGCGACGATCAGCGACAGTCCCGCCACCGCCGCGAGGTCGGGCACTTGGCGATAAAGAACCATCGCCACGAGCGTGATCAGCACGATGCCGACCCCCGACCAGATCGCATAGACGATACCGACGGGCATGGTCTTCAAGGTCATCGACAGGCAATAGAATGCGAGCCCGTATCCGAGCGCGACGACGAGCGCCGGCGCAAGGCGGGTGAAACCCTCCGAGGCGCGGAGCGCGGAGGTGCCGACCACTTCGGCGATGATCGCCACCGCCAGCCAAATGTATGCCGAGCCGCCCATCGATCAGACCTTATCGAGCGCGAGATCGGCGAAATCGTGTTCGAGCTCGGCGCACAGCGCTTCGACGACGAGTTCGTGATCGGCGCGTTGCGTCAAACCCGACACCGTCACCGAGCCGATGACGCCTAGGCCCGCCAGGGTGATCGGAAACGAGCCGCCGGCCGCGACATATTCGGCGGGCGGCAAGCCATATTTGTCCGCCAAGGTCGAACCGCTCTGCTGCAAGCGCAGGCCGACGGCATACGAGCTGCGCCGGAAATGCGCAACGACGCCGCTCTTGCGCCGCACCCAGGCCGAATTGTCCGGTGCGGTGCCGTCGAGCGCGCTGAAAAATAGCGGCATCCCGAACGTGCGAACGTCGATGGCGACCGCATGGCCGCGCGCAATGGCCAACTCGCGCAGAAACGTCCCGAGCTGCCACGCCCGCCCGGCGTCGAATCGCGGGAAGACGAGCTGATGTTCCTGTTTGGCGATGGCTTGCAGATCGTGATCGAAATTCATAGGCACGGAAACGAAAAAAAGAACGAAGGAAGAGAAGACGCACGAGGAGCGCATCGCCCGCACGCATCGAGCCGACCGAGAGTGCGTCGCATTCTCCGTTCGCACGGACGCAGCCGCGCGGCAGACCGGGGCACCCCGTTGGCGTTGGAACTGCGCACGGGAAGGCAACTGCGAGCCGATTCTAGCGTACGCGCGCCGCCGGAGCTTCCGCCAACACGCCGCATGTTTGGCCCCAGCCGACGATATCGGTTGCACGCGGTTATGGTTTCCCCTATAATTTCATTTTTCGACGGACGCGGGGTGGAGCAGTCTGGCAGCTCGTCGGGCTCATAACCCGAAGGTCGTAGGTTCAAATCCTACCCCCGCAACCAAAGCGCCTAGCGTCGTTGAAGAGCAGCAGCGAGAACGCAGCGCCGAAACACGCCAAGTAGTAGGAATATCGACGATGGGTGTACAGAAGTCTTCGTCGTCTGCGTAAGAAGAACACCGTAGTCCGTAGTAAACGGCAGCACATCGAAGCCCGATCCCTGGATCGGGCTTTTTGTTTTGCACGTGCCGCACATAGCAAGGCCTACTCGCCCACGCCCCCCGGCCTCGCCCTATCGGACGCATCCCATTTATCGGCGCGCATCCGTCGCAACCCTTATGCATTCGCCTTTCCTATTGCACGCCCTGGGCGGCGCTCATATCGTTGAGCCCGCGGTATCCGAAAAGTAAGATAAATGGCCGCGCAGGGATCGGGCAGCTCGCCTTGCCGGCTGCCGATCAGCGATAACGACACGACTTGGAGACCTCAGTGAGCAGCACGACCGAATCGACCGGCTTCGCCGGCTCGCCGCCGTTTTTTTCGAAGCAAGCGACTGTCGCCGCGCCCGGGTTCTCGCGCTGGATGGTCCCTCCCGCGGCGCTGGCCGTGCATCTGTGTATCGGCCAAGCTTATGCATTCTCGGTATTCAACGGCCCGCTGACGAAAGTCATCGGCATCACCCAATCGGCGCCCGGCGACTGGTCGCTGACGACGCTCGGCTGGATCTTTTCGCTCGCGATCGTCTTCCTCGGCCTATCGGCGGCGTTTGCAGGAAAGTGGCTCGAGCATGTGGGCCCGCGCCGCACGATGTTTACCGCGGCGTGCTGCTTCGGCGGCGGCTTCTTGATCTCGGCGCTCGGCGTCTGGCTGCATCAAATCGTGCTGCTGTATCTGGGCTACGGGGTCATCGGCGGCATCGGGCTCGGGCTCGGCTACGTCTCGCCGGTTTCGACGCTGATCCGCTGGTTTCCCGATCGCCGCGGCATGGCGACCGGCATGGCGATCATGGGCTTCGGCGGCGGCGCGATGATCGCCGCGCCCCTTTCCGTCGCGCTGATGAACCACTTCAAGAGCGCAACGAGCGTGGGCGTGGCGGAGACGTTCGTCGTGCTCGGCATCGCCTATTTCATCTCGATGACGATCGGCGCGCTGGCCATCCGGGTGCCCGCGCCCGGTTGGAAGCCGGCCGGCTGGGTGCCGCCCGACACGTCGCACAAGATGATCACGCGCAATCACGTTCACATCGATCGCGCACTGACTACGCCCCAGTTCTATCTCGTATGGCTCGTGCTGTTCTTGAACGTGACGGCGGGCATCGGGATTCTGGGCCAGGCGTCGGTCATGATTCAGGAAAGCTTCAAGAATACGGTGACGCCGGCCGCCGCCGCGGGCTTCGTCGGCCTACTCTCGCTGTTCAATATGGGCGGGCGGTTCGTCTGGGCATCGTCGTCCGATAAGCTCGGACGCAAGAACACCTACTCCGTGTTCTTCGTGCTCGGCGCCGTCCTGTATTACCTCGTGCCGAGCTTCGCGACCTCGGGCAATATCGCGCTCTTCGTGCTGTCCTACTGCGTGATTCTGTCGATGTACGGCGGCGGCTTTTCGACGGTGCCGGCCTATCTGGCCGATTTGTTCGGCACCGCTTTCGTGGGCGGCATTCACGGACGGCTGTTGACGGCCTGGGCCGCCGCGGGCGTGGCGGGTCCCGTGCTCGTCAACTACATCCGCGCCTATGAAGTGGCGCACGGCGTGGCCAAGGCCGATGCCTACACGATGACGGTGCACATCATGACGGCGCTGCTGGTCGTCGGCTTCGTCTGCAATCTGCTCGTCAAACGCGTCGACGCGAAGCATCACATGAGCGATGCGCAAGTCGCGGCGGAGCGCTAAGGAGACCTCATGGAACACGCTACGCAAACCCCGCGCCGAACGAGCGCCGTCAGCCTCGTCGTCTTTTGGGCCTATGTGCTCATTCCGTTGACCTGGGGCGTCGTCAACACGCTGCGTCAGGCGATGAAACTGTTCACATGAGCGCTGCCGAGCAGCCCTTTGCATCGCGAGCCGGGCCTAGCGCCCGGCTTTTTCTTGCGCCCAAGACGGCGCAGCGTCCGAAGATTGCGCCGCGCTCAGCATCGCCTGCGCCCGGTGATACACTCGCATCACTCCGTTCCGCGCGCTTCCTATGAAATTCTGTTCCGTCTGCGGTCAAGCAGTGAGCTTACGCATTCCGCCCGGCGACAACCGCGAGCGATTCGTCTGCGAAAGCTGCGGCGCCGTGCATTATCAGAATCCTCGCAACGTCGTGGGCACGGTGCCCGTTTGGGAAGACAAGGTGCTGCTGTGCCGGCGAGCGATCGAACCGCGCTACGGCTACTGGACCCTGCCCGCCGGTTTCATGGAGATGGGCGAAACGACGGCCGAAGCTGCCGCGCGCGAAACGCTCGAAGAGGCTGGCGCCCGCGTCGAAGTTCAGCACTTGTTCTCCCTCTTGAACGTGCCTCACGTCCATCAAGTGCATCTGTTCTATCTCGCACGGCTGCTCGACATCGACATCGCGGCCGGGGAAGAGAGTCTCGAAGTGCGCCTGTTCGACGAGAGCGAAATTCCGTGGGAAAACATCGCATTCCCGACGGTTGGCCAGACGTTGCGCTTTTTCTTTGCCGACCGCTCCGCCGGCAATTACGGGCTGCATACGGGCGACATTTTCCGGTCGCTGCGCGACGGCTAACCGCGCCCAAGCCCCTCGCATGGTCCCCTGGCTCGGCCCCGACGACCCCTTCCCGCCCGTCGAGCGTGCGCTCGGCCACGAAAGCGGCGCGCCCGGCTTGCTCGCCGCAAGCTCCGACTTGCTGCCCTGGCGAGTGGTCGATGCATACCGGCAAGGCATCTTCCCGTGGTACTCGGACGGCCAGCCCGTGCTTTGGTGGAGCCCCGACCCGCGCATGGTATTGCTGCCGCGCGAGTTCAAGGTATCGCCCTCGTTTCGCAAAACGCTCAAGCGCGTGCTGAGCGATCCGCGCTGGGAAGTTCGCGTCGACGCCGATTTCTCGGCCGTCATGCGCAGTTGCGCGCAGGCGCCCCGCCGCGGCCAACGCGGCACCTGGATCACGGCGGAGATCGTCGATGCCTACGCATCCTTGCACCGCGCGGGCCATGCCCACAGCGTCGAAACGTGGCTCGATGGCGAGCGCGTGGGCGGCCTGTATGGGGTGTCGCTGGGCGCAATGTTCTTCGGCGAATCGATGTTCGCGCACGTGAGCGACGCATCGAAAATAGCACTGGCCGCGCTCGTCGGGCACCTGCGCCGTCACGAAATAGAAATGATAGACTGCCAGCAGAATACGCCGCATTTGGCTTCCCTTGGCGGGCGCGAAATCGCGCGCAAGACGTTCGTCGCACACGTGCGCAGGGCTGTGAGCGCAGCCCCGATTCCGTGGCGCTTCGACAAAACGGCGCTCGTCGAAGTCTTGCCGCATGCGGCGTAGAAGGACGCTCGCACCGCTCGCCCACGATCGATGCGGCATGCAAGAAACAATGCTTTGAGAGCCGCCAATGACTCACCCGAATGAGCTGCCGCTTTCACCGCTTTCCGCACTGCAGTTCTACGCGACCGCGCCCTACCCCTGCAGCTATTTGGAAGGCCGCATCGCTCGCTCGCAGGTCGCGACGCCGAGCCATCTCATCAATTCCGACGTCTATACCGAACTGGTCAAAGCCGGCTTTCGGCGCTCCGGCGTATTCACTTACCGGCCGTACTGCGAGGGCTGCCGCGCGTGCGTGCCCGTGCGCGTGCCCGTCGCGGCGTTCAAGCCGAACCGCACGCAGCGGCGCGTCTGGAAGCGGCACGCAACGCTCGTCGCGACAGTCGCGCCCTTGCATTACGAGGAAGAGCACTACGTGCTCTATATGCGTTACCAAGCGGCGCGGCATGCCGGTGGCGGCATGGATCGCGACAGCCGCGACCAATACGAGCAATTCCTGCTCCACAGCCGAATCAATTCGCGGCTCGTCGAATTTCGCGAGCCGCTCGACGCGGCGCACGACGCCGGCGTGCTGCGCATGGTCAGCATGATCGACATCCTGGGCGACGGCCTGTCGTCGGTCTATACGTTCTTCGAACCCGAAGCGGGCCGTGCGAGCTACGGCACGTACAACATCCTGTGGCAAATCGAGCAAGCGAAGAGCTTGGGGCTTCCGCATGTCTACCTCGGATATTGGATTCGAGAGAGCGCGAAGATGACCTACAAGGCGAACTTCCGGCCGCTCGAAGGGCTCGTGGACGGAGATTGGGCGCCACTGCCGGCTCCATCTCCCGCCGCGGGCGTTGCCGGAACTTGATGCACGCTCGACACCGATCCCGTGAGGTTGGTCCGGCCCGCGCGTCGATTGCGCCGCGCGCACCGGCCGGCGGTGCTCACGGCGACCGGACTCGCCGAACCCGCTAAAATAGCGGGTTCTCATTTTCCCACCGACCCCATCCGTGCTCAGTTCCCTCTATCCGCTCGTGCGCGCCGGCCTCTTTCGCATGGATGCGGAAGACGCCCACCATCTCACGCTCGGCGTGCTCGGCGCCGCCGGCCGCACCGGCCTCGCCCGCTTGCTTGCGCCACACGTGCCGGAGCTGCCGCGCACGGTCATGGGCATCGCCTTTCGCAATCCGATCGGTCTCGCCGCAGGGCTCGACAAGGATGGCGCCTGCATCGACGGTCTCGCGGCGCTCGGCTTCGGCTTCATCGAAGTGGGCACGGTCACGCCGCGCGCGCAGCCGGGCAATCCGCGTCCGCGCATCTTTCGGCTGCCCGAGGCCGGCGCGCTGATCAATCGAATGGGCTTCAACAACGGCGGCGTCGATCAGTTCGTCAAGAACGTCCAAGCGGCGCGCTATCGCGGCCCGCTCGGCCTGAACATCGGCAAGAACGCCGATACGCCGATCGAACGCGCGGCCGACGACTATCTCTACTGTCTTGAACGGGTCTACCCCTTCGCAAGCTACGTGACGATCAACATCTCGTCGCCCAATACGAAGAACTTACGGCAGTTGCAAGGCGCCGACGAACTCGATGCGCTGATCGGTGCATTGAAGGAGAAGCAGCAGCGCTTGGCCGATCTGCACGGCAAGCTCGTGCCGCTCGCGCTGAAGATAGCGCCGGATCTCGACGACGAGCAAATCAAAGCGATCGCCGACACGCTGCTGCGCCACGGCATAGAAGGCGTGATCGCGACCAATACGACGCTCTCGCGCGCGGCTGTCGCGGGCATGGCTCATGCGGATGAGACGGGCGGGTTATCGGGCAAGCCCGTCTTCGACGCGTCCAACGCTGTGATCGCCAAATTGCGCGCGCAAGTGGGCGAGGCAGTCGCGATCATCGGCGTGGGCGGCGTGTTCTCGGGCAAAGATGCGCTCGCCAAGCTCGCGGCCGGCGCTTCGCTCGTGCAGGTCTATACGGGTTTCATCTATCGCGGCCCGGCGCTCGTCGGCGAATGCATCGACACCATCGCGCATGCGGCGCGCATATAGACATGAACAAACGGTATTTTTAGGGCGATTGGTGTTTCGCTATCATTGCTGCACGCGTGAAAGCCCATCGGGGAGCTTTCAAAGGAGAACCAAAACCATGAAGTTCGCATCGCTGAAAAAGATCCTCACGGCCGGCCTGATCGGCTTGACCTGCTTCGTGGCCACGGCGCACGCCGAAGACCTGCTCGATCAAGTCAAAGCGCGCGGCACGCTGCGCATCGGCCTGGAGGGGACGTTCCCGCCGTTCAACTCGAAGGATGCGAAGACGGGCGAACTGGTCGGCTTCGATGTCGATATCGCCAAGGCAGTCGCGGCCAAGCTCGGCGTGAAGCCGGAGTTCATCACGACGGAATGGAGCGGCATCATCGCCGGTTTGCAAGCGGGCAAGTTCGACGTGATCGTCAATCAGGTGGGCGTGACCGATGCGCGCAAGCAAGTGCTCGACTTTTCGCCGGCTTACACCTATTCGGGCGCCGAGTTGATTCAGCGCAAGGACGATGACCGGCAGTTCAAGTCGCTCGAAGATTTGAAGGGCAAGAAGCTTGGCGTGGGTCTCGGCACGAACTACATGGATATGGCGAAATCGGTGGCCGGCATCGACGTCAAG
Source organism: Trinickia sp. Z7 (assembly GCF_056498045.1). Lineage (NCBI taxonomy): Bacteria > Pseudomonadati > Pseudomonadota > Betaproteobacteria > Burkholderiales > Burkholderiaceae > Trinickia > Trinickia sp. Z7. Next base: position 164,954 of record NZ_JAUEQW010000007.1, read on the forward strand.
ACCTATCCCGGTGCGCCCGAGTATCTGCGCGATCTCGCCGCCGGACGCCTCGACGCCGCGTTGAACGACAAGCTCATGCTGGCCTACCTGATGAAGAATTCGCAGTTGCCGCTTCGCGCCGGCTCGATGGTCGGCACGGGCAACCCCTCGGCGATCCCGTTCAAGAAGGGCAATCCGAAGTTCGCGAAAGCCATCGACGAAGCCATGACGCAACTCGAAGCGGACGGCACGTTCGCGAAGATCTCGGACAAGTGGTTCGGCATCGACGTCACCAAGCCTGCTAGCAAGTAACACCCATATCAGGCACACGCCGTACGAGCGCTCGCACGAGGGCGGCATCGCACAGATGCCGCCCTTTGCTTTGGCGCGGCGAGAACGCGTGCAGCGATCCAACACGCTGTTTTCGTCCCGTATATCATGTGCGCTCGCGCACGCCCAGCGTGCCGGTCGACTCGTTAGCGGTCCTTACTAACAAAAAATCATGTCCACCACCACCCTGCTCGTCCAATCGATGCCCGTGCTCGCGCAGGGCGCCGTCTTGACGGTCAAGTTCGCCGTGCTGTCGATGATCTTCGGGCTCATCGCCGCCGTCATCCTTGCACTGATGGGCATCAGCCACAGCAAGCCGCTCAATTGGACGGCGCGCGCCTACGTGAGCTTGATGCGCGGCACCCCGCTGCTAGTACAGATCTTCGTGGTGTACTACGGGCTGCCTAGCGTCGGGATTTCCCTGGATCCGACGCCTGCCGGCGTGATCGCGCTGTCGGCGAACGTGGCGGCGTATCTGTCGGAAAGCATGCGTGGCGCCATCAACGGCATCCATCGAGGCCAATGGCTCGCGGCATATAGCCTGGGGCTCTCGCGTCGCCAAACGCTGCGCTATGTGATCGGCCCGCAAGCGTTGCGCATCGCCGTGCCGAGCCTGTCGAACAGCCTGATCAGCCTCATCAAGGATACGTCGCTCGTATCGGTGATCACCGTCACCGAGCTGTTGCGCAGCGCACAGGAAATCATCGCATCGACCTATCAGCCGCTACCGCTGTATCTGGCCGCGGCTGCCGTCTATTGGGTGCTGTGCCAGGTGCTCGAATGGGTGCAGCGCGGTTACGAGCGGCGCCTCGCCTTGCCGACCCGGCACTGACCAACGGGGCCACGGCGCGGTCGAGCCGCGGCGCCGTCGCAGCCCGCCAATCAGTTCGCGGCGAGCGGCTGGTCGAGCGCCGCGCCGAAGCGGCCCAGGCGCGGCAAGTAAAGCCGCGTCGGATCGAGAGAAAACGCTACGTGGCGCGCGCGACCCATCACCTCTTTGCGCGGCACGAAGCCGAAGTAGCGAGAATCGGCGCTGTCGTCGCGGTTATCCCCGAGCATGAGATATTGGCCCGCCGGCACGGTCACGGGCCCGAACGAGCTGACCGGGCTCGGCGCCGTCTCCGATAACCGCACGATGTGCGAAACGCCGTCGAAACGCTCCGTCAAATAACGCACGTCGCCGGAAGCGGCATCGGGCATCGGCGCGCTTGCGAGAGGTCGATAGTCGGCCCGCACGCCGTTGACATACAACACGTTCTCGCGCAAGGCGACGGTATCGCCGGGCACGCCGACCACGCGCTTGACGAGCAGTTCGTGCGCGGCGGCAGAATCGATCGTGACGATGTCGCCGCGCTGCGGGTCGCCCAGATGCGCGATGGCGATGTGCGTGAGCGGCACGCGCAGGTCATACGCCATCTTGTCGACGAAGATGCGATCGCCGATGCGGATCGTCGGCAACATCGAACCGGTCGGAACGACATTCCAATCGGCGATGGCGCTGCGAAACAGCACCATCAAAAACAAAAACGCCACCAGGTTCTTGTTCGAGCGCCATAGGCTGGCGAGATGCTTGGACATACGAGCCGCTCCTCATTGGACGATCTTGCACCTGTCGCCGCGGGCAGCCGTGCCGCGGTGACACCCGACGCCGCCGCACTCGGGCGCGCTGCCTTCGGCGCAACGCCGCATCGTAACACTGCGGCCGCTACTCGCCCGGGAACTTCAGCCCAAGCGAGGCGCGCGCCGCATCGGTCATCGAGATCATTTGGCGCGACTTCGCGTGCGTCATGATCGGGCTTTCGAGCGTGCCCTCGCGTATCAATTGGCAAAAGTGCTCGGTCTCGTAGTTCAGCCCGCCGCCTTCGAACGGCTCGTGCAATTCGACCACGCGGCCATCGCTATAACTGACGATCGCACGCACGGGATTCCACCATTTCTCGTGAATCGTGACGTGTCCGAGCGGTCCCGCCAGCAATGCGTCGCCTTTGCCATCCAAGTCCAGCCCGCAAAAAAGCTGTGCGATGCCCGCCTCGTGACGGCTATGCACGCTCGCGAACGTATCGACGCCCGAAGCGCCGAGGCGCCCGAAGGTTTGGACCTCCAGCGGCGCGCCGAGCCAGTCGACGGCGAGGAACATTTCGTAGATGCCGATATCGAGCAACGCGCCGCCGCCTTGCGCCAACGAGAACGACGGATGATCGGCCGGCACGTTGGCAACCGAACAACCGGCACGCACGAGGCCCACCGGACCGATCGGGTCGCTCGCGAGATGTTCGCGCAGCTTGCGATAGAGCGGGAAGAAAGGAGGCTTCATCGCCTCCATGAAGAGCCGCCCGGCGGCGCGCGCCGTCGCGAGCACCGCGTCGAGCTCGCGCACGTTCAACGTCGCCGGCTTTTCGCAGAGAACGTGCTTGCCCGCCGCGAGCGCCGCACGAGCGAACTGAGCGTGAGTATCGTTGAGGGTGGCGATGTAGATCGCATCGACATCGCTGGCCAGCACTTGCTCGAAGGTAGCGCACGCGGCGCCGCCAAAGCGCTGCACGAACGCATCGACGCTCTCGGGACGCCGCGACCACGTCCGCACGATCCGTGCATCGCGCACGTGCATCAAGCCTTGGGCAAAGCGGCGCGCGATATGCCCCGCGCCCACGATGCCCCAGCCGATGGTTCCCAGCTCATTCATGGCCGCATTCCTTGTCGACGTGACGGAGAGAGAAATCGATCGCGGCCGACGTTAGGTGCGATCGATCTCCCGCGATCATAAGACGCCGCGCGGAGAAATGCGTTCGGTTCGCACTACATGCTCGAAGTGCGGAGGCAATGGATGAAAATGTGTGGGCGGCGAAATCATCGGCGCATTCCTTCCATCGAATGCAAATACCGGCGCGATCATGCCGCCGGCTCTTTCATCCGATGAACGCCTCGTTACCGGCGGTTGGGCATTTCCACCGAAAACTCCCGGCTGATCTCGTCGGCGGCGAAGTCGATGACCGCTAGCGCTGCAGCTTCCGCCTCCTTGGGATCGCGGCGCTCGATGGCTTCGACGAGCCGCTCGTGCGTGCGCACCGAGATCTCCCAGGCGCCCGGCTTTTGACTGAGCATTGGGTGAGTGGCCGCCAATGCGCCGCGAATGATCGCGGCCATCTGCTGGAAGAATTGGTTGCCGCTTGCGTGAACGATGCGCGTATGCAACATTTCGTCGGCCGCTTGATAGCCTGCATCGCCCGGCGCCAGCGTTTTAAACACCTCGAAGGCCTCGCGAATCGCTGCCACTTCCGACACGCTGGCGCGCGCTGCCGCCTGCGCAGCCGCGCGCGGCTCGATCAGCATCCGGAACTCGATCACGTCGCGCATGAACTGCGGATCGGCCTTGGCTCGAAAGCGCCAGTTGACGACGTCCTCGTCGATCATGCGCCAGTCGCGCATCGGCCTGATGCGGGTGCCCACCTTCGGCCTGACATCGAGCATGTCGCGGGCAAGCAGCATGGAAAGCGCTTCGCGCATGACCGTGCGGCTGACGTCGAACTCCTTGGACAGCACGTCTTGCGGCGGCAGAATCGCGCCGTACTTCTCTTCGACGATGCCGCTAACGAGCCCATCCATCACCTTGCTCACCAGCGAACGGTCTTTGCCCTGCTCCATAACTCCCCCGATGCGCCGTCCGACGCTCCTTTGCCTGTTTCATTGCGCACCGCCCGCCAACCGCAGCCGGCAAACGATACGGTGCTTGGTTCCGCCGCGGCGCGCCATTGGGAAACGCCTGAACAGGGTTATCCCTCTGATGAAACGGATGCGAGCTTCGCGCACGTATGGCCGCCCGCCCAGCGCTTGCCGACCGCCGGCAATTGCTTTGGACGCCTACGCAATTTCATACGAACGCCGCTTACGACCCGTACAGCACCGCACTTCGTATTGCTTCGACCATGAGCGAATCGTTTCGGTGTCCGAAACAACGTACGACGAATCGCCATGGATGCACGGTACGTCGCGCGCAACGGTATGACTGTTCGGCATCGCACCGAGGCTGAAGTGTTCACGCGACGTTGGGGTAACTACTCAGCGGTACGCGCGCGCGGCGATGTCTCAACAATGAGTCATTTTCGACAAGCTTGCTTTGTGCTCGCGACCGGAAAGCCGAGAGGCCGGTATCGCCGCGATGTCATCGGCCTCTCGCGGCCCAGGCAAGCGTTCCGTTTTAAACGCTCTGTGCCGCGAACCCGCCGCCGTTGGGCGACAGCGGGGCGCCCCGGACAAGACAGCGCGAGCGCGCACAACCCAGCGTGCAACACAATTGAATCGATTTCCCGCAACGCCGCAAGCTAGCGACGCGTCGTTCAGCGTGAGCACGCACGTGCGGTCAGAGTGCCTCCTCCCGCCCAAACGCCAACTCGATCAATGAGTTAAAGCGAACATTTGAAAGTGATTCGAAAGGAGTGCGAGGGCACATTAGATTTTGCAGATTTGAAACAAAAAGATGAGGTGGCGCAAAGCAAGTGCGCTGCAACACGGAACGGGCGGCGTCAAGGCCCCACGCAACAGCGCTTGGCATGATCCTCGCAGTGTTGGGCGCAACCGAGCGCTTCCGCACAGAAGCTGCCACGGCCAGGGAGAAGGACCAAGACGACGCCGGGACGCTGCATCGAGACCACGACGAGTGAAGCATCGGGTATCCGTACCTCATGTCGATGCAAGAGATAACCGGCCCAGCAACGAAAAGCCGCAACAGGTCGCGCGAGCATCGCACGACGCGGCAACCAAACGAGGACCGATCATGTTGACGCTACAATCCGACCTCCACGGCAATCACTTGCTCGGTGCATTGCCGCCGCACGAATGGCAAGCGCTGACCCCGCACCTCGAGTTGGTCCATCTGCGCACCGAACAATTGCTCTGCGATTGCGGCCACAAAATCCACCACGTCTACTTCCCGACAACCGCCATCATCTCCGTGCTCTCGATGATGGAAGACGGCGGCTCGGTCGAGCTCGCCGCAGTCGGGCGCGAAGGCATGACGGGCGTTCAAGTGCTGACGGGCGGCGAGACGATGCCAAGCCGCGTGCAAGTGCAATGCTCGGGCTTCGCCTATCGGATGAGCGCGCAGCAGCTCAAGCAAGAGATCGCGCGCTCGGACTTGCTGCGCCGCTTGATGTTGCTCTATATGCAAGCGCTGCTGACGCAAGTCGCGCAAACGGCTGCATGCAACCGCCATCATTCGCTCAGCAAGCAGTTGTGCCGGTGGCTCTTGATCGAAATCGATCGCGCAGCGACGGACGATCTGGCCGTCACGCAACAACTGATCGCCGACATGCTCGGGGTGCGCCGCGAAGGCATCACGGAAGCCGCGGGCAGGCTGCACGATCAAGGGTTGATCCACCACAGCCGCGGCCATATCAAGGTGCTCGATCGCAAGGGTCTCGAATCGCGCGCCTGCGAGTGCTACGGGCTCGTGAAGCGCGAGTTCGACCGCCTGTTGCCGAGCCTACGCCAGACCCATTCGATCAGTTGAACGCGGCGCTCATTCGGCGCGGGCGAGCGCCGAATGCTTCGGACAACTAAGCATTTTCCGCCCGATCGACTTCAGCGGGCGTTCAGTTCGCTTCTTATTCGCGCTCGGACTTCGAACAACGCGGCGAGCATGCCCAGATGGGCACGCTCGTCTGCCGCTTCTTGCTCCGTCATGCCACCGCAGGCTTGCCCGCCTACGACGATGCCCAATCCCAGCGCATAGTTGCCGGCGAACGCCGTAGGCTCCGCTTGCTCGTCCCTCAGGCGCGAATAGGCCGTATCGAGGGCCTGCCGAAGTTCGCGTTGCATAATCGCGTCGATCCTCAAAACTGCATGTCGAGCATGATTACGGCAAAAATTGGTCCCGGCTGTAGGCCTTAGCGGTTCGCGCGGAAATCGATGGTTTCGACGCCGCGCTCGGTGCCGAGCAAGCAGAGATCGGCGCCGCGGCTGGCGAACAAGCCCACGGTGACCACGCCCGGCCAGCCGTTCACCGTCGCTTCGAACGCGCACGGGTTGTCGATCGCCAGATTTTTCACATCCAGGATTTCGTTGCCGTTGTCGGTGATGTAAGGGGCGCCGTCCTGCGTCACGCGCAGGACAGGCACGCCGCCGAGCGCCGCCAGCCGCCGCCCGATGGCCGTGCGCGCCATCGGCACGACTTCCACCGGCAGGGGAAAGCCGCCGAGCACGGGCACGCGCTTGGAGGCATCGGCGATGCAGACAAAGACATCGGCGACCGAGGCGACGATCTTCTCGCGCGTGAGCGCTCCACCGCCGCCCTTGATCATGGCGCCGGCCGGATCGATCTCATCGGCGCCGTCGACGTAAACGGGTAGCGACTCGATTTCATTGAGATCGAACACCCGAATGCCGTGCTGCTGCAGCCGCGCGGTGGTGGCGACCGAACTCGAGACGGCGCCGCGGTAGCAATGCTTGTGCGCCGCTATCGCATCGATGAAGCAGTTTGCCGTCGAGCCCGTGCCGACGCCAATCACGGCGCCTGCGGCAACATGGGCGTTCACATAGTCGGCGGCGGCTTGGCCGACCAATCGTTTGAGTTCGTCTTGGGTCATATAGCGCGGCAAAATGCGAGCGAAAGGCGTGAGTTTACCGGACTTCGGCGTCTGCATTGCCGCGGCCCGCGCGAATCATGCAACGCGCTCGCCTTCGGGCAGCGCAACGAGACCGTGCGCGGGACGCCGCTTGAGCGCGGCATCGAACGGATTGGTCAGCGGGCCGATCGCCTCGGCTTGGCGCCTAAGCAGTTCCACCACCATCGGCAACCGATCGTCGCCGAGCCGCGACGCGAGCGTGCCGACGCTCAACGCCGCAACGGCCGTGCCGGTGCGGTCGAGAATCGGCACCGCCACGCCGGCCATGCCTTCGAGCACGCCGCTATTACGCGCGGCATAGCCGAGTTGCCGCACCCGTTCGATTTCCGTGCGCAGATACACTTCGTCGAGCATGCCGTAGCCGCGAATGCGCGGCACGTTGAAGCGGATGATCTCCTCGCGTTCGGCCTCCGGCACGAAAGCGAGGATCGCGAGGCTGCCCTGCCCGACGCCGAGCGCGATGCGCCCGCCCACATCGTTCGTGAACGAGCGGATCGGGAACGGCCCCTCGCAAAGATCGAGGCACACCGCGTCGAAACCGCTCTTGGCCAGCAGGAAGATCGTCTCCCCTAGGCTCGCGCACAGTCGCAGCAACGCGGGCCTGCACAGATTGCGCAGCCCCCCGGGGTTGCCGGCCTGTGCCGCCAACGCGAAGAAATCGACGCCGAGCCGGTAGAGCTTCGAGCGCTCGTCCTGCTCGACCATCCCCTCCGCCATCAGCGCCCGCAAGATTCGATGCGTCGTGCCTTGCGTGAGGCCGACGGCTTTCGCGAGTTGGGTCACGCGCGCACCGCTGGCCTGCAGCGCCGCCAGCGCTCGGACGAGCGCGAATGCGCGCGGCAGCATGCCGACGCTGGGTGCATCGGCGCCGCCCTGATCGTCGTCGGTCCCGCCCATATCGCTTCGCGCTGCCCTAACGCCCATGTGCCGATCCTCTAGTTTCATTCACCGGAAGGTTTTCCCGAACCCGTTCGTAGCCGGCAGTATCGCAGTTTTTTGCGTCTTTGCCTCGGCGACCGCTCATGCCCAGGGCAAACCCTCGCAACACCGTATGGAATAGCTTTGAACGTTTTTGCCGATGTATTTCGTTCAATGAAATGTTTTCACTTTTCTTCCCGTTTGACGGAATTCCAAATTGACGCGCTTTATATGGCTGCACAGAATCCGTTCAGCCTTAGAGACCCGACGCTGCACCACCGATCGCCGGGCCATCGCTTCCCAGGAGCCGGACCATGTCGTTCCTCACGCTCGCCGACGTTTCGAAGTCGTTCGGCACCATGCACGCGGTCACCGATCTGAATCTATCGGTCGAAAAAGGCGAATTCGTCTCATTGCTGGGCCCCTCGGGCTGTGGCAAAACCACCACGCTGCAGATGATCGCTGGTTTCGTGCAGACGACGAGCGGGCGGATCGTGCTCGACGGCCGTGACATCACCGATATGAAACCGAACCAGCGCGGCCTGGGCATCGTCTTCCAAAGTTATGCGTTGTTTCCCCACATGACGGTCGCGCAAAACGTCAGCTTCGGCTTGGAAATGCGGCGCGTGAACAAAAAGGAAAGCGACGAGCGCGTGCGCGAGGTGCTTGCGCTCGTGCAGCTCGAAGCGCTGGCGCAGCGCTTTCCACGCGAGCTTTCGGGCGGGCAGCGTCAGCGCGTCGCGCTTGCGCGAGCGATCGTCATCGCGCCACCCGTGCTCTTGCTCGACGAGCCGATGTCCAATCTCGACGCCAAGCTGCGCGAGGAAATGCAATTCGAGCTGCGCGCGATTCAACGTCGCATCGGCACGACGACGATCATGGTCACGCACGATCAATCGGAAGCGCTCTCGATCAGCGACCGCGTCGTCGTCATGGAAGCAGGCCGCATCACGCAAGTCGATACGCCGTATCACGCTTACGAGCGCCCGGAAAATCGTTTCGTCTCCGAGTTCATCGGCAAAGCCAATCTGTTTTCCGGCACCGTCGTTGCGGCCGACGACGCGCGCACGCAAATCGATCTGGGCGCCGAGCGCATCGATATCGGCCATGGCCCGCATTCGCAGCGGCACGACAGGCCGGCGATCGGCGACGCCGTCACCGTATGCATCCGCCCCGAGAAGGTCCGCCTCGACGCATCCGGCGGCGGCCGTTTGCCCGCCACGATCTCGAGCCGCTTCTTCCTCGGCAGCCAGTGGTTGTACCGCGTCGATTGCCGCCTGGGAGAAATTCTCGTGTGCTGTCAGAACGAGGGCGACGAGCCGCTCGCCGAAGGCGATACCGTCGGCATCGATTGGAAGAGCGAAGCCGTGCGCTTCGTCGCGAGGGACGCACGCCATGGCTAATGCGACGCTCGAAGCCGCCGCCGGTACGGCCGAAGCGTCGCCGGCGCTCGCTCGCATCCGGGCGCCGTGGCGCGCGTATGTACCGATGTGGCTGCTTGCCGCTCCCGCCTTTGCGCTGTTCGCGGCGCTCGTGCTCGTGCCGCTCGCGATGACGCTCGTCCTGACGTTCTATCGATTCGACCCGGCAAGCGGGCCGATCGCGGCCTTTCAATTCGGCAACTACGTCGATGTCTTGACTTCGCCTTACTACCAAACGATCTTCTTGCGCACGTTCGGCATCGCTGCGATCACGACGCTCCTGTGCATCGCCATCGGCGCACCGGAAGCCTATGTGCTCTCGAAGATGCGCGACCCATGGCGCTCCGCCTTCTTGCTCGTGATTCTCGCGCCGCTGCTCGTCTCGGTGGTCGTGCGCGCGTTCGGCTGGAGCATGCTGCTCGGCACCGCGGGCATCGTCAATCAAGCGTTCGGCCTGATTGGCCTCGGCCCCTACAAGCTCGAATACACGACGTTCGCGATCGTCATCGCACTCGTTCACGTGATGCTGCCGTTCATGGTGATTCCGGTCTGGACCGCGCTGCAAAAGCTCGACCCGCAGACGGAGCAAGCGGCGCTTTCACTGATGGCGTCGCCGGCCACCACGCTGCGCCGCATCGTGCTGCCGCAAGTCATGCCGGGCGTGTTGTCCGGCAGCCTCATGGTGTTCGGATTGTCGGCGAGCGCATTCGCGATTCCCGGCTTGCTGGGCGGACGGCGTTTGAAGGTAGCCGCAACGGCCGTGTACGACCAGTTCCTCGGCTCGCTCAACTGGCCGCTCGGGGCGTGCATCGCCTTGCTGCTGCTCGCCGCCAACCTCGTCATCATGCTTACCTATTACCGCCTGCTCGAACGCCGTTATGGGCGCAGCATGGGTTGAACCAAGGAAATCGACATGCGACGCAACGGCCCTTTCGCCCTCGCCTTTCACGCGCTCGTCATCGCGTTCGTGCTGGCTCCGCTCGTCATCGTCGTGCTGGTCGCGTTCACGCCCGATGAAACGCTGACCTTGCCCACGCACGGTATTTCGTTGCGCTGGTTTCGCGCGATCATGAACTATCCGGATTTCATCACCGCTTTCTTCACGAGCATCAAACTCGCCTTCGTTGCGGCCACACTCTCGCTCGCCCTCGCCTTACCCGCGGGGCTGGCGATCGCGCGCGCACGCTTTCCGGGCCGGGACTTCCTGAACGCACTACTGCTCTCGCCGCTCGTCATTCCCGGGCTCGTGCTCGGCATCGCGCTGCTGCGCTTTTTCGCGTTGATCGGCGCGACGGGCTCCTTCGCCTGGCTTTCGCTCGCGCATACGGTCATCGTCACGCCGTTCGTGCTGCGGCTCGTGCTCGCCGCCGCCACCGGCCTCGATCGCAGCGTGGAGCATGCGGCGCAGTCGCTCGGCGCGAGCGGATGGACGACGTTTCGACGCATCACGCTGCCGATGATCGTGCCGGGCATCACGGGCGGATGGCTGCTCGCATTCATCAACAGCTTCGACGAACTGACGATGTCGATCTTCGTTACGTCGCCGCAGACGGTGACGCTGCCCGTTCGCATGTACATGTACGCGACCGAATCGATCGACCCGATGATGGCGTCGGTTTCGACGCTCGTTATCTTCGTGACAGCCGCCGCCATGTTGCTGCTCGACCGCGCATACGGCTTGAATCGCATCCTGATCGGGCAGCACTGACGAAGCGGGTCCCACGCTTCGCGCCGCCCATCTGTACTTAGGATAACTAAATATGTCTCATGAGGCAGGGCAACTGGTCCGTCTGGCCGAAGTGCAACGCACACCCGTTTTCTTCACGCTCGACGGCGTGCCCACGAGCGCGCTCGTGGGCGATACGGTGCTCACGGCGATCCTGACCAAGCGCCATGCGCTGCGCATCTCCGACTTCAGCGGCGAGCCGCGCGCGGGGTTGTGTCTCATCGGCGCTTGCCAGGATTGCTGGATCCGCACTGAAGACGGCCGGCGACTGCGCGCCTGTTCGACGCCGATCGAAAGCGGTATGCGCCTGCGCACCACGGCCGTCGATGCGCACGGCGCCGGCGAGGAACGCGCGCCATGACGCGACCCGCCAACATCGTGATCGTCGGCGCGGGACCGGCCGGGGTTCGGGCCGCGCAGACGCTCGTCGAAGCAGGCCAGCGCCCGGTCGTGATCGACGAAAACGCACGCTGGGGCGGCCAAATCTATCGGCAACCGCCCGAGGGCGCGCTGTTTCAGCGGCCCGCCCGTGCCCTTTACGGCTTCGAGGCGCGCAAGGCCACCGCGCTCCACGCCTCAATGGCGCGCTTGCTGCCGCACCTGGACTACCGTCCCAACACGTTGGCATGGGCCTGCGAGATGAACGGCGAACGTGCCGATATGCAGCGATCCCTTGGCGCCGGCGCGAGCGAAAACGCGGGCATCATCGGCCATCTCGCAACGTTGCGCGGCACGCGCGAGCAAACCCTTCCGTTCTCGCATCTCGTCATCGCGAGCGGCGCGACCGACCGTGTGCTGCCGGTGCCGGGGTGGACCTTGCCCGGCGTCTTCACCCTGGGCGCGGCGCAAACCGCGTTGAAGGCGCAAGCCTGTGCGATCGGGCGGCGCATCGTGTTCGCCGGGACCGGGCCCTTGCTCTACCTCGTCGCCTATCAATACGCGAAAGCCGGCGCACAGGTGCTGGCCATCCTCGATACCAACGGCATCGGCAAGCAGGCGGCGGCGCTGCCCAAGCTCGCCGCGCAGCCCGCCGTGCTGGCGAAGGGGCTCTATTACGTCGGCTGGCTCCGTGCGCACGGCGTGCCGATCGAGCGAGGTGTATCGCTCGAGCAGATTCGCGGCGAAACGCATGTGACGGCCATCGCATGGCGTGCGACGGGCGACGCGGGAAGCGCCGGCACGTCGGTGCGCACGTTGCAATGCGATGCGGTCGGCATCGGTTTCGGCTTGCGGCCCGAAACGCAGCTTGCCGATGTCGCCGGCTGCCGCTTTCGCTACGATGCGCTGAACCATTGCTGGCTGCCCGAGCGCGACGCGGCGGGACGCACCTCGCTGCGCGGCGTCTACGTGGCGGGCGACGGCGCGGGGATCGCCGGGGCCGATGCAGCGGAGAGCGCCGGCCGCCTCGCCGCGCTCGCCCTGCTCGATGATCTCGATGCCGAATCGTCGCTGAAACAGGCCGGCGGGCGGGTCGCCGCGGCCACTTCGACGCGTCGCGCATTGCGGCGCATCGCAACGTTTCGCACGGGCATCGAAACCGCGTTTCCCGCTCCGTTCGAACGCGCGCGCACATGGCCCGATGCCATGACCGTCTGCCGCTGTGAAGAAATCGACGCCGGCACGGTGCGCCGTTGCATCCGATCGGGCGCGGCCACCGAGATCAACCGTCTCAAAGCGCTGACGCGGGTAGGCATGGGGCGATGTCAAGGCCGCATGTGCGGTGAGGCTGCCACCGCGCTGTTGGCGGCGGAGTCCGGCTTGCCCGAGCAGGCGCTCGGCCGCTTGCGCGCGCAGGCGCCGATCAAGCCGATTCCGCTTGCGGCGGCGCTGTGCGACGAGCAAGTTGCGCCGGTGCCGGAGGATGCACGCGATGAATAAGCCAGCGCGACAATACGACGTGGCCGTCGTCGGCGGCGGGTTGGTCGGTTCGTCGGCCGCGCTGGCGCTCGCGCGCCGCGGCATGCGCGTGCTGTTGATCGAGCGCCGCTACTGCGGTGCGCAGGCAAGCGGCGTCAATTACGGCGGCGTGCGCTGTCAAGGCCGCCCAGCGGAGCAATTGCCGCTCGCATTGCGTGCTCGGCGCATCTGGGACCGGCTCGGCGAACGGATCGGGATCGATGGCGAATTCGTCGTGTCGGGCCATTTGCGATTGGCTCGCAGCGAAGCCGATCTCGAGCGCCTCGAAGCCTATGCACGGATCGCAGCGGAGCATGGACTCGCACTGCAACTCATGTCGGGCACGGCATTTCGCCGGCGCTACCCGTGGCTGGGCGCCGCGGCGATCGGCGGTTCTCTTTGTGCGAGCGATGGGCATGCGAACCCGCGCCTCGTTTCACCCGCGTTTGCGCGGGCGGCGCGCGAGGCCGGCGCCGATGTGCGCGAACTGACGGGGCTCGACCATGCCGAGCACGACGGCAATCGGTTTTTGCTGCGCGCCGGCGAGCAGACATACGAGGCCGACTGGCTCATCAACGCCGCGGGGGCCTGGGCCGGCACGCTGGCCGAGCGCTTCGGCGACTCCGTGCCGATGAAGCCCATCTATCCGAACATGTGGGTGACCGAGCCATTGCCGTATTTTCTCGAGCACAACCTCGGCGTATTCGGCGGCGGCATCTATGCGCGACAAGTGGCGCGCGGCAATTGCGTGATCGGCGGCGGACGCGGTCATGGCGACGGCGATCTTGCGCAACCGTCGTCCGACACGACACGCGCGGTGATGCGCGACGCGTGCGCGCTATTGCCCGCCCTGCGCGACACGCTGCTGATTCGGACGTGGAGCGGCGTGGAAGGCTGCACGCCCGACCACAATCCGATCATCGGCGCGAGCCGCCTCGTACCGCGCTTGCTCCATGCATTCGGTTTTTCCGGCGGCGGGTTCCTACTCGCCCCGGGCGTCGGCGAGGTGCTCGCCGATCTCGTGATCGACGGCGCCACCGAGACGCCGCTCGACGCGTTCGACGTCAATCGCTTCTCGTCCGTTCCCGCGTAACGCTTCGCCTTTTCACCAGGAGACCTCAATGAATGCTTTCCGAACCCTAACGGCCACGGCAATGTTGGCCGGGGCGTGCGTGGCCGCAACGCCCGCATGGTCGCAATCGAAGACGATTTACATCGGCATGAACGGCGGGCCGATGGAAAAGGCCTACACGTCGCAAGTGCTGCCCATGTTCGAGAATGCCAACGATACGAAAGTCGTCGTCGTGCCGGGCACGTCATCGGATATCCTCGCCAAGCTGCTGGCCAACCGCAATCATCCGCAAGTTCACGTCGCGTTTCTCGACGATGGCGTGATGGCCCGCGCCGTGAGTTTGGGCGTTTGCGAAAAGCTCGATGACTCGGCCGAACTCAAACAGCTCTACCCGTTCGCCCGCACGAAGGACGACATCGGCGCCGGTGTGCAGTTGGGCATGACGGGCATCGCATACAACAAGAAGCTGTTCGCGGAGAAAGGCTGGGCGCCGCCCACCTCATGGCTCGATTTCGCCGATCCGAAATACAAGGGCAAGGTCGTCTTCCAATCGGCATCGAGCAGCACCTTCGGCTTGCACGGATTCTTGGCGATGAACCGGCTTTGGGGCGGCAGCGAGACCAACGTCGAGCCGGCGTTCACTAAATGGGCGAGCACGGTCGGACCGAATGTCGTCGAGTACATCCCGAACTCGGCGAAGATCTCCGAGATGGTGCAAACGGGCGAAGCCGGCTTGTTCCCGCTCACGCCGACGGGGGTTGCCGACTTGCAGGACAAGGGCTTGCCCGTCGCCTATGTCAGCCCCAAAGAAGGGCCGGTGCTGTTGCTCGTCGACGTCTGCGTCGTGAAAAACAATCCCGACGAGAAGCTTGCGCAAAAGCTCGCGCAGTTTTTGCTGTCGGCGCCCGCGCAAGAGAAAGCCGCCGAAGCGGGCAAGCAGATCCCGACCAACCGTCAGGCGAAGATGCCCGCATCGATGCAGCAAAGCCTTGGCAACATCGACGAGCTCGTTCATAAAGTGACCGTCGTCGACTGGGATGCGATCAATGCGCATCGCGCCCAATGGGATACGCGCTGGAATCAGCAGATCGAGCGTTGAGCGACGCGCGCCGGGCGTTTCGCACCGCTTGCACGGATGAGCGCCCGCGCTAGCACTGCCGTTCTGGGCTAGCGCGCGGGCGCGCGCTGGCGGACGGCTTCGAACAAGCACACGCCGCTCGCCACGGACACGTTCAGGCTCTCTACCGTGCCTGACATCGGGATTCGCATGACTTCATCGCACGTATCGCGCGTGAGCCGGCGCATCCCTTCTCCCTCCGCGCCCATGACGATCGCCACAGGGCCGTCCAGCTTGCTCTCGTAGAGCGTCGCTTGCGCGTCGCCCGCCGTGCCCACGATCCATACGCCCGCCTCTTTCAGCTCGCGCAGCGCGCGTGCGAGATTGGTCACCGTGATGTATGGCACCGTATCGGCCGCGCCGCTCGCCACCTTCGCCGCGGTCGCGTTCAATCCGACCGCGCGGTCACGCGGCGCGATGACCGCGTGCGCGCCCGCCCCATCGGCCACGCGCAGACAGGCGCCGAGGTTGTGGGGATCGGTCACGCCATCGAGCACGAGCAACAGCGCCGGCCCGTTGATGCCGTCGAGCAGCTCCGCGAGATTTTGCGCGAGCGGCAGATCGGTTGCGCGCGCAACGACGCCTTGGTGGCGCTCCGTATGCGCGAGGCCCCACAGGCGCGTCTCGTCGGCCGCGATCAAACGCACGCCTGCTTCTTTCGCAGTGTGCAGGAAATCCTGCATGCGCCGATCGCGCCGAGTCGCATCGTAAAACACTTCTTCGACCGTGGACGCGTCGTGGCGCAAGCGCGCGGTCACCGCGTGAAATCCGTATAAAACTTTTAAACGTGCCATAGCAGAGTGAAATCGGTGTTGCTTCAAGCCAAAAATGCGAAGGCACAGCGGTGCATCGAGCCCTCGCTGTGCCACATGGAATGTGCCCGGTACGCCCTGACCGGTTACCGCGCGCCGCCGGCCGTCAGCCCTTCTTGCGCGAACGCGCTTTGGGCGCGCCCTTCGACGCCGGGCTGCGCTTTCTCGCCGCTTGCGAACGCGCGGCGCGCGCCTCGACCACGGCGGCGGATTTGCCCGGCGCGGCCGGTTTGCGCCGCGCGCCTTCGGCCGGCGCCGGCGCGAGCGTACGGACTCGCGGCCCGCGCCCTGCCGTTTCCGGCTCGCCGATGGGGCGAACCGCGGCGCTCGGACGCCCGGGCGACGCCGGCGGCTTGATGGCCGCCTCGCGCACGAGCCGGAAATCGATCTTGCGGGCATCGAGATCGACGCGGCTCACCTGCACGCGCACGCGATCGGACAGCCGATAGCGAATGCCCGTGCGCTCGCCGCGCAGCTCGTTCTTGATCTCGTCGTATTGGAAGTAATCGGAGCCGAGCTCGGTCACGTGCACGAGCCCTTCGATGAACAGTGCGTCCAGTTGCACGAAGATGCCGAACGAGGTGACCCCGCTCACCATGCCACCGTACTCCTCGCCCAGCTTGTCGCGCATGAAATAGCACTTGAGCCAGGTCTCGACGTCGCGCGACGCTTCATCGGCGCGCCGCTCGTTGGCCGAGCAGTGAAGCCCGAGCTCTTCCCAGATGGCCGTGTTCTCGCGCGAGCGCGGCCGCGTTTGCGCTTGCTCGTCGGCCTGCTGAAGGGCGCGCGCGCGCGGCGACAGCGCCGTGTTCAGCACCACGCCTGCCGGCGCTTGCGGCCGATACTTCTGGCCCGACAAGATCGCGTAGATGGCGCGATGCGTCAGCAGATCCGGATAGCGCCGGATCGGACTCGTGAAATGTGCGTAGGCATCGTACGCAAGCCCGAAGTGGCCGATGTTGTCGGGGCTGTAAACGGCTTGCTGCATCGAGCGCAGCAACATCGTTTGCAGCATTTGCGCATCGGGCCGATCCCGAATTTGCGCCATCAGCGCCGCGTAGTCGCTCGCGTGGGGCGTCTCGCCGCCGCCGAGCGAAAGGCCCATGCCGCGCAGGAACGTGCGCAGATTCTCCAGCTTCTCGGCCGTCGGGCCCGCGTGGACGCGGTAGAGGCCCGGATGCTTGTTGCGCTTCATGAAATCGGCGGCACAAACGTTGGCCGCCAGCATGCATTCTTCGATGAGCTTGTGCGCCTCGTTGCGTTGGCGCGGCAGAATCTGCTCGATCTTGCCCTGCGCATTGCAGACGATGTAGGTCTCGGTCGTGTCGAAGTCGATCGCGCCGCGCTTTTGGCGCGCAGCGAACAGCGACTTGTAGACGCCGTAAAGATTTTGCAACTGCGGCACGAGCGCGGCGCGCCGTGCGGCCTCCGGCCCCTTCGTGTTCGTCAGGACCGCAGCGACTTCGGTGTAGGTGAGCCGCGCGGAAGAATGCATCACGCCGGGATAGAACTGGTACGCCTTGATCTCGCCGCGCGCGGTAATGAGCATGTCGCATACGAGCACGCAACGGTCGACGTCGGGATTGAGCGAACACAGTCCGTTCGAGAGCTTCTCCGGCAGCATGGGAATCACGCGGCGGGGGAAATAGACGGAGGTGCTGCGCTCGATGGCGTCGGCATCGAGCGCCGTATCGGGGCGAACATAGTGCGACACATCGGCGATGGCGACGAGCAGGCGGAAGCCGTCGCCGCGGCCAACTTTGGCGGGCTCGCAATAGACGGCGTCGTCGAAGTCGCGGGCATCCTCGCCGTCGATGGTCACGAGCGGCACGTCGCGCAAATCGACCCGATGGCGAATATCGCCGGGGCGCACTTCGTCGGGCAGGGCGGCCGCCTCGGCCAAGGCGCTGTCGCCGAACTCATGCGGCACGCCATATTTGCGCACGGCGATTTCGATTTCCATGCCCGGGTCGTCGATATCGCCGAGCACTTCGGCCACGCGGCCGAGCGGTTGCGAGTGCCGGCTCGGAAAATCGGTGAGATCGACGACGACGATCTGGCCGACCTTGGCCTTCTTCGTATTCTGCGTGACGAGAATGTCGTGCCCGATGCGCTTGTCTTCGGGCGCGACGATGAGCGCGCCGTTCTCGTTGAGCAGGCGGCCGATGACGCGTTTATTGGCGCGATCCGTCACTTCGACGATATGGCCTTCGGGCCGGCCGCGCCGGTCGTAGCCGATGATGCGTGCGAGCACGCGATCGCCGTGCATGACTTTCTGCATCTCGGCGTTCGGCAGGAATAGATCGTCTTGACCGTCGTCGCGGATGATGAAGCCGTAGCCGTCGCGGTGGCCTTGCACGCGGCCGGCCACGAAGCTGGACGGATGGGCGAGCTGGTAGTAGCCGCGCTTGTCGAGCCGGATTTGGCCGTCGCGTTCCATTGCGCCTAAGCGCTTGAAGAAACCTTCGCGCTCCTGGCGCTTGATCGACAAGGTTTCTGCAATGTCGTTGGCGGCGAGCGGGGCGTCGCTCGTGCGCAGCACGCCGAGGATTTCCTCGCGGCTTGGGATCGGGTACGGGTATTTGCTCAAGGGGCGCTTGTCGATGATTGTTCTCGGCTCGATACGTCTGACACGGCAATGCGCGCCATTCTAACACCCGCCAATGGGCGGGCGAACGGGCTTGGGGGCTGGGTCACGGGGGGCTCGTGTGGGGGTGTCAAACGGGGGCCGGTTTGAACGGGCGTTCACGAATCGCGCAAAATGCTTGACAGCAAACTTTAGGCCGGTACAATGGCGGTCTTTGTTGCAAGACGCACACCTGCCCAGGTGGCGGAATTGGTAGACGCACTAGGTTCAGGTCCTAGCGGTGGCAACATCGTGGAGGTTCGAGTCCTCTCCTGGGCACCAAGATTAAAAAGGTCAGCTTTGCTGGCCTTTTTTCATTATTCCGCCCAGGAAGCAAAGTGCCTGCGCACTTTGCGGGAGGGCTCGAAAGGCTGCGCTTGCAAGCGCAGCCGGGGTCGCGCTCGCGTGACCGAGTCCTCTCCTGGGCACCATATTTAAAAAGGTCAGCTTTAGCTGGCCTTTTTTCATTATTACAGTCGAGAAGTCATGGCCCGGGCCAATCCATCAGCCCGATCCGGAATTCGGCAAGCAGGTTCTCGATTTTCTCTACTGAACTGCCGCGGTGAGATGTGCCTCGTAGCATGTGCATCACCAGCCGATCATGCAGTTCGTGATCAATCAGGATGCCGACGATCTGTTGCTTGCTGTCCGGTGAGGCGATAGATGCAACATCCAATCCCAGCAATCTCGGACCGGCGCGCTCGAACTCATAATCGCACGCAGCGAGCAATGGCAGCTCTTCTCCGTACAGCCTGTCGACATTGCCCGCAGCACCGTAATTTTCCAGCAGATACCGGAAGTCCACCGCGTCTTTCGGATTGGCCTGCCCACGGTCCAGCCAGGCGATCAATTTCGTCATGACGAGACCTGGTATCGAAGCAACGAGGATATCGCAATGATCTGCGATGCGTACCGTCACCGCACTACCGAGCGCTTCGGCGTAGCCCGCTACGTTCATCACGATTGCCATGTCCGGAGGCCACGCCACTTGCGCGGGAGAAATCTCGACGCCGCCGAACGGGACCAGATCGATCGGAAAGCCATCTCCGACGGCTGGTGAATAGTGAAGCCGATGCAGAACCTTAGCGTCCGGCTGAAAGGCCGGCTCTCGAATAAGCGCTGCCCTGAGCGCCTCGAACGCCGGCCAGCTCTCGATAGCCATCGCGAAATCGATGTCGGGACTGGCGCGGTTGAGAGGGAATCCATGAAGGTGATACATCAGAATATCCCGCGCCGTTGCACCGACAACGAAATACTGCAGGTTCGTTAGCCGTGCCAAGCGATCCATGATGATCAGCACGGCCTGTTTCCCCTCGGGCAGCGGCGTCTCGAGATGGAGCGGATTCATTCGCCTCGCTCCATTTTGTCTCGAATCAACACCGCCACCTCGGCGTTTCGAGGCTCCCTCGTACGCTGCAAATCCGCGTATACCAGCAGAGGCGGGGCCGTCACTTTTCCCGCCAGTGCCGCGTTCAGATGCCAGAAGGCATCGATGATTTCCAATGAGCCTGCGGGATCAGCTCGCAAGCGATGACGCTTTGCAAGTTCCATGGTCACGGCCGGTCTTGCCGAAGGTTCGACATAGAGCGTCTGCGCGCCCGGCCGGAGCTGTCCGGTCAGTTTTGCGGCAGCAACTTCCCCGCTCCACCATGCCTCCCCAGCCGGAAGTTCAGCGTGTTGCCACCATGAAGGATCGCCTGCTGCGAACCGTCGTACGTTGAGCTTCGGCAGCAGGCGAAGCGGATAATTGATAGCCCACTCTTCCCTTAGCGCGACAGGATCAAGCAACCTCCGGTCGTCCGTGCCTGCCAGTAGACCGCGCTCACGCAGGTCGTCGAACACGCTGCCAACGGTGCCAAGCGCCACACCCGACGCTGCCGCAATTTCCCGGTATGGACGGTTCACCACTTCCGGATCGGATAACAACACGAAAATCATCCTGATCGCCGAAGCGCTCGCGGAGCTCGCGGGCTTCCCCAATCTCGATGCCAAGCGCTTGATATCCGGATTCGCCGATCTGCCCGTTACCAGCATGTACTGGCCGGATGCGTGTACGTACAGATTCCCCGCCAGGTCGATGAACTGCAGGTCGTGCTCGACACACTCGTCTGCCAATGCGAGCGTAAGGTAGGGCGTTGCCAAGAGGACCGGAAAAGGCGCGGTACGGTTCCTTGCAGCTAGAGCTCTCACCTCCTCCCGCGATCTTATCCGGCCTCGGGCCGCGAGGGAGTATTGCTGAGCGGCACCGTTCAAGTCCAGTGTGAGCTCCCCTTCGCCTGCCGGCCCATCACTTCGCTCGGCCGCACGGAAATCGATAACACGCAGCGGAATGCTCGCACGCCGGGTTGCCGCGGCGACGAGCTGTCCGACGAGGCCTTCCGTGGGCCGGTCAAAATGCAGTCGGGCATGCTGGTGGTCGTCGTTCATGAATTTTGCGCGTTCGAAAATATTGAACATGCAGACATTATGAACAAGGGCGAGAATATGTTCAACATTTTCGTTCGTTCATACTTTTTGAACATTGAACTAATCTGAACGCGTCAGTTCTGGCCCTACTTCGAGAACGATTCGGAAACGCAGCTAGTGCAATCCGTCCTGGGCTCCACTTCGTTCAATCCGTAGGTCTAACCGGCACGACATTGCAGAACTCGCGGCGCAAAGGAAGCGGCGGCCTGCTCCTGAACGCGAAAGCCGCCGCCCGGCGCGAGGCGAGCGCATAGCCCGTACGCTCGCGCACCGTCGAGCGAGCACGACGAGCGTATGATGGAATTCGTCGTTTCGCTGTGGACGATGACCTCTTGATCGAAGGAGTACGTCATGAGGCGCCTTTACTTTCTCGTGCCGGACACGACGATCGCGAAAGCCATCGTGGACGAATTGTTGCGCTCTAGGATCACCTGGCATCATATCCACGTCCTCGCGAACCACGACGTCACGCTCGAACAGCTGCCCGAAGCCTCCTTGCTACAGAGCAGCGACGTGGTTCACGCGCTCGAACGCGGGGTTGCGCTCGGCGGCGCGACGGGCGCGTTTCTCGGCCTCGTGGCGCTCGTGTTTCCTCCGGCGGGACTCACGATCGCGGGCGGCGCAGTCGTGGCAGTGACGTTGGCGGGAGCCGGATTCGGGGCCTGGACGGCTTCGATGATCGGTGTAGACGAGCCGAACACGAGACTCGCTCGCTTTCGCGATGCCATCCGCGATGGTCAGTTGTTGCTGATGGCCGACGTGCCCGCGTCGCGCGAGCAAGAGATCGAGCAACTGGTGGCGCAACACTTTCCCCAAGCCGACCCGCGCGGCGCCGAGCCCACGACGCCGATCTTCCCATGATGCTGCATCACGGATAGCGCGCACCGTGAGGGTAACGCTGACTCCATGCCAAAACCGTCGGACTGGCGACTGCCTCTCTCCGGCCCCGGCAAGGCCCCGCCCAACTCATAACCGATACACGCGCTCGGCATTGTCGTGGAACAACGCATGCCGCTCCCCGGTGGAAAAATCCTTCGTAATCGCTTTGAACGCGTTGAATACATCGTCATAGCTGCTAAAGAGCTTGTCGACCGGAAAGTTGCTCGCGAACATGCATCGCTCTACGCCGAACGCTTCGATCGCGTGCAGCACGAACGGTCGAATGCTGTCGACGGTCCAATTCCAATCGCCCATGCCCAGCCCGGATATCTTGCACGAGACGTTGGGCGCAGAGGCCAGCAGCTTCATGCTCCGCTTCCATCCTTCGATTTCCTCGGGGGCCCGATCGACTGGCATGCCCGTATGATTGAGCACCATCTGCGTGTTCGGGAAATCGTGTGCGAGCGCAAGCGCCTCGTCCATCTGCGTGTAATAGAGCTGCAAATCGAACGATAGGCCGTAGCGCTCGAGAAGCGCGTAGCCGCGGCGCCAACGGCTCTCGCTCATGAGATGCGGATCGTCGATGAACGTCTTCACCGGATCGCGATGAAAGTTCAAGCATTGCCGAATGCCTTTTACGTTGGGGTATTCGCAATGCGCTTCCAGCACCGCCTGCACGCTGCTCGAAGCGAGATCGGCAAAAGCGACGATGCCGTGCGGATAGCCATGACGGTTCGCGACGCTTTGCAGCCAGCGCGTTTCGGCCACGGGATCGTTGTGGTCGTACTCGACCTGCAGGTGCACGGTCTTCACCACGTTCTGGTGCCGGATATCCGCCAAGAAGTCTTCGATTAGATAGTCTTTGCGAATCGCCGAATAATCGCCGAACACGCGTTCGAGCATCGGCCCCTGCAGCCAGGGATAGTTCCCCGTGCGCAGATCGTAGAGGTGGTGATGCGGATCGATGATGGGCAAACTTTCCATGACTTCTCCTGAACTTGTCGTTTCGCGGCGAACGAAGCGCCGCCGCGCCAACGCGCGGCGGCCGCACATCACCCGATCGATCGAGCCGCCGATCGGTCAATAGCTGCCGGCCGAAGGCGGATAGACACGCTTGAGCTTCGCTTGTGCATCGGACTGATCGATCGTGTCGTGCGTCACGAGCGGTTCGTTCAATGCGACTTCTCGCGTCGTGGGCTTGTGGTTCAGTGCGTTGAAGACCTGCGTGGTCGCGTCTATGCCCTGGCCAACGGCTTCTTGCAGAAACACGCCTTGGATCGCGCCCTCTCTCAACAGATGGATGGTGGTGGGGCTGCCGTCGGCGGTGACGACCGCTACCTTGCCCGTCAGACCTCGCGTTTGCAGCGCTTTCGCCGCACCGATCGCGGCTTCATCGTACATGCCGTAAATCGCCTTGATATCCGGGTGTGCCGTCAGCACGTCATTGGCCTGGGCGATCGCCTCATTGACGGTCAGGCCGTGCGTCTGCAGCACCTGGACCAGGTCACACCCATCCGCTTTGAAGGATTGCTTCGCACCCGACATGTATTTCTGCGCATTTTCCCGGTCGAGCGGCAACGACAACATCGCGATTTTGTTGCCGCCGCGTTCCTTCGCCAACTTGCAGACGTAAGCGCCCTGCGCTTTGCCGGTTTCATAGTTGTTGGCCGTGACGGCCGAGGTGAAGTCCGTCTGCCCCGGCGCCGGCCCGATGCCGGCAAATGCGATCGGCACCGACTTTTCCTTCAGCACCCGTAGAACCGGCGGGGTGCTGGTCGAACTGACCGGCCCCATGACGATCGCGCTCACGCCGCGCGTGAGCGCCGTATGCACATTGTCCATTTGTTTCGCGGGCGAGTTCTCCGAGGTGAGTTCCACGTAGTTCATGCCCAATTCCTGAGCCCGCTGCTTGACGCCGTAAGCCACCCATTGCCAGTACGAAATATCCAGCGAGGGCGCAATGTAAGCAACGGTCGGCCTGCTTTGCGCGAGCGCCGTTTGGGGCAAAGCCGCGCAGGCCAGCAACGCAGTTGCCGCTAGCAGGCCTTTCAACGCCCTTCTCGCTCCGCCACCGTCGTTCGAATGAATGAGGTTCATGCTCGTCTCCTTTATCCTCGTTGATACGGCTTAGCGCCGCGCTTTGGTCATGCGGTCCACCAGCACCGCGATCAGAATGACGACACCCGTCACGGCCCCCTGCCAGAAGCTGTTCACACCGATCAGGTTGGCGCCGTTTTGGATGACCGTGATCATCAGCGAACCCAGCAGAGCGCCGACCGCGGAACCCGTCCCGCCGAATAGGCTCGCTCCGCCGATCACCACGGCCGCGATCGCCTGCAGCATCAGGCTCGCGCCGGCCGTCGCCTCGGCATTGCTCACGTAGGACACGCTGACGATGCCGGCGAACGACGCCAGCAGCCCCGATAGCAGATAGGCGGCAAGCCGCACGCGATCGACCGGAATGCCGATCACCCGCGCAGAGGCGCTGCTGCTACCGACCGCGTACAACCAGCGGCCGGCCACGAGCTTGCGCAGGGACAGTTCGATCGCAACGAGCAACAGCAAGCACCACAGCAGATAGTTGGGCACGCCCGGCACCAGCATGCCGGCATCGAGCAGCCAATAATCGGGATTGGAGATCGGCAGCGAATTGCCGTTCGTGACGATGAACGCCAAACTTGCGGCGATGGCATAGGTGCTCAAAGTCACGACGAACGGGGCGAGGCCCACGAAGGTGACGAGCGCTCCGTTGATCGCGCCGATGAGCAAGCCCACCGAAAGACCGCCCAAGCTGCTTGCGATCGCGCCATATCCATGGGCCATGGCAAGGCCCGTCACCATGCCCGTCAACGAGAACACGGAGCCGACCGAAAGATCGATACCGCCCGTGATGATGACGAGCAGCACGCCGAACGACATGATCGTGAGCGGCGCACAGGCCTGCATGACGTTGGCGATATTGCCGCCGGACAGTGCCGCCGGCACGAGCGCGCCGACCGCCAATTCCACGATGACGATGGCGATCGCTATCGCGATTTCCGTGCGGTACGTCGACAGCAGGCGCCGCGCGTACCCGCGCGGTTGCTCTCGTTCGCCAGCAAGTGCATGGGTGACCGACTTCATCGTTGTCTCCGATTGGAATAGCGAGGCGCGGCCCTAGGCCGCCATGCCCGTCGCGCGGGCGAGTTCTGTTTCGTTCACCTCGGCGTCGTTCAGCACACCCGTTGGGCGACCGTCCAGATCGAAGGTCAACACCCGCTCGCACAACTCAACGAGCTCGATGTATTCCGTCGACCACCAAAGCACCGAGGTTCCTTGCACCATCAGCTCGCGGATCAAGGCGTAGATCTCGCGCTTGGTGCGAATATCGACGCCGCGTGTCGGCTCTTCCAGCACCAGCAACTTAGGTTCGAGCGGCAACCAGCGCGCAATCAGCAGTTTCTGTTGCGTCCCGCCGCTCAGCGTCGCAGGCAGATCCCACAGCGAGCGCGCGCGGATGTTCAGCGCTTCGATCAAGCGTGCGCCTCGCTGCGCTTCGTCCGCGCGTGCGATACCGCGACGCTCGACGATGCGCCGCGCAGCCATGAGGTTGTCGATGATCGGCAGCGTGGCGAGGATGCCCTTGTTCGCACGGTCGCCCGAAACGAAGCCGATGCCGGCGCGCGCCGCCGCGGCGCAACTCGCGTATCTCATCGGTGCGCCGTTACGCGTGATCGACCATTCGCGGTGAAGCGCTTGTCCGGTCAATGCTTCGATCAACGCGATCGGACCGGTCGGCGCGCCAGCCAGCCCGACGATCGAACCGGGGGGAATCGTCAGTGTGATGCCCGCGCACGCGAGGGCGAACGCATCGCCCCGCGTCGCGTGCCGGGCCGTGCCCGCGCCCGACGATGCGCTCGCTTGCGCTTGAGTTCGTGCCGGCGCTTGCGAGCGCGAATGATCTTCCGCTGCAACGCTCTGCCCCATGCACTCGATGATTTCGCCGTCCGCGATCGCGCTCAGCGCTACCCGATCGACGGAGGTTTTACCGTCGCGAATGATCGTGCAGACGTCTGCAATCTGCCGAATCTCGCGCATCCTATGCGAGACGAAGAGCACGGCGAGGCCTGTCTCTTTCACGAGCCGTCGTATCACCCCAAAGAGGCGTGCAGTCTCCGCCGCGGTCAGATTCGCAGTGGGCTCGTCGAGCAGCAAAAGCTTGGCGCCCGAGCCGAGCGCACGCGCGATCTCGACGAGTTGCCGCTCGTGCAACGTCAGATCGCCAACCAAACGGGCGGCCACGTCGTGCGCAAAGCGCGGATCGATCAGCGCGAGCGCGTCGATCGCGATCGCGGTCGACGCACGTTCACTGTACTTTTGCGCCGCTCGCCTCAAACGCGGCATCGCGATGTTTTCCGCGACCGACAAATGCGGCAGTAGCGCGAGCTCCTGGTTCACGACCGAAATCGCGCCGTCCTCGACTTGCGTGGCGGCCGCTCTCGCTAGCCGCTTGCCGTCGAATTCGAGCGTTCCGCCATCGGGTTCGTACTGACCCGAGACGATTTTGATGAAGGTCGACTTGCCTGCGCCGTTGCCGCCGAGAAAGGCATGCACTTCGCCTGGCGCAATCGACAAATCGCACCCTTTCAGCACGCTCGTCGGGCCGAAGCTTTTTACGATCGAGCGCGCCGACAACACGTACGGCGGTTGCGTCATTCAAAGTCTCCCATCGCGATAGGCGGGGCGCGCGGCGCCCTGCGGCAGGCGCGCAAATGATTCGAGCGGGGGATTGGAACTCGCGGAACGTGAACCGGCTTTCCCGGTGGAAGCCGAGCCGAACGGTCCGCGAGCCTAGCGTCGGCGCGTTCGCGCGATCGAAGCGAAATGCGGATAATGCATCAATGTCTCCTGCGCGGTTGTGCGCCGCGTCATTGGTGTCTGTCTGGTGTAGGC
This sequence comes from Trinickia sp. Z7, assembly GCF_056498045.1. Taxonomy (NCBI): domain Bacteria; kingdom Pseudomonadati; phylum Pseudomonadota; class Betaproteobacteria; order Burkholderiales; family Burkholderiaceae; genus Trinickia; species Trinickia sp. Z7. The sequence continues at coordinate 191,748 of NZ_JAUEQW010000007.1, forward strand.
AGAGAATGGCAGCGTGCACCGCGGGCAAGCAACGCGGTTTCGTTCAACTAAGGCTGAAAAATATTTCACGATGCGTATTCCACCGCTCAAAGCCATCATCGCGTTCGAGAGCGTCGCGAGAACCAAAAGCGTCAACCGCGCGGCCGAGGAGCTCGGCTTGACGGCTTCGGCCGTGAGCCACCAATTGAGCAACTTGGAGTCGATCATCGGTCGACCGTTGTTCCAACGTTCCGGGCGCGGCCTCGCGCTGACGCCTACCGGCGAACGCTACCTTGCCGACGTGACGGGTTCTCTGGCCGATTTGAGCCGCGCGACCGAACGAGCATCGAGCCGCAGGGAAGTGGACATCCTGCGCGTGCATTCCAGTCCGAGCTTCGGGCTGATGTGGCTACTGCCGAGACTGTCCTCGTTCCAAGAGGCGAACGGCGACATCCAACTGAATCTGGCGTGTTCGTATGAGGACATCTCATTCTCGAACGGCTACTACGACGTCGACATTCGGCACGGCTACGGCAATTGGAGCAACCTCGAAATGAGGACGATTCGAGGCGAGTACATCGCCCCGCTGGCTTCGCCCAGCTACCTCGAACGCAACCCCGTGCGCACCCCCGCCGATTTGCTCACGCATCGCCTGATCTATTCGGAGACGCCGCTCGTCCAGTGGAAGCAATGGTTCGGCCGAACCGGCGTGCCAGCGGCGCAGAAGACCTTCGACTTCTCTTTCGACCGCTCGTACATGTCGATCGAAACGGCAGCGCTGGGCTTGGGCATTGCACTCGAAAGCCTGATGCTTGCCTCGGTGAAAATCCGCGAGGGACTATTGGTGCCGGTTTTCGATCAAGCGCAGGCGGTCGAAGTGGGCGCACATCACCTCGTTTACCCGAACCAAAACGCCGATCTACCCCGCGTCGAACGGTTTCTCGCTTGGATGGAGCGCGAGGCTTCGGCGCGCTCCTAAGCATCGCCCATCGTCATCTGAATTTTTCTCAGCGATGGTTGAGCGTTTCCGCGTTGTTTCGGCCGCCCCTTCAGCGAAAACTACGGGCACCAATCAACACACAGGAGACAATCGATGTTGCTCGAGAACAAAGTCGTCGTGGTCACCGGCGCGGCCTCGCCGCGCGGGATCGGCAAGGCAACGGCGAAGGCGCTGGCCGAACAAGGCGCCCGCGTGGTCGTGATCGATTTGCGCAAGGAAGACGCTCGAGCCGCCGCGGCCGATCTTGGCACGGAGCATCTCGGTCTCGCCTGCGACGTGACGGATAAAGCGGCGTGTGTCGCCGCGGTGCATGCCACGCTGGAACGCTTCGGTCGAATCGACGGCCTCGTCAATAACGCAGGCATCACACAACCCGTGCGCACGCTCGAGATCGGCGGCAGCGATTTCGACGCCATCGTCGACGTCAATTTGCGCGGCACGCTCTACATGTCGCAAGCCGTGATCCCCGCAATGAAAGAACGCAAGTGCGGCAGCATCGTTTGCATGTCGTCGGTCTCCGCCCAGCGCGGCGGCGGCATCTTCGGCGGCCCGCACTACAGCGCAGCGAAGGCGGGCGTGTTGGGATTGGCAAAAGCGATGGCGCGCGAATTCGGCCCTGACCATATCCGCATCAATTCGATCACGCCGGGGCTGATCCAGACCGACATCACGGGCGACAAACTCACGCCGCAGATGCGCGAGGAAATCATCAAGGGGATACCGTTGGGCCGGCTCGGCGATGCCGCCGATGTGGCCAATGCATGCGTATTCCTCACGAGCGATCTATCGACGTACCTGACGGGCATCACGCTGGACGTCAACGGCGGCATGCTGATCCATTGACGAGCGCGCCGCGCCGATGCGGCTTTCGTGACTGACACCCGGGACAACACGGGAATTGGGTAGCCGACGCCCCGCGCATGGCTGCGCGCGACGCCGCAGCGAGCGATCGTAGATCGACGGCGCCGGGGCTCGGCCCATAGGAGACAAAAGATGAAATCCACCTACGCGGCATCGCCCGCAACGGATGCGGCAGCCGACGGCGATTCGCCGACCTTCGAGGCTAGAACCTACGCGAAGGTCAGCCGCAGAATCATTCCGTTCCTCATGCTCTGCTATCTCGGCGCCTATCTGGATCGCGTCAACGTGGGCTTCGCAAAGCTGCAGATGCTCAGCGATTTGCGATTCAGCGAAACGATCTACGGCATGGGTGCGGGCGTCTTCTTTCTCGGCTACTTTCTGTTCGAAGTGCCGAGCAATGTGATACTTCATAAGGTGGGCGCGCGCAAGTGGCTCGCGCGCATCATGCTGACGTGGGCCGTGATTTCCGCAAGCTTCATCTTCGTGAAATCGCCGACGGCCTTCTACGCGCTTCGCTTTTTGCTGGGCGTCGCGGAAGCGGGCTTCGCACCGGGCGTCATTCTTTATCTGACCTACTGGTACCCGAGCGCTCGCCGCGCGAAAGCGTTGTCGATCTTTTTCATGGCGATCCCGCTCGCCGGCATTCTCGGCGGTCCCCTGTCGGGATGGATCATGCATTCGCTGCAAGGCGTGATGGCGCTCACCGGATGGAAATGGCTGTTTCTACTCGAAGCATTGCCTTCCCTCGTGCTCGGCGTCGTGATCCTGCTCTATCTCGACGATGGCATCGCAAGCGCGAAGTGGCTCACCGAAGCGGAAAAGCATCTGCTCGCCCGCAATGTCGCAGGCGATGACGCCCGCAAAACCGCCCACGGCTCCATCAAAGCATTCATCGGCGACCGGCGTTTGTGGCTTTTGGCGGCAATCTATTTTTGCGTGGTGCTCGGTCAATACGGCCTGACGTTTTGGCTGCCCACCATCATCCGCAAGGCTGGCGTATCGGACCCGCTCTGGGTAGGCCTGTTCACTGCGATTCCGTACCTGTGCGCCATCGTCGCACTGCCGCTCGTGGGCATGAGCGCCGACCGTCTACGCGAGCGCCGCTTTCACCTCGCCGTGCCGATGCTCGTTTCGGTCGCAGGCTTCGCCGCCTTGCCCTTGCTCGGTAGCGTCGGCGCCTCGATCGTCTGCCTGAGCGTCGCATCGGCCGGGATTCTCGCCGCGTCCTCACAGTTTTGGTCGCTGCCGACCGCTCTGCTCGGCGGCGTATCGGCGGCCGCGGGCATCGCCGCCGTCAACTGCTTCGCCAATCTCGCCGGCTTCTTCTCCCCGGCCATCGTCGGCTGGCTCAACGATCTGACGGGCAAGTCCACCGCGGGCCTGATCTTCATCTCTCTCACCGTAACGCTGGGCGCGCTGCTCGTGTTCCTCGTTCCGGCGAAGTCGGTCAATCGTTGAAAGGCCGCGCGTCTTTCGATCCCACAGGAGTCTTGGATGGACAACAGAGCAATCGCGCCGGAGGTCTCGCTTGCCGAGCGCGCATATCGAATCCGCAGGAACGCGTTATTGATGGGTGAGGTGCAAGGACAGGGGTATATCGGTCAGGCGCTCGACATCGCCGACGTGTTGGCCGTCGCCTACTTCGGCGCCATGCGCTACCGGCCCGAAGATCCCGAATGGGAAGGCCGCGACCGCTTCCTGCTATCGAACGGGCACTACGCGATCGCGCTGTATGCGGCGCTGTTCGAAGCGGGCATCCTGCCGGCCGATGAACTCGAAACCTACGGCAGCGACGATAGCCGCCTGCCGATGTCGGGCATGGCCAGCTACACCCCCGGCATGGAAATGTCGGGCGGCTCGCTGGGGCAAGGGCTGACGATCGCCGTCGGAAGTTGCCTCGGCCTGAAGCGCAAAGGCTCCGGCGCATTCGTCTATACGCTGTTCTCCGACGGCGAGCTCGACGAAGGCGCGGTTTGGGAAGGCCTGATGTCCGCCTCGCACTGGAAGCTCGCCAATCTCATTGCCGTGGTCGACGTCAACAATCAGCAAGCCGACGGCCCGTCCACGCAGATCATGGCGTTCGAGCCGCTCGTGCCGAAGCTCGAAGCGTTCGGTTGGTACGTGCAACGCGTCGACGGCAACGATCTCGATGCCGTGGCGCACGCCTTCGAGCGCGCGCGCCGGCACGATAAACCGCAACCGCGCATCATCGTCTGCGACACGAAGATGGGATGCGGCGTCCCTTTCCTCGAACAACGCGAGAAAAACCATTTCATTCGAGTCGATGCGCACGAGTGGCAACTTGCGCTCGAAGCACTCGACGCTGGGAGACACGCATGAGCACGATTGCAAAACCACCCCGACTCAAAACGTCCGCGATGATCGCCTCCATCGCGGCGGAAGGCCAAGCCACCCGTTCGGCCCCGTTCGGTCATGCGCTGGTGGAGTTGGCGCGCACGAAGGCCGATGTCATCGGCATGACGGCCGATCTCGGCAAGTACACGGATCTTCACATCTTCGCGAAAGCGTTTCCCGATCGGTATTACCAGATGGGGATGGCGGAACAATTGCTGATGGGGGCAGCCGCCGGCTTCGCGCACGAGGGTGCGCAGCCGTTCGTCACGACCTATGCGGTCTTCGCCACGCGGCGCGCGTACGACTTCATCCACCAAACCATTGCCGAGGATAACCTCGACGTGAAGCTCGTGTGCGCGCTGCCGGGCTTGACGACGGGCTACGGCCCCAGCCACCAGGCGGCGGAGGACTTGGCATTGATGCGGGCGATGCCGAACATGACCGTGATCGACCCGTGCGACGCCCTCGATATCGAGCAAATGGTGCCGGCGATCGCCGCGCACTCGGGACCCGTCTACGCGCGGCTGCTGCGCGGCAATGTGCCCGCGGTGCTGGACGAGTACGACTACCGCTTCGAGCTCGGCAAGGCCAAGCTCCTACGCGACGGCAAGGACGTGCTCTTGATTTCCTCGGGAATCATGACGATGCGCTCGCTCGAAGTCGCAAAGGCGCTGGAAGCCGATCGTGTCGATGTCGCCGTGCTGCACGTGCCCACCATCAAACCGCTCGATACGCACACGATCTTGCGCGAAGCCGAACGCAGCGGCCGCATGGTGGTGGTGGCGGAGAACCACACCGTGATCGGCGGGCTCGGCGAGGCCGTCGCATGCGAACTCGTGAAGGCCCGCTTCACCGGCGCGTTCCGTCAAATCGCGCTGCCCGATGCCTTTCTCGATGCGGGCGCCCTGCCTACGCTCCACGCGCGTTATGGCATCTCGACCGAGGTCATGTCCGAGAACATCAAGGGATGGCTCGGTTGATCGATGGGCACGGTAGCCGTTGAGGGATACCGTCGACCCTGTCGCCTTCGAGCTTGATCGATCGGCCCGTCTCAGGGCCGATTCTGCGCCCTAGCGATCATGATCGCCGGTATCGCCCGAGCGCATGCGCATGGCCTACGATTTCATCACCCATCGCGCGATTTCCGGCCAATATTGCGCAAGCGTGCGCTGCCCCATGAACAATCCGATATGGCCTCCCGGCACGGTCTTCTTGACGATGCGCTCCTTGGGCGTACCGAGGTATTTCTCAGCATCGAGGACCTGTTCCGACGGAGTAATATCGTCGGCCGCACCCGCCAGAAGATAGACCGGACACGTGACGTTGCGTAGGTCGAGCTTGCGCCCGAGTCCGACGAACTGCCCCTTTGCGAACCGATTCTCCTTGAAGAGCTGGCCAATGACTTGCAAGTACCAGCGTCCCGGCAGATCGATCGGGTTCTCGTACCAACTTTCGAACGCTTCTTCTTTTGCAACATAGACAGGATCGTCGATGTGCTCGTAAAGCTCGAGTTGCTCCTGCACGTAGTGCTGCTCGGGGTGCATATTCTTCCAGCCTTGAAGCATGAACTTGCCCTTCATCAGCCCGCCGCCGAGCGCGACCAACTCTTCATAGAAGGACAACGGCGACTCATGCACCATCCGGGTAATCGGCGCATCGCCGACATCGGTATCGATAGGTGCGCCCGCCAACACCAGCGAATTGACCTTATCGGGAAACCGCGCGGCGATCATTGCCGAAACCCAGCCGCCTTGGCACAGACCGATGAGATTGACGCGGCCACCCAAATCGTCGATCGCCACGACGATTTCGGCCAGATAATTGTCGATCTCGAAATCCTTCATGTCGTAGGTCGCCGGCTTCCAGTCGGTGAGTGCGACATGGCCCACGCCGTTAGCCAAAAGCGTCTGCACCAAGCTCTGCCCGTCCCGATAGTCGGCAATCATCGCCGTATGGCCCGCATAAGGCGCATTGACAAGGGTGGGTATCCCTCCCGGGGTCCCATACTCGCGTAGGACCATGGTTCGCAGATCGAGGCGCACGCGATTGGGCGTCGCCATCGACGGCCTCAGTTCCTCGTTGATCTTGATTTCCTCATCGACGAACTTCAGATTCTTCGCATACAACTGCACGCCCTGCTCGAACAAGGCGGCCGCCATGGCCATTGGCCAAAACGCCGGTACGCTCGATAACGCGAAATCTTTGGATCTGACCGATTGCTTTTTCGGCATAGCGGTTCCTTTCATAGGCACGCGGCCGAGAGAGACCGTCTCAGGCATGGCTCGGTTCATAGGGGCGCCAGCCGTACGACACCGCGCAAATGGAAGTGGGCGGGCTACAGCGCACAGCATTGGAGCTTATTGCGTAGCCGGGTAACACGAATTGATCGACATCAACCCTACCCCAGCGCACGTTACCCCGGCGATCCTTGCGTCAGCTTTGCGCGTGCTCGTACACTTGCCGGCTCGTCATCCCATGCAACGCCGCTCAGCCCTGCGCGGCCTGCGCGCAACGCAGATGATCGAAAAGCAAGCGGCTGACGGGCGACAAAGCATCGACATCGCGCACGACGAGCATCAGTTCGCACCGCGCCCAATCGTCTTCGAGTGCGACCGCGGCCAGCCCCAGCGGGCGGCCCATGATCTGATAGACCTTCAGCGGGAGCACGCCTACGCCCATGCGTGCCCTCCTCGTGCACCGTCAGAAAGAGATTTCTTGATTACGTCGGCGCCGAATTCGGCCATGAGGCGTGCGGCAAACGGCGCGGCAATAAGCGTTCCGATCTCGATGACGCGAATATGATGCAGCGGGCCACTCATCGTGCTGTCTCCAAAGCGGGTTTTCTATTGGGAGACAAGTTATCAACGGTATATCGGCAGGGTCCAACCGCAATTTGCCAAGGGCCGTTCGCGAATGTCGAACGTTCTTGTATATGTCTAGAGAATGACCGCGGCAAATAATAAAAGCCGCCGGCGCCACCCAAAGGGTGTACAGTCGGACTAGGCTGGTCGCGCGTTGTGGCCTCCTCTACCAGGAAGGACACATCATGCGATCACCGATCAAACAACAAACTCCGAATCTTGCCGCCCGAGTGAGCGAGTACACCCAGGATCGTAGAAAGCAAGCGCTTATCCTCGAAACCGCGGACGCATTGCGCGCAGAACAGCGACGCGTAAACGATGCCTCCATCGATTCGAATGCCAGCAAATGGCGCTACTCCTCGGTCGTACGCACAAAAGGCTGATCGTGGCACTCGAGTTCCCCAATCCCAGCCGCAGTTACGATGCATCTAGGCATTGCGTCTGTTTCTGGGGATACGACAATTCGCGCGAAATCACCTTTCAGGTGGGCGACGCGATCATCAGAAATCTGCAGCCCGGCGCTGGCACCGACGAGCGCTCGCTACTCGGCGCCTTCGATGAGTGTCGTGACAGGCTCCTCGAAATTGCCAGAAAGCAGTATGTCGCCGGCCCACAGAATCGATATTCGATTTCTTGAGCGGCGCCCCGCTCGCCGAGGCGCCGCTTCCCGCTCCATATCCGTCAGCCCGCCCCCGCCCGCAACCCGATCGCCATCGATGTCCCCGCTCGCTCCCTAGCGAAGCGAATCATCAGCGAATGCGACTTTGCATCCAGCGGCACACGCACGAGTTCTCCAGCACAATCGACGCTAGCGCCATCGAGTAGCGCATACGTCACGTCTTGCTCAGCCGCCGATTCCACGCGGATGTCATATCGCGTCGAATCCAAGTTGACCGTCGCTTCGAATCCGGGCCACGCATCCGGAATGCACGGAGCGATCACGAGATGATCGCCTTCCCGCCGAATGCCGAGAATCCCTTCGACGCCAGCGCGGTACATCCATGCGGCCGATCCCGTGTACCAAGTCCAGCCACCGCGCCCGACGTGCGGCGTCACGGAATAGACGTCGGCGGCAATCACATAAGGTTCGACCTTGTAGCGCTCGAGGTCGCTCGGCGTGCGCGCATGATTGACCGGATTGAGCAGTGAAAATAGTCCGGCTGCCTTGTTGCCGTCGCCTAGTTTAGCGAATGCCAGGATCGCCCACATCGCCGCATGGCTATACTGGCCGCCGTTTTCGCGCAACCCCGGCGGATAGCCTTTGATGTAGCCGGGATCGCGTGACGTTTTGTCGAACGGCGGCGCAAACAACAAGGCCAGTCCGTCCTCGCGGCGGATCAAATGCTGCTCGAGCGAGACCATCGCCTGCGCCGCGCGCGCCGGATCGGCCGCGCCCGAGAGCACGGCCCAGGTTTGTGCAATCGAATCGATCTGGCACTCGTCGCTGTCCTTCGAGCCGAGCCACGTGCCGTCGTCGAAAGTCGCGCGGCGATACCACTGCCCGTCCCATGCCTCGCGCTCGAGCGCCGCGCGCACCGACGCCGCATGAGCGCGCCAACGCGCAGCACGCGCGGCGCACAGCGCATCGCGCGATTCAGCCAGCGGAGCGAACAATTCGATGGTCCGCAATAGCAGCCAGCCGAGCCAAACGCTTTCTCCCTTGCCCTGTGCGCCGACTCGGTTCATGCCGTCATTCCAGTCGCCCGTGCCCATCAGCGGCAAACCAAGCTCTCCGGTCAACTCGATGCATTGATCGAGTCCGCGCGCGCAGTGTTCGAACAGCGACGCCGACTCTTCGGCGACCATCGGTTGGAAGAACGCATCGTGTTCACCGGGGCGCAGCGGCGGTCCATCGAGGAACGGCACGATTTGATCGAGGATCTCGGCATCGCCGATGCACCGCACGTAGTGCGCCGTCGCGAACGCAAGCCACACTCGGTCATCGGAAATTCGCGTACGCACACCCTGCCCCGACTGCGGCAACCACCAATGCTGAAAGTCACCTTGGACGAACTGCCGCGCCGCGGCACGCAGCAAATGCCGCCGCGTCTCGTCCGGCTGCGCCAGCGTCAGCGCCATACCGTCCTGCAACTGATCCCGGAAGCCATATGCCCCGCTCGCCTGATAGAACGCCGAGCGTGCCCAGATCCGACAAGCGAGCGTCTGATACAGCAGCCAGCCGTTTAGCATCAGGTCCATCGCGCGGTCCGGCGTCCTCACCCGGACGGCGCCGAGCACGCTCCGCCAGTAGCGCGTCACCTCGGCGAGGACTGCATCGAGATCGGCCTCGCGATAGCGCGCGATCAACGCGCGCGCTTGTTCGACCGATGCGCATTGCCCTACGAACGACACCACCTCGACACGCTCGCCCACACCCAACTCGATCACACACTGCAACGCCGCGCATGGATCGAGGCCAGCGCCGGCCGCACCCGACAGCGGCGCCATGCCGGTCAGCGCAGCGGGGGCGGCAGCTCGTCCGTTGCGGCCGAGAAATTCGGTGCGATCGGCCGTCCACGCGCTCTGCCGACCGGCGAGGTCGGCGAAGGCGACGCGCCCCGCGAACCCCATGCTCCAGGGATTGCGCGCCAGCATTGCAGCGGTGGCAGGGTCGATTTCCGTCACGACGAAGGGTCCCGATGCGCCGCGTGAGGTGCCCAGCACCCATTCCAGCCACGCCGTCACGGACAGGCGCCGCGGCATGCCGGACAGATTGCGCAAGGTCAGCCGGGAAATCTTCACCGGGTCGGCCAGCGGCACGTATTGCAGCAAGTCGAGCGCGATGCCATGCGCCTCATGCTCGAAGCGGCTGTATCCATGCCCATGGCGGGCGCTGTAGGTCCCGCCGTCGCGGATCGGGAACGCTGTGGGGCCCCACAGCTCGCCCGTGACTTCGTCGCGAACGTAGATGGCTTCGCCGGCTGAATCTTGAACCGGATCGTTCGACCAGGGCGTGAGCTGGTTCTCGCGGCTGTTTTCAGCCCAGGTGTAACCACTGCCTTCTGCCGCGACCTGAAAACCGAAGCCGGGATTGGCAATCACGTTGATCCATGGCGCAGGCGTGGTCGCGCCATCCGCGAGCACGATCAGGTATTCCTCACCGTCGTTATCGAAGCCGCCAAGCCCGTTGAAAAACTCGAGCCCCTCGGTTGAAGTCGCCGGTACGACTCGGGGGGGAACCGGCGCCGATCGCGGCGGCGACATCGGCAACCGCTGCCGTCCAAGTACCGACGACCGGGCCTGCAATCGCGGCAACAGCGTGAGTTGGTCGGCGATGGGGCCGCGACGCGCGGTCAGCGCCACACGAGCGACCGATTGCAGCAAAGCGCGTGTCTGGATGCTCATCAAGTCCGCGCGTAGCGTATAGACCGCCCCTTGCGCGAGTTCTTCGCCGAAACGCGGCCGCGACTGGCTGCTGCGCACCGCCGTTTCGATCGCGGCCTGCAGTTCTTGAATATACGAGGCGGGCTGTTCGTTGACGATCACGAGGTCGACACCCAGCCGCTTCATTCGCCAATACTCATGGGCCCTCAAGAGCTGTCGCACCTGCGCAATATCTTCGAGTTCATCGATGCGCAACAGCACGATCGGCAAGTCGCCGGAAATCCCATTCGGCCAGAGTCCCGACTGGGCGCCCGCCCCGTGAACGATGATGTCCGAAGGCGCCCTGAAACGGGAGTCGGCGTAGATGACCGGCGCGGCGAGGCGCTGGAAATCGGCCGCCTCCTCGGCCTGGACGTCGAGATGCCGCAATTGCACCTGAGCCTGGGTCCACGCAAGCGTCTTGACGCGATCGAAGGCGTTGCGGTCATGGTATTGGTCGATCAGGTCGAGCAACGACGCCCGCGACTCGGCCACCACCGTCCAGAACGTGACGCGGGCGACCTTGCCCGGAGGCACCAACACGCGATGCCTGAGTGCAAAGATCGGATCGAGCACGGTGCCGGTGGTGTTCGTCAGCGGCTGATCGCCGAAAATCGCCGCCGCCGTTCCCGCGTTGCGCCCCCGCCCGAGAAAGCGGGCGCGATCCGATTCGTACTGCGGATCGGCGAGGATCTCGCCGTCGACCACTGCGAAATGCGCCGCCCACACCTGCTTTTCGTCATCCGAACGGGCACGGCGCGTGGCCACCAGCGCGCCGAACTCAGCGAAGTGCTCGGTCTGGACGAACATGCGCGAGAAGGCGGGATGCGCGTTGTCGGCGGCGGGCGTGGCTAGGACGATTTCGGCGTAGGACGTGAGCTCGATCTCGCGCGCCCGTCGTCCGCTGTTCGCCACCGACACGCGGCGCACTTCGCCGTCCGCTTCGCCCGAAACGAGCACATCCATCGTGGTCGTCAGGGAGCCGTCGCGCCGGATGAATTCCGCGTGGTCCTCGCCAAACATGACTTCTTCGTACTCGGCTTCGCGACCCACCGGCTGTGCGCCGGCCGACCATACGTCACCGCTGTGGACATCGCGCAAGAAGACGAATGAGCCCCAGTCGTCGCGCGTCACGTCTTCACGCCAACGCGTCACGGCCAGGTCGCGCCAACGACTGTACCCCGCGCCGGTTGCCGTCAGCATCACGGCGTACCGACCATTGGACAGCAGATGCGTAACCGGTGCGCCCTCGGCCTGGGCCGGCGCCGCGATTCGCCGCACGATCGCCGGCACGGCGCCGGCGTCGACTGCCGCCTTGCTCACTTCCTCCGCTCGGGGTTGCGCAACGGCGACATTGCGCGGCATACGTTCCTGCAACAGCAGCTCGCTCGCCTGGATCATCGGTTCGCGATGGAAACGCGCGCGCATCCGAGCATCGAGCAACGTGTTGGCGATCGAGACGATCGTCATGCCCTGATGATGCGCCATGAAATTGCGAACGATGGCGACCTCTTTGTTCTCCGGCAGCCGCGAGCGGGTGAAATCGAGCGCTTCGTAGAAACCGTAGCGCCCCAGCGCGCCCAGCCCTGCGAGTTTCGCGTAGTTCTGCCGCGCGGCCCGAGGGTCGACCATCGCGGCCAGCCCTGTCGCATACGGCGCAATCACGCGATTCTCCGAAAGACCACGCTTCAGACCCAGACCGGGCACGCCGAAATTCGAATACTGGTAGGTGAATTCGATGTCGCGGGCGTTATAGGCCGACTCGGAAATACCCCACGGAATGCCGAGTGACGCTCCATACGACATCTGTCGCTGCACGACCAGGCGGCTCGTCTGTTCGAGCAGGCTACCGACCGGCGCGCGCATCACGAGCGAGGGCATCAGGTATTCGAACATCGATCCGGACCACGAGATCAGCGCCGAGCCTCTCCCGACCGGCGTGGCCGCGCGCCCGAGACGGAACCAGTGGCGCGTGGCGACATCGCCTTTGGCGATCGCAAACAGGCTCGCGAGCCGCGCTTCCGACGCGAGCAAATCGTAGCAACTGGGGTCGAGACTGTTATCGGACTGCGAATAGCCGATCGAGAGCAGTTTGCGTTCCGGGTCCAGTAGAAACGCGAAATCCATCCCGAGCGCCATCGCGCGCGCGGCGTCGGCCAGCGACTGCAACCGCGCCCGCAACTGATCCAGCGCGCCAGCGACTTGTTGCCGGTCGCGGCCATGTTCGAGCACGCTCTTTCTTAGCGCCTCGAGCCAGAACATGAGATCGGCGGAACTGTCGTCGCTGCGGGCCGGAACCATTTCACGCGTCGCTTTTGCGGCCTTTTCCGTCAAACGAACCAGCGACGGCGAGAGGGCTTCGAGCGTCTGTGGACCTTGCAATTGCGCTTCGATTTCGTCGAAGATCGCGGCGAGCTGCTTGCCGCGCGCACTGCTCGCGGCAGGCAGCGCGCCGGCCGCTTCACGCGCTAGCCGCAGGTCATCGGTCATGCCTTGACGCGCGGCGGGCACGAGCGGCCCATGCAGCCATTCTTCGCAAGCATTGGCGAGAACGATCAAATGCCCCGCCAAATTGCCGCTATCGACCGACGAAACATAAGCCGGCGCCAGTGCCTTGAGATCCAGTGTCCCGTACCAGTTATAGAAATGTCCCTTGAAACGCGTGAGCTTTTGCATCGACGCGAACGCCGCTTCGAGGCGCTCGACCGTTTCGGTCGTGCCGGTCCAGCCGAAATCGCGCGCGGCAACAGCCGACAAAAGATAAAGACCGAGGTTGGTCGGCGAAGTCCGATGCGCGACGACAGGCTTGGGGTCTTCTTGGAAATTATCGGGCGGCAGCATGTTCTCCGCTGGCGTGACGAAGGTCTCGAAGAAGCGCCAAGTGCGTCGCGCGATCAGACGCAGGTCGCGCGCGTCCGAGTCCGACAGAGCCAGGCGCTGCGCGACGCGAGGCGAGCGGCTCGCCCACGAAGCGAGCGACGGCGCGGCTAGCCATAACAACGCGAATGACGACGCAAGCGGCCAATGCGACGGCGCTATCGCGATCGCGGCAACCGGCAGCGCCAACCCGAGCACTGCACCGCCTGTCATTTGCCGATAGAAGCCTCGCAAGTCGAGGCGCGGGCTGCCCTTTGACTGCGCAGCCGTCGTCCATTCGAGCAGGTGGCGGTGCGTCACGACAAGACGCGTCAGGGCGCGCACGATCGCATCGCCGGTTCGCCAAGCGTGATCGGCTAGGAACGCGACCGACAGAAACGTTTGCAACGCGGCGAGCCGCACATCGGCGGCCAGCACGCGGATGTGATTGCCCAGACGAACGCCGCTACGCCTTGGCGCGATGGCGAACAGCGTCGGCACAAAGGCGGGAATGGCCAGTGCGCCCAACACCAGCAACGCGCCCTCGATCCCGGTTCGGATCGGCATCAACCAGCACAGACCGAGCGCGGCGAGCATCGACGGCGCGAGCAGGGAGCGGCGTAAATTGTCGAGCATTTTGAAGCGGCCGATCGACGGCATCGCGTGCGGGCCCCGGCCGCGATGACCGACGATCCATGGCAGCAGTTGCCAGTCGCCTCTCGTCCAGCGATGCTGACGCTTAGCGGTCACGTCATAGCGCGAGGGCACTTCCTCGACCACTTCGACATCCGATGCCAGAGCGGCGCGCGCAAAAACCCCTTCGAACAAATCGTGGCTGAGCAGTGCATTTTCCGGCACTCGGCCATGCAAAGCCGCTTCGAACGCGTCGACGTCATAGATGCCCTTGCCCGTGTACGAACCTTCACCGAACAGATCCTGATAGACATCGGACACCGCCGCCGCATACGGGTCCATTCCGCCGGGCGCGGAGAAAACGCGCTGATACAGCGAGCCTTCCTGGCCCACAGGCAGCGAAGGCGTGACGCGCGGCTGAAGAATCGCGTACCCATCGACTACGCGTTGCTCGTCGGCGCTGAACTTCGGGCGGTTCAATGGATGCCCCATTTTGCCGATCAACCGCAACGCCGCATCCCGCGGCAAACGCGTATCGGCATCGAGCGTGATCACGTAACGCACGTCAGGCGGCACGTGCGGCGCACGCCCCGCGATCGGCACGAAGGTGGTGTCGGTCGCGCCGCGCAACAAGCGGTTCAGTTCATGTAGCTTGCCGCGCTTGCGCTCCCAGCCCATCCATGTGTTTTCGCTCGGGTTGAAGACGCGCCGGCGGTACAGCAGCAGGAAACGGCTACCGCCAGGGCTTGGCTCGTAGCGACGGTTCAACGCGTCGATGGCGTCGACCGCCACCTCGAGCAGGTGCGCGTCGCCCGCCATCACCTCCCGATCGGCGTCGAGGCCGTCCGCGAGCAGCGCGAAAGACAGATCGCCGCCCGCGCCTGCGAGGTGATGCACCTCGAGACGTTCGATCTGCTCGCGCAGGTCCGCTTCGCTCGTCAGCAACGTCGGCACCGCGACCAGCGTGCGCAGCGACGACGGCACCCCCGCCTTCAGTTCGAGCCCCGGCAGCGTGATCGCGCCGAAAGTCCATGCGATCGTTCGGTTGACGAGCGCGGTCGCGATCTCGATGGCAGGCAGCAGTGCGCACACGGCAAACAATGCGAGCAGCGTCGCATCGAAAGCCCACGGCGCACGCGGCCAAAGCAGCCACAGCGCCAACGCGAGCAACATCGCGGCGAGTGTGAGAATCTCACCGACGTAGCCGCCGATGCCGAGGCGGACATACAATCGCGTGAGCCGCAAACGTGGCGGGGGACGGAACGCGATGATCCGTTCGAGTGCACGGCGCCCCTCGGCGATCAGGTGGTAGCCGGGGTCGCTGGCTCGCTCGGAACCCGCTGCATCGCCCGCTTTCTCCGCCGCCGCATGCGCCGAATGCAGCGCGAGATCTGCGATCTCCTGTTCGGTCAAGCGCGAGCCGCGCGCCAGTTGCTCAATCGCGCTGCGGTACAGATTGCGGGTAGGGAAATCCATCGCATCGAAAGCGCTGCCCGCGCGCAACCGCGCATCGACGAGGCTCATGCTCTCGAATAGGTCGGTCCAGTCGATATCGGCGATCAGCCGTAGGCTGGTAATCACGTTGCGTACGGTGACGTTCGAGGCGCCCTGCCGCTGTTGCGCGTGCTGCACTACTTCATCGATGCTAGTGCCCTGAAGCCTGAGCCGCTCCTCCAACCAGCCCAGCGCGGGGGTGGTTCGCGGGTCCTGGTCGCGCAACCGTTTAGCCAGTTGTGCCGCGAACAGTTCCGAGAGCACGCCCGACGAGCGCGTGGCGATATCCGCTTCGAGCGCCGAGCGCGCGCTGCCCGCTTCGAGCAGGCGCTCGGTGAGCGCATCCGCGTCGGCGCGTGCGCCGCGGCCAACGGTGATCTGGTCGGCGAGACGCCGAAGGTTTTCGATCAGAACGATGCGCAACGTGATCTCGACCGCCCACAATTCACCGATCGTGAGCGGCTGGACCCGCTGATACGCGTCGATGAAACGCCGCAGGACCTTCGGATCGAAGTGGCTATCGGTGTGCGCGACGAACGCCCACGCGAGGCCGAATACGCGCGGATAGCCGGCAAAAGGACCCGCGGCGAGCTTCGGTAGCTGCCGGTAGTAACCGCGAGGCAGGTCGTCGCAGATTGCACGGATTTGTTTCTCGACGAGATGGTAGTTGTCGAGCAGCCATTCGGCCGCCGGCACGACGTCCCGGCCGCGATCCAGTTCCGCCGCGCTCGCCCGATAGGCCGCGAGCAGGACGGCTGCGTTGTCGTCGAGCCGTGCGTGCAAGGACAACACCGCGGGCGGCGTCTTGGTCACGGCCTGCGCGGCAGCGAGACTCTGCGCGTGTTGCTCGAGCCGTTCGACGCCGAACAGTTCCTGCCGCACCGGGGCGGTGTCGGTCCACAGCGGCGACGCGAAGCGACGCCGCGCCACATAGCGAAGCAACGCGTTCATAGAGGGATCTCCTGCGACGCCCATGCTACCGACGGATAGGACACGTCGCGACGGCGTGCGCGGTTCGCGATGCTTGTAGCGGACGCCATCATGGCATCGACGTACCGTCGATCGAACTGAGACATGATCGGTTCCTCCTGAGAAGATGGCTGGACGACACGTGTCGCATGCGTCGATGAACATCGCGCAGGAACACTGCAGCCAAGGGGAACGACTCGATCCACGCTCAATACCTCGCCATGCTCGAACGGGTAGCGTTCGGTTAGCGATGCACGAAAGCGTCGGATGAGCTTCGCATCGAACCGATGCGGCATCCAAAGAGCAACCCGGGACTCCCCGTCCTTATAGAGGGGTGTTCCCTGCTGACCTCGAGGGAAAGGGTTGGCATAAATGCCTCGGAGCCATACCCGGGATACGCCTATTTTCTTTTGGCCGGTACGCGAGTCGCGGCAACCTTCGATCCATCCACGAGAGAAATCCCTTCCGCAGGAGGGGCCACCTTTTTGGGTTGCTTCGGCTTTTTCGCTTCGCGATTGCCCCGCATCGTGCTTTTAGCCATTCGGATTCTCCTGGTTCGACGATCGCGAACGCAAACGCCATGGGTGCAGTCTGGGCGCTTTTGCCGATGCTGTCGCGATTTTTCTTTTGAAGGTCGGGCTAGGGGCCCCGCCCGTCGTGTTCCGGCACGACATCATGCGCGAGCGCAGCGAGCAGAGGGTGACGCAGCGACTTGAAGCCCTCGCTGCGGATTTCCGAAAAATGCACGAACAGATCTTCGCCCCCATCTCATTCTTTAGCGCCGGCATATGTCGTAGCTTGATTGAAGTCAATACCACCGTTCAAGGCGGGCTCACACTACGTGCAACGTATCGACTGCTCCGGGTGCTGGACGAAGATGGCGAGAGGTTCGGCGATAAAGCATCGTTCCGATCGGGAAATCACCCGGTGCCGCCCGCGCGAGCGCGCCTGCAATGCGCCCGACGACAAAGCGACGCGAGCCGAATGGCGCCGCATGGAACTGGCGCTGCGGCGCGCCGTAACCTATCCGCATCCCGCTGGCTGCGTCGTTCGCATCGAAACGCATATCTCCGTGGTTTATCTCGTAGGACGATACGCCTACAAAATCTGCAAGCCGGTCAACTTAGGCTTTGTCGACTTCACGACGCGAGCAGCGCGATACCGCAGTTGCCGGGATGCACTGCGGCTGAACCGCCGCCTTGCCGCTTCGCTCTATCTTGGCGTGGCGCCGATCGTGCGCATCAGGCGTACGTTCAGGGTGGGCGCCGAAGGCGCGCCGGTCGATCACGCGTTGAAAATGCGCCGCTTCGATGAACGCGATACGCTGTCCGCGCTGCTTGCGCGTGGCGCACTGCGCACGGCCCATATCGACCGTGTCGCAGCGCGCCTTGCATCGTTTCACGCCGCCGCCTCGCGTCATGCGCCGAGCGACTCACTGGGCTCGGCCAAGCAAGTTTGCGAGCAGGTGGATGAGGTACTCGCCTCGCTCGAGCGCAATCCGTCGGTCACCGTTCCTCATGGCGCGGCCAACTGGTGCCGCAACGAGATCGTTCGACTAAAGGCGCATATCGATAGCCGCAGGAACGAGGGATTCGTACGCGAATGTCACGGCGACTTGCACCTCGATAACATGGTGAGTCGAAACGATGACGTCGCAATCTTCGATTGCATCGAGTTCAGCGATGCGTTGCGTTGGATCGATATCACGGCGGACATCGCCTTCGTCGTGATGGATCTACTGGCTCGAGAGCGGGGCGATTTGGCGACGCGCTTTTTGAACGATTGGGTGACTTCGACCGGAGACTTCTCAGGGCTGGCGGCGCTGAGGCTGTACGTCGTATACAGGGCACTCGTGCGAATGCTGGTGACGGCCTTGAAGACACACGGCAGGGCGGGCGACATCGACGCTATGTCTTCGCTTGGCAACTATTCGCGCCTCGTGGACCGTCTCGTCGAGCCGCCGAAGACGTTCCTCATCCTTTGCCATGGCTTTTCGGGATCAGGCAAATCCGTGGCGAGCGAAGCATTCACGCGGCATATCGGCGCGATTCGCCTTAGTAGCGATGTGGAGCGAAAACGCGACGAGCGGGGGATCCTCACATTTCCGAAGGTACACGGCACGCGTTCCTGCACGTACACGCGGAAAGCGATCGACGCGAACTACGCACAACTCCGCGCGACCGCGGACGCACTCCTCTCGGCCGGCTTTCCGGTCGTGGTCGACGCGAGTTTTCTGAATCGAGCGCATCGTGCTTCCTTTATCGAGCTTGCCGCTTTCCTCGCTATTCCCGTTTTCATCGCCGATTTCCGCGCAGATGTCGCCGTGCTGGTCGAACGCTTGAACCGGCGAGCAACGCATGCCGAGGAGCCGTCGGACGCCGATGAAAGTGTTCTGAGACAACAGTTGATCGAAGGCGATCCGCTCACCAGCGACGAGTTGGCGCAGACGGTCTCGATAGAAACCGACGTTCCCGTCGACGCCTTTGAACGTCGCGCGTTTTGGCATCCCCTTCTCGAGCGCCTGGGCGCGTCGCGTGGATGGCTGGCCCGATACGGAACGATGCAGCCGCATGCTTGAGTGCACGCCGCCACCCGATCGTCCGCGTTCGCTCGGTCTCAGCCTTACTGCCCAGGCGACATGAGAGCGCGAGTCATCGCACCGCGCTCGCGTCTTAGCGCCATGATGAGGACCGCCGCAAGCCCATAAGACGCAGCGACGAAGAAGTAGATGTATCGCAAGCCCACCGCATCGCTCAGCCAGCCGCCGAGCGCAATGCCCGACACCGACGCGAGCTGGGTCGTGCTTTGCGCGACACCCAGGACATACCCTTGGCGGGCGACGCCCGCCGCTTTCGAGATCACCGACATCAGCACCGGTGTCGTCGCCCCGAGCAGAGCGCCCCACACGAAATGAATCGCGACGAACGCGCCGACTTGGCGTGTTAGCGCCGCACCGAGCGCGAGCGCGGCACAGGCCAGCGCGACGAACGTCATGCGCTGCAGCGACTCGACTAGCGCGCGGCATTCGAAATAGCGCGCCCAAAGCGCCGCCGATGCGGCGAACCCCAGCGACAGCATGCCGTAACAAAGGCCCACCACCCAGTTGCCGACGTTGAAGGTTGAACTGACGTAGAGTGAAAACGGTGTCTGCGCGAGCATACGGCTTACCAACAACATCCCGACGATACCGAGCAAGCCCGGTATCGGGGCCGATCGCCACGTCAACGCCGAACCGTCCACATCCGCGCGCTTCGCCTCAGATGCCGCCGGGACAGCGCGGCGTACATGATCGCTCGGCAGCATCACCGCCACCGCCATCGCGCAGCCCATGCACAGGAGCGCCGCGCCGATATTGATCCAGAAGAAAGTCGCATGATCGAGGATCAAGCCGCCCGATACCGCACCGGCCAACGAGCCAAGATTGGTCGATACCTGCAGATACGCAAATAGCCGAGCTCTGCGCGAAGGCGCCACGATCGCGACGCCATAGGTCTGCGCCGGCGCGATGTACCCCGCACACGCGCCCTGTACGCACCGCAACGCGAGAATCGTCCAGACGTCCGCTGCCCAGGCCAGCGCAAACTGAGTCAGCGACAACCCTAGCAACGCCCGAATCATCATCAGCTTGTGCCCCGTGCGGTCGCCAACCCGCCCCCAGAACGCACTCGTCAGCATGATGCCGAGCATCGGCCCGACATAGACGGCAACGCCCGCAATAGCAAACTGCAGCGATGATGTGCTAAGCGCTTTTAGATGGAGCGGCCAGAATGGGCCACTCATCTCCATGGCCCCCATGGAGATGAGCTGAATGGCAAAGAGCACGTGAATCAAGCGCGCTCCGCGGTCCGGCTCGACAGCGGCATGCGTCATCGGTCAGCCCTCGTCACTGACTCGTCGCAACGGATTGGGCAAGTGGTGCTGTAGCCGATAGTCCGAATACTCGCGCAGATGCATCCGCAAGACGGACCGCGTCGGCCACGGCTCGTCCACGAACGCAGCGCGCTCGGTGTTCCAAAGCTCGCGCGAGACACGAGGCGCGAACGCGTCGAAGGCGCGTTCCGTTTCATCGCGCAGAATTTCCCACAACCGGACCGGCGGCAGGTCGTACTCGTGCGTCAGCAGCAGCGCGACTTCATGGAGATGACAGACGAAACACGCGTCTAACACGAACGCACGAACCGGCTCGATATCGTCCGCGAAGACGGTCGGCAAAATGCCCGGATGGACGTAGGGTTCGAGTTGGTGTCCCCGCTGCGCCAATAGCGGCGCATAGGTCCGGCCATCGCCGAAGTCGCGAATCAGCATGCTTTTTGGCATGCCGTCGGCGGAGAACATGACCGAGGCGTTTTGCTGGTGCGCTTCGAGCGCGACGCCGTAGAGCAGATAGATGCCGAGCACAGGATGCGTGACGACGCGCGCATACTCGCGAAACCAAGCCTCGACGACTTCCTTCGTAGCTGGCGCGGCGCTGCGCTTTTCAATGAGCTCGGTGACGAGCGGACGGCCATCCCAGGGCGAATCCGTCAGCAATGCCGCCACCGTGATCGGCAGCAGGCCGTCGGCACGATCGAAGGCTTGTTTGCTCGCACGGAATGCAACCGATAAATGGCGTCCCGCGCTATCTTGCTGGCGCACCGCGTGCCTGTAGTGAAACGCGAGTTCCTCAGGGAAGATTTCGAGCGTCCCGTCGAAGCCGTTTTCATCGGCAAGAATGCGTTGAATCACCGTGCTGATGCGAGGCCCCATATGAATGGACTTCGCCTGAAGGCTGCGCTGTTCGCTCGTCAGCCACAACGCCACCGGCAATTTGATGAACGGCACGGGCCCCGGCAATCGCGGCATCATCGTCCGAAACGACATCGTAGGCCAAGTCTCGACATCGGGGCCCTCCACAATCAGCACACCCTCCTCGATCTGCGTCGCGTAGTCCTCGTGTACGCAGTGCTGCAGATGCCATGCGTGGATCGGCAGCGGCAGCCAGTCCGATTCGTCGAGCCCCCTTTCATTCAGACCGTCTCGCCAGTGGATCCACAACTGCGGGAAGTTCGCCGCAAACCAAGCGTGGACGCTCTCGACATGCGGCATTCGCTCGACATAAGCCATGTCGCCGCGCAATGCGGCGATACGCACGGGGACTCTCGCATTGAACTCGGGCGAAAGCGCGGCGACCTGCTCGGGATCGAGCGCAGGCTTGCTCTTCCACGTCGGATAGAAGGGGTGACCTTCGAGCGAGCCCCATTGATCGAGCAGCACTGCCGCATCGCGCACGGTCATCTGTCGATGCAGATAGCCGGCAAAGCCGCCCACATCGGCCACCTCGATTCGCTCGCGCAGCGCAGCATTCCATGCGTCGCGGTAGATCCGTGCAAGCGCATCGTTTTCGATGCTGTTCGCGATGTCGGCTTTCAGGCGGCTCATGCCTTGCTCGCTCGGTGCGAAGTCAAAGCATGGGGCAAGCAGATCGAGCAGTTGCTCATGACTCGTGAGAGGCGTGCGCACGCCGTTCGATTCGATCAGCGTTAGCGCACCGCGATTGATGAAAGTATCGGCCGGCGCCACCTCGAGGTCGCTAAAGAGCAGCATCGCGTGCCTGCTCCACAGCGGGAACCAGGCCGCACGGCTATCCGGCAAAAAAATGAGCGCGCCCGCGTCAATGATCTTTTCGGCGAATAGGCAGCGAATCAAGCGACGCAATGCATTGCGGTTCGCCGCTTCGCAGGCGCCCTGCCGCCGCTGCGCGTAGAAGGTGTGATCGGGCTGCAATAGCGAAAGAGTGTTTTTCATAGGGCTGCGCATCAAGCTGGCCAAGTTTCGGGAAAGTAATCGAGTGCGGAACCGCGTAGACCATCCATGTAGAACACGTTCCAGCGAAAGACTTCTTCGATGTGAGGCAAGCGCGCATCGAGACGCCGGCCCATTTCGACCAGCAGCGCCAAGCCGTAGGCCACGTCCTCGCGAAAGGCCCGATGCGCCTTGTCGATGACGTAGCCTGGGCCATCGTCGGCGCGAATCAACGGGGCTTCGATCGCGTCATACGCTTGGTTCGAACGCAACACCGACAGCATCGTGCCGGGATCGCGAATCTGCGTGCCGTACGCTTCGATGATTTCGTCTTTTAGCGGCTTGATCGACGACAAATCGATGCCCAAGCGCGCTTGAACCAGTTTGCAGAGGAACTGATTCTCCTCGTCGCTGCGCTCGAGAAAATAGGCGCCGAGCTCGGGGCAATCGCTCCACCAGCGGATCGGCGAGGCAAACGTCTTGTTGTGCCATTGCGCATACGGACCGATCAAGCCATAGATCACCGAACTGTGCATGATGGGGTTGCCCGGGGTCAGCGTGATCTCCAGATAGTTGTCGAGCAGCTCGATGGGCGATGTATAGAGCCTGCGCAACAGGGCGAGCAAGGCGGCGCGCGAGGCGGCGCTTTCGCGGGCGTGCGTCGCGACATATAGCGTGCTTTTTGCGCCGCCCATCCGCACGGATAGGCCGGGTGTCAGATCGAAGGCGATATGCGATACGTCCTTCATGCCCCAGATGACGACATTGCGATGCGACGCAAACGTGCGCTCGGCAAGCCAGTCGAAACCGCAAAACCCCGGGATCGCACCGACATAGACACGCTTGTGCCGCGGGACATGGGCGGCGATGGCGCTCAACATCGACGGCCGAACGTGTGCCGGCACGGTCACGATGACGATGTCGGCATCGGCGAGCACCGTGCCCGCGTCACTCGAAAAAACATCGAGACGCGCGGTGAGGGTCGTGCCATCGGGCATCGTCGCGGCGATACCGTGCTCGCTGTACTGATGGCGCTCGATCGCGTCACGGTTGCTGGTGAGCACCGAAACATGCACGCCGTCGAGTTGCTTGAACAGGACCGCCGCCAGATGCCCGGTCCGGCCCGCGCCGCAAACGGCCACCTTCAGCGGCGCGTGCCGTCTTATGTTTCCCGCCGTCATGCCGCCGCCACCGCATGCAGGCGCGGGAGATCGCGCGGCGCTTCGGCAGAGCCCTCCTGTCCGAACCAGCGGTCGAGCTGGCGCCCTATCTGCGGGTCGAGGAGATTTCGCTCTCGCAGCCAACTCTCGTTGAAGACCGTATGCAGGTACTTCTCGCCACCGTCGGCGACCGCCGCGACGACGTTGCCGCCGATCAGGCCGCTATGAATGAATTCGAGCGCTTTATAAATCACCCCGCCCGTCGAACCGCCGACGAGCAGGCCCGTGCGCCGCGCCATGTGGCGCGCCGTTTCGAACGCCTGCGAGTCCGACACCTGCACGCCCATATCGATGCAGCTGTAATCGAGTACGAGACCGACCGTATCGCCGGCCGGGGTGCCGGTGCCCGACTGATAGTACGGATGACCGGGTTGCCCGAAGACGATCGAACCGTCGGGCTCGACGGCGATCGTCTTGGTTTGCGGATTGTGGACTTTCAGGCCCCGGGCAATGCCTGTCATCGAACCGCCCGTCCCGACGCAGCCGACGTAGGCATCCACGCCGCCGATCTCATTGATGACTTCTCGAACGAACTCGGAATAGCCGCCCGCGTTGGCCGCGTTGTCCGACTGATTCATGAACACCGCGCCGGGAATGTCGCACGCCAATTCGGCCGCCAAGCGCTGGCGCTCGACTACCGCGACTTCGTCTTCACGGTAATCGCCTTCGACATATCGGATCTCGGCGCCGAGCGCACGCATCACGGCGATCTTGTCGGGCGCGGCATGATGATCGACCACGGCGATGAAGCGCAAGCCAAACTCGACGGCGGCAATCGCAAGACCGATCCCGGTATTGCCCGACGACGACTCCACGATCACCCCGCCAGCGCTCAGCCGCCCAGACTTGAGCGCCGCGACGACCATGTTGCGCGCCATGCGGTCCTTGATGCTGCCTCCCGGATTGTTCTTTTCGATCTTGAGCAGCAATTGCGAGTGCTTTTCGGGAATGGACATGCTGAGAATCGGCGTATTGCCGATCAGGTCGGTGACTTTAGTCAAAATCATTCCACTTCTCCATTCGATCGTCAGGTGTGATGTCGATGCCACCCGCCGCGTCGTACGTGAGCGCGACTCGTCGAGGCGCCGGGTGGCGGTGAAATTCGTTTTCGAGCAAATCCATCTGGTAGCCCGCGGTATTGGCATACACGAGCAAATCGCCGGCTTTGGGCCGCGTTGCGAACCGCAGCCAGCGATTCGTGATGACGTCTTCCTCGAGGCAACTGTGTCCCGCAATCCAACCGCGCGTGACCGCCGTATCGTTGGCGTCGTTGGCGTCGTTGGTATGGTTGTCTCCGCCGTGGCTTGCGCGGATGTGGATCGGATCCACCAAGAACTCCGAAGCGAACCACGTTTCGCAAGCGCTGAAGCTGCTGCCTTCGACAAAGATCACGACCTCAGCGGCGCCCCGCGCCTTCACCCGCGCAATACGAAAAATCGAGATCGCCGTTTGATCGGCGAGGCTGCGCCCCGGCTCGATTGCTAGCGCCAACCCTTGCGCCTTCAAATATTGCGCAATCGATCGGCGGCCCGTGCAGGGCGACGCGAGAAAACGGTCCAGCCATGCATCGGGCTCGATCGGTCCGCCGTAGGGATAGAACGATGCCGGCACCTTGCCGTTGCGGTAGTGATCCGCGCTCTGGGTGTCGAGAAACGCGTCGTAAGCATCGCGCTCGACGTACCGAACGGGGAGCCCGCCACCGATATCGATGAGCTTCGGGTCGAGTCCCATAGCCCGCGCCAGATCCACGAAGCGTGTCAGTTCACACACGGCCTTCGCACGCGCTTCGTAGCAATATCCGCTCGAGTGAAAATGGAATCCTTCGAACGAAAACGCCGGCCCACACCGTGCCAAGCGATCGAGGCAAACCCGCAGTTCACCTTCGCCCATGCCGAATCGGCTCGCGCCCGAGGCGCTCGGCCGGTAGCGCAATAGCACGCGAACCGGCCGCCCGGGAGCGATCTCGCGCGCGACGCTTTCGAGATCGCCGAGCTCCTCGATGGAGTCGACCGAGATCAACGCGCCGTTGGCCACCAACGCCATATGAAACACGCGCGTTTTCGCCGGGCCTGTCGCACACAGCCGCGCCGGATCGATTCCGGCACGCAGCGCATCGCGCATTTCGCCGAGACTGGACACGTCCACGCCGATATCGGCATCGACCGCGGCGCGCACGAGGCCCGGCGATTTGTTGACCTTCGCGCCGTACAGAAGGTGGTGATCGACGTCGTAACGACGCAGCACCGCGCGCAACGACTCGACGTTTGCTTCCAACACCTGCGGCAAGACGACGTTAAGCGGCGACCCGTACGTGCGGGTCATCTCGATGAGGCCTTGCGGCGAACGCATCAACCGATCGATGGCGGGGCCTAATATCGGCGGCAACGCTGCGGGTCCCGAGCCGCGCCGAGGTTGGGTTGGGTCGACGGACACGTCACGTAACACGGCAGTCATGGGCTGCACCCGTCAGAAATCGATGGTCGCCGACGCGAACAGCGTCCGCGGCGCACCCAGCGAGATCGTTCCGTAAGACGCCACGCCCGACCAATACTTGCAGTCGAAAGCATTGAGCAGCCCTGCGCGCACGGTAGTCGCCTTGCCATAGACTTGCGTCGCGTAACGCGCGCCGAAATCGAAGGTCGTCCACGACGGCACCGACTGCGTGTTCGCCTGATTCACGTACGTCTGCCCGGTGAAGTTGATGCCGCCGGTCAGCGTCAACCCGCGCAGCCACGGAAAATCCCACTCCCCGCCTACGTTGGCCATCCACTTGGGCACGCCAACGGGCCGATTGCCGCGCGTCGCCGCGCTGTTCGTTTGGGTCAACTCGGCGTCGAGCAGCGTGACCCCGCCCAACACCCGAACGCCTTCGAGCGGCTCGCCGGCCACGGTCAGCTCGAGCCCTTGGTTGCGCTGTTGGCTGTCCACCGTGTAGGCGGCGCCGTATAGCTGACCGCTCGGCTTGGTGATACGGAATGCGGCCAGCGTCGCCATCACGGTCTTGAGATCCACCTTGACGCCCACCTCTTGTTGCCGCGTCTTGTACGGCGCGAAGACCTGCCCCGCATTGGATGCGCTAGCGGGCGCGATGTCCCCCTTGCTCAGTCCTTCCACATAGTTCGCGTACAGGGACACGTCTTGAGCCGGCCTAAAGACCACGGCGGCGAGCGGGGTCAGCGCGCCTTTGTCGTACGACGATGCGCTCGCCCCGGTGGTCGTATTGAAGTTCTCCGACTTCACTTGCTGCTGCCGCACCCCGGCAGTCAGTTGCACGCGCTCGTTCAGCACGCTCAGCGTATCGGCGAGCGCGATACCGGTCAGTTGCGAGGACGAGACCTTCGGCACGCGCGACGGCGTGGCGATATCCTGGGCCGGACTTGCCACCGGCGAATAAAGGCTCGAGAGCACCGCGGCGCCCGAATTGCTCGCCTGCGCGAGACGGTCGCGGTAGAAGCTCGCTTGCAGCGCGACGCGATGCGTGATGGGCCCCGTATCGAAATGCGCTCGCACGCCTGTGTCGGCGCTCCAGCGATTGATCTGAAACGCCCAGTTCTGCGGAATCGAACGCGTATTGCCCGAAGCATCGAGAATCGTCGGCGTCTGGTCCGACAGCCGCGCGACGTCGGTCTTGGCGCCGCCGGCATCGGCAAAGACGGTCACGTTGGGATTCAGGTCGTATTCCGCACGAAGCAACGCCGACTGATCGTACGATTTCCACCAAGACCATGATTGCGTCACGTTACGGCGGCCATCGGCCGCGGAGGGCACGGCAATGCCCGATGCGACGACGAATGGGCGTGTGGGCGCATTCACCCATTGGTACTGCTCGATGACATCGAGCGTCGCGCGCCACTTCTCGCTGCGATAGTCGAGGGCCAATGCGCCGACCTCCGCGCGCGAAGTTTGGCCGTCGAGCGGCGTGCCGCCCTGGCGATGCAGCCCATTGAACCGCACGCCGAACTGGCGATCGCTGCCGAACCGACGGCTGAGGTCGACGTGTCCGCCTACTTGCGAGTCGGAGCCGTAGTCCGCGGTGAAGCGCGTAAGATCTTTGCCGGCCGCACGCTTGGGCACGACGTTCACCACACCGCCCACCCCGCTATTGGGCGACATGCCGTACAACAGTGCAGCGGGCCCTTTGAGCACCTCGACGCGTTCGACGTATTCCGGGAACACGTGATAGTTTGGCGCGACGCCGTACACGCCGTCGAACGCGAACTCGCTGAGATTGCCTTCGTTGATGGGAAAACCGCGAATGTAGAAGGAATCGGTCACGCCGCCCGTCTGCCCGGTGAAGCGAATCGACGAATCGCGATTCAATACATCGGCGAGCGTGACGGCTTCCTGGTCCTCCATGCGCTTCGACGTGTAATGGGTGACGCTGAAGGGAGTGTCCATGACGCTCTCGTTGCCGAGCATGCCGAGACGCCCGCCCGTCGCGACTTGACCGCCTGCGTATGCCTTGGGCAAGACGCGAGGCGAGGCGTCGGCCTTGACGACGACCGCAGGCAACGTGTTTGGCGTTTCGGCGGGTTGCGGCGCCGGTGCCGCGGCGCTGCTTTCTTGCGCAAGCGCGGCGGCATTCGCACTCGACGCCAGCGTGCCGGCAAACGCAAGCGGCATGGCCAATATCACCCGCGCGAAGGAAGGCGCACCGAGCGTGGGATGAGAAGCGCGCGGAACCGCCGGATAGCTTGGCCGAAATGACATAAATGACATGTCCGTCAAAGGATTTTGTTGTTGATGAAAGTTCAGGGAGCGACAACCTTACGTCTAGTTAACACTAATGCAAATGATAATGATTTTCAATACGTAAGACAATTAACCTCTGTGTCCCCATGCCGTGCGTGGTTGCCCTCGACAACACGAACATCGCCTCGAACACGGATACGCCCCCCGCGATCCTCGCCGTGACAAACCGCGTGCCGCGAGCGCACTATTTCGGGCGTCGCGTGTCCTTCGCCACCGCCCTGGCACGTCATTGTCATGGCGGCGCGATGCAGGGCTGCCGCCACCACCCAACAACGGAGGCTCATATGCAATATCTGCTGCTGATCTATTCGGCCGAAGGCCAGTGGGACCAAATGTCCGACAGCGAACGTCAACAAGGCGCCGCCGCGTATGAGGCGTACACGGAATCGTTGAGGAAAGCGGATGCGATCCTTGGCTCGAACCGCCTGCAGCCTTCCAATACGGCCACGACCGTGCGGCTCGTCGACGGCAAGCCGCAAGTGCTCGATGGCCCCTACTCCGACTCCAAGGAGCAGTTGGCCGGCTACTTCCTGATCGAGGCCGCCAACCTCGATGCCGCGATCGCGTGGGCGGCGCGCTGTCCCGGTGCGAGCCACGGCATCATGGAAGTGCGCCCGGTCTGGACCCTGCCCCACGCGGCGAAGAGCGGCGCATGACACCGGCCCACCGCGACGGCGACGCGAACGACACCGCTCGTTCGATCGCGGAAGCGGTGGCGCGGCGCAGCTACGGCAAGCTCGTCGCGCTGCTCGCCATGCGCACGCGCGACGTGGCTGCGGCCGAAGACGCACTCGCCGATGCGTTCGCGGCCGCGTTGGCCGATTGGCCCGCGCGCGGCTGTCCCGCCAATCCCGAGGCGTGGCTGATGACGGTCGCGCGGCGTCGGGCGATCGACGGGGTGCGCCATCGGGTCGTGCGCGACGAATGTGCGAATCAGCTACTGTTGCTCGCCGACGAAATCGACGAGCGCGACCCGGCCGCCTTGCCCGATCGCCGCCTCGCGCTCCTGTTCGCCTGCACGCATCCCGCGCTCGAAGCGGGCATCCGCACGCCGTTGATGCTGCAGGTCGTGCTCGGGATCGACGCAAAGACGATCGCGTCGGCGTTCTTGACCTCGCCGGCGGCCATGACCAAGCGCTTGGCGCGCGCGAAGCACAAAATTCGCGATGCGGGCGTGCCGTTCACCGTGCCCGAACGCGAGGAGTTGCGCGAGCGCGTGTCGGCCGTGCTCGAAGCCGTCTATGCCGTGTTCGCCGAAGGCTGGACGGACCCGGTCGGCGGCGATGCAGTCCGGCAGGATCTCGCGGGTGAAGCGCTGTTTCTCGGGCACCTGTTGGTCGAATTGTTGCCCGACGAGCCCGAAGCGCTGGGCTTGCTCGCGCTGATGCTCTATTCGCACGCGCGGCGCGATGCGCGGCGGGACGAGGCGGGCGATTATGTGCCGTTGTCCGCGCAGGATCCGGCCAAGTGGCATGCCGAGATGATCCATGCGGCCGATGTGTTGCTGCGGCGCGCGAGCGCTTGCAACACGATCGGACGGTTTCAGCTCGAAGCGGCACTGCAGTGCGCACATATCCATCGTTGTCGAACGCGGCGGCCCAACTGGGCCGAAGTGGTTCAGCTCTACGATGCGCTGTTCGCGCTCGCCCCATCGCCGGTCGTCGCCGTGAATCGGGCGCTCGCACTGGGCGAGCGCGATGGCCCCCAAGCGGCGCTCGATGCGCTTGCGGTCTATGCCGACGATGCACGGCTGGCCGACTATCAACCTTATTGGGCCGCGCGCGCCGATTTGCTCGCGCGCGCCGGTGCACGGACCGAAGCGCTCGCGTCGTACGACATCGCGATTGGGCTCTCGAGCGATGCGGCCGTGCGCCGTTATTTGCAGCACAGGCGCGCTCGATCGTCTCTGGCGGAGTGAGCACGCGCAGCAAGGAGCCGGACGCACGGCTGGAGATCGAGTTCCGCCCGCTCTACAGCCGAGCGATCACGTTTTTCAACTTGGCCTGCACCTCCTCGGCTATCGGCGCCAACTGCGCATTGCCGACGCCTTGCATCGATGCCACGGGGTCGACGGCAGCTACTTCTGTCTGGCCGTCTGCCGTCTCCTGAACGATGACATTGCAAGGCAACATCGTGCCGATCTTGTCTTCGACTTCGAGGGCCCGGTGCGCGGAAGCGGGATTGCATGCGCCCAGGATGCGGTAGCGACGAAAGTCGACGCCTATCTTGGCCTTCAGCGTGCTCTGCACGTCGATATCCGTCAGAACGCCGAACCCCTCCTGCTTCAATGCGTCGACGACCAGCTGAACGGCAGCGTCGAAAGGAACGGGCAGCGTCTTTGCGAAGTAATAACTCATTTGGCTCGCCTCCGAATGGTATGAACATGGGGTATGTCGTGCCTCATGCGCGCTGCGACGCGGCCGATCGCCGCTTCGGCGCCCGATAAGCTCGGGGGCAACGCAACAAGGCGCGTGCCCGCGCTAGATTCATGCGCTACCGCACGCAAGGGTGGGCGCCTTCCAGCATCCGCCTGATGCTCCCGGCGCAGCTTGATCCGCCTCAACAAACGACGACGGCGTGCGTTGGCGGCGAAACGGCCAACACGGCTTCGCTTCTCAGCGAATGCTAGACACCGTATCCAAACCCGCCCGCTCTATCGAACTCAACGTTTCATCTTTGTGACGCATTTCGAGCGTTGCCAAGCAAGCGGACACCCGCTCGCGCCAACCGATCCGAAGCGCGCATCGCCCCTTCAACGCACCGAGCCGCGCGCAACGCCGCATGGAATGCATCGCCCGATACCGGCGTGGCCTTCCCGGGCGCAATCGCTTCCCCGCCCAATGTTTCGGCGCCGCAACGCCTAGGCGAGCAAATCGCTCATTCGAAGCGGCTCCATGGCTTACATGCCATGCCGCATGCGGGCTTTGCGCACATGGCATAGGACCTGCTGTCTGCCATCGACAAACGATAGGCGGTCGGTTACCGGCCCGCCTCACGACACCCCCACCGTGAGGAGGCGTGGATGAAATACCTGGTGATTGCATTGCTGAGCAGCCCGTTGCTGCTGGCCTATCAACTCAGGCCGGAAGAGATGCGGCATGCGCTTGGCCAGATCTTGCGCTCGTTGCTCGAGCTCATCACACGTTGATGCGTAACGGGCCTCAGGCCGCAGCGCGCCGAGCCCACGCAACCTCAAGCGCGTGCGATCCGCCAGGGATGTTTCTCCCGATCGCCGAAGCGCACCCGAGTTCAGTATCATTCGATCAATCATCACGCGAACCGAGCACCGTCAATCGGAATGGTCCTGCGAACCCGCGCCGCCGAGCATGCCTCGCGCGACGCTCGCCATCCCGACGCCCTAGGAGAGAGCATGCCGAGCCGCACCCCGACCGCGTTATGGGCCCAGCAATTTCAGCGATCGTCGGGATTGAAGCAGAGTCTGCAGGATCAAATCCGGCAAATGCTCGTCGCCGCGATCCTCGACGGCCAACTCGTGCCCAACGTCGCCCTGCCGTCGAGCCGCGAACTGGCCGATCAATTGGGCGTCGCACGCAACACGGTCGTGCTCGCCTACCAAATGCTCGTCGAAGAAGGCTATTTGATCTCGCGCGAGCGCAGCGGACACTTCGTCAATCCCGAAATGCTGCGCGGCCTGCCACGCTTCGACACCGCAGCGCCCGCCCCATCGAGCGCAGAAAACGGCGAGGCGGCCGGCCGTCCCGTTTGGCGGCAACGCATCGCGCATCCGCCTTCGGCACAGCGCAATATCGTCAAGCCGGCGAATTGGCAGCATTACGAATTTCCGTTCATCTACGGACAGTTCGACCAGTCGCTGTTTCCGACCAACGATTGGCGCGAGTGCTGCATGAAAGCGCTGTCGATCATGGAGATTCGCAATTGGGCGCCCGATTTGATCGAGCGCGACGACGAATCGCTGATCCAGCAAATCCGCACGCGCGTGCTGCCGCGGCGCGGCGTATTCGCGGCGCCCGAGGAAATCATCATCACGAACGGCTGCCAGCAGGCCTTGTACTTGGTGGCCGATTTGCTCTGCGGCAAAGAGACGACCGTCGGTTTCGAGAACCCCGGCTATCCGGATGCGCGCAACATCTTCGAAAACCGCAACGCGCAGTTGCTGCCGCTGCGCGTGGACAGTCAAGGCATCGAGCCCGATGCGCTCGCCGCCTCGCTCGCGCGCTGCGACTATGTGTATGTCACGCCGAGCCATCAATGCCCCACCACCGCGACGATGCCGATCGAGCGACGGCGCGCGCTGCTCGAGTTGGCGCGGCAGCATGACTTCGTCATCGTCGAAGACGATTACGAAAGCGAGAACACCTTCTCTGGCACGCCGCACCCGGCGCTAAAGAGCCTCGATACCGCCGATCGCGTGATCTACGTCGGCAGCCTTTCCAAGACCTTCGCGCCGGGCCTGCGGTTAGGCTATGTCGTCGGCCCGCGCGAGCTGATTCGCGAATTGCGTGCGCTGCGGCGTTTGATGGTGCGGCATCCGGTCGGCTACGTTCAACGCGCGTTCGCGACGTTTCTTGCCCTCGGTCATCACGATGCGCTGTTGCGGCGGCTCGCGCATGCGTACCGAGAGCGCTCGCAGACGCTGATGGCCGCGCTCGACGCGCATCTGCCCGAAGCGCGCTACGTGCCCATCACGGGTGGCGCATCGTCGTGGGTCGAAGGGCCGCAATGGCTCGATGCCGAGCGGCTGGCCGCCGATGCGCAAGCCGTCGGCGTATTGATCGAGCCGGGCAACGTTTTCTTCATGACCGACGATCAGGACGCGCGGCGCTATTTCCGCATGGGATTCTCAGCGATTGCGCAGGATCGGATCGAACCCGGCGTGCGGGCGCTCGCGCAATGCGTGCGCACGCAGCGGCCTGGCGTGTAGCCGGAGCTCGGCGTTCGGCGACCGACCCGCAACACGGCGCGATCGACGACACGCGCGCACACCTACGCGCTTCGCTATGACGCGCGCTGATAGTAGATGTTCTGCGGATGCGCCGCATCGGCGAAGAAGAACCAACGCTCCGCGATGAGCCCCAAATACTGCACCACGAACGCGGCGCCCAACACGAGCGCCGCTGCGCTCGATCTGGGCGCGAGCGCACCCGCGCCGGTCAGCACGAACGGCGCCGCGAACGCGGCCGTCACGAACCCAGCCTTGATCGTCTGCAGCGCACCGGCGCTCTGTCCATGAAAGAACTCACGCGTGTTGAACGCACTCGCCGTGAAGCCGCGCGACTTCTGCTCGACTTTGCCGTGACGAATTCCGGTTGCGCTCTGCACGGTCGATTTCGGCTTCAGGCGCGCATTACGCGCGAGCGAGGCCAAGCGGCTCGCGCAACCGGCGAGCGTCAACACACATGCGCAGGGCGCGAGCAGGACGACGAGCGCCGGCGCCAGCCACGCCGCGCACGCCGTTGCCAACGTGCAACCGGAAGCGCAGCCGAGCAGGATGAAGTTCACGAGCGTAAGCGGACTCGCCCATTCCTGCAGGAAGCGCAAGCAGGCATAGATCATCGCGGTGCAAACGAACAAGACGATGCTCGCCACGGCGGCGGCCAAACCGATTGCAAGCGTATCGCCCCATCCTAGCCAGTGCGCGACGCCGTACACCGTCGCAAGCGATAGAAACGCCGGCAGTGCGATGCATTCGCGCGAGAGCCACGACGTGCGCCACATGGCGATCGCGCGCCAGGCTCGTTCGGGGTGTCCGAGGTGAAAAAACGATGCAAGCAGGCCAAGTGCGCCAAGCACGACCGCGAGCGCAGCGCCGACGACATAGAACGCCGAAGGCACGGTCACGCCCGCGGCAAAGCGCGCAGTGGCTTCGAGCCCGACGAGGGTCAGCAGCAGGCCTTGCGCCGCACCGCAAAGCGTCGTGAGAAAAATAACTGAGAAGGCGGGCCGCATGGGGCGCTCCGTCGATGCTGTTTGAATTGAATGAGCGCGTGAACCTCAACGCTGCACGGCCAGTGCGGCAAGCGCGATTTCGCCGCGTTCGAGTTTCGTTTCGAGCGATGCCTGTTGCGCGCCGGACGCCGCGCCGCCGCAAGTGCTGCCGCAGCCGCATGAAGGCGCGGTGGTGACGCGCGGCAAGTAATGGTTCGACGGCTTCGTATCCCATTCCGGCATGAGCTGATAGCCGCCACGCTCGCTGATCGCGCGCGAGACCTCCGACTGAGGATCGTGGATATCGCCGAACAAGCGTGCCGAAGTCGGGCAGGCCAACACGCACGCCGGCTTGCGATCGCGCTCCGGCAATGCTTCATTGTCGATGCGATCCACGCACAACGTGCATTTGGTCATCTCCTTGCGACCTTCGTCGAGCTCTCGCGCGCCATAGGGACAAGCCCATGCGCAGTACTTGCAGCCGATGCACTTGTCGTAGTCGACCAGCACGATGCCGTCGGACTTGCGCTTATAGCTCGCGCCCGTCGGGCAGACGGGCACGCACGGCGGATCCTCGCAATGCAGGCACGATTTCGGGAAGTGGATCGTGTCGGTCATCGGGAATACGCCTGCTTCATACGTCTGCACGCGATTGAAGAACGTCCCGGACGGATCGTCGTCATAGGGGCGAACATCGGCAAGACTGCCCGCCTCGCCGGACGTGTTCCACTCTTTGCAACTCGTCACGCAAGCGTGGCACCCCACGCAAACGTTCAGGTCGATGACAAGCGCCATCTGCGTCATGATCGGTCTCCTTCTGGATGCGCGGCCTCGCGCGGCGATTCGCTCGTTGTCGGATTGCGGCGAAGTCTCGCCGCGAACTCGCCCTTGCCGGCGAAATACGCCTGTATGCGCTGAAGCACGTGCGTCGAACCGGGCAACGGCTGCATCGGCTCGAATTGCGGCAGCGTCGTCGCGGCATCGGCTTCGGCGCGATAGATACGCACGCGCACGTCGTACCAACCGGCCTGCCCGGTGATGGGATCGGAGTTCGAGATCCGCTCCCCGGCCCGCATGTCGCTCGGCAACTCGTCGGTGATCACGTGGTTCAGCAAGAAGCCGCGTTGAGACTCCCCGGCGCCAGGCGCCAAATTCCACGCGCCGGCCGCCTTGCCGATCGCATTCCAGGTCCAAACGGTGCCGGGCTCGACCGCCTCGCTGTAGCGTGCGCGGCAACGCACCTTGCCCCACGGCGATTCGACGTAGATCCAGCCATCGTCGTCGATCCCGGCTGCAGCGGCCGTCGCGGGATTGACGAATAAATGGTTTTCACCGTGAATCTGCCGCAGCCACGCATTCTGAGAATCCCATGAGTGATACATCGCCATCGGCCGCTGCGTGATCGCCGCGAGTGGATAACGGCCCAGATCGGTCGCATCGAATTCGAGCGGGGGATACCAGAACGGCAGCGGATCGAAATGACGCACGATCCGCTCGCGCAAATGATCGGGCGGCTGCCGCCCGCTCGTCTTACCCTGCGCCGCGAGGCGAAACGTCTGCATCACCTCCGAATAGAGTTGGATGACGATCGGCAAACCGAACTTGCGCATGCCGTTGTCGACCGCCCACTGCATATACGGGCCATTGCAATTGCGCATGTACTGCAGCGCTTCGGGCAACCTGTGGTGGTACACGCAGTTGTTGCTCGCATACTGCTCCCACTGCTTCGGATTGGGCTCGCCGACGACCGCCTTCTCGCCATCCTTGCCGCGCCAGCCGATCAGAAAACCCGTGCCGGAACCGGGCGCCGTCTGGAAATTGACGATGAAGTCCGGATAGTCGCGGAACTTGCGCTTGCCCTCCGGCGTCGTGAACGCGGGCAATTTCAAACGGCTCGCCAGTTCGATCAGCACTTCCTGGAACGGCTTGCACTCGCCCGTCGGCGGCACGACCGGCACCCGCACCGAATCGACGGGCCCGTCGAACTCCGAGATCGGCCGGTCGAGCATCGACATCACATCGTGCCGCTCGAGATAGGTCGTGTCGGGCAGAATCAAATCCGCAAATGCGGTCATCTCCGACTGAAACGCATCGCACACCACGAGGAACGGAATCTTGTATTGGCCGTCCTCGCGCTTATCGACGAGCATCTCGCGCACTTGCCCCGGATTCATCGACGAATTCCACGCCATGTTCGCCATGAAGATCAGCAACGTGTCGATCGGATAAGGATCGCCGCGCCAAGCGTTCGTGATCACCGAATGCATGAGGCCATGCACGGCCAGCGGGTACTCCCATGAAAATGCTTTGTCGATGCGCGCGGGCGAACCGTCCTCGTGCACGAACAGATCCGCGGGCGAAGCGGGCCAGCCCAGCGGCCCCGCGGCAAGCGGGGTATTGGGCTTGATCGACGCCGGATCGTTGGGCGGTTTCGCCGAAGGCGGCGCCGCGCGCGGATACGGCGACTTGTGCCGAAAGCCGCCCGGCCGGTCGATGGTGCCGAGCAGCGACATCAACACGGCCATCGCGCGGATCGTTTGAAACCCGTTCGAATGCGCCGCCAGGCCACGCATCGCATGGAACGCAACCGGCGCACCCTCCACCGTATCGTGCGTCTTGCCCCACGAATCGGTCCACTGGACCGGCAACACGATGCGCTGCTCGCGCGCGACCGTCGCCATCTCGCGTGCGATCCGCACGATCGTTGCAGCCGCGATGCCGGTGATCTGCTCCGCCCATTGCGGGGTGCAGTGGGCAACCTGCTCGCGCAGCAGCGTGAACGACGGTGCAACGGGCGTGCCGTCCTCGAGCGCATAACGGCCCTCGAGCGCGGGTCGCGCGCCCTCGGTGTGATGCAGCACGGCGCGATCGGTGCGCGTATCCCACCACAGGTGATTCTGCGGATAGAGCGCGTTGACTTCGGGCGCGTTCGGGTCGCGCACGAACAACCCGAAGGTATCGCGGTCTTCGCGCAAATCGACGAGTTCGGCCGCGTTCGAGAACCGTTCGACGAACGCGCGATCGTAGGCGTTCTGTTCGATCAACTCGCGGATCAACGCCATGAACAGCGCGCCGTCGGTGCCGGGACGAATCGGGACCCATTCGTCCGCAATCGCGGCGTACCCGGTTCGCACGGGGTTGATGGCGATGAAGCGCCCCCCTGCCCGCTTGAACTTCGACAACGCGATCTTCAACGGATTCGAATGATGATCTTCGGCAGTGCCGATCATGAAGAAGAGCTTGGCCTGATCGAGATCGGGGCCGCCGAATTCCCAAAACGAGCCGCCCATCGTGTAGATCATCCCGGCCGCCATATTGGCCGAGCAAAAACCGCCATGGGCCGCGTAATTCGGCGTGCCGAACTGCTTGGCGAACAAGCCCGTGAGCGCTTGCATCTGGTCGCGGCCCGTGAAGAGCGCGAACTGTTTCGGATCGGTCGCGCGCAAATGCGAAAGCCGTTTCTCCAGCACGTCGAACGCGACCTCCCACGATACCGGCTCGAACCGGGCTTCGCCCCGCTCGGCGCCCGCCTTGCGCATCAACGGCTGCGTGAGCCGCGCGGGCGAATACTGCTTCATGATGCCCGATGCGCCCTTGGCGCAAATCACCCCCTGGTTGAGCGGGTGCTCGGGGTTGCCGTCGATGTAACGCACTTCGCCGTCGCGCAAATGCACGCGAATGCCACAACGGCAGGCGCACATGTAGCACGTCGTCGTCTTGAACTCGAGCTTCTCGTTTTGCGTCCGGGCGTGATGATCCATCGTGCTCCCTCACTCAGCAATGCGGCGCGCGGCCTCGATGAGGCAGCACCCGCAGTGGGATATGGCTATGGTAGGTGCGTCCGCGGCCGGCAAAAAGTTGTATTCGATGATCGAAACTATCGGCCGAAGCGATAGTTCATCGAGGAGGATAGGAGGCCAACTCGTGCTCGTCGACGACACGCTCGCGGCGTCGACGCACGAACAGCGCGTAGGCGAGCAGCAGCATGCCCAGGCTCACGACCCCGAGCCAGAGCGGCTTACGTTGATCGGGTATGAACGCCATGGCGATCAGGATCCCGATCATGCCGGCGATCGAAAGCCAAGTGAGATAAGGGAAGCCCCACATCTTCACGCGAAGGCGGCTCGCCTGAGCGCGATCGAGCCGGCTGCGCAAGCGCAGTTGGGAAAACGCGATCAACACGTAGACGAAAATCGCGACGGTCCCGTACGAGTCGACGAGAAATGCGAACACCGTATCGGGCGAGACGTACGACATGACGACCGATACGTAGCCGAACAGCGTGCCGAGCAAGATCGCGCGCACCGGCACACCGCGCCGGTTGACCTTCGCGAGCGACGCGGGCGCGTCGCCGTTGCGCGTCAAGGCAAACAGCATGCGCGATGCCGCATAGAGCCCCGAATTGAGCGCCGAGAGCACGGCGGTCAGCACGATCGCATTCATGACGTGCGCGGCCGCGGGCAATCCCATCACCTGCAACGCGCTGACATAGGGCGTTGCCATGCGGGCCGAATTCCACGGCACGAGTGCGACCACGAGCGCAACCGAACCTACGTAGAACACGAGCACGCGCGTGATCACCGAGTTGGTGGCCTTGGCCACCGCCCGCGCCGGCTCTTGCGCTTCAGCCGCCGCGATGGTCACGATCTCCGCCCCGAAGTAAAAACCCGTGGCCGCCACCGCCCCGCTCAATACGGGCCCGATGCCGAGCGGCATGAATCCGCCATGACCGAGCAACGTCGGCAGCACGGCGCTCGTGTGCAGCGACGCCGGCCACAAACCGAGCACATAGAGGCCGCCGAGGAACAGGAAGACGATGATCGCCCCGACCTTGATCGACGAAAACCAAAACTCGAACTCGCCGTAACTGCTGACCGAAATCAGGTTCGTCGCCGTGAGCACGACGAGCAGAACGAGGCTGATGAGCCAAGCGGGCGTGTCGGGCAGCCAGAACTGCACGAGCTTGGCGCCCGCCACCGCCTCGAGCGCCACCACGATGACCCAGAAGTACCAGTACATCCAACCGGTCATGAACCCGGCGAGCCTGCCCGGCCCACGCTGGTTCGCGAATGCGAGCCGGGCATATTCGTAGAAGGACCCGACGGCGGGCATCGCGCACGCCATCTCGCCGAGCATGCGCATGACGAGCACGACGAGCACGCCCGTGATCAGGAACGAGAGAATCGCGGCGGGGCCCGTTTGCTGAATCACGACCCCGCTGCCCACGAAGAGCCCTGCTCCAATCACGCCGCCAAGCGCAATCATCGTCATATGACGCTGCTTGAGCCCGCATTTTAGGGTGCTGTTATCCAACGAGGGTTGCATGTCTTCTCCATATCTAGTGATTTAACCGCTGACGAGGCGTAAATACCAAGAGGCAATTGCGGGCGAAATCGCGAGCGCCTTCGAACGCACGCGCAAAAGGCGTCCGTGCGCCGCGCCGCATGGATGGGATTCACTGCTGTCGTAAGAGGCGCTGCGATGCCCGGCCTACCATCGGCCGGGCCTGCACGACGGCAATCGCGGCGGCAGCCGCGCGTGGGTTACGCCCGTTCGTCGCGCCTGAAGTATTGAAAATAGAGTATGCGTTGGCCGATTCTGCGGAACGGCGCAAACGGATGGCCCGGCAGCGGGCTCGTGAAAATCGGCAGCGTCTGGTGCGCGCTCTTGCCCGCAATGCGCTCGGCCAGCCTTCGCCCGGCTTGCTGCGAATACGACACCCCGTTGCCGCCGTAGCCGAGCGCATAGTAGACCGACTGCTTGGGATCGGGCTGGCACACGCGCGGCATCATGTCGTGGCTCACATCGACCCAGCCCCACCACGAGTAGTCGATATCGACGCCGCGCAATGCCGGAAACTTGCGCGCCATGCCTTCCTTGAGCAGATCCAGATGGCGCGGGTTCGGTGCGTCCTCGCCCGTGATCGCGCTGCGGCTGCCGATCTGCAGGCGCCGATCGGGCAGAAACCGATAATAGAACCGCAGCGTGCGCGTATCGGTCAGCACCTGCGTCGTGCGAAAGTTGCACGCGGCGATTTCGGCGTCGGTGAGCACGCGCGTGACCATGGAGTTCGACAGAATCGGCATCACCTTGCTGCGCAGCGCCGGGTGCAACGTCTGCGCCGTATAGGCGCCCGTTGCAATGCCCACGGAGCGCGCGCGCACCACGCCGCCCGGCGTATGCAGATGATGCACGCCGCCGATCGTCTCCCAACCGGTCACGGGGCTGCTCGTATGCACGCGTGCGCCGGCCGCTCGCGCAAGTCTCAAGTACCCGAACGCAAGCTTGAGCGCGTGAATGCCGATCCCTTCGGGCTCGTGCAGTGCGCCCGCCGCCTCGTGATCGTCGACGAATTCGCGGCGGAACGTTTGCGCGCTCAGCAACTCCGAGGGGTAGCCGAACACGTCCTTCCAGACCTTCGCTTCGGCGGCTAGCTTTTCCATCATGCGGGGACGATGCGCGATGAGAAAGTGCCCGCCCGGTTGCGGATCGCAATCGATCTCGGCCACGAGCGACTTGAAGTGCGCGAAGCCTTCGAGAATCTCTTCATGCATCTTGAGCGCGACGCCTTTACCCCAGCGCTCGATCCATTGCGAGCGCGACAGGCGGCCCGAGGCGTTTTGCGCTTGCCCGCCGTTGCGGCTGCTGCAGCCCCAGCTCGTGCGATTGGCTTCGAGCACGACTGCCTTGATGCCATGCTCGCGCGCCAGGCACAACGCTGTCGCGAGCCCGGTATAGCCCCCACCGATGATCGCGACATCGACGTCGATATCCTTCGAGATCGGGCCATCGTCGGCCGGCGCCGCGCCGGCGGTCGCGACCCAGTACGTCGGCGCATAGTCCTTGCCGTGGCCCGGCCCCGGCGACACGAGCGGATCGTACTTCGGATCGTAGCGCCGGTCGCTGGCCGCGTCCGGAGTAAAACCGCTCGCCGCCCGCTCGACTGAGCTGTATTCCATGATGAGGACTCCTAAGGATTGAACCGTACGACGCACACTGGCGCCCGCTTCGCGCGCGCGGCCGCCGTGCTCGGTCCGCCTTCGTGATCGGTCGCGCCGGGCAGGCTTGCCGCGCCCTCGATCCCTGCGAAATGCCTGTTGCCCATCTCTATCTCCTGATCGTTCTTTCTACTCGTTCGCGCGCAGCGCTGTCGATGCGGCGATCCGTCGAAGAAAGTGTAGGCAGGCCAATTTCGCGCAGGTAGAACCAGTGGCGTAGATTCGCTTGGACCAGGGACGCCGTGCGCACTCCACACGATGCCGGCGAGACGAGGCGCTCGCTCGCCACGGTCGAACGCGCCGCGTGCCGTATCGGCATAAACCAGCATAGGCAGCCGCAATTTCATGCCGCACGCTATGAAATGGTACAAAACGGTTCATTCCTTTCGTCGACCTCGGCGAACCGATACGTATGTCCGACATCGCCTCCACATCGCCCGACACCACGCCCGCCGAAGATGCCCGGGTGCTGCGCGCACTCGCCGTGCTCGAAGCGCTGGCGGCCGCGGGACAGCCCTATACGCTGTCGCAACTGTCCGCGCGCCTGCGTATCCCGAAGGCCACGCTGCTGCGAATGATCGAAGCCTTGGAGTCGCGCGGCTACGTCATGCACATGCCCGATTCCCGCGGTCACGACCGCGCGATCGCGCTCGGCCCGCACGCGGCTCAGTTCGCGTTGGCGACGCTGTCGAACAACACCTTCACGCGTGGCTGCCGGTCGGTGCTGCGCGCGCTCGTCGAAGTGCTCGGCGAAACCTGCAATCTGACCGCGCTCGATAACGACGCGGTGCTGTACGTGGAGCGCGTCGAGACCGCCGAGCCGCTACGGCTCGAAATGCGCCCCGGCATGCGCGTGCCGTTGCATTGCACGGCGAGCGGCAAGCTGTTTCTTTCGCAAATGACGCTGCTCGAGCGCAATGCCATGCTCGCGCGCCTGACGCTCAAGAGGATGACGCACCGCACGCTCACCGATCCGAGAACGCTCGCCGCCGAGCTCGATCGCCTCGGCGCGCGCGGCGTCGGCATCGACAACGAGGAGTTCGTGCGCGGCATGGTGGCCGTCGCGGTGCCCGTGAGAGATGCGGACGACGGCCACGTGCTGGCGTCGCTGGCCGTTCATGCGCCTACCGCGCGGGCGACGCTGGACGATCTGCTCAAAGCCGTGCCGCAGATGAAGCAAGCCGCCAGCGGCCTCGCGCCGCTGCTGCATGTGAGCCGCGCTTAGCGGCCCAACATGCGCAGCCAGGCGCAGACGGTGCGGGGTACGGGGCGCTGCTCGGCGTCAGCCGTACATCCCTACTTCTCCCGCGTTGCCGTTCAATGCGCCAAGATGTCCATCGCACGCTTTTTAAGCGCCAGGAAATGCGGCTCGAAAGCGGTTTCCGGCGTGCGCGGCCGATCCAACTCGATGGGCACATCGAGCGCGACGCGTCCCGGCCGCGACGACAACACCACGAGGCGCGTGCCGAGAAAGACCGCTTCGTCGATGTCGTGCGTGATGAATACGATCGTGCAATGCAATTGCTCCCATAGCTGCGTCAGGAACCGCTGCATGGCCGTGCGCGTTTGCGCGTCCAACGCGCCGAAAGGCTCGTCCATCAGCAAGACTTTCGGCTTCATGACGAGCGCACGCGCGATCGCCACGCGCTGCTGCATGCCGCCCGATAACTCATAGGTCTTGTGGTGCCCGAACGCCTCTAGGCCGATCGTGCGCAAGATCTCGGCCGAGGCCTGCCGGCGTTGCGCCTTCGGCACGCCGTGCAGGGAAAGGCCGAACTCGATGTTCTGCTCCACGCTCAGCCAGGGCAGCAACCCGGCCTGCTGGAAGACGACGACGCGGTCGGCCCCGGGCGCGCTCTTGGCCTCGCCGTCGATGTAGATGTTGCCGCTCGAAGGAGAGGTGAGCCCGGCGAGCAGATGCAGCAAGGTCGTCTTGCCGCAGCCCGAGGCGCCGAGCACGGTGACGAATTCACCGCCTTGAAACTGCAGATTGATGTTCTCGAGCGCCGAGGTCGCGCCGAACGTCTTGTACAGCGAATCGATGACGATGTTCACGTCCGTCTCCTACAGCGCTGCGTTGCGCTCAGTGGGCAAGCGATTGCGAATACTGCGGCGCAACGTTCGCATCGAACGTTGCCGGCACGGACTGAATACGCCCGATCGTGTTGAGCACCTTCGCGGTGTTGACCAAGGTCTGGTAAGTGGCCGATGTCTTCACGCCCGCGCCGGATCCCATGACCTTCGCCGTGGTCTGATCCGCACCGGAAAACAGCTCGTAGCCCGCCAATTCGCTTTGCGCGACCGCAACGGTCACGCCCGTTTGCCGCGCCATCTCGGCCAGCGCGCGATCGCGATGCGCCTGCGTCACTTGATAGCCTTCGTCGAGCGCGGCCACGAAGCCGGCGGTCAACTCCGGATGGGCCTTGGCCCACTCGGCGTTGGCGATGCAGACGTTGTAGCTGGACGCCTCGCGCGGTAGATCGCCGTCGGTTTTGATCGCCTTTCCGCCCGCCGCGCGCAGTGCGCTGAATACCGGGTCCCAAACGATGGCCGCATCGATCGCTCCCGTCACCCACGACGTGC
This sequence comes from Trinickia sp. Z7, assembly GCF_056498045.1. NCBI lineage: Bacteria > Pseudomonadati > Pseudomonadota > Betaproteobacteria > Burkholderiales > Burkholderiaceae > Trinickia > Trinickia sp. Z7. Next base: position 235,360 of record NZ_JAUEQW010000007.1, read on the forward strand.
GCATTTGCGGCGGCGCCATGTTGATTTGCGTCACGGCCGAATACGGCACGTGCGCTTGAGCGAGAAACGTCGCCAATTCGAACGACGCCTGGGAGCCGGCGACGATCGCGATCTTCTTGCCCTGCAATCCCGCCACATCGTGAATTCCGCTTTCGGGCTTGACCACGATGCCCGCCGCGTTGGTGTAGCGCTCCTGGTTATAGACGATCGTCATCGGCAAGCCTTGAGCGATCGCCGTCACGAGCGGCGGAATGCCGATCCCGCACATGAACGTCAGACTGTTGGACGCCAGCGCGCTCATGGCCGCCGGCCCCGAACTGAAGAGCTTGTACTGCACGTCCGCGTTCATATGGCGTTCGAACAGATGCTCGGCCATCGACACCATGTACGGATCGGCGCCGTTGTCCTCATAGCCGATCACGACCTCGGGCTTGCTTTGCGCGTAAGCCGCGCCGCCCGCCAAATAGCCGGCAGCGAGCAACGCCGCGGCAACCGCTCCCATCCCGTGTTTCGTTTTCATCATTCGTCTCCTCGATGAGTGGAATCAGTCATGCCCGCGCCAAGGCACGACCCAGTTTTCGACTTTGCGTATGACCAATTCCATGGCATAGCCGATCACCCCGATGATGACGATGCCCACGATGACCACACTCACTTGCAACGCTTGCCCCGCGAACTGCACGAGCCAGCCAAGGCCGCTGCTGGCGGCGATCAGTTCGGCCGCGACGAGACAGGTCCAGGCGACGCCGATCCCCACGCGCATCGCGGTGAAAATCTCCGGCAACGCCGAAGGCAGAACGACTCTTCGGAAGATTTGCGCGTTCGTGGCGCCCAGCGTGCGCGCGACCGCGATGCGCAGCGGCGGCGTGCTTTTGACACCGGACATGGTCCCAATGATGATGACCGGAATCGTGCCGACGAGAATCAGAATCGCCTTGGGCAACTCGCCAATGCCGAACCAGACGACGAGCAGCGGGATGTAGGCGAGCGGCGGCACGGGCCGCACGAACTGCAGCAACGGGTCGATGATGTCGTTCACGATCTTGTTGCGCGACATCAAGAGACCGACGGGCACGCCGATCGCCACCGCGCCGACGAATCCGATGACGATGCGAAAACAACTGATCAAGATGTCGCCGATGAGCGACTGCCCGCCGTAACCCTCGCGCACGATGTCGACGAACGCGCGCCATACCGCCACCGGCGAAGGCAGTGCGAAGGCGGGGAACACACCCGCCATCGAGACCGCCTGCCAAAGCAGCACCGCCACCGCCAGCACGGCGGCCGTCAGCCCATATGATTTCATGCTCGCATGAACGAGGCGAAGCTTGATGCGCGACTCGCGCGGCGGCCCGGCGGGCCGTTTGATCGTCTTGCCCTGTTCGGGTAGTGCTCTCGCTCTCACTGCCGTCTCCTTCGGTTCTACATGGGGCGCCTACGGTGCGCGCAGCAATCCGGCACGCACCTCGCTGCAGCTATCGCATCGGCGTCGCGATGCGCGTACGACAAACAGGAGATAGCTCGCCCGTTTAGTCAAGCATTGTCAATCAATAAGCGCGCCGGTAGTGCCAGGCGAAGAGATCCGATGGGTCCAGCGCGCAGGCCCGCCGCCCTTCGATCGTCGCTCGTCTCTGGCCCAAGCGAAACCGGGAAACTGGCGCTACCGGCGCATGCGCGCGCCCATTAACGTGTCGATAAATCATGCCGCGGCTTGCCTTCCTGCGAGACCCGGCCAGCTCATTGTTCAGGAGATATGTATGACAGACACGCCTCTCGCCCCTTGCGCCGTGACGGCCGACACGCTCATCGCGTTTTCCGACGCGTTCAACCGGCACGATGCGAACGCGCTGATGGGATTCATGACCGAGGACTGCGTGTTCGACGCCGCGGCAGGCCCCGATGTGCACGGAACCCGCTTCGTCGGCCGCGCCGCCGTGCGCGCGGCGTTCGAAGCGGTATTCAGCGCTTTCCCCGACGCGCATTGGGGCCACGGCCGGCATTACGTCGCCGGCGAGCGCGGCGTGTCCGAGTGGGTATTTACGGGCACGCACAGGGACGGCTGGCGCATCGAAGCCGAAGGCTGCGACTTGTTCGAATTCCGCGATGGGCTGATCGCGGTCAAACGGGCATTCCGTAAAGAATGCCCGAAGCAGCCCGCATGAGCCGCAGAGCGCGCGTTGCCGGATGCATCGCGCGTCTTTTGAAACGAATCATTTCATTCCATTCCAAATTCGTCGTCGGCAGACGGAATGGCTTGACCCGACTCGACCGCTGAATAGCATCGGACACCAAGCGTTTCGTTAACCGAGGACCGGAGACACTGATGAGCGACCAATCCACTTCCAAGCATACGACGGCCAGCGGCCCGCAAGAGATGACCCCCTCCGAAGCGTTCGTCGAAACGCTCGCGGCCAATGGCGTGACCGACATGTTCGGCATCATGGGCTCGGCGTTCATGGACGCGATGGACATCTTCGCGCCGGCCGGCATACGCCTGATCCCCGTCGTGCACGAGCAGGGCGCGGGCCATATGGCGGACGGTTATGCGCGCGTATCGGGCCGACATGGCGTCGTGATCGGCCAGAACGGCCCCGGCATCAGCAACTGCGTAACCGCGATCGCGGCCGCCTATTGGGCGCACAGCCCCGTCGTGATCGTCACGCCCGAAGCGGGGACGATGGGCATTGGCCTGGGCGGCTTTCAGGAAGCGAATCAGTTGCCGATGTTCCAGGAATTCACGAAGTACCAGGGCCATGTCACGCATCCGGCGCGGATGGCCGAATTCACCGCGCGCTGCTTCGATCGCGCGCAAGCCGAGATGGGTCCGACTCAGCTCAACATCCCGCGCGACTACTTTTACGGCAAGATCAAGGTCGAGATTCCGCAGCCGCGCAAGCTCGATCGCGGCCCGGGCGGCGACGAAAGCTTGAACGAGGCGGCCGATCTGATCGCGCACGCCAAGTTCCCGGTCATCATCTCCGGCGGCGGCGTGGTCATGGCCGATGCGGTTCAAGCTTGCGAGGCGCTGGCCGAGCGCTTGGGCGCGCCGGTCGTCAACAGCTACTTGCACAACGACTCGTTCCCGGCGAACCATCCGCTCTGGTGCGGTCCGCTCGGTTATCAGGGCTCGAAAGCGGCCATGAAGCTGCTCTCGCGCGCCGACGTGGTGATTGCGCTCGGCTCGCGCCTCGGCCCGTTCGGCACCCTGCCCCAGCACGGCATGGACTATTGGCCGAAAGAGGCGAAGATCATTCAAATCGACGCCGACCACAAGATGCTCGGTCTCGTGAAGAAGATCTCGGTGGGCATCTGCGGCGACGCCAAGGCTTCGGCGATCGCACTCACGCAGCGGCTGGCCGGTCGCGAACTCGCGTGCGACGCCACGCGCAGCGAGCGCGCCGATCAAATCGCCACCGAGAAGGCGGCGTGGGAAAAAGAACTCGACGGCTGGACGCACGAGATCGACCCCTACAGCCTCGACATGATCGAGGAGCAAAAGCACGAGCGCACGTTCAACGGCGGGCACTATCTGCATCCACGGCAAGTGCTGCGCGAGCTCGAGAAAGCTATGCCCGAGGATGTCATGGTGTCGACCGACATCGGCAACATCAATTCGGTCGCGAACAGCTACCTGCGCTTCAACAAGCCGCGCAGCTTCTTTGCGGCGATGAGCTGGGGCAATTGCGGCTATGCCTTCCCGACGATCATCGGCGCCAAGGTCGCGGCGCCGCATCGCCCTGCCGTGTCATACGCCGGAGACGGCGCGTGGGGCATGAGCCTCATGGAGACGATGACCTGCGTGCGCCATGGAATTCCCGTGACGGCCGTCGTCTTCCACAACCGGCAATGGGGTGCCGAGAAGAAGAACCAAGTCGATTTCTACAACCGCCGCTTCGTGGCGGGCGAGCTCGACAATCAAAGCTTCGCGGCGATCGCACGCGCGATGGGGGCGCAGGGCATCGTCGTCGATCAGTTGGAGGACGTGGGGCCTGCGCTCAAACGCGCGATCGACATGCAGATGAACGAAGGCAAGACCACGATCATCGAAATCATGTGCACGCGCGAACTGGGCGATCCCTTCCGTCGCGACGCCTTGTCCAAGCCGGTGCGTCTGCTCGACAAGTACAAGGACTACGTCTGATCGCGCCATGAAAGCCCTTAACCGCATCATCGAAGCGGCGCGCATGTCGCCCATGCGTATCGTGCTGTGCGAGGCCGATGATCCACGCGTGCTGGCCGCCGCGGTGCGCGCCAGCCGCGAAGGCATCGCGCGCGTCGTGCTGGTGGGCGACCCCGGCCGCATTCGCGCGGCCGCCAAGCGCGAATCGCTCGCGCTCGGCGACATCGCCCTCGTCGATCCGGCCACATCCGATTGGCGCGCGCCGTTCGTCGACACCCTGGTCGCGCTTCGGGGCGGCAAGGGCATGACGCACGAGCTGGCGCAACGGGAAGTGCTCAAGCCGCTCGTCTTTTCCGCTTTGATGGTGCGCGAGGGTTATGCCGACGGCTCGGTGGCGGGCGCGGTCAATACCACGGCCGACGTCGTGCGCACGGCGATTCAGTTGATCGGCCTCGAGCCGTCGTTCAAGCTCGTGTCGAGTTTCTTCCTGATGATGCTGTGCGAGCCGTTTCATCGCTACAAGGGTGGACTCGTGTTCTCCGATTGCGCGCTCGTCGTCGATCCCGACGCCGAGCAGCTCGCGCAAATCGCCATGGCCGCAGCCGACAGCGCGCGCAGTTTGCTGATGGAGGAGCCGCGGGTGGCGATGCTGTCGTTTTCCACGAGCGGCAGCGCGCATCACGCGCATGTGGACAAGGTGATCGAGGCGACGCAACGGGTGAAATCGCTGCGCCCGAGCCTGGCCATCGACGGCGACGTCCAGCTCGACGCCGCGATCGTCGCCGAAATCGCCGAACGCAAAATCGAGCACTCGCAGGTGGGCGGCCACGCGAACGTGCTCGTCTTCCCGAATCTCGACGCCGGCAATATCGGCTACAAGCTCGCTGAACGAATCGGCGGCGCCAAGGCGATCGGCCCGCTGCTACAAGGGTTGAATTACCCGGCCAACGATCTGTCGCGCGGGTGCAGCAGCGAGGACATCTATTACGTCATCGCCGTGACCGCAGTGCAAGCGCAAGCCGCGCACGCGCGCCGCGCCCATCCCTCGCAGGAACCTCACGCCGCGTGAGGCCGAGCCGCCGCTTGGCCGACGGCAAGGTCGGCTAGGTCGGCTTCGACGATAACGACGTCTAGCGCCTCGCTCCAATCCACCGCGCCAACCCGACGAGCCGCTTCGTATCGAGCGGCGCTTCCGGGTCCAACCTTGCGCAATGCCGGTAGTAAGCGCTGAGGTCGCGCCCGATGCCCAACCCCACCACGTCCACGTCGCGCAGCGTTTCGTGGCGCAAAAGCACGTCATTCAGATGCGCATCGAGGTAGGAAGCGTGGTTGGCCTGGGCGGTCGCCGCATCCATCGGGCTGCCATCGGAAATCACGACGAGGATGCGCCGCGTGACCGGCAGCGCGGCCAGCCGCGCGCATGCCCACTCGACGGCCTCCCCGTCGACGCCCTCTCGAAACAGATCCGCCTTGAACAGTGCTGCGATGTCGGTGCGCGCCCGCCGCCAACTATCGTTCGCGCTCTTGAACACCATGTGGCAAAGCTCGTTCAGGCGCCCCGGATGCGACGGCCGCGCGCACGCGAGCCACTGAAGCCGCGCCCGCCCGCCGTTCCATGCGCCGGTCGTGAAACCGAGCGCTTCGGTCGCAAGCCCGGCTTGCTCGCTCGCGCGCACGAGGCTATCGACCAGCGTCGCAACGGTTTCGATCTGTGCCTTCATCGATGCCGAGCAATCGATCAGAAAGCCGATCGCGCAATCGCCGTGCGGGCGCACCCGCTCTTGCACGAACACGCGCCGCTCCCCGGGCGAGCTGACGACCTGCGCCAAACGGCGTCCGTCGATGCGTCCGTCTTCCTCGCCGAACGACCAGCCGTCCCTGCGCGGGACGGCGAGCGCTGCTTGCAACACGCGCGCAATGCGCGCGCTGTTGATGCCGCTTTCCGCGATCCGCTCGTCGAGCTTCTCGCGGTATTCGCGCAGCAGCAGCCGCCGCGCGAGCGCTCCGGCACGGACCTCGCGGTCGAACTGCGTCGTGTATGCCCGGTAACCCTGCGCCGACGGATCCAAGCCTCGGCTTGCGCCCGCCGCCGCGCTTTCGGCGCCGGCCTCATGCGATTCGTCGAAGTCCACCCATCGCGAGAACGCGCTCAACGCGTCGTCGGGTTTTCGTTCATCGTCGCCGCTATCGGCGAACCTGGCGCGCGCGCACGCGAGCATCGATGCGATCCGACACGCCAACTCGCGAGCATGCCGTGCATAGGCACGTTGATCGAAATGATTCCGGCGCAACCCCGCCAAGTCCGTGCCGATCTGCGGCGCGATGCCTGCGCGCGTGGCCTCGATGAGACCCTCGGTTTCGGCTAGCACGGGCCAGCCCGTCACGCGCGACCAGGCAATTTGCACGACCGTATAGACGAGAATGCCGAGGTGATCGTCTGCAAGGCCCGCCCTGCAATAGCCGCGCGACCATGACTCGAAGCGATCGCGCAGGTTGCGCGCGAGCCCGTGCATGCCTGGCGCAGGCTGGGCCTCGCAGCGAATCTGCTCGAATATTTCGAACAGCAAGCGCTCCACGTACGGCTCGGGCGATAACGACCGATGCAACGCCGCATCCGAATGCATGAGCCGCATCGCCGCGCAATCGGCTGCGCCTCGCAGCGAAGCGAAGTCGTCTTGCGTCGCGTCGCTGCGCAGATGCGGCGCGTGCAACGGCAACGGCCGCACCAGCCGGCACAAGCGTCCGCTTCGATAATGCAAAGCGGCATCGCCCGTGAGCGCGCGGGCGACGGCCGCACACAACCCTTCGCGGCGCACCGCGGCGCACTCTGTCTCAAGCGCTGGCGCCATCATAGGGACTTGGACGCGCCGCCGCCCGCTTCGGCCTCGTGCCCCGCATCGCACAATTCGAGGCCGAAGCAGCGCTGATAGTACTCGCCGACGACTGGACGCTCCGATTCGTCGCATTTATTCAGGAACGTTAGGCGAAATGCGAGTTCCGGGTCGCGGAAAATTTGGCAGTTCTCCGCCCAGTTGATCACCGTGCGCGGCGACATCAGCGTCGACAGATCGCCCGCCGCGAAACCTCGGCGCGTGAGCGCCGCCATCGCGACCATCTGCTCGACGCGCACGCGACCTGCCACATCGTCCATCTCCGGCACACGAGCCAGCACGATGTCGGCCTCCTGCTCGGGCGGCAAATAGCTCAGCTTCGCGACGACGTTCCAGCGGTCCATCTGCGCGTGGTTGAGCATCTGCGTGCCGTGGTACAGCCCGTTCAAGTTGCCGAGGCCTACGGTATTGGACGTGGCAAATAGCCGGAAGTACGGATGCGGACGAATCACGCGATTCTGATCGAGCAGCGTGAAACTGCCGTCGCGCTCGAGGATGCGCTGTATCACGAACATGACATCGGGCCGCCCCGCATCGTATTCGTCGAAGATCAACGCAACGGGCCGCTGCAGCGCCCATGGCACGATGCCCTCTTGGAACTCGGTGATCTGCCGGTCCTCGCGCACGACGATGGCATCCTTGCCGACCAGGTCCAGCCGGCTGATGTGACCATCGAGGTTCACGCGTACGCAGGGCCAGTTCAGCCGCGCGGCGACTTGCTCGATGTGAGTCGATTTACCGGTGCCGTGCAGACCCTGCACCATCACGCGTCGATTGCGCATGAAGCCCGCCAGAATCGCAAGCGTGACCTCCGGGTTGAAACGGTAGGCCGGATCGACATCGGGCACGTGATCGTCGCGCTCGGCGAACATAGGCGCCATCAAACTCGTGTCGATGCCGAAGCACTCGCGCACCGATACCATCCGATCGGGCCTGTCCTGCATGAAATCCATCGTCACCGCTTTCTCCTTGCCGCCAAGCCGTTCAGGCCTCGAACCGCATCGTATCGCCCGCGTCCGGGCCGGGAATAGCGCCAGTGGCGCCGTTTCGGTGGGTACAGCGCCGCGCGCGGCGCAGCGTCCGTCGCTTTTGATCCCGAATCGATACTTTCCGTTTCAGTTTGGTCCGCCCAACGCGGGTGAGTCTTGCGCCGTCTCGCGCCATCCGCGACAGTGAGGCGACCCTTATGCGGCGCGCACTTGCGCCGCCTCGCAGGGGCTGTCAGGAGACCCTTTCATGGAACCGGAAGTCGACTATGTCATCGTCGGTGCGGGATCGGCGGGGTGCGTATTGGCCAATCGCCTGAGCGCCGATCCGCGCAATACCGTCCTGTTGCTCGAAGCCGGGGGCGCGGACACCAACCCTTGGATTCACGTGCCGGTGGGCTACTTCAAGACCATGCACGATCCCGAGCTCGACTGGTGCTTTCGCACCGAGCCCGACGCCAATCTCGCCGGCCGCAGCATCGATTGGCCGCGCGGCAAAGTGCTCGGCGGATCCAGTTCGCTCAACGGCCTGCTCTATGTGCGCGGACAGCGCGAAGACTACGACCGCTGGGCCGAACTGGGCAACCGCGGCTGGAGCTACGCCGAAGTGCTGCCCTACTTCAAGAAATCCGAAGATCAGGAACGCGGCGCGAACGCCTATCACGGCGTGGGCGGACCGTTGAAAGTGTCCGACCTGAGATTGCGCCGCCCCATCGCCGATCACTTCATCGCTGCCGCTCAGGAGATCGGCATCCCTTTCAATCCCGACTACAACGGCGCCAGTCAGGAAGGCGTCGGCTACTTCCAGCAGACGGCCCACAGGGGCTTTCGCTGGAGCACTGCGAAAGGCTTTCTGAAACCGGCGCGCGGGCGCCGCAATTTGCGCGTTCTCACGCATGCCCAGGCCTGCCGCGTGCGCTTCGCGGGCAAGCGCGCGATCGGCGTCGAATACCTGCAAGGCGGCGAGCGCAAGTTCGTGTGCGCGCGCGCCGAAGTGATTCTCGCCTCCGGCGCGATCGGCTCGCCGCAGCTTCTGCAGCACTCGGGCATCGGCCCGGCCAGCGTGCTGCAACGCTCCGGCGTGCCGGTCGTGCTCGATCTGCCTGGTGTCGGCCGAAATCTGCAAGATCATCTGCAAGTTCGGCTCGTGTACCGCACACGTGAACGCACGCTCAACGACGAAGTCAATCACCCGCTGCGCAAAGCGTGGATCGGCATGCAGTACGCGCTGTGGCGTACCGGCCCGCTGACGCTTGCCGCAAGCCAGGTCGCGATCTTCACGCGCTCGCGCCCCGACGTCGATCGGCCCGACATCCAATTTCACATGCAGCCGCTCAGCGCGGACAAGCCCGGACACGGCGCTCATCGGTTTTCCGCCTTTACGGCGTCGGTATGCCAACTGCGGCCGTTCAGCCGCGGCCATATCGAAATCGTCTCGCCCGATCCGCTGCGCTATCCGCTGATCCACGCCAACTATTTGTCCGACGAGCGCGATCACCCGGTCGTCGTCGGCGGGATCAAAGTCGCGCGCCGCATCGCTGCCGCGCCCTCGCTCGCGCCGCATATCGTGTCCGAATTCACCCCAGGCGCGCACTATCGCAGCGACGCCGAATTGCTCGATGCCGCCCGCCAGTTCAGTCAGTCGATCTACCATCCGGCGTGCACCTGCAAAATGGGCAACGACCCGCTCGCCGTCGTGGACGAGCGGCTGCGCGTGCGCGGGATCGCCCGCTTGCGCGTCGTCGATGCGTCGATCATGCCCGAGCTCGTGTCGGGCAACACCAATGCACCGGTCATCATGATCGCGGAGAAGGCAGCCGATATGATCCTCGAAGACCGCGCGACGCCGGCGCTCTTGCAGCGCGAACCGGCTGCCGCCGGCGTGTGACGCGGCCGCGCGCACTCAGCGCCACCAGCGCAGCGGCCGACGCAGCGAATGGCGTTCGAGCCGCACGGCCGGCGCGGCATCGAGAAAGGCGAAGGCGCCGCGCGGCGCCGGCCCCTCGCTGCGCTCGCGCTCCTCGTCGGCTTCCACGGTGCGCGCGGTGTCGATGAACAACGCGGCGACCAAGCCCAATGCGAGCAAACCGGCCGACACCATGAACGGCGCGTTGTAGCTGCCGGTGTGTTCGATCAGATAGCCGAACGCCACCGGAGAAATCATCCCCGCAATGCCGAACCCGGTGTTCATCATCCCGCCCGCGGTCCCGGCATACTTGCCGGCGATGTCGAGCGGCAGGGTCCAAAGCACCGGATTCGTGATCTCCAGAAAGAAGAACGACCCGGTGAGCAGCCAAACCGCCGTCATGGGATCGGCGACTGAAATCATCGGCACCAAGAATGCGAGCGAACCGCCCATGCCAACGACGAGCACCGAGCAGCGTGCAAGGCGCAAGCGCCCCGTGCTCTTGTAAATGCGGTCCGACACCACGCCGCCCAACGTGTCGCCCACCACCCCGGCGAGCAGCGGCAATGCGGTGAACAGCGCGAGATGCTTCAGATCGAAGCCGCGCGATTCCTTCAGGTACGACGGCAGCCACGTCAAGTAGACCCACAACAGCCAGCCGTAACAAAAGTCGACGAACGTCACGAGCCACATGCGCCGGATCAGCTTGCGCCACGGCGTAGGCGCGCGCTTGGCTCGCTCGCAATCGCCGCTTCGATAGCCGATTTCGGCGGTTTCCTCCTGCGTGATGCGACGATTCTGTTCAGGCGTGTTCGTGAAGACGAACAAATAGAGCACGGTCCACGCAAGGCTCGCGATACCCAGCAAGATGAACGCATCACGCCAACCGCCCGCGACGACGACGGCAAGCACGAGCGGCGGCGTCACGGCCCCGCCCAGACGCGCGAAGCTGTGCGTGATGCCTTGTGCGAAGCCGCGCTCGCGCACGGGCATCCAGTAGGTGAACGCACGCGTCGCGGAGGGGAACGCCCCGCCTTCGCCGATGCCGAGCATGAAGCGCAGCGCGACCAGGGTGGCCACACTGCCGGCGAAACCCGTCGCCAGCGTGGCCACGCCCCAAATCAGCGAGAGCACGGTGAGCACTATTTTCGGCCCGAATTTGTCCGACAGGCAGCCGCCAATGATCTGCATCGCCGCATAGGGATAAGCGAACGCCGAAAAAACGAGACCGAGCTGCACCGTGGTCAGGCCCATCTCGTGGCGTATCAGCGGGCCTGCGACCGCGATGTTCACGCGGTCGATGTACGAGATGAAATACATGAGGCACATGACGGCCAAAATGATGTGGCGCGTCTTCACGCGCTGCGCACGTTGTTTCATGTCGATGTCTCCTACCGTCTCTTTCTTGGGAAATGCGATGTCCGTACTGGGCCGCGCTTAGGCGCTTAGGCGGTTGCGCGGTGGGCGCTCGGGCGCTTGGGGCGCGCGCAACCCGCGCCGCCTGCGTCAGTCGGGCGCGGGCGCGACGAGCTTCAGGCGCTGCACCTTGCCCGACGGGCCGCGCGGCAATTCGCTGACGAAGTGGATTTCCTTCGGCGTCTTGTACCGCCCCAGTTCCCGCAGGCAGTGCGCGCGCAGTTCGCCGGCGTCGGGCGGGCCGGCCCAATGCGCCTCGCGCGCAACGACGAACGCGACGATCTCCTGCCCATAGGCCGGATCGGGCACGCCCACGGCGGCCGCGTCGAACACGCCGGGGTGGCGCAACAGCGCTTCGTCGATCTCGCGCGGCGCGATGTTCTCGCCGCCTTTGATGATGAGTTCCTTCGCGCGGCCGTTGATATAGAAATAGCCATCGTCGTCGCGGTATCCGAGATCGCCGGTGCGCAGCCAACCGTCCGCCGTGAAGGCCTTCGCGGTTTCTTCGGGCCGCTTGTAGTAGCCCTGCATGATTTGCTCGCCGCGCAGCACGATCTCACCGGCCTCGTATGCCGCGCAGTCGCGGCCCTCGCGATCGATCACCTTCGCCTGCGCACCCGAGGGCAGCCCGATGCTGCCGATGCGCCGCAATGCCGGCTCATAGGGGTTGCTGAAGATCGGCGCGGCCGTTTCGGTCATCCCCATCGTTTCGATGATGCCGATGCCAAAGCGCGCCTCGAACGCGCGATGATGATCGGCGGGAAGCGCCGCCGACGCGGTGCGGCAGAACCTGAGCGCCGAGAGGTCGCACCCGTCCGGCGGCTCTCCGCCCAACAGATACGCCACGATCGTCGGCACGAGGTTGATCCAGGTGCAGCGCAAGCGCGAAGCGTCCTGCCAGAACGTGCGCGCCGAAAAGCGCGGCGTCATTACGACCGAGCCGCCGTGGTAAAGCGGCGCAAGCAGGGTCACGACGAGGCCGTTGATGTGATAAAGCGGCAAGGATGCGAGCACGCGATCGCCCATGCCGAGCCGGTGCTCGACGCTGATGTTGCGTGCATTCGCCAGGAGATTGCGGTGGCTCAAGAGCACGCCTTTGGGCGCGCCCGTCGTGCCGGACGTGTACATCAACAACGCGATGTCGTTCGGCTCGACCGAAGCCAGCCAGGGATCCTCGTCGGCGGGTTCTGCTTCGGCGCCCGCCGAGGCCGTTTCGGCCAGCGCGAGACGGCCTGCCGCCAGCGCCGGCAACTCGAGCGCATCGGGCGCCGTGCGGACGAGCGCGATGTCTCGCTCGGGCGCTTGCTCCCGAAGCGCCGAGCATGCGGCCGCGATCGCCTCGGCCGTCTCGTCGCAAACGAAAATCATGCGGGTATCGGAATGCTCGACGATATAACGCAACTGCGAAGCCTGGCACAGCAAGTTGAGCGGATGGGCGACGAGCCCGCTGTACATGGCGGCGAGCAGCAGCGTGGCCGTCTGCATCCCGTTTCCCATGAACACGGACACGACGTCGCCCGGCCGCAGCCCGGCCGCCCGGAACCGCGCCTCGAGCGCGCGGCACCGCGCACGCAGCATCGAGAAGGTGATCGCCGTAGCCGCATCGGTACCCGCGTCATCCGGCGCGCAGGCGCTCAACAAAAACGGCTTGTCTGGAGATTGCAACGCGCGCAGGTCGATCAATGCGCGCAGCGTCGTGGGCGTCTTCATCGTCCGACGCTCCGAAAATAGTCGCCCAGCAGCACGTCGAGTTCGGGCACGCGCTCCTCGATCGGATAGGCCACGCGCGTCACGTTCAGGTAATACCGGTAATCGAGGTTTCCCGAAAAATTGTTGCGCCCCCAGGTGCCGCATCCCATCGACAGCGAGAACGGCAGACCATTGTTGAAGTTGCCGCCCGTTGCGAAGCAATGCGCTTGATTGACGATCACGCGGGCAACGGGCAAGCGCTCGCCCAATTGCACAGCGTGATCGAGATGCGCGGTGTGCAAGCCCACCGAGTGACCTGCGCCCATATACGCATAAAGCCGGCGCACGATGCTCGCCGCCGCCTCGAAATCGCTCGCGCGATAGAGTGCGAGCACCGGCGAGAGCTTTTCGCCCGAGAACGGGTGATCGATCCCGAAGCCGCTTTCCTCGACCATCAAGAACGCAGGCTCGCGCGCCGCGATCTCGTTCAGCCCGGCCGTTTGCGCAATGCGCGACGCCGGCTTTGCGGTGCAGCGCTCCGAGAGCTTGCCGTCGCGCCACATCGCCGCTTGCAGCCGGGATTTTTGCGCCGCATCGAGCAATACGCCACCGCACCGTTGCAGCGCGCCGAGCATCGCGTCATAGACCGCATCCTCGATCACGACGCTGTTTTCGGAAGAGCAGCTCGTCGCATTGTCGAAGGTCTTGGACAGCGCGATCTTGCGTGCCGCATCGGCAAGATCGGCCGAGCGCTCGACGATCGACGCGACATTGCCTGCCCCGACGCCGAAAGCCGGTGTGCCGCTCGCGTATGCCATGCGGACGTTCGCTTGCGAGCCCGTGGCCACGACGAGGTCCGCTTGGGCCATCAACTCGGCGCTGGCCGCTTTGCTGACGGGGGGCGGCAGCAGCTGCACGAGCGCTGGGTCGAGCCCGGCTTTGTCAAACTGCTGATGAATGAACTCGATTAGCAGCGCGCATGACGAATACCCTTTGGGCGATGGCGATACGATCACTGCATTGCCGCATTTGAGCGCATTGACGATCTTGTTCGCGGGCGTGGCAGCCGGATTGGTCGATGGGGTGACCGCGGCCACGACCCCGACCGCCCGCGCGATCTCGACGATGCCGCGCTCGGCATCGCGTGAGATGACGCCGCAAGTGGGCTTGCCGTGCAAATCGCGCAGCAGCCCGAGCGTTTTGCGAAAGTTCTTTTGAACCTTGTCCTCGACGTTGCCGAGGCCGGTGTCGCGCACCGCGAGCTCTGCGAGGCGGCGATTGCGGTCCGGCTCCATGATCGCCCAGGCCGCGGCGGCCGCAGCCGTATCGAGCACCGTTTGGCCGGCGTGTTCGAAGACGCGTTGCGCCTCGCGGGCGCGGGCAATGAGCGAACCAACCTCGCGCCTCACGTCGTCCGCAGCCGGTACGCTCGCGGTTTCAGCCGTTGTAGCCCTCACATTCATACACGCTCCCATTGCAGTAAAGATTTGGCGGTACAGCCAATCTAGGCGGCGCCGATGGCGTGCGAGTCCCGTTTCCCGACCATTCATCGACTGCGCGCTCTCGCGTAGGGAAAAACATGAATTTCGGGACTTCTCCCAGTCCCGAAAACCGTGCGGTCCGATACACAATGAAGGCGGCGCGACGAGTGCGCCGGATGCACCGAATGGGGAGACAGCATGTCGGGATCGAATCAATCGAATGCGGCGGCGGTGCGCGCGTTCCGTGTGCTCGAAACGTTGGCGGCGGCTGGCCGCCCTTTGTCGATGATGGATCTCGCGACCACGCTCGGCCTGCCGAAACAGACGATGCATCGTATCCTCGTGCAGTTGACCGATGCTTGGCTCGTCACGCGCGGCGCGAGCGACAAGCGCTACGAATGCTCTGCGCGGGTGCGCATGCTCGCCGTGAACGTGCTCATGCATGCCGGCCCGGCCGCCGCGCGGCACGTATTGCTCGAGCAGCTCGTGGCGAAGATCGGCGAGACATGCAACTTGACCATGTTGTCGGGCAACGACGTCGTTTATATCGACCGTGTGGAAACCGAGTGGCCGTTGCGCATGCATTTGCAGCCGGGGTCGCACGTGCCGCTGCATTGTTCCGCCAGCGGCAAGCTCTTGATCAGCTTTCTGCCGAAGGATCGGCGTGAACGCGTGATCGACACGCTGCCGCTACGCGCCTATTCCGAGCGTACGATCACGAGCCGCGAGGTGCTGCGCAAGGAGCTTGCGTTGACGCGCCGGCGCCGGTTGGCCGTCAACGACCAGGAGCATCTTCAGGGGCTGATCGCCATCGCGGTGCCTGTCATGCTCGACCGTCACCGCGCCTGCGCGGCGATTGCGGTGCAGGCGCCGGTCGGCCGGCTCACGCTGCAGGACTTGCTAGCCTTCGAGCCGGATTTGCGGCACGCCGCCGAAGAAACCGCCAAGACGTTCCGCACTTGATGCGGCGGCGCTCGGCCGCCGGGGCGGCGATCGAGCGCGGGGCCGCGGCAAGCGGGCCTTAAGGTGCTACCGAAACGTCATGGCGCGCTGACTACCGGATGCTCGTGCGTCGATAAGCGCGCGCCGCGGCCGCGTGCGATCGCGCGCGCCGAAGCGGCCGATACCAGCGCGGAAAACAGCACGTAGGCGCAGATGGTCCACCATTTGCCGCCGCTCATCTTCCACAGTGCCGTCGCGATGATCGGCGTGATGCCGCTCGCGAAAATGCCAGAGAACTGATACACGAAAGAGATGCCCGTGTAACGCACGCTTGCATCGAAGAGCTCGGAGAACAGCGCGGCTTCCGGCCCATACACCATGGCGTAGCAAATGCCGAATGGAATGACGATGGCGAGCCAAATCAACAGGGTATTGCCCGGCTGGCTCTCGATCAACCAGAAGGCCGGATAGACCGCCGCGCCGCAAAGCAGCGAGCCCCACATGTACACGCGCGCGCGGCCGATGCGATCGGACAGGCCGCCGAAGATCGGAATGAAGAAGCACATGACGAAGGCAGCGATCATCACACCGAGCAGCGCATCGGTGCGATCCATCTTGATGTGTTGGGTGAGATACCCGATCGAAAATACCGCGAAGATATTGAAGAACACGCCGTCGATATAGCGCGCGCCCATGCCGAGCAACAACTCTCGGCGATAGTTGGCGAGCATCTCGACGAACGGCAGCCGCACTTCGTTGCGGTTGCGCTTGAGCGCGACGAACTCCGGGGTTTCCATCACGTTGAGCCTGATATAGAGGCCGATCATGACGAGCACGAGCGAGGCGCCGAACGCCACGCGCCAGCCCCATGCGAAAAACGCCTGCTCCGACAACAGATGGGACACCGCCGCCACCATGCCCGACGCAAGACACAGGCCGATCGACAAGCCGATCTGCGGCAGGCTAGCGTACAGCCCTCGCCGGTACGGCGGGGCATATTCGTATGCCATCAACACCGCGCCGCCCCATTCTCCGCCGAGCCCGATGCCCTGCAGCACGCGCAACGACAACAGGAGAATCGGCGCGGCTATGCCGATCTGCGCGTAGGTTGGGACGAAGGCGACGCCCACGGTCGACACGCCCATGATGAACAGCGAGAGGATCAGCGCGGACTTGCGCCCGATGCGATCGCCGAAGTGCCCGAACAACACGCCGCCGATCGGGCGCGTGACAAAGCCTACCGCGAAAGTCGTATAGGCGAGCAGGATCGACACGAGCGGATCGTTCGCCGGAAAGTAGAGCTTGTTGAAGACGATGCCGGCGACCACGCCGTATAGAAAGAAGTCGTACCATTCGACCGTCGCGCCGATGACACTGGCCATTGCGACGCGGCGAACCATGCGGGAATCGATGTGCGGATGGGATGACATGAAACGGCTCCTCCTCCAGTAAATACCCGTGCGCGCTTGCGGAACAGGATTTCGGGGGCCCCTGATCGTCTCCTCCGGGGCGTTTTTTTTCGTCCCGGCGATTCGAACGATCGCCGGGACGTGGTTTCTATTTACTGAGCCGAAATCGGTGCTTCAAGCGAATTTGGGCGAGGGGAACCGTTCTGGGACGAAACAGGGATTTTCGTTTCAATTCTCGTTCGAATTCTCGTTTGAATGGCCCGCGTGACGTCCCCACCCTCCCCGGCGTGGATGCCGCATCGATCTGCAATGCGCGAGGAGGGCTATGGCCGAGCCGCGATCTCGTCGAGGTGGTAAAGCAGATCCGCCGGGTCGTCATAAACCCTTAGCGCACCCGCTCGTTCGAGCTCGTCGGTGCCATAGCCGCCCGAGAGCAACCCCACGCCCAGGGCGCGGCAACGCTTTGCCGCAAGCATGTCCCAGATGCTGTCGCCCACCACGACCGCGTGCTCGATCGGCACGCCGAGCCGCTCTGCCGCGGCGATGAAGAGGTCCGGGTCGGGCTTGGCGTATTTGACGTCGTCGCGCGTCACGACCACGTCCTTGGCCGGATCCACGCCCAACGCCTCGAGATTGAGCGCGGCCGTCTGCATGCGCCCGCTCGTCGCGATCGCCCACGGAATGCCCGCCTGCGACAACGCGGTCAACAGCTCCCGCGCCCCGGGTAACGGCCGCACTTGGCCGCGAAACTGGAGATAGGCGTCGGCATGCGCGACGCGCAGCCGGTTGATGGCTTCCTCGCTCACTTGCGCCTGCGTCTCGCGCAATAGTTGCGCCGTGAACAGCCCCCCGCTCATGCCGATCTTGCGATGAATCCGCCACACGGACAACGCGATCCCTTCCGCATCGAGCGCTTGTTTCCACGCAAGCACGTGCTGATAGACGCTATCTACGAGGGTGCCGTCGAGGTCGAACAGAAATGGGGTTTGCAATCGCATGGGCGCTCCCGTTGACAGTCGATTCAAACGCAACCGGCGCCACGTAGCGCCACGTTTTACCGCCGCTCATTGTAGCGCGCCGCTCCCCAGGAGCAGACGCCCTCCTACCGTTCGATCGTCAACGAAAAGCCGGGAAACGAGCGCCTCTGCGGCTCGGCGCTCGTCCTCGTCAAATCGCCCATCCGCCTGCATAGAACGCCACCAGCACGACGGCAATCGATACGGTGCCGAGGTTCAGCTTGCGCCATTCGCCGCTGACGATGCGGCCGATGACGAGCGTCGCGAAGCCGAGCATGATGCCGGTCACGATGTTGGCCGTCAGCACGATGAACACGGCGGTGACGAGCCCGGCCATCGCATCGACGCTATCGTCCATGTGAAGTTTGCTCACACTCGATAGCATCAAGAGGCCGACGTACATCAACGCGGGCGCGGTCGCATACGACGGCACCAGCCCTGCAAGCGGGGAAAAGAACATCACGACCAGAAACAGCAGGCCGACCACCGCGGCGGCCAGTCCCGTCTTCGCGCCCGCGGCCACGCCCACGCTCGATTCGATATAGGCCGCTGCCGGCGCACCGCCGAGAAACCCCGAGAAAATCGAACTGAGCGAATCGGCCGTCAACGCCCGGCCGCCGTTGATGATGCGGCCCTTCTCGTCGAGCTGGCCCGACTGCCCCGCCACGGCGCGAATCGTGCCCGTGGCATCGAAGACGGCGGTCATGACGAGTGCGAGGACACTGGGCAGCACCGCCACCGACAGCGCGCCTTTGAGATCCATCGCGCCGATCAGCGACGCGTGCCCCGGCGCGCTCAGGGAAGGCAACGCGAATACGCCGTGGAACTTCACGCTCGGATCGAAGGCGAGACCGATCGCCGACACGGCGACGACGACAAGCAAGATGCCGCCCGGCACGCGGCGCCGCTCCAGCCCAAAAACGGCTGCCAGACCGATCACCGACATCACCGCGGGGAACGCGGTGACATGCCCGAGCGCAAGCGGCAAGCCCGCGCCCGGATTCTTGACCACGAGGCCGACATCGTTCGATGCGATCAGCAGCAAGAACAGGCCGATACCGATACCCGTGCCGTGCGCGACGCCCGCCGGCAAGTTGCGCAAGATCCACGAGCGCACGCCGGTAACGGAGATCGCGGTGAAGACGAGCCCCATCAAGAAGACCGCGCCCAGCGCGACCGTGGGCGCGATGCCCTTGCCCAGAACCAGACCGAACGCGGTGAATGCGGTGAGCGAAATCGCGCAGCCGATCGCAATCGGCAGCTTCGCCCATAAGCCCATCAACAGCGAGCCGAAAGCCGTCGTGAGGCAAACCGCGACGAACACGGCGCTCGTATCGAATCCGGCTTTGCCGAGCATGCCGGGGACGACGAATACCGAATACACCATCGCCAAAAAAGTGGTGACGCCCGCGACGATTTCGCGGCGCTCGGTGCTGCCTCGCGCCGAAATATCGAAATAGCGATCGACGGCGCCCTTGTCGCCGAAGCCGTCCGCCGCGCTGGAGCCAACGATCGGCCGCGCCTGGGTATCACTCATGAGCTTGCTCCTTTATCAGCATGCTGAAACGGCCGCGCGGACCGTCGTCAGGGTTGTCTCGAATCTGCTCCGTCCGAATTCAATCAGCCCGCAGGCCGCGACGGCCTAACGGGGGAACGTCTTGGGGACGGGCGAGCCGATGTTGGCGTCGTTTCGCGAGCTCAGGAGCGGACCCTCGCCGCTCGTGCTTTGCGACGCGTGCTCTATCGCCGCATCGTTTTCACTCGGCTGTCACGAAGCGTAGGCGAACACAAAATCGCGTCCCATCAGCCGGGCGACATGAAGCCCATGCGATAGCGCTTATATCGGCTTGAAACCACGGTTTCTCGCCGTCGCGACCCGTGTTTACGCCTAGTGCGAATCCGTTAAGGCGACTATTTGAATGTGAGCGCGGGAGCCGCGCCGGCAATCGAGACGGCTCGGGGGCGAAATGCGCGCGCCGCCTGCCCGAGCGTTAAAGGAAGGAAAAAGAAACCAACGGATAGAATGTCGCCCGCTCACCGAGCCGGCATCGAGGCTCGTGCGGACTGTGCGCGCTGCAACCACTCGCGGTTATGCGCGCGCGCGTGGCGCGGCCAATGTTTTCCGTCCTGCAAAATGTCTTCGTACAATGCGGCGGCGCGCTTGCGGTCGGCTTCGTTCGGCTGCGCGGCGAGCCAATCGGCAAACAAGCAACGCGGCGCCGCATCGCTCGCGCAGGCAAGCGCCACCTCGAACGCGGCGCGCGCGCCGCCGGCTCCGAGCGCCGCGAGCGTGCGGGCGTAAAGCAGCGACGGCTGCGCTTGCTGACGCATCTGCGGTTGGCTCGCGAACAGACGCGCCAACGCCGCGTCGGCATCGGCATACCGCGCGAGTTCGAACTGCGCGCGCGCCAAGCCGAGCAACAACGCTGGGTCGTTCGCGAACGGCCCATTCGCCGCCATCTGAAACTGCTCGATCGCTTCTTGCGGAGTCCCGGCTTCCAACAGCGCATTGCCTAGCCGCATCCGGTTCGCCACGGTGGGCGCGCGGTCGAGCTCGGCGCGGCTTTCGCGCACGGCACGGTTCGGATCCACGAACTGCGTGATCGCGCGCGTTGCGACATACGCCCCGCGCGACTGCCGCCAGCTCGGCAAATAAACGGCGAAGAAATACACGAGGCTGCCGAACATGGGAAACGCAAAGAGCACGAACAACCAATAGATGTTCTGTTGATGGCGGACGGCATGCACCGCGAAGTAAATCGCGACGATGACGTGAAGGCCGATTCCGAAGTAAGGCATATGAGTTCCGTTCTCGAGGCGCAGAAGCCGCGGCGCCTGCTTTCCTGACATTCTGTAATGTGACTCGTGCCCCTTAAGCGGGGCTTAAGGAGTATGCGCGAGAACGGCGCCCCGGCGCAGATATCGAAGCGCATCACCCGCGCAACGCAGCGAAGCGCCGCGCAAGCGGCCGCCCGGTCTAGGGAGCCGACTGTTACACCGCGATCGTGCGCTCGCTCACAGCCGCCGGCTGACTGCCCGACGGACAATGGTTGCGCTGGGGACCGACATCGACCAAGCGCATTCAATCACCATCGAGCCGGCCACCCACGAGACAACTATCCGAGGGGTTTGCCGTGCGTAGCGAGACCTGGCGGGCCGGAGCCCGAGCTGTACGCCGCACCGCAGCGACGATCGCATTGATCGGCGCTGCGGTGCTTCTTTCACCGGCACCATCGAGCGCACAGCCGCGCGCGCCCTCCGCCAAAAGCCAGCATGCGCCGCCGTCGGCTGCCGCGCCCGCTGCCGTGCCCGCCGCGGTGCAGATGGACTTCGCGGCGATGGTCGAGCGCTACGGGCCGGCCGTCGTCAACATCGTCACGACAGCGCGGGACGACACGGCGGATCAGGCAGCCGCTGCGCGAGGGCTCGACGATCTCGATCCGGATGACCCGGTCTTTGCGCTCGTTCGAGCGACGTCGGCGCAACCGGCAGCGCCATCGACGGTGCCCGATGCGCCACGCGTCGTTTGGGGAAGGGGCTCCGGCTTCATCATCAGCGCGGACGGCATCGTGGTGACGACGGCGCACATCGTCAACCGCGCCGAGCAAGTCGTCGTCACGTTGACGGACCGCCGTCAATTCAAAGCCGATGTGCTCGGCGTCGACCCGCAAACGGATGTGGCACTGCTGCAAATCGCGGGCGCCGGCAAGCTGCCGGCCGTGCGGGTGGGCGACGCCTCGCACGTGCGCGTCGGCGAGCGCGTCTTGGCGATCGCCTCGCCCGACGGCCCGCAGAATGCGGCCACCTCGGGCCTCATCAGCGTCACACCGCATGCGCTCGCGGACGGTAACGCCTTCACCTTCCTCGAAACGGACATCGCCCCGGATCCGGACGCCTCCGGCGGCCCCCTGCTCGATCGCACCGGCGCCGTGATCGGCATCAATCTGCAGGTCTACGCGAATACGGGACGCTACCGGAGCCTGACATTGGCGATCCCGATCGACGCGGCGCTCAGGCTGCGTGCGCAGTTGCAAGGGCAAGGCAAGGTAGGCGGCGGCAGCTTGGGCATTCAAACGCAGGATGTCGATCCGGGCCTTGCCGCGGCATTCGGTCTACCGCATGCAACCGGAGCGCTCGTCACCGCAGCGGCGCCCACGGGGCACGGCTCGCTCGCGAACCCGCTGAAGGCGGGCGATGTCATCACACGGATCAACGGGAAGACGATCGAGCATGAAAGCGACCTTACCGACTATGTGTCGGCGTTACCGCCCGGATCGAAGGTCTCACTCACCGTCGTTCGCAACAAGAAGCCGATGCAATTGACGGCGGCCGTCGCGGCGCGAACTGCGCAGGATGGCGAGAGCCTCACGAAAACGAGAGGCGCCGGCGCGGTCGAACGCAACTTGATCGAACGCGTGGGACTGACCGTGCATGCATTGAGCGAAGACGAACGCCGTACGACGGGAGCCATCGGCGGCGTCGTGGTCGATGCCGCGACGGGAGTCGCCGAGGCCGCAGGCATCCAAGCGGGCGACGTCATTTTGTCGGTGAACAGCGAGCGTATCGACACGCGCAATGCGCTCGAAGCGTTGCTCGAACGCAGCGGCAAGGAGGTAGCGCTGTTGATTCAGCGCGATAACGTACGCAGTTTCGTCTCGATGGAGATCCGATAGCGGCTTCGTCGACGCTTTCGCGCGCAACCTACCGACCGTCCTCGGCCTGAGACCGAACCGCCATCGTGTCGCCATCGTGCCCCTAGGCCCCCGACGTCCGGCGTCTGGGGGCCGTCAATAGAAGGGCAACACCAGCCTTCGCGCGCCTACGTCTACGCATTTGCTTCGCGCATCGTCAGGAGCACTGCGCATCCGCTCGCGACGAGCAAGGCGGTCAATAGGTAGAG
Organism: Trinickia sp. Z7; assembly: GCF_056498045.1. Taxonomy (NCBI): domain Bacteria; kingdom Pseudomonadati; phylum Pseudomonadota; class Betaproteobacteria; order Burkholderiales; family Burkholderiaceae; genus Trinickia; species Trinickia sp. Z7. The sequence goes on from NZ_JAUEQW010000007.1 coordinate 258,116, forward strand.
CGCGTCGTCCATGCTGCCCGTGCGCACTTTGATCTGCCCGATGACCCACGGGCTGACGATGCCGCTCGTGATCCCGATGCTGCTGATGAGGGCGATACCCGGCGCTGCTGCCGCCGTCGACAAGCAATGCGAAGGCATCGTCCAAAAGATCGGCAACGCGGCGAAGATCAGAATCGTTGCGCCGCTGAGAATCGCCAGCATGGCCGCAAAACTCGACAAGTGCGCGGTCAGCGTGACCAACGCCATGCCGCCGACGATCGTGCAAAAAGCGAAGTGCCGCCGGCGCTCACCCGTTCGATCGGAATGGCGCGCGATCGCGATCAGTCCGACAACGCCCAACGCGTTGGGAACGGCCGTATAAAGACTGATCGAAACCACATCGGTGATGCCGAAATCGCGGATCATGAGCGGCATCCAAAAATTCAGTGTCAGCGACGCGCAAGTCAACGAAAAGTAAATGAACGCGAGCAGATAAACGCGTGGCGTGCGCAACGCTTGGGCGAACGCACCGTGTCCGGGCGCACGGGCGCAATCCCGAGTCTCATGCGCGAGCGCCTGCGCCACGCGGGCCTTTTCCTCCGCGCTCAGCCAGGTGGCCTGCTTCGGCCCATCGACGAGCCAAGTCAAGGACAACATGCCCAGCACGAGCGCGGGCGCCCCTTCGATCGCGAACATCCAGCGCCAACCGGCCAGCCCCAACACGCCAGCCGTCTCGCGCATGAGCCAGCCCGAAAACAATCCACCGAGCACTCCCGCGACGGCCACCCCCGCGAAGAAGATCGACAGGATCGCAGCTCGGCGCGCCGCCGGAAACCAGTAGGTCAGATACAAAACGATCCCTGGGAAGAATCCGGCCTCGAATACCCCGAGCGCGAACCGCAGCGCGTAAAAATGGCCCGGAGTCTTCACGAACATCGTCCCGACCGATACCGCACCCCACAACAGCATGATGCGCGCGAACGTACGCTTTGCGCCGAAGCGGGCCAGCAGCATGTTGCTCGGCACCTCGCACACGACATAGCCGATATAAAAGATCGCGGCGCCCAGCCCGTACATTGCATCACTAAAGCCGAGATCGTGCTTCATCTGAAGCTGTGCGAAACCGATGTTGATGCGATCGAGAAACGACACGACATAACAAAGAAATAGAAACGGCACGACGCGCAACGCAATCTTGCGGTATAGGACGTCGTCGCCGGGCATAGTCTGTCCTGCCGCTTGCACGGCAGCATCGATCGATCGGGTCATTTGTCTCGCTCCAGGAGGAAAAAAGCGCCTCGGCGTCTAGCGCGCCGATCGCGCGGCTACTTGGGTAGGGGTTTTCTCATGCCGCGCAGCGGTGCGGCAGTGATGGATATCCTTCGAGTGCGGCTTCGAGGGCGAGGCCGATCGCCTCGGCAAGTGTGGCTTGATCGCCGATATGGTTGGCGAGCAGCAAGATCAATCGAGCGTTCGCACTATGACTTTGCGCGTCGCTCAAATCCCGATGCATATCGATCAACGCCTCGTAAAAATCGTCGGGCTGCGTCAGATTCGGTTGCGTATTCAGCTTCATCTGTCGTCTCGCGCATCGCCAGTATAATTAGGAGTGCTAATCAAGCAATCGACATGAATTTCGTTCATTGCGCCTCAACTCTCCTATGCCGCCCCGCCCGAGCCGAGTGCACGCTCGAGCGCGGCCTCGATGTCGTTCGCGCCCGCATGTCGCCAACGCGCGCACACGTGTTGATCAGGGCGCATCAGATAAATCGTACCCGGGGCGCCGTCGTAACGCTCGGTCACTAGCCCTTGTGCATCGTGCAACGCTCGAGCACCGATGGCCTTCGCGTCGGCGACCCACTGCTCGCCGCCTTGCGACGGCTCCCTCGGGCCGACGACAACGATCTCGAGCGGCACGGCAAGCGAGCGCGCACGTTCGATCGCAGCCTTCTCGTCGGCGCGCAGGCCTTCCTCCGCTGCAAAAAGCAACACCGTGAACCTCCCGCCGATATGCCCGAGCAGCCAATCTTCCATCCCGTCGCGCACGACGGGCGCATCGACGCACGATGCACCCGGCATCATGGCGCCTTCGAATCGATCCCGATCGGGGGTGTTCAGCGTGGATTCGCGCAAGAGCGCAGGAACGGAAAGCCGTCCGCTATTGACTAGCCGCCGCGCAAAGGGATGACGTCGCGCCAGCGTAAGCACGGCATCGCGAAATACGCGGCTGATGGGGCTCTTCGGCGTGATGAAATCCGTGGAGCGCGCCGAGTTCAAGATGTTCTCGTCGGCCGCATACTCGCGCTCGCGCGCATAAGTATCGAGCAGGCTGTCGGGCGCGCGGCCGGCCAACACCATCTCGAGCTTCCACGCGAGATTTTCGGCGTCTTGAAAGCCGCTGTTCGCACCGCGTGCGCCAAACGGCGAGACGCCGTGCGCCGCGTCGCCGGCGAACAACACGTTTCCATGCCGGAAGCTGTCCATGCGCAGGCAGGAGAACGTATAGACGCTCACCCACTCGATTTCGAATTTCACGTCGGGACCGAGCAGCGCGCGCACCCGCGGTATCACACGCTCGGGCGTCTTCTCGAGCGCCGGGTCGGCGTCCCAGCCGAGCTGGAAATCGATGCGCCACACGTTGTCCGGCTGCCGGTGCAGCAGCACCGATTGATTCGGATGAAACGGCGGGTCGAACCAAAACCAGCGCTCCGATGGAAAATCGGCTTCCATCTTGATGTCGGCGATCAAAAAACGATCCTTGAACGTGCGGCCTTTGCTTTCGAGCCCCAGCATATGGCGCATCGGGCTGCGCGAGCCGTCCGCGGCCACGACGTAGCGCGCATCGAGCGCATATTCACCGTCGGGCGTATCGATCGTGAGCGTAACCGGCGCTTGCCCCGGCTGCGCTCCGTCACGCCGAACCACGCCCACGACCTTATGGTTCCAACGGATCTGCAAGTTCGGCAGCGCCTTGGCGCGCTCGATCAAAAAGCCTTCCACGTAGTACTGCTGCAGGTTGATGAACGCGGGGCGACGGTGACCGGTCTCGGGCAACAGGTCGAACGAATAGACCAGCTCGTCCTTCAAAAACACTTTTCCCACATGCCAGCGCACGCCCTTTTCGACCATGGCCTCGCCGCAGCCCAGCCGATCGAAAATGTCGAGCGAGCGCTTTGAAAAACAGATCGCGCGCGAGCCTGTCGATAGGCAGTTGTCGTCGTCCACTACGACGACGCCCACGCCGCGCTGCGCCAAGTCGATCGCCGTCGCCAATCCCACCGGGCCCGCGCCGACCACGATCACCGGATGGATCGCACCCGCCGCCCCGCCTTCCTGCTCCGCATGACGCCGGTATTCGAACCTCAGCGTCTGATAATCGATTGCCATCTCAGTCTCCCCGTCGCCCGTTTCAGTCCTGCAGCGCGGACCACATTTCCTTGTCGCGCTCGGCGGTCCAAATCCGGGGGTGAACGATGCCGCTCGCTTCGTCGAACGCTCGCGTGACGTCGAACGGCAAGCAGTGCTCGTAGATGAAGACTTGACCGAATTTCGGGTCCATCGCTTCGCGCGCGAGCGCCATCGCGCCTTTGAGATCGAGCCCCTGCGCCACGGCGGCACGGCCGCGATCGAGCAACGTCGTCACGAAATCGCGCGTGTAGGCAATGCCCGCTTTGACTTGCGCCGCATCGGTCAGCGCGGGGCCGCGCCCGGGCACGAGCTTGTCGGCCCCGAGCGCCGCCAGCGCATCGAGCGTCGAGGGCCACTGCGCGAGTTGCGCGTCGCCGCAATAGCAGGCTGCGCCGTATTCGACGAGATCGCCCGAGAACAGCACCTTTTGCGAAGGCAGCCATACGATCGTATCGCCCTTGGTATGCCCCGCGCCCAGATGCATGACCTTGACTTCGAGCTTGCCCAGGTAAAGCGTGATTTCGCGCTCGAACACGAGCGTCGGCCAGGTGAGGCCCGGCACCGTTTCCACGCCCGCGAACAGCCGCGGGAAGCGCTCGATTTCCGACTTCATGTCCGCTTCGCCGCGCTCGACGATCATCTCGTACGTGCCTCGGCTCGCAATGATGTTCTGCGCGCCTTCGTCGAAGTAAGCCGATGCGCCGAGCACACGAACCGCGTGGTAATGCGACAGCACCACGTGCTTGATCGGTTTGTCCGTGATCGACCGAATCTTGGCGATCAAGTCGCGGGCCATCGCGGGCGTTGCCGTCGTATCGACGATCAGCACGCTGTCCTCGCCGATCACGACGCCCGAATTCGGATCGCCTTCGGCCGTGTACGCATAGGCGTTCTCCGAAAGCTGGGTCCACGTGATCTTTTTCTGTTCCAGGTCCGCCTGGGACGCAAATGCCTTTGCCATGTTGATCTCGCTGATGAAAAGAAACGTCGAGCGACGAATGCGCGAGCGCGGCACGATGCCCACCCGGCTGGCATGCCGAGCGGCTGGGACGGCGTCTCGCTCCAATGTGTCGTAATGGGCTGCTTATTTATTCGAACCGGCCGAAACCCCTATCGCCGCCGCTAGGGCCGCGGCGTAGATCGTTCACAGTCGAAGCCATGGTAGGCCGCACTCACGCGCTTTGTCAACAGCAAATGCGTTTGCTATACCCAAATTGCACGCGCGACAGGCCTATCTTCGTCGGATAAGATCACGCCTTTGCGTTCCACTGACGAGAGGTTGGCTTGGCCACGCGTTCCCCTTCAGCCGCAGAGAGCAAAGCGTCGTCCCGAGGCGTGCAAAGCGTCGAAGTCGCGGGCGTGCTGCTCACGGCGCTTGCCAGCCGCGGCAGCGTGAGCTTGGCGGAACTCGCCGCCGCCGCCGGCATCGCGCCCGCGCAAGTGCACACGTATCTCGTGAGCCTCACGCGGCTGGGGCTCGTCAAGCGCGATGCCGTGCTCGGCGATTACGAGCCCGGCCCGCTGTCGCTGCGTTTGGCGCTGCAGCACCTCGAGCATCGGCCGGCCTATCGCGCGGCCGTGCGCGAAGTCGCCGCGCTCGCGAAACGCTCCGGCTGCTGTATCGCAGTCTGCACGGCGGGGCCCCACGGGCCGACCATCGTGCACTACGAGCACGCCGGTGCGCCGCTTCACGTCAATCTTCACGTCGGCTCGGTGATGTCGCTGACGGCCACCTCCACCGGCCGCGTGTTCTCGGCGTTTCTGAGCCCGGCGCAGCGGCAGGCGATGCAACCCGAAACGAAGCCGCGACGCGCACGAGACGATGCCTTCGAATCCGAGCTCGAACGCATTCGCGCTCAGCGCATCGAACGCGGAATCGACACGCCCACGCCATGGATCAGCAGCATGTGCGTACCCATCGTCGATGCCTCGGGGGCGGTGCAGTTGACGCTCACCGCCATCGGCCCGTCGAGCGCGATCGACGTCGCCTGGGACGGCCGGCTCGCTCAAGCGCTGCGTGCATCGGCGCAGCACATCGAAGCGCTCTTGCACTCGCCCTCGCCGTGCGCTGCGAACGAGCCCCCTCGCGCCTGGGATGCCGAACCCGGTAGCGAAGACTCCGGCCAGCGGGGCATTCGCACGCTCGATACGACGGGCGAGTTGCTCAATGCCCTTGTGCGCGCCGCACGGCCGCTGATCCTGCGCGACCTCGCCACGGCCGCCAACATGCCCGCCGCCAAAGCGTTCGCGCACGTGGTCAGTCTCGTGGGGATCGGCTTGCTCTCGCGCGACGAGGCGGGCGCCTTCGACACCGGGCCGCTCGGCTTGCAATTGGGATTGATGGCATTGCAGCGACAAGCGCCGGAGCGCGACGCACAGCGCGAGATCGCGCGTCTTGCGGCCGACACGGGCTTGACCGTCGCCGCGGCGGTGCTCGGCCCGCTCGGGCCCACTGTCGTGCGCTTGGAAGAATCGACGCAGCCCCTGCACGTCAGCCTGCGCGTGGGCACGGTCGTCTCGCTCGTGCAGACGGCGATAGGCCGCGTCTTTGCCGCCTATTTAGGCGCGGAGCCGCTCGCCGATATGCTGGCGCTCGAATCGTTGCGGCTTGCGGGCGCACCGGCGTCGCGCGCCGCCGGTGCGGGGCAACGCCACGGAAAGGAAGGCGAACGCGGGCGAGCGGAAGCGATGACGCCCGCTTACGAGTCGCATCTTGCCCGCATTCGCAGAGAAGGCATCGATGCGGCGCTCGGCTCGCCGCTGCCCGGGATCGACGCGCTTGCGGCGCCCGTATTCGATCACACGGGCGCCGTGCGCCTCGTGATCGCGCTCATCGGATCGACGGGTAGCTTTGAGAGCGCGCATGCGGGGCTGCCGGCGCGGCGGCTGGTGCGGGCGACGCGTCAATTGTCGTGGCGGCTCGGATGGGCGCCTGTTGTTGCTGGGGCTTGTTGACGCCGTCGCCGGGCGGCGTGCGGCCGAAGATTGCGCTCAGCAACCCGGTGCGCCACGCGAGGAGCAGCAGCGTGCCGGACAGCGTCGCCTCGCCGATCACACGCGCGGACGCCATGCCGAGAGCGCCGAAATGCGGTGCGAGCAATAGCGCGGAGCCGAGATTGGCTGCCGCCGACATCAGCCCCGCGACCGCCATCAGCCGGTCTTTCTTCCGCGGCAGGAAGACGTAAAAACCCACGAATTGATTGAACGCGGAAAATGGGAACATCCACGCGAAGCGCTGCAGCACATGCGCGCTAGGCGTGAACGCTTTGCCCAGGATCAGCGGCAGCACGAACGGCGAAAGCACGTATGCGCCGGCCAAGGCGAGGAATCCATAGCCGAGCAGCAACGCCGCGCCGCGCCGTGTCGTCGCGCGTGCGCCGTGATGATCGTTCTGCGCGATCTGCCGGGAAATGGTCGGGATAAAAACCTGCGCAGCCGGCCCCATGAGGCTCAAGCCGATCGTCGCGAAACGCTCGGCGGCGCCGTAATAGCCCACCTGCGTCGGTGTCGATAGCAACGTCAACAGGTACGTGGAAGCCGAAGTCAGCACCACCGAACCCGTCGAGTAAAGGAACAGCATCGTCGAATCGCGCATGAGGCTGGGCACCCCGCGCCAATTCATCCGCGGTAGACCGATGTCCTTGAGCGTGAGCCAGTATGCGATCGTGGTCGAGCACAGACAAGCCGCCAAGAGGCTCGCCAACACCAAGGTCGAATCGGCTGGCCCTCTCACGAGCGAGAGCACCAGCACCAAGCTGAGCGCGAAGCCGACCACTTCCAGCATGATCGGCGTGCGGAATTGATGCCGCCCTTGGAACAGCCAGCCCAGGTTCCAGCCGTTCAAGATGCCGAGCAACGTCGCGAGCACGCCTATGAGCGGGCGCTGTGACAACACGGGCGAGCAGAAGGTCGCCGTGAGACCGACGGCGCCGCCGAGCGCACCGAGTAGGATCCGCGCGCTCAGATGCAGCGAAAAGATATCGTTGAATTCGCGCTTCTCATGGGCCCTCGACACGTCGCGCATGCCAACGAAGGTGAAGCCGTAGCTTACGAGCATCCATATGACGTTCATCAACGACATGGCCGCGAGCACGCGGCCGTACTCGGTCACGCCTAGCACACGCCCATAGAACGGGATGACCACCAGGAGGTACAAGTACCTCATGATGTAGCCGCCGTACACGAAAGCGAGTACGCGGGTGTTCTCTTTCTTGTCCATAGCAATATTTCATAGGCCGCCGCCCTTCAAGCGACGAGCACGTGGGAACGCCGAAGCGCCGCATCAATGCGCGGCGCTGCTCCCGCGCGCTAGCGGATTGGAGATGAAGCGCACCACATAGTTCGACAACGGTGCGTATGGAACAAGGCACAGGCACGACAGGCCGATGGTGCCGAGCTTTTTCACCGGGCCCCAGAATGGGTTGGCGACGATCGAGTGCAAATAATTGCGCGAGTCGAAGGCGAACCAGCGCCAACGGTCGAGCACGGGGGCGCCATAGATCTCGCTGCAAAAAATTGCCTTTTCATGCGAGAAGTCGTGAAACGACTCGGGCAAATCGATGTTCAGCCGCTGGCGGGCGACATACCGTAAAGCGTTCCACCGTGCGGCATACGCTTTGGGCGCTTTGTTATTTTTTTCCGAATTGGCGAACGAAACGTCTTGTGCAGCGGAATTATGTACGCGATACGAGCCGAGCGCATGCGAAATCGAGGCAACTTGACCGACCAACGCCACGCCATAAATCGAAAAAAAATCTGCGCCGTAACGGCCTTCCGTCGTTTCGGGAATCGGAAATATTTTTCTGAGCGCGCTGGTTTGATAGGCATTGCCCGAGGCAGGCGGGGACGGGTACAACCACCCTTGCCGCAGCAACGTGCCACAGTCAGCCGGCGCATCCGAATGCGGGACCGAGACGCCCGTGTGCGTGCCGTCCTGGCCGATCACGTCGAGGCGAAATTGCACCTTGACGTAGTCGCCCGTCGCAAAGCGCCGCATCACGTCCGTGGCCGCATTCGGGTAGAGCAGATCGTCGGCGTCGAGCAAAATCACGTACTCGGTGTCCACCTCTTCCAACGCGCGGTTGTACGCCGACACCTGACCGCCGTTCGGCTTGAGCACCGCGCGAATGCGCGAGCCGTAGCTCGTGATGATTTCACGCGATCTATCTGTCGAACCATCGTCGACCACGAGCACCTTCGTCGCGGGGTAGTCCTGCGCCAACGCAGAATCAATGGCATCGGCAAGAAACCGCTCGTAGTTATAGTTACAGATTGCGATCGTGACTGACTTCATCTGAACGCTACTCCCTCTTGGCAACAACTGTATAAAGGATCAATATTCGTCGGCAGTCTCCGCGTCGCCGCGCTCGCTATCCTCGCCAAGCGGATAAATCGCAGCCCCTCCTGTGTTGCACTGCAGAATAAGCGACAAAAAAAGGTGCAGTACGAACCGGGCTGAAAATTCCGTGGTCTTGACCGATTAGGTTGACAGTTGTTGCTCCCTCGCACCAATGCGGAACAGCACAATAGCGCGGCCAACCACTCACGGGGTTCCTCACATGAATGACACGGTCTCGATCGTGCGCCCGGGCACTCGCCATGCCCGCCGCACTCGCCATGCCCGCCGCACGCGCTTGCTGCTCAAGCCCATCGCCCTCGGCATCTTTTCCCTTTGCATCGCGCGAGCGCATGCGGGCGCATTGCCGGGCGGCGGCAGTTTCGTCTCGGGCGCCGGTTCCATCGCTTCCGGCACTGGCTCGTTGACCGTCAACCAGACCACGACCCGCGGCGTCATCGATTGGAACAGCTTCTCCATCGGCAGCGGCAACCATGTCGTATTCAACAACGGTTCGGGCGCGACGCTCAACCGCGTCACCGGCACGAGCGCTTCGAATCTGTTCGGCACGCTATCCGCAACGGGCAGCGTCTACCTCGTCAATCCTCAAGGCGTCGTGGTGGGATCGACGGGCGTCGTGACCACAGGCGGCCGCTTCCTCGCTTCGACCCTCGACACCTCGAACGCCGCCTTCATGCAAGGCGGCCCCCTCACCTTCGCAGGCAAATCGCGTGCCCGAGTCGTCAACTTCGGCAAAATCGGATCGAGCGGCGGCGACGTCGTTCTCATTTCGGGCAATGAAGTGGTCAATACCGGTTCGATCAACGCGCCCAAAAGCGCCGTCGAACTCGCCGCCGGTCAGCAAGTCCTGTTGCAAGACTCGGCCACCGGTCGACAAGTCTTCGTGCAAGCAGGCAGCGGCGGCACGGTGTTCGATACCGGCGCCATTGCCGCGGCCCAAATCAATTTGCAAGCGGCCGATGGGAACGTGTTCGCGCTCGCCGGCGCACACAACCCCATCCGCGCGACGGGCACGTCCACGCGCGATGGCCACGTATGGCTAGTCGCCGATCGTGGCAACGTCGTCATCGGCGGCGCGATCGCCGCGAAGAATGCCGACGGCAACGGCGGCGGCGTCGACACGGCCGCACGCACGCTCTCGCTTTGCGATACGTGTGGCGCGCCGACCGTGACCGCCGGCACCTGGAACTTGACGACCCCTTCGTTCACGGTCGATACGCAAGCGGCGAGCGTACTGTCGCGCAGCTTGAACGCGGGCACCGCCGTCAACTTGACCACGACCGGCGCATCGGGCAATGCCGGCGATCTCGAGGTGGGCGCCGATCTGCGCTGGCAAGGGTCGGCCGGCTTGGCGCTGAATGCGCAGCACAACGTCGTGATCGATGCGGGCGCAACGATCAAGAACCAAGGCAACGGCGCCTTGAACCTGCGCGCGGACGCATCGGGATCGGATAACGCAGGCAGCGTGCTCAATCACGGCACAGTGGACTGGTCGGGCAGCACGGGCGTAGTGAGCGCGCTGTACGACATGAACGGCGCCTATGCACCCGGCACGCTGCTCGCCAATCCAGGCTGGGCGGCCACGCCCTACAGCGGATTGCCGTCGCAAATCACGGCATACAAGCTCGTCGATTCGCTCGGCGATTTGCAAAACGTCTCGCTCGATTTGGCCGGCGCCTACGCGCTCGGCAAAGACATCGACGCGGCCGGCGCGACATTTGCGCCGCTCGGCAATACGAGCGCCGCGTTCACGGGCCAGTTCGATGGCATGGGACATACGATCGACCGCCTGGCGCTCGAGCAGCAAGCCTTCTGGCAACCGACGGGCTTGTTCGGGGTCGTGGGCAAGACCGGCGTCGTGCGCAACATCGGCGTGACCAACAGCCACGCCAGTTATGACGACGCCGCAACCGGCATCCTCGTGGGCGACAATCAAGGCGTCGTCACGCACAGTTACGCGACCGGCTTCCTATACGCCGCCAACGAAGACCAAACCACCACGGGCGGCCTCGTCGGTCAGAACGACGGCGTCATCACCCGCTCGTGGAGCGGCGTCAGTTCCGACACGCAGGGGTTGGCCGGCGGCCTCGTAGGCCGCAATAACGGTTCCATCGTTCAATCCTATGCGACCGGCGACGTAACCGGTCCCGTCCATGTGGCGCCGGGCGGGCTCGTCGGTGATAACACCGGGCTCATTTCTCAGTCCTACGCAACCGGCAAGGCGCAAGGCAGCCGGGGCGGCGCAGGCCTCGTCTATTCCAACGAAGGGACGATCGACGAGTCGTTCGATACGGGCGTGGTGAATACCTTCTCTGCAGCCGGTGTGGCCTACGTCAATACCGGCGCCATCACGTCGGTCTACTGGAACAAGGAGACGACGGGCCAACCGAACGGCGGCGACGGCGTGCCCGCAGCGAACGGCCTCACTACAGCGCAAATGAGCGATCCCGCTAGCTTCGCGGCTTGGAACTTCGGCCCGGGAGGTGCATGGGCGATGCCGGCCGGCGCGATGCATCCGGTGCTGAACTGGCAACTCGCGCAATAACGCGAAGAAAAACGCGCTACGTCCACGCGAGCGCCTCGTGCGAGGACGCCGCGCGCGACGTAGCGCGCGATGCTACCGTCTCCTCAGTGCGCGATACAAACGAAATGCGCCGGTCCGACCGCTCCGTTCGACAGCGAAGCAGTCAGCGCGCCGACGCTAAACACGGCCGCGATGAAATAGATAAAGAGTGGCATTACTTGCCTCCATTACGTTGATTAATTAATCGTTGACTGCGCAACGCAATTTCAATGAAGCGACTCCGCTCGAATTCCAGCCCCGCCGAGCGGGTCGTTCCTTTGATGGCATCATCTCGCGATATGCCTGATTGAGATTATCCGGGAAAATTCCATGTATATTTCAAGGGGGCACGAAACCACGAATAATTGGCGCTTTTGTGAGCGCTTTTGTGAGCGCTTTCGTGCGACACGACGGGCGGCCCGAGCACCCTCGCTTCACGCGCAGCCGGCGCGGCGCATCCGCTCGAACCCTTCGATCGATTCCTCGAGCAGGCGCCCCCACTCGTAGTCGAGGCTATCCGGCGTGAAGCGCAATACGCCCGCGCCCGGCGTGAACGTCAACTCGCCGAAATACACCTTGTCGCCCACCGAATAGAGATCCACGCGGACATAAGCGAAATCCTCGGCGAGCCGTTTGGCCACGCGCTCGATCTCCGGCCAATTGCGCGGCCGCGGCACGGAGGCCGCGCTCGGTGTGTACGGGCCGAAACTCACGTTCATCCGGTTCCAATGCTCGTCGTACAGATCGCCGTGCACATCGCCGAAGCGATCGGCTACCACCATCGTGTAGATGCGCGGTCCCTCGGGGCGGCCGCCGAAAATATGGAGCTTCAAATCCGAGGGGATTTTTCCGGTTTCGTCGAGCAGCAGTTGCTCGAAGTAAAGCCGCGGTTTGATGAAGCGATAATGCCGCTCGCGCGAGCTACGCGAAAAGTCGATCGACAACCACTTTTCGGCGAGTGCATTCAATTCTTCGAACGAAGTCTGCGACTTCTCGCGCACGACCTTCACGAACGCGCAACCATGATTCGCTTTCATGACGAATGCGTCCGGCAACGCTTCGAATACCTCACGAGTGAATCGCTCGGGCGCCGCGATGAGCGGGATCAAATGCGCCTCTCCCACTTTTTGCCGCACGTATGCACGTACGGTGAGCTTATCGGTCAGGGCAACCCATCGCATGTCGGGGTGCAAGCAGCGCAGCAAGATCGATTCGTTGTAAGCAACCGGGCGCCTCATCTTCGGCCAGCGCCCGATCAACCGCCGATGCTGAATTCGCATGAACATGCGATCCGACAACAACCACTTCGCGCCGTGCCAAAGGACCTTGAACGCCTCGTGCAACGTCGTACCCGCCTGCGCCGATGCGCCGTGATGCCCATGCGAATTCGAACCGCCGTGCGCAGGGGACGCTGCGCTATCCGTTTCGCCCCGCCCGCTACGGGCCACCGCATGAAGGCCCGCGGCGACACCGTTGGGGCGCCGTACCGCATCCGCCTTGTTCACTTCGATCCTCCTTGTAACTCGGCGCGTGTCTCTTATCGATCCGAGCTGCGCTCGCCGTCGTCATGCGCGTTGCGTCACGACGAGATAAGCGAGGTGCTGGGGTGCGCCATGTCCCGCTCCGTTAACCGTCTCCGGAATTCGAAATCCAATCGACAATCCTTGCGCGCTCGAGCGCGCCGCAATCGCGCTCGCATCGGCCGCCTCGCCCGTCAGGGCGTCGATCATCGCCACGCCGAGGCGCTCCGATTGCGCGCCGGACCAGCCGCTTACCTCTACCGTTCGGGGGCCCGGCGCGGCGCGCACTTGAATCACGAGATCACCGCCCGAGCGCAATGCGAGCCCCGCCGCATCCGGGCCGAAAGCGAGTTGGCCGCCAAAGCGCTCGAGCGCGCCGCCGACGGTTTTGTTCAGCACGACCAGCGATTTGCCCGAGACGTTGTAAGTGCGCGGATTGCCGCGATGCGTGAGACGGTACGGCTCGAACCCGTCCCAGTGGTACACCATCGAAACGTACTGGTTCGGATCGTTCCATCCGTGCGCAAGCGCCCACACCGCGAACTTGAAGAAATACATCGGCAGATAGTGCGGATCGGTCATGTAGCGATCGCCGATTTCCGTCTGCCAAATGCCCCGGGCGGCGCCGCGAGCGACATAGCGCTCGTAGAGCGGCGTGAGCGCATCGACGCCCAGGTAGTGCGTGTCGAGATAGTCGACCCAATCGATCATGCGCGCATTGGCCTCGGGGCTGCGATACTCGAGCCACCTGATGTAGTTGTCCAAGCCGCCTTGATCGGGCCATCCCCCATACACGACATAGCCGCCGTATTTGCGCACGATGCGCGCGGCCGGGATGTGCACGAGTTCGACGTAATCCTCCATCGCGCGATCGTACGGCCGCGCCTGCTCGCGATGCGCGCTGAAGTTCTTGCCGTGCCAAAACGTCGCTTGCGGCGAGCCGCCCGTCAGTTTGCCCGCCGCTTCGTTCCAGATCTGAAAATGACGCACGTTATAGGGCGGCGCGACATAGGTGCGCACGACCGTTTCGACATAGCGCTGCCAGACGCTGTCGTCCTTCGGCGCGGAGCGGCTGTCGCCGTCGACCGACGCGTTCCACTTCGGCGTATAACCGAGCAGCAGCAAGGAATGAATGCCGTTGCGGTTGTTCTGCAAGATGGCTGGCGCGAGATCGTGATCGAATGCCGCCCCGGTCTTCTCGACCCTGATCGGATCGTCCGGCGAGTTGCGCTGCCCCGGCCCGACCGAATCGCGTCCCCAACTGATGCCCATCTCCTTCCACATGGCGATGTTCGAGGAGGTTTCCGCCCAGCCGTTCGCACCGATCAACTGCGTGATGCGACGTTCGCCGCCGCTCGATGAGCCCGCACGGGGCACGAGCTGTGCGGCAAACGCGCCCATGCTCGGCATCGCACCGCTTGCCGCCAGCGCCGCCAGCAGCGCGCGCCGCCGCTGCGAAAATTCGAAGCGATCGGTCATGCGCCGGTTCCTTTCGCTAGGCGCGGGCTATGCGGCCGAGCTAACGGCAATCGCAGGCTCCGTTTCATAAGTCTCTCCCCTCAGAATCTTGATCAACTCCTGCGCCGCGCTCTCCCAACCGCGGGCGTGCGCATGCGCCAGGCCTTTTTCTCGGTACACGGCGCGCAACGCGTCGTCCGTCAACAGGCTCTCGATCTTGCGCGCGATGTCGTCGACCGAATGCGGGTCGCAGTACATCGCCGCATCGCCGCACGCCTCGGTCAGCGCCGGATGCGGCGAAACGATCGCCGGGCAGCCGCAATACATCGCTTCGAGCGGAGGCAGGCCGAATCCTTCGTACAACGAAGGAAATGCAAGGCAGGCGGCATGCTCGTAAAGCGCTTTCAATTCGCCGTCCGACACGTAGCCCGCACGCACGATCTGCGCGCCCGATCCGGAAGACGCACCCACCTGGGGCGAGGCTAATCCGGCCTGGGCGAACACCCGCGAGTTGGCACCGCCGACCACGACGAATTTCACGTCGCGCAAATGCCCGAGCCGCTCGACGGCTGCCAACACGCGTTGCAGGTTCTTGCGCGGATCCAAACTGCCCACGATGACGCAATACTTCACATCGCGCAGCGCGAGCCGATCGACGATCGAGGAATCGGCAACGATGCGGCCGAAATGGTCCACGGCGGGGCGCACTACCCGCACGCGCGACACTTCGGCGCCGAGCAACTCGCAAATGCGCGCTTTCGAAAACGCCGACACGGTCAACAGGATCGGCGCATGCCGTATCAGCAGCGCGAACTTGACGCGATACCAAGTGCGAAAGAGCCAGGAAAAGGTGTGCGGGGTATCGTAGACGGCCATGTCGTGCACCATCACGACGTGGCGGCGCTTGAACACGGGCCCGCTGTTGCACAGGCTCAGCAACAACTCGCCCCGCGTGGCGAGCGGCAAAGCGATCTGCTCCCACAAATCGCCCTTGAGCCAAGGCACTTGCCGCAACCGCTCGATGGGCGATGCCGATTCGATCGCATTCTTGGGTACCGCTACTTCTATTTCGTCCGCCGCTGCGTAGTTGGTGCGTACGGCGCGCAACAGTTCGTAAGCCACCCGCTGCACGCCCGTCAAGCGCTGCGCGGTGAACTTACCATTGACTACGAGGCGCATAGTGCTCCCGAAAAAACGAGTCGATGAGGCCGCGCGCAAAACGCGGCCTTCGACATCACGCCGTCGCGTCGAACATCGGTTCCGTGTCGTCGCCCGAGCCGTAATAGCCGTAGTAGCGATGGCTGCGCGAAAGGGGGATCGCGTTGAACACCGCGCCCGTGACGCGTGCTTCCGAGCGTTCGAGCTTGCGAATCGTTTCCGCGATCTCCTCCTCGCTTTGCATGCCCGAGCGCAGCACCAGCACGGTGGCGCCCGCGTCGCCCGCAATGATGGCGGCATCGGTCACGACCAGGAACGGCGGCGTGTCGACGATGACGAGATCGAATTCTTGCGAGAACCGCTGCAGCAACTCGCGGAAGTTGTGGCGCATCAAAAGCGCCGCGGGGTTCGCGATGCGGCTGCCGCAGGAAAGCAACGTCAACCCTTCAACGCTCGTGCGGCGCAACGCTTCGTGCGGCTGCATCGCCCCCTTGAGCACTTCGGAAAGGCCGCCGCGATTGGGCTGGCCGAAGTAGTAGGCCAAGTGACCGGCGCGCATATCGGCGTCGATCAGCAGCACGCGCGATCCGACTTCGGCGTGCAACACCGCCATGTTGGCCGCGACGAAGCTCTTGCCGGCAGACGGCGTCGGCCCCGCCATCATGACGATGTTGTTGGGCGCATGGGCCAAGTCGAGCGAGAGCGAAGTGCGCACGCTGCGCAATGCCTCGATCGACGGATCGTCGGGGTAACGATCGGCGAGCACCTTCGATACTCCCCCGCCCGTTGCGACCACGCGTCCGTCCGCCGGCACGGCGTTTTGCACGCGCGCCGGCAGGCCGGGCACCGCACTGCGCGAGGACAGAGAGCGCCGCTGCAGCGCGCCGATCTCTTGGTCCAGGCGCGCTTGCTGCTGGCTGTACAGCACTTCGCCCATCAACGGCACGCCCAGGCGCGCCTCGACGAACAGCGGATCGGTCACGCCCATCAGCACGTGGCGACGCACGAAAACCGTCGACACGCCAAGCAACAAACCGAGCACGACACCGCCGGGCAGCACGATCAGCGGATCGGGCTTGACAGGACGGAACGGCACCGCCGCTGCGTCGACGATATGCGCGCCGCCGGTCGTGCTGGCGCGACGCACGGACAATTCTTCTGCCTTTTGCATCATGCCGAGGTAGACCTGCTCCGCCACTTTGGCGTCGCGCGTGAGGTCGACGTTCTTGCGCTCGGAAGACGGCATCGCCGCGAAGCGCGTGTCGAACGCGCCCTTCTGCGCGCGCAGTTGGCTCAATTGCTCGTCGATGTTACGCACCCACCGGCTATCGGGCGTGTAGCGGTCGAGCAATTGCGTGCGTTGGATCTGCAAATCGGCGATGCGGCGATCGAAGTCGATACCGCCTTGCAAGTACGCTTGGGCTTCGCTCGTCGGCTGCATCGATTGGGCCGTCGTCTGATAGCTCGACAACGCTTGCTCGGCTTTTTCCAACTCGGCATGCAGACGCGGCAGTTCCTTGTTGATGAACGCCAAGGTCGAACTGTCGTTGCGCTGCTTCGCGGCAACGGCGGTCATCATGTACTGCTGCGAGATGGCGTTGGCCACTTCCGCGGCTTTCTCGGGATGACGATCCGAATACGTGATTTCGACGAGGCCCGTGTCCTTGACCTTGTCGCTTACCTTCAAGTCCTTGGTGAATCGCTTGATCGCATCGAGCATGGCCCAGTGCTTCACTTCGAACTGCGTGCCGGGGCGCGCCGCAAGCTCGGTCACCAGCATCGACACACCATCGCTCGAACGTGCGAGCGTGCCGATTTGGCCGGTCAAAATCGCTTCGCCGCCCGGGCCGCGCAGCTCGTACCGGCCGCCATCGAGCGCGGTCAGCGTCAGCTTGCGCTCCTCGAGCGACGGCGGCACGTCGAGTTGGCCGATATGCACCTTCTCGCCACCCCACGCATACGAACCCATGCCGAACCACGCGCCGGCCGGGTGCCCCGGCTTCGCGAGCTTTTGCACCAGGTTGCCGATGACCGGCAGCGTCTTCGGCGTGATGGTCACGTCGAAGCGATACCGGTTGATGATCGGCTCGAGCACGGAGCGGCTCTGCATGATCGCGATTTCGGCCGACGGCGACGGCGCGGGCGGCGCGAACTGCTGCCCCTGCGAGGAAATGCCGAGCGCGTTCGGTTCGGGCGGGTCGACCCGCACGAGCACATCGGCCTCGTACTCGGGCGTCGCGATGAACAGGTAGGCCACGGCGAGCGCCGTCACGGCCAGCGCCACGCCGAGCACCTCGAAGATGTGATCGCGCAGCAGCTTTAATAGGTCGCGTGCAGACAGTTGGCTGCGTTCGCCTCCTGTTTGCACGTAGAGAGAGTTGAGAGCCAAATCGTTCACTGGCGTCGTCCTCGAAAATGTAGCGTTGTGTGGATCGCGTCCGCTTTCATTGCGCCTTCTGTTGTTGCGAACCCGGTTGCTGGTTGCGCACCGCCTCTTCCAGCACCTCGAGCAAGAGCTTCAGATCGGAGACGAGGATCGCGCAGGACTTCAGTCCCAGCACTTCCGCCGTCCCGATCGAGTTGCGGACATGCTCCAGCGCAGCGTCATAAACGTTCATGGATCGAGTTCAAAAACGGTTGCCACGTATGCTCCGCCGGCAAACGCCGCGGCCGCTCGCAATCGCTGCGCGCGGCCGCCGCCATCAGCTGGCGCGTCCGTAGACATCCTCGAAGCGGACGATGTCGTCCTCGCCGAGATAGGCGCCCGATTGAACTTCGATCAATTCGAGCGGCACCTTTCCGGGGTTTTCGAGCCGATGCTTGACGCCGAGCGGAATATACGTCGATTGATTTTCTCCGAGCAGGAACTGCTCTTCGCCGCGCGTGACGAGAGCCGTGCCGCGTACGACGATCCAATGCTCGGCGCGATGATGGTGAAGCTGCAGCGACAATTGCGCCCCGGCCTCGACCACGATGTGCTTAACCTGAAAACGCTCGCCCTTGTCGATCGAGTCGTAGCAGCCCCACGGTCGCTGCACCTTCCGATGGGCGTCGACCTCCGGCCCCTGCTGATCGGCGATGCGCCCGACGATGCGTTTGACGTCCTGCACCCGGGAGCGATCGACGACGAGCACGGCATCCGCGGTTTCGACGACGACGAGATCGGACACGCCCACGCAGGTCACGAGCCGGCTTTCGGCGCGCACGTAGCACGATTGCGCGTCCTCCATCAGCACGCGGCCCGACGCGACGTTGCCGCTCGCATCCTTGCCGAGGGCATCCCACACCGAATCCCACGAGCCCAAATCGGACCATGCCGCATCGAGCTGAACGACCACGCCCTCGACGCCGCCGCCGCGCGCGAGGTTTTCCATCACGGCGTAGTCGATCGAATCGGAGGGCACGTCCGCGAACAGCTGTTCGTTCGGCTTGTAGCCAGTTGCGCTATCCTCTCCTGCTTCGTAGGCGGCAGCGCAAGCCGCGAACGTCTCCGGTTGCATCTGCTGCAACGTCGAGAGCCAAACGCTCGCACGCAATACGAAGATGCCGCTGTTCCAGAAGTATTTGCCCGAGGCAAGGTAGGAACGCGCCACTTCGAGCGGCGGCTTTTCGACGAAACGGGCAATTTTGCGGGCATCGCCGATCTCGTCGCCCGGTTCGATGTAACCGTAGCCGGTTTCGGCGCGCGTGGGCCGAATCCCGAGCGTGACGATCGCACCGCGCTCGGCATGACGCGCGGCCACGGCGACGGCGCGCTGGAATGCCGCCACGTCGCCGATCATATGGTCGGCGGGCATCACGACGAGCACGGCGTCGTTGCCGTCCGCGAGCGCATGCATGGCCGCGAGCGAGAGCGCAGGGGCCGTGTTGCGCCCGGTCGGCTCGATGATGAACTGCGCGCCCACCCCGAGTTGCTCCATCTGCTGGGCACTGATGGCGCGGTGCTCGGAGCCGCAGACGATGATCGGGGTGTCGTCGATCTGCAATTGCACATCGGCGAGCCGCTGCAGCCTCTGCACCGTCATTTGCAGAAGCGAGCCTGCGCCGAGCACATCGACGAGTTGCTTGGGGAAATGCTTGCGCGAGAGCGGCCAAAGCCGGGTGCCTGAGCCGCCCGCGAGCACGACGGCCCGCGTGCGCAGCGCCGACTGTGGCGCCAGGGTGTGCGGCGCGCGCAATTGCGTCACCGCCCCGACCTTACGCGGTCGCTCCCTCGTTTCGACAGGAGTACTCATCTGCTTGTTCTCCTAATGGGTCCGGATGCATGAAGAAGCGGCGAGCGTTGCGCAAAAAGAGCGCGTCACCGACCGCTTCGGCTCATGTTGCTGTGAAGCATAGCGAGACAAGTTCATGCGTAATCCCGAAGGTCGCAAAAGGCCGATGTGTTGGCGGATTTGGGTGAAGCCCGACAAACATTACAAATACCCGAAGGCTTAAGATCGGTAAATGACAGATCGGTGCAATTATGCGAAATGACAATATTTCTGATTAAAGCCCGATATTTTTTACCGAGACCGCCCGCGGAAGGCCGCCAGCCCTGACCCCAACAATGCCGAAGGGGTGCACGAAAAAAAACCGAGTTTGTAAATTTTTATAACAAAAATATAAAAAATACTTCAGCGATTAAACTTCTCCGACCCGACCGCTCGCGCCAAATACACGGCTATTTTTGCCAGGTTTTTCTCCAAAAATCGACATGGCATCATGATGATTACGATGATGCACCGCAACACTCATCGTGTTCACCATGCGGGAGGAATGCTTCGTGGATCGCGCCACTGTCTTTACTACACCGCACGTCATGCGGCGAGAAATGACCTCGCTAGCAGACGCGCGCCATATTGGGATCCTCATCTTCGACGGTCACTGCCTGTTCACGACGGGGGTGATCAGCGAAGTCTTTCAATTGGCCAACGCCTTGATGCGCTTCTCGAGCAATCAACCTCCTTACCGGGTGTCGTTGCTCTCCAAGCTCGGCGGCCCGGTGACGAGTTCGTCCTCGATCGCCGTCATGACGCAGCGTCTGGACTCCTATTCGGTGGGGGACTTTCACGCGTTATACGTCGCAAGTAACGACGTGCGTGTGACATCGGGCTTCGACGTGCAACTCGCGCGCTGGCTTTCCGGGCCCGGCTCGCCCGCTCATGCGGCCGCGGCGCGGCATGCGTCCGCGTTCGGCGTGGGCATGGGGCACGCTCGGCCGAACGTGCCGGTGTTTTGGATCGGCTCGGGCTCGATGCCGGCGTGGGCGCTGAACCAAAAAGCCGCGCAAATGGCGCTGACGCAGATCGCCTCCGATCACGGCGAAGACATGTCGCTGCGCATCGCGAGCAGCCTGCCGCCGTCAGTCGGAGAAGTCGTGAAAGCGCGCAGCGAGACGCCGAACCTGAACACTACCGTCGATAAGATCCACGAGTCGACGCGCTGGATGCGCGAGAACTTCGGCAGCGACATTTCCGTGTCGGACGCCGCCGCCGTCGCGGCCATGAGCGTTCGTAATTATTTGCGGCGCTTCAAAAGCGAGTTCGGGGTCACGCCGCTCGAGTACTTGATGCAGCTCAGATTCGAAGCGATCTGCGCCATGCTCGTCGGCACCAAGTTGCCCGTCGACAAGATTGCCCGGCGCTGCGGCATGGGCAACGGCGATCGCTTGGGACGCCTATTCAGAAAACGGTACGGCGTATCGCCCACCGTCTATCGGAAACACGCATTGAGTCAGTGACGGGCGCGGCGCCGTGGCATCGGGCCGCCTAGGGCGCGCGTCATTGCTCGGGAGGACACGTTTGGGGCTTTTCTTACCTATCGCATCGTCGATCGACTCGTGGCGAGCGTGAACGGCTTCGCGAGCGCAACGCCAAGAGCGTGGCATGCGATTGCGGACGAACGAACGAACAACGACTAGGAGTGAAGAAATGCGAGGACTGCAAGATCTTTGGGCGCGCGTATTCGACGTCGGCATCATCGCGCTGGGCGCCCTGATCGCATCGCAACTGCGATTCGAAGGCGTGGCCGACGCGCGGCTTTACTGGGCTTTCGTCGCCTTCTCGGCTGCTTTGTCGCTGGTCGTGTTTCCGTCGTTCGGCGTCTACGAGTCATGGCGCGGCCGCTCCAAGCGCGCGCTCGTGCGGCAAATCGCATTGGCCTGGGCGCTGGTTCAGGTAGGCGCGATGGCGCTCATGTTCTCGTTGCACATGGTCAACCTGGTGTCGCGGCTGTGGTTCGGCTATTGGACCGTCATCTCCGGCGCCGTCATGATCGGGGGCAGGCTGTGGATGCACGCGGTGCTCGCCCGCATGCGCACGGCCGGCATGAACTTGCATCAGGTGGCGATCGTAGGGTGCGGCGCGCATTGCGACGACCTGATCCGGAAGATCGAAACGTCCCCCACCACCGGTTTTCGCGCCGCGGCGATCTACAACATCAATTCGGGCGGCACGCCGATCGCGCACCCCGAGATCCCGGTGTACGACGATCGCGCCGCGTTCGCTGCATTCGTGCGCGAACAAGAGCTGGACGAACTCTGGCTCGCGCTGCCGTTGGCTGAAGACGCCGCGATCATGGACGTCGTCAACGAATTCCGCAACGATCTGATCAACATTCGCTTCATGCCCGACGTGCGCATGTTGTCCCTGTTCGAAGGAAGCGTGACGAATTTGTTGGGACTGCCGACGATCAACCTGATTGCGTCGCCGGTGCCGCCGAGCGCGCTCATCAAGAAGGAACTGTTCGATCGCTTGTTCGCAGCCGCGGCGTTGATTGCGTTGGCGCCCGTCATGATCGCGATCGCCATCGCGGTCAAGCTCAGCTCGGAGGGGCCGGTGTTCTTCAAGCAGCGCCGCAAAGGCGTGGATGGGCGAGTGTTCGAAATCTACAAATTCCGCTCGATGCGCGTGCATCAAGCGAAGGACGGCGTGCTCGAGCAGGCCAAGCGCGGCGACCCGCGGGTGACGCGCGTGGGCGCTTTCCTACGACGCACCAGCATGGACGAGCTCCCGCAGTTCATCAACGTGTTGAAAGGCGAAATGTCGGTCGTGGGACCGCGCCCCCACGCCATCGAGCACGACAATCTTTATCAACCGATCGTACAGGGCTATATCCATCGCTACCGCGTCAAACCAGGCATCACGGGCTGGGCGCAGGTCAACGGTTTCCGCGGCGAAACGGAGCGAGTGGAAAAAATGGAGCAGCGCGTCGCCCACGATCTTTATTACCTACGCAATTGGTCCTTCCGGCTCGACATGCGGATCATCTTGGCGACGATCTTCAAGGGCCTACGTCATACCAATGCGTACTGAAGCAACGCCTACTGAAGCATGGAGTGCGAACAATGAAAAACTCAATACGATTGCTCGACCCGAACGCAAGTAACGGCAATGCGACGCGCGCGCGCGCCGTCAGAAGCTGCACGACGGCCCTCACCGCGCTGTCGACGCTGCTCGCCGCGTGCTCGATCGTTCCCGGTCAGCATATGGAGACGCCCCCTTCTCTGCCCGTTTCGTCGACACCCGACGGCGCGGTGCAAACCGCGGAGCAGATTCCGATTCAGCCGATCGACTTGAACCTGATCAAACAGCTTCAAGGCAGCGCGAGCCAAATGCAAATCGCCAATCAGCTCGACTTGTTCGCCAAGCCCGGCCCGTACAAGCTCGGCCCAGGCGACGTGCTGCAGATCACCGTGTGGGATCACCCCGAACTCGCGGCCGCACTCGGTCAGCAAACGCAAACGTCGAAAACGAGCGATCCCGGCCAGGGTTTCGTCGTCGACGGCCAAGGCAACCTCGACTTCCCCTACCTGTCGCACCCGATTCACGCGGCCGGCAAGACCGTCGAGCAGGTACGGCGCGATGTTAGGTCCGATCTAGCCAAGCAGTTCCGCGAGCCGCAGGTGACCGTTCGCGTGGCGTCGTACCGGTCGGCGCAGGTGTACGTCGACGGCGAAGTGCGCGCCCCTGGCGGCGAATCGATCAACGATATTCCGATGACGTTGACCGAAGCCGTGAACCGTGCGGGCGGCTTTACCGCGAACGCCGATCGGGCGCATTTGACCATCACGCGCAACGGCACGTCCTACCCGATCAATCTCACGCAGATGATTGCGCTCGGCAAGAATCCGCAAGACATCATGCTGCAGCCCGGCGACATGCTGCGCGTGAGCACGCGCGACGACAACACGGCTTACGTAATGGGCGAAGTGGCCAAGCCGATCGCCGCCACGCCCACCGCCGACGGCAAGCTCACGCTCGCCGAGGCGCTGAGTCAAGCCGGCTTCATCAACCAGGGCACGTCCAATGCGAGGCAGTTGTACGTGATTCGCGAAGAGAACGGCAAGCCGCTCGTCTATCACTTGGATTCGAGCTCCCCGGTCTCGATGCTGCTCGCCAATCAGTTCAACCTGCAGCCCAAGGATGTGGTGTACGTCGACAATGGCCCGCTCGTCCGCTTCAACCGCGTGTTGAGCCTGCTGTTGCCCGCGCTCAACGCCGGCTTGACGGCAGCGATCGTGACCAAATAAGCCGAGGGAAAGCGAGCGTGGCCTACGTCTCCTTGATCGCGCTGATTTTCAGCGTGACGAACTTCGTCCCAATCAGCGCGATCGGCTTCGCGCCGATGGTGCTGTGCGGGTGGCGCTTCTTCGGACGCCGCTACCCGTCGTTCATCGCACCGCTCGTGACCTTCGCGGCGTTCGCCTTGCTTTCCACGCTCTACTACAACCCGCAATCGTTCACCGAATTCGATTTTTATCGTCACGACGGCAACTTTTTCGTTTCCTATGCGCCGATTCTGGCCGGTTGCGTCTACATGCACCGCTGGGATCTGAACAAGGTTTTGCGCCGTTTTTATACCTTTGCTGTGCTCGTCAACATCCCGTATTACCTCTGGTATGTCGCGCAGAACGGGCTGTTGACGATTTTCCGCCACCCGTCCGACACGTTCGGCAGCTACTTCATCGCGCGTAATGCGGCGGGCGGATTCCTGGCTGTGCTCCTGTGTCTCGGTATCGCCTGCTATTCGATGAGGCGAAGCCGCGGCATGCTCGCGTTGATGGGCGTCAATGCGCTGATGTTGTTCTCGACCTATAGCCGCGGATCGGCGTTCGGCATCTTGGTGCTGCTGCCCTATCTATACTTCGGGCGCAAACGTTGGATGCTCGCCTCGCTCATGGGCGGTCTCATTGCCGCATCGCTGTTCATTGCGTACCTGCACACGCAAGGCTCGGTCGATTACATGGGCTATCAGTTCAACATCTCCAATCCCGACGAGAAGGTGGCCAATCTCAACATCCGCTATGAGTGGCTGTGGCCGCGCGCGCTGTCTTATTTCCGCCAAAGCCCGATCTTCGGCATGGGGTTCGGCTCGTTCGACGATCAGATCGCCTATGTGGTCCATTATTTTGGATTCTTCGGACAAGCGGTGGGCGTGACGGCGAACCATAGCGATTCGCACGCTCACAACTCGTTCTTGAACATCCTCGCGGAACTCGGCGTGATCGGCCTCTTGCTGATGATTACCTTTTACTGGCGTCTCATCGCCTGGTGCCAAACAGGCGCTTGGGCCTCGGTACGCGAAAACGGCCGCAATTTCGTGGCGTATCGTTTCATCGAATTGGGCTCGGTCTGCCTGCTGGCGATGTCCGCCACGGAGCACCGCTTGACCACGCCCTCGAACATGCTGCCGATTGCGCTCGTCATCTCCTTGCTGCTCGCATCGCGCGTGCGGCAAACGTATCCGGCCTTCACGCGGCGCCCCAGTCCGGTTGCGCCCGCGGCTGCCGCGCGTCGGCCCGCCCGCGTGCGCGACCCACGCGTGTCCGGCGTGGTGCCCTCGCCCAATACGGGGCGCTGACGGCGGCGGATATCCACACACGGTAAGCAAAAGGCTCGAAGCCTCGGCGCATTGCGCCTCCGCTTCGAGCTTTTTCATTCGCCCTCGGGGCGATTGCAGCGAATGATCAGTTGTCCGGGTTGTTCTGCACGAACGTTTGGAACGTACCGTATGTCGGCTGGATCGGCGTGAGGTCGTCGAGCACGATGCCGTAGGTGTAATCGCCGCTCGTCAGCTCGTAGTACATCACCGACTGCAGCCCTTGAGTCTTACGCGCCGCATAGAACTCGCCGAGTTGTGTCGTGACATAGCTCGAGCGCTGGGTCTCATTTTGCTCGGGCGCCGCATTCCACTCGGTGATCATGAACGGAACACCGTAGCGGGCCTTGCAGTACGCCGGCAAGTTGAAGCCAGGGCCGGCGCCATCCGTGCCGATGTTGAAAATGTCGCCGTAGGGCGAGTAGTTGTGCCACGTCGTGATGTCCCAGCGCACCGTCGGGTGGCCGCCCGTACCGTCGGGCTGCTGGCCGTCCCACAACATGTCCGAGGCCGCGATATCGGCCACGCAGAAGTTCACCCCAACCTTCGCGCCCGGCTGCACCGACTTGATACCGTCGATCATCCCGCGGATCGCCCCGCGCATGATCGGCCAATTCGCGTTGTTGAAGTCGGTCTTGTTCGTGCCCGCCGTCGCCGAATTGAGGATGATCGCCGGGTCGCGCGTCAGTTCGTTGCCGCATTCGTACATCGTGACGCCGTACGGCGACAGCGCGGTGGCAACCGCCGCTGCGCCCGAGTAGGCGGCGCTGTAAGCAGCCGACTCGCTCGTGTAGAGCGTCCCGGTGGAATCGCGCAGACCGTAGTCGAGGAGCGTGAAGAGCGTCATGTTCGCCGTCTGGAACTGCCTGGCCAGCGCGATGAGCGGGTTCAATTGCGTCGACTTGTTGATGCAGCCCACGCGATACGTGGTGCAGCCGAGGGCTTGCAACGCAGTGACGACTTGGGTGGGCGTGAACGGATAGTCGTAGTGGCCGTTGATGCCGTAGAAGGAACCGGCCGTTGCCGCCAAGTTCACGCGAGGGTCGCGGCAAGGCACCCAGGTGTTCATCCACGTCTTCACGTAAAACTGACCGCCCGTTCCCTGCTGATAAATCATGCCGCCGTACCAGAGCAGCAAGCTCACGTTGTACGAGTACGGATCTTTCACACCGCTTTTATAGATGTAGCCGCCCGAGAGCGTCCACTGGTTGTTCTGCTTGTCGATGATGTACGAGGCAGGAGGGATCGTCGTGCCGTCCGCGGACGTGCCCCCCAAGCGCGGGTCGAGGCATTGCGTCCAAGTCGTGCCGGTCCACTTGTAGAACGCCTTGCTGGTGTTCTCCTGGTACACGTAGCCGCCGTACCAGAGCAGCATGATCACGTTGTACGAGT
The DNA here is from genome assembly GCF_056498045.1 of Trinickia sp. Z7. NCBI lineage: Bacteria > Pseudomonadati > Pseudomonadota > Betaproteobacteria > Burkholderiales > Burkholderiaceae > Trinickia > Trinickia sp. Z7. The sequence goes on from NZ_JAUEQW010000007.1 coordinate 284,811, forward strand.
ACGGGTCCTTGGTGCCGTTTTTGTAAATATAACCATTCGACAGTGTCCAAACGTTTGCGCTGTTGTCCACGATAGAGGTTGCCGAGGGCACGGTAGTGCCGTCCGGCGAAGCCGCCGAGGTCGACGTCGAGCTTGCGTTCACCACCGCACCCGTTCCCGCACTGCCGCCCAAGCTGGAGCCGGAACCGCCGCCGCCACAGGCAACGAGAGCGTAGCTGCTTGCCGCTGCGGTGAGGCAGCCGAGAAATTGACGTCGTTTCATCTTTCAAACCCTCAAATGCATCGAGACAGGCCCGAGCGGAACGTGTGGAAGGCGGGGCAGCGGCATCTCGAAGCGAAACGGGGCTTTCCCAAACCAATGCTCTACAACTATTTAGTTAGCAGTCCTAACTAACAGGACAGCTTCGGGTCACAACCTCGGGCATCGCTTCCTGGGAGGGTCCGCTGTTCAGGCCCGCCCGGCGTGCACAATCGCGTTCTGGCGGAAAGCGGCTGCAACTCGTTGATGCGAAGTATCGGGGAACGCGCGGGCTGGCGAAATCAGCGCAGGAGGAAGATCGCGTAGGGCGTCAGCAAGTTCTGTAGGATTCATCCGACATAACAGGCATGAAAAACGCTCTACGGGCAAATTTCCCGAAGTGCGTATTTTTGTATCAAAGTGTGACGGCTAGTCGGCTATTTGTTACCGATACCACACTAGGGGAATCCCTAATTTGCGCAAAAAGTTTGTAGGAATTTCGGAAGTTATTACGGGCGATTAACGATTAACCCGGTTCTTTATTCGGATAACGACCCTAATTTAATTTTTGCGTTTCTGCCGCCGCATGACGATTTCGGCCGATACGAGGAAATGCCGAAACGCTTGGAGAACGGGTGCCTCGCATTGCGAAAACGGCAATTGATCCGGGCACTGCCCGGATTTGCGACAAAAGCACTGCTCTATGCGCCAGATTAGGGACGGAACGCCGCGGGCGCGGTACTGTGGAGTGTTGTGGCGCGACGCGCCTTCCCGTGGGCGAACCGATGAAGCTCCTGACGGCTTTCAAACGACACTTTTTCATCAGTCTCGGCAATGCCATGCCAACCTACGGCCCGTTCAACCGCATCCGGCCTGCCCTGTACCGCGCCGCGGGCATGACGATCGGCGCGAACGTGACGATCATCGGCCCGCTCAATGTCGAGCTGAGTTTGAACGAGGAAACGATCCGAGGCATTTCGATCGGCGATCGCGCCTACCTGAATTTCGACACGCGGCTTGCCTGCCGCAACAGCCGCATCGCGATCGGGGCCGACGTGCAAATCGGGCCACGGGTATCGTTCGAAACGGCCACGCACGATATCGTCTTCGCGCCCGAGGTGGGCCGCGGCCTCGATCATCATGAGATCCGAGTTGAAGACAAGGTTTGGATCGGTGCGGGCGCAACGATATTGCCCGGGGTCACCATCCACGAAGCGGCCGTGGTGGCCGCGGGTGCGGTCGTCACCAAGGATGTGGCGGCCTACACGGTAGTGGGTGGCGTGCCTGCACGTAAAATCAAGGACATCGCGCGCGCGTAGCGATTGGCAAATCGAAGGCGCCGCGCAACGGGGACCCGACATGACGCAGCAACCTCGCATATGAGCCGCCGAGTCGGCAGCAAACTGCGTTGGACCGGCGCGGCGCTCGCGCTCGTTTGCACCGCGGCCGGCGCCCAATCCTATCGAGACGTGGCGCCCAGCCCGCCCCCGGCGCCTACCCGGCCGACCTCCCCTCCCCGGCCGCCTGGACCGACGTCGGACTCGCAGCAAGTGGCCATTGCGACGCTGCGCGGCATCGCATTCGTCAAGGATGACGGTCATGTACTCGTGCGCTCGCGAGCATTGCCGGAAGGCAAGCCAGTAGCAGCCGTGGGCTTGCCCGTGCTGGACGATACCTTTCTTGCGCAGTTCGCGGACGATATCGGCAAGCCGCTGACATTTGCGCGGCTCGCGCAAATTCGCCGCGCCGTGATCGAACGGTTCCGCGCGGCAGGCCAGCCGCTCGTCGATGTGTACGTGCCCGAGCAGGACGTCAGCGATGGCGTCGTGCGCATCGCCGTAGCCGAATTTCATGTCGGACGCGTCATGGTGCGCGGCAATCGTTATTTTTCGGACGCGCAACTGCTGCGCGAGATGCCGTTGCAAAGCGGCGGCTCCGTCACCGAGTCGGATGTGTCCACAGGCCTGACGCTGCTGAACGCCAATCCGTATCGACGCGTCGATGTGGTGTATGCGCCTGGCGAGGGCACGAATGCGACCGACGTGATCCTGCAAACCCAAGATCGCTTCCCGTTTCGCGTCAACGCAGGCTACGACAATGCCGGCGTGCAACAGCTGGGCAGAGATCGTTTTTTTGCGGGCTTCGATTACGGCAACCTATTTGGGCTCGATCAGCAGCTCGCCTACCAATACACGGCGAGCAACGATTTACTGGGTGGCAACCCATCGATCGAAGGCCGACCGAATCGGCCCCGCTTCCAGGCGCACTCGTTCAGCTATTCGGCGCCGCTGCCTTGGTTCGATCGCGTCGAATTCTTCGGGGTGTACGCGCAGAGCACGCCGCGGCTGGATAACAGCTTCAACCAGACGGGTGTTTCGGCGCAGTTCAGCGCACGTTACGATCGGTATTTGCCACTGTTGGACGGATGGCAGCAACAGTTGCAGCTCGGCTATGACTTCAAGCGCTCGAATAACGACTTGGAATTCGGCGGCGTACAGGTCTTCAATGCCAATACGCACGTGCATCAATTTTTGATCGCATACGATGCGACGAAAAACGATTCGTTGGGACAAACGCATGCGAACGTTGCTCTGGTCGGCAGCCCCGGTCATCTGGATGGGGATAATAATGACGATGCGTTTCAGACTACGCGCAATGGCGCGACGGCGCGCTATGGGTATATGCAATTGCTGGCGCAACGCGATTTGACGATTGGCGTGGGATTTAGCTTATCCGCACGTGGGCGATTCCAATGGACGCCGAATACGCTATTGCCTAGCGAGGAGATGGGGCTTGGCGGCGACGATACCCTGCGTGGGTATGCGCCGTACAGTGTCCAAGGCGATCGTGGCTGGGATGTCCAAACGGAATTGCGCACGCCTGCCCTGGCGTTTTTCGGCGATAGCGGGCCGGCGTTTCAGCCGTTTTTGTTCGTCGATGCGGGGCATGTTTGGAACAAGATCGATCAGCCTGCGGAAGTGCAGGCGGGCATGCTGTCCAGCGTGGGGGTTGGGTTACGGTTTCAGTGGTCGCGCTTCGTGAATGCGCGCGTGACTTATGGACAGCCGTTGCGGGCGGCTGGACCGGGCGGCTCGAAGGCGCCGGTGGCGCAGGTGTTCGTGGTGATCGGGAGTTGAAAATTTTTGGGGCGCATTGTTGACAGATACGCCGAAGTGGCTAGAATAGCGCCTTCGCTCAAAGCGAGCCCAGGTGGCGGAATTGGTAGACGCACTAGGTTCAGGTCCTAGCGGTGGCAACATCGTGGAGGTTCGAGTCCTCTCCTGGGCACCAAGTTTTTTAAAAAGGTCAGCTTTAGCTGGCCTTTTTTCATTTCTGCGCCCGGGAAGCAAGGTGCCTGCGCATCTTACGTGGGGACCGAAAGGCTGCGCTTGCAAGCGCAGCCGGGTCGCGCGAGTGTGACCGAGCCCTGACTTCTTTGACCACGTTCGCAAACCGGCAACGACGAATGGCCGCTCTTATCGCCGTCGAATGAGTCTTCACGACCCGAATCGGAAATAGCGGATCTCATATCTGCTACCACAGAGCGGTCAGTCGAGTTGCACGCGACGCGTGGACTACCTGCCTACTTGTTAGCGACCTACGATGACCCGCTGCCACTAGGGCCGAAGGGCCGAAGCGCATCTTCTGGGGGCAGTTCTCTAGGAGCATCGCCGGCGAGGCCATAGACTTCGATACCACTGAGCAAACCGGCGCTCTCAAAAATGAATATCCCGGCCGGCTCATTCTCTGGGCCGAAAAGAAAGTCCCCAAGAATGTGTACGCCCGGTGGGGCGGGCTCGCAGCCCCTGATTTGGAAATTGATGGATCCACAGCCGCAAGGACAGCGCCACGGCGTTACCTCTGCCGCCGCGAGTTGTTCGAGAAACTCTCGTGCATGTGGCTCGCCATGCTCGAGCATCCAACGAGCGAGCGACATCTCGGATGCAGTCAGCGGACGGTTACGGTTGAGAGGATTCATGGAGTGGGGATCCAGCTGGTTTGTGCCAGTTTAGCAAGCCTAGATAGGTGGATATCGCTCTCGTCCGGGACACCAAAAGCAGACCCTGGTGAATGACTCAAACTGGCCGAAGAACGAAACCGCTCCCGCGGTAGGGGCTCCGGCCCGACGCTGGAGGTCAGAGCGAAGCCGGTCACGCGGTTTTATGTTGGCGAATGAGGCAATCCGCCTCGTTCTTCAGCAGGAGCCGAATCATGACCTCCGCCCAACCAGCCGTCAGCCCACTGCGTCAGCGCATGATTGACGACATGCGCATGCGCCAGCTTTCGCCCAAGACGCAGGCCAACTATCTGCGCATCGTGCGCGAGTTTGCCCGATACCTCGGGCGCTCACCTGATACCGCCACCGTCGAGGACCTGCGCGGCTACCAACTGCATCTGGTCGATCACGGCACGTCACCGATTTCGCTGAACGCCGCGATCACCGGACTGAAGTTCTTCTTCGAGATCACGCTCCGCGAGCCGGAACTGATGGCGCGGATGCAGCCCGTG